>NZ_BAABKB010000018.1:0-113086 GCF_039543605.1 Streptomyces siamensis | reverse complement strand
GCCCTCCGCGGTGCGCGGAGGGCGGGGCGCCGTCGTCGTCCGGACGGAACCGGGTCAGCCTCCGTTGACCTGGTGCGCGATCCGGTCGCCGATCTCCTTGTCGATGTTGCGCCAGTACTGGAGCGCGCGGTCCAGGACCGGCCGCGACACGTCGGCCTTCAGATGCCCGGTGACGTTCGACACCAGCCGGTCACGGGCCGCGTCGTCGAGCACCTGGCGGACCAGCGTGCCCGGCTGTCCCCAGTCGTCGTCCTCGCTGTGCAGCCGGTACGCCTCGCGCACCAGCTCGCCCGCGGTCTCCCAGCTCGCCGGATCGCCGAACTGCCCGTAGTCGGCGTCGGGCCCGCCGTACGAGTTGGGCGCGTACGGCCGGGCGGCGTTCGACGCCTCGTAGCGCATCGGGCCGTCCTTGGCGTACGAGTTGACCGGGGAGTGCGGCCGGTTGGGCGGCAGCTGGCTGTAGTTGGGGCCGATCCGGTACCGGTGCGTGTCCGGGTAGGAGAAGAGCCGGCCCAGCAGCATCTTGTCCGGCGAGGGGCCGATGCCCGGGACCAGGTTCGAGGGCTCGAAGGCGGCCTGCTCGATGTGGATGAAGTAGTCCTCGGGGTTCCTGTGCAGGGTCATCCGGCCGACGTCGATGAGCGGGTAGTCCCCGTGCGGCCAGACCTTCGTCAGGTCGAACGGGTTGAAGCGGTAGTCCGCCGCGTCGTCGAACGGCATGATCTGGACCTTCAGCGTCCAGCTCGGCGCGTTCCCCGACTCGATCGACTCGTACAGATCCCGGCGGTGCACGTCGGCGTCCGTGCCGGCCAGCTCGTCGGCCTCCGCCTGGGTGAGGAAGTCGATGCCCTGGTCGGTCTTGAAGTGGTACTTCACCCAGAACCGCTCACCGGCACCGTTGATCCACATGTAGGTGTGGGACGAGTAGCCGTTCATGTGGCGGTACGTCTTGGGGATGCCGCGGTCGCCCATCAGCCAGGTCACCTGGTGGGCCGACTCGGGCGAGAGCGTCCAGAAGTCCCACTGCATGTCGTTGCTGCGCAGCCCGGTCGCCGGGTGGCGTTTCTGCGAGCGGATGAAGTCCTGGAACTTGATCGTGTCACGGACGAAGAAGACCGGAGTGTTGTTGCCCACCAGGTCGTAATTGCCGAGCTCCGTGTAGAACTTGAGCGCGAAGCCGCGGGGGTCGCGCCAGGTGTCCGGCGATCCCTGCTCGCCGGCGACGGTGGAGAACCGCGCCAGCATCTCGGTGCGCTTGCCCGGCTGGAAGAGATCCGCCTTGGTGAACTGGCTGACGTCGTTGGTGACTTCGAAGAATCCGTACGCTCCACTGCCCTTGGCGTGCACCACCCGCTCGGGGACCCGTTCCCGGTTGAACTGGGCCATCTTCTCGATCAGGTAGTGATCCTGGAGCAGGATCGGGCCGTCGGGGCCGACGGTGAGCGAGTGCTCGTCGCTCTCCACCGGATTCCCGACGTTGTTCGTGGTGTACGGAGCCTTCTGGGGTGCCTGCGTCACGAGCGTCCTCCCGTCGGAAAAGAGTCGTCAGGTCGCTTCGCTCACCCCAGCAGTCAACGCCGCCGACGGAATGTCGGCAACATGTGGACCGAGCCGGTCCACATGTGGACCGTGTCCGGCACCGGTCCGGCGCCGACGGGGATGCCGACGCCGGAAAACGGGCCCGGCACCGGGGGCGGCCGCCCGGCGCCGCACATCCGTGCCGGTCCGGGCCGCCCCGGGGTGAGACCGGGCGAGTACCCCCTCAGCCCCGGTTCAACTCGAACCAGACGACCTTTCCGGTGCTCAGCCGTGTCGCGCCCCACCGCCTGGCCAGCCGGTTCACCAGGTACAGCCCACGGCCGCCCTCGTCGGTGGCGCGGGCCTGCCGCAGCCTGGGCAGCTGCGGCACGTCGTCACCGACCTCGCAGCGCAGGACGTCGGTCCGCAGCAGCCGCAGCGTCACCGGCCGTGACGCATAGCGCACGGCGTTCGTCACGACCTCGCTGACGAGCAGTTCCACCGAGTCGGTCAGCTCCTCCAGGCCCCACCGCGACAGCGCACGCCGGGCCAGCTTGCGGGCCCGCCCCGGGGCGGCGTCCTCCGGCTCCAGGAACCAGTACGCGACGTCGCTCGGCGCGATCCCGTCGAAGCGGGCGGCGAGCAGCGCGATGTCGTCGTCCCGGTCGCCCGGACCGAGCATGTCGAGCACCTCGTCGCACAGCGCCTCCAGCGGCGGCGGGTGGTCGGGCCCGGTCAGCTGCGCCGTGGCGGCCAGCCGCTCCCGCAGCTGCTCTATGCCGGTCCACACGTCCCTGAGCCGGGACTCGACCAGACCGTCGGTGTACAGCAGCAGCGTCGCCCCGGCGGGCGCGTCCAGCTCGACCGCCTCGAAGTCCACGCCACCCACACCGATCGGGGCGCCAGGCGGCACCCGCAGCACCTCGGCGCGCCCGCCCAGATGCAGCAGGACCGGCGGCGGATGGCCGGCGTTGGCGATGGTGATGCGATGCGAGACCGGGTCGTAGACCGCGTACAGGCACGTCGCCATGCGGTCGGTGCCCAGCCGCTGCGCCTGCTCGTCGAGGTGGTGCAGCACCTCCTGCGGCGGCAGATCGAGCCCCGCCAGGGTCTGCGCGGTCGTCCGCAACTGCCCCATGATCGCCGCCGACGTCATCGAGTGCCCCATGACGTCACCGACGACCAGGGCGACCCGGCTGCCCGGCAGCGGGATCGCGTCGTACCAGTCCCCGCCGACCCGCGCCGTCTCGGCGGCGGGCAGGTAACGGCTGGCCAGCCGCACGCCCGTGGGCCGCGGCAGCGTCTCGGGCAGCATCGTGCGCTGCAGCTCGTCGGCGATGTACGCCTCACGCCCGTACAGCACCGCCTTGTCGATGCCGAGGGCACTGTGCGTGGCGAGCTGCGCGGCGACCAGCAGGTCGTCCGCCTCGAAGGCGAGACGCTCCGGGCGGCGCAGGAACAGGGCCGCGCCGATGACCCTGCGGCGTCCGCGCAGCGGGGCCAGGATCGCGCGCTGCCCGCCGGGCACCACCAGATCGTCGCCGAGCAGCTCGGGCAGCGCCGCCCGTGCGGCGGGCGCGTCCGCGAACACCGGGCGGACACCGCGCAGCACCTCGGCGAGGGCGCCGCCGGGGCGCACCTCGCACAGCTCGGCCGTCATCGCCGACAGCTCGCTCGGCTCGGGCCGCAGCGCCGGCATGAAGCCGCCGTCGGTGTCCCGCTCCTCGGGAATCCGGTCGGTGCGCCGCAGACGCAGCACGAGGGGCCCGGTGGGCCGCTCGTCGCCGACCGGCAGCGGGTCGCGCAGATAGACGAGGATCGCGTCCGAGAACGTGGGCACGGTGGCCCGGCACAGGCCCATCACGATCTCGTCGAGGTCGATGCCGCGCGCGATCCTGCGCGTCGCGGCACCCACGAAGCGCAGCCGGTCGCCGTCCCTGCGCATCGGCATCGGGCCGCCCTGCGGCAGCGTCTGCCCGGTGCGCCGCTCCTTGGCGCCGGGGGCGCGCGGCGGGCGGTCCTGCTCCGCGGCCGGCTGGGCCGGGATGCCCTCCGGCGCGGGGCGCGGGCGGTGCGCATCGGGTTCGGTCGCCGACGGCTGGGAGTGTTCGGAACCGGAGGAGGCGGGCGGCGGTGTGGACGCGCCGGTGCCGGACGAGCCCGACGACGACGTCATGTCGACGTCGGCCGAGACCTGACCCGTGGCGCGCCGACTGCACGGCGTGGCGGCGGCCGGTCCCTGGGACGCGTCGCCCGTGCGGGCGGACTGGACGGGTAACGCGGAGGCACCCGGCAGGGATGACGACTGTTCCGGGGTACGCAGGAGTGCCCCGCGGGGGTCCGCGGGGGCGGGCGGCCGGCCGGCACCGGGCTGGCGGCGCTCGTGCGAGGTGGGGTACTCCGTCACGCGTGTCGAATCCATCCGTCCGGGGCTGCGCGCCGTGCGTGCAGTTCGTCCCGCAGCCCCGATACCCGGAATGTGTGCCCCAGGAACGGAATCTGCGCGTCGTCGGGGTCGGGCCCGAGGGTGAGCACGGTCGCGGCCGTGCCGGGGACGGGCCGCGCCGACCGGAGCGCCGTGCGCGACACCGCGTCAGGCAGCCTTGCGGGCCGCGCGGATGACGCCGTGCCGGACGACGCCGACAGGGAAACCGTACGCGACCGCGCGCCGGACGCCGACGGCAGCGCCGCGCGGGCCGCCGCTCCGTCCGGTCCGCCACGGGCCGCGCCGCCGTGCCCCTCGTACCGCTCGCTCACGTCCTGCCGCCCCTCGATGACATATGGTCAAGCCCGGCTCGTACTGCGGGAGTTGTTGCTGCGGTGCGCCCTTGCGGAAGACGATCCTACGGTTGTACCACGGGGGCGCATCAAGGGTCTCATGAGGACACGTGCGCGGGCGTACGGTCCCAGTCATCGGGCAGGAAGGGAACCGGCCAGGACGGATCCGGCCGCCAGTGCTGCCATCCGTCCGAGAACGGAGCACCCCACGACCTGATCACGTCCACGGCCGACCAGCCCGCCTCCCGCACCCGCGCGGCCAGTTGAGCGTCCATCAGACCGGCCCGCTGCGCCATCGCGAACTCGTCCTCGTCGAGCCAGCGCCAACTCCGGTCCGGGTGCACGGAGATGTCCAGGAAGTGGTCCTCGGAGTCGACCCCGCCCTCCCAACGGGCCAGCGGCGCCTCAAGATTCACGTACCAGTTCTTGAAACGCCAGCCCGGCTCCCAGAACAGCCACACCGACCAGGCGTCCCCGGGCCGGGCCAGCTTCAGCACCCCGGTGCCGAACCAGCGGTCGCGCAGCACCGAGCGCGGCTTGGTGTAGCGCGACTCGAGCGGCTCCCCGTGCACCGGCGTGCCGTCGGCCAGCACCGGCTTCACGCACTCCGTGCCCGGGGCCATCCACACGGCGAGCAGCTCCGGGTCGTCGCGCACGACGGTCACCGGACGGCAGATGTGGAAGCGCGCGCCGGCGTTCTCCCGGTACCGCCACAGGATGTGACTGCCGGGGGTCCAGTGCTCCGCCGGCCCGCCCGCTCCCACTCGCCTCACCGCTCCACCGTCTGCCATGAACAGATATTAGGTGCCCCAGGCATACGACGCTGCTGCACGCGTCACGGTTCTCGTCAGCCGGCCCAGGACGTAACCGCCACGTCATCGGGCGTCCGCGGGGAGGCGGGCGCCGTCACGGGCGCGTCATCCGCAGGACATCCAGCGCCTCGTCCAACTGCTCCAGGGTGAGGTCCCCGCGCTCCACGTAACCCGACTCCAGGACCACCTGGCGGATCGTCTTCCGCTCCGCCAGCGCCTTCTTGGCGACCTTGGCGGCCTCCTCGTACCCGATGTACTTGTTGAGCGGCGTCACCACGGACGGTGACGACTCGGCGTACTCACGGGCCCGCTCGCGGTGCGCGACGATCCCGTCGACGGTGCGGTCGGCGAGCAGCCGGGACACGTTGGCGAGCAGCCGGACCGACTCCAATACGTTCCTGGCGATGACCGGCAGCATGACGTTGAGTTCGAAGTTCCCGGCCGCTCCGGCCACCGCGACCGTGGCGTCGTTCCCGGTCACCTGGGCGGCGACCATGAGCACGGCCTCCGGGACGACGGGGTTCACCTTCCCCGGCATGATCGACGATCCGGGCTGGAGGTCGGGCAGGGCGATCTCGGCCAGCCCGGTGCGCGGCCCGGAGGCCATCCACCGCAGATCGTTGGCGATCTTCGTCAGACCCACCGCGACGGTCCTGAGCTGTCCGCTGGTCTCGACGAGGCCGTCCCGCGCGCCCTGCGCCTCGAAGTGGTCGCGGGCCTCCGTCAGCGGCAGTCCCGTGGCCCGGGCCACCTCCGCGATGACGGCGGCGGAGAACCCCGGCGGCGTGTTGATCCCGGTCCCCACGGCGGTGCCGCCGAGCGGCAGTTCGGCGAGCCGCGGCAGCGAGGCGCGCAGCCGCTCCACCCCGTACCGGACCTGGGCGGCATACCCCCCGAACTCCTGCCCCAGTGTCACGGGTGTCGCGTCCATCAGGTGCGTGCGCCCGGACTTCACGACGTCGGCGAACTCCCGCGCCTTGCGCTCCAGCGCGGTCGCCAGGTGTTCCAGCGCGGGGATCAGGTCCCGGGTCACGGCCGCGGTCGCCGCGATGTGGATGGAGGAGGGGAACACGTCGTTCGACGACTGGGACGCGTTCACCTGGTCATTGGGGTGCACGTCCCGGCCGAGCCGCTCGCTCGCGAGCGTGGCGATGACCTCGTTGGTGTTCATGTTGGACGACGTCCCGGAACCCGTCTGGAACACGTCGACCGGGAAGTGCGCGTCCCAGCGGCCCTCCGCGACCTCGGCGGCGGCCTCCTGGATCGCCTCCGCGACGTCCTTGCTGATCACGCCCAGCTCGCCGTTCACCTTCGCCGCGGCGGCCTTGATCCGGGCGAGCGCCTCGATGTGGGCCCGCTCGATCCGCTGCCCCGAGATCGGGAAGTTCTCCACGGCGCGCTGTGTCTGCGCCCGCCACTTCGCGTCGGCCGGCACCAGGACCTCACCCATGGAGTCGTGCTCGGTCCGGTACGCGGTTTCCGCCTGGCCATCTGTCATTGACGACACCTCCATGGGGGACAGCATCCCGGAGCCCACGGGTGTTCCCATCGCGGCCGGTCAGCGGGGCGGGGGGCGTTCGTCCGGGCGGACCAGCCGTACGCCACTGGGCACGCCGCCCGTCCTGGACACGGGCGGAGACGGCGATGGACCCGTCCACAGGAGACGGCCGAGGACCGCCTTCACCCGCACAAGCGCGGAGACGGCGAAGGACCGCTCTCACCCGCACATGCCGAAGGGGGCCGCTCCGACGGAGCGGCCCCCTTCGGTCGACCCCCGTTCGCGCAGGGCCACCCCCCGAGGAGCGGCCCTGCGCGAGTCCCTCATGACGCCGCAGGCGTCGCGCGTCCGTCACGACGCCCGGGGCGTCCTACGCCAGGCCGGGGCCCCGGACCGGGATCGACGTGAACGTCGGCGCGGGCGCCGGGTCCTTGAAGAAGTCGTTGCCCTTGTCGTCGACCACGATGAACGCCGGGAAGTCCTCGACCTCGATCTTCCAGACGGCCTCCATGCCGAGCTCCTCGTACTCGACGACCTCGACCTTCTTGATGCAGTCCTGCGCCAGACGCGCGGCGGGGCCGCCGATGGAGCCGAGGTAGAAGCCGCCGTGGCTGCCGCACGCGTCCGTGACCTGCTGGGACCGGTTGCCCTTGGCCAACATCACCTTGGAGCCGCCCGCCGCCTGGAACTGCTCGACGTAGGAGTCCATGCGGCCGGCCGTCGTCGGACCGAAGGAACCGGACGCGTAGCCCTCGGGCGTCTTGGCCGGGCCCGCGTAGTACACCGGGTGGTCCTTCAGGTACTGCGGCATCTCCTCACCCGCGTCGAGCCGCTCCTTGATCTTCGCGTGCGCGATGTCGCGGGCCACGACGAGCGGTCCGGAGAGCGAGAGCCGGGTCTTGACCGGGTACTTGGTGAGCTCGGCGAGGATGTCGTCCATCGGCTGGTTGAGGTCGATGCGGACCACGTCCGACGACTCGTCCAGGTGCTCGTCCGTGGTGTCCGGCAGGAAGCGCGCCGGGTCGGTCTCCAGCTGCTCCAGGAACACGCCCTCGGCGGTGATCTTCGCGACGGCCTGGCGGTCGGCCGAGCAGGACACGGCGATCGCGACCGGGCAGGACGCGCCGTGCCGGGGGAGACGGACCACACGCACGTCGTGGCAGAAGTACTTGCCGCCGAACTGCGCGCCGATCCCGATCTTCTGGGTCAGTTCGAAGACCTTCTCCTCCAGCTCCTTGTCCCGGAAGCCGTGGCCGAGCTCGGAGCCCTCCGCCGGGATCTCGTCCAGGTAGTGGGCGGAGGCGTACTTCGCGGTCTTGAGCGCGTACTCGGCGCTGGTGCCGCCGACGACGATCGCCAGGTGGTACGGCGGGCAGGCCGCCGTGCCGAGCGAGCGGATCTTCTCCTCCAGGAACTTCATCATGGAGCCCTCGTTGAGGACCGCCTTCGTCTCCTGGTAGAGGAAGGACTTGTTGGCGCTGCCGCCGCCCTTGGCCATGAAGAGGAACTTGTAGGCGCCGCCGTCGGTCGCGTACAGCTCGATCTGCGCCGGCAGGTTCGAGCCGGTGTTCTTCTCCTCCCACATGGTGAGCGGAGCCATCTGCGAATAGCGCAGGTTCAGGTTCTTGTACGCGTCGTAGATGCCGCGGGACAGGGCCGCCTCGTCGCCGCCCTCGGTGAGCACGTTCTGGCCGCGCTTGCCCATGACGATGGCGGTGCCGGTGTCCTGGCACATGGGCAGCACACCCGCCGCCGCGATGTTCGCGTTCTTCAGCAGGTCCAGCGCGACGAACTTGTCGTTGGCCGACGCCTCGGGGTCGTCGATGATCCGGCGCAGCTGGGCGAGGTGGGCGGGCCGCAGATAGTGCTGGATGTCGTGGATGGCCTCTTCGGCGAGCTTGCGCAGCGCCTCCGGCTCGACCTTGAGGAACGTGCGCCCGTCGGCCTCGACGGTGGAGACACCCTCGGAGGTCACCAGCCGATAGGGGGTGGTGTCCTCTCCCATGGGGAGCAGATCGGTGTACGCGAACTCAGGCATCTCGCCCATTCCTCACTCGACAGACAGCGGCGTGCCTCCATTGGCAGCGCCCACCAGCCTAGAACCTGGCTCGGACGGTGAGCTTGTGAGGTAGGGCTCAGTTGCCCGACGTCGCCCGACGTCGCCCGACCGAGAGTCGCCCACACCTCGATAGGGCCTGTCCGGCAATTCCCGCCTGCCCGGCGACGCCATGCACGCACGCTCGCCGCACCGGGCGTGGCCCCGAGTACATCCCGTACGAGGGGCCGCGCCCGGCACGCCGAGCGCACGCACCTGACGCCGCCGGGCCGCCCTTCGGGCGACGCCGGGAATTGCCGGACAGGCCCTAGTCGCGATCTATCGCGTTTGGGTACGCTGCTGTCGTGGACCTTCACAAGCGCCCCGACCCGACCGCCCCGACGGCGGCGAAGCCGACCACGGCCACGGCCGTGCAGCCGTCCGAGCTCCGTGCCTCGGACGCCGACCGTGACCGGATCGCCGACATCCTGCGCGAGGCGCTCGCCGAAGGGCGCCTGACCGCCGAGGAGCACGCCGAGCGGGTGGAGGGGGTGCTCGCCACCAAGACCGTGGGCGAGCTCGACCGCTTCGTCCAGGACCTGCCCGCCGCCCACGCGGCCCGGGCGAACGCGGCGTACACCTCCGCGCCCAACCGCCCGGCCGCGGGCGCGATCCCGGTCGAGGCCGACGAGAACGTGGTGGCGGTCTTCAGCGCCGCGGTCCGCAAGGGCCGCTGGCGCGCCGGCCGCCGTATCCACGTGTACTCGATCTTCGGCAGCGTCGAGATAGACCTCAGCGAGGCGATCTTCGAGTACCAGCAGGTCGTGATCAAGGCGATCTCCGTCTTCGGTCACGTGGAGGTCCGCGTCCCGGAGAATGTCTCGCTGCGCGGCAGTGGCGGCGGCGTACTGGGCAACTTCGAAGTGGACACGCTGGATTCGGGCGATCCTCACGCGCCGGTCGTCTATGTCGACGGAATCGCCGTGCTGGGAAATGTCGAGGCACGGCCCAGGCGCGGCAAGCTCGTCGCGGACATTCTCGACCGCGTGACCAGCCGCGTGAGCGAGCGTGTGGCGGACCGCGTCGACAGGGGTTTGCGCAAGCATCTGGACCGTTGACGCTTGTGAATTCAACGGCGCCGGCCGCGTATTGGTCCAGTCCCGACACCCGTGCCGCGCACGAGAATTCCAGGGCTTCGGAACTCAGTGCATAGGCGCGCGCACAGCGGGTAGGCCTTGCTGCATCGTCTCTTGGAGGGCGCTGTGGGACTTTCCGCGGCGCCCGGCACGCTCGCGAAGCCGTCGTCAGGAGTAGACCGTGCTGCAACCGCCGCATCAGTCCCTGCAGGTAGCTGCCGTTCCGGCCCCGCGGGCGCCCGTGCGGGACAGGGATCAGGAAGCGCCATGGCACACGGAGGCCGTGTGCCGCCGAGACGAGGCCGGCCTGTTCTTCGCCCCCTCCAAGGAGCCCACCGCGGCCCGGCTCTCCCGTGAGGAGGCGGCCAAGCGAGTCTGTGCCCGCTGCCCGGTGATGGTCGAGTGTCGCGAACACGCGCTCCTGCAACCCGAGCCCTACGGCGTGTGGGGCGGCCTCACCGCCGCCGAGCGCCGTGTGGTGCTCGCCCGGCGTCGCCGCCGCGATCTCGAACTGAAGAAGGCCGCGCGCGCGACGGGGAGGATAGCGGCCGCCGGTTAGCCGGGACCGTGACCGGGCGGCCCGCCCTCGCGGGCCAAAGCCGCCCGCCCGGGTCCGTCGGACGCGAAAGAGGGCGCCCTCCCCGCACGGAGGGCGCCCTCTTTCGCGCCTGTACCACCGCTTCCGGCGGGCCCGCAGACCCGCCTGCACTCGTGTCCGTACGACCGCCTGACCGCGTCCGTACGGCTGCTTCGGGTGCCGGGGCGGCGCCGGTCACCCGGCGCCGCTCATACGGTGGCGCTCACTTGGCCCGGTCGAAGTCGATCGCGCTGTACGCGCGCAGCTTGCTCAGCCGGTGCTCGGAGTTGATCTGGCGGACGGTGCCGGACTTGGAGCGCATGACGATCGACTCGGTCGTCGCCGTCTCGGAGCGGTAGCGCACCCCGCGCAGCAGTTCGCCGTCGGTGATGCCGGTCGCGACGAAGAACACGTTCTCGCCGGAGACCAGGTCGCCGGTGGTCAGCACGCGGTCCAGGTCGTGACCGGCGTCGATGGCCCGCTGCCGCTCGTCCTGGTCCTTGGGCCACAGCTTGCCCTGGATCGTGCCGCCCAGACACTTGACCGCGCAGGCCGAGATGATGCCCTCGGGCGTGCCGCCGATACCGAGCAGCAGGTCGATGCCGGTGCCCTCGCGCAGGGCCAGGATCGAGCCCGCGACATCGCCGTCGGAGATCAGCTTGATGCGGGCGCCGGTCTCCCGGATCTCCTTGATGATCCCCTCGTGGCGGGGACGGTCGAGGATGACGACCGTGACGTCCTCGGGCGTGACCCGCTTGGCCTTGGCGACCCGCCGGATGTTCACCGAGACGGGCGCGTTGATGTCGACGAAGTCGGCGGCCTCGGGGCCGGTGACCAGCTTGTCCATGTAGAAGACCGCGGACGGGTCGAACATGGTGCCGCGGTCGGCGGCGGCGAGCACCGCGATCGCGTTGGTCATGCCCTTGGCGGTGAGCGTGGTCCCGTCGATCGGGTCGACGGCGATGTCGCACTCGGGTCCGGTCCCGTCGCCGACGCGCTCCCCGTTGAAGAGCATCGGGGCCTCGTCCTTCTCACCCTCACCGATGACGACGACGCCGTTCATCGAGACGGTGGAGACGAGGGTCCGCATGGCCCGGACGGCGGCGCCGTCGGCGCCGTTCTTGTCGCCGCGGCCGACCCAGCGGCCCGCGGCCATGGCGGCGGCCTCGGTGACCCGGACCAGTTCCAGGGCGAGGTTTCGGTCCGGGGCCTCGGAAGGGACCTCGAGTTCGGACGGCAGATGATGCTCGGTCATCGGAGCGCACCTTTCTGATACGACGACGGCCGGATGAGGGTGTGCCCCGACTCTATCGTCAGGCAGACAAAATGAGCAGGGGGCCCCACGGATGAGCAGGCCAGGGCACCTGCGACGATAGGTACGTGGCAGGTATGAAAGGCAAGCAGTCGGTCCGGGACATGCTCATCTCCCTGGGCCTCATCGGGCTCATGGCGGGCATCATCTACATCTTCATCCCGCACGACGACTCCGAGCCCCCTCTGAAGCGTGTCGACTACCGTGTCGAGCTGCTGACGGCGCGCCGTGCGGCGAGCTATCCCGTGGCGGCGCCCGAGGGCCTGCCCCGGACGTGGAAGGCGACGTCGGTGCGGTACGACGGCTCCGAGTTCGACGCCTGGCACTTGGGCTTCCACGACCCCGACGGTCAGTACGTGGCGGTCGAGCAGTCCACTCAGAAGCCCGCCGTCTTCATCGAGACGGCCAGCCAGGGCGCCGAACAGACCAAGGGCACCCAGCGCATCGGCGACCAGACCTGGGAGCGCTACGAGGGCGACCACTACGACGCGCTCGTGCTCAGGAGCAAGGGCTCCACGACCGTGGTGACCGGGACGGCGTCCTTCGACCGGCTGACGAAGATGGCGCAGTCGCTCGCCACTTCCTGAGCCCCGTGTCGGCGCCCCGTGCGCACCGAGACGGCAGAAGGGCCCCCGGCGGAATGCCGGGGGCCCTTCTCGTGCGCGTACGGGGTCGGGGTACGCGCCCTACGTGCCGGATCAGACGGTCGTGACGACCTGGTCGAGCTCCAGGCGCGGGGAGCGCGGGAACCAGGCGTCGTCGCCCGGGCGGCCGATGTTGACGATCATCAGCGGGGTGTGGTCGTCGTCCAGGAACTCCTTCTGGACACCGGCGAAGTCGAAGCCGGTCATCGGGCCGGCGGCGAGGCCGGCGGCGCGGACGCCGATGATGAAGTACGCGGCCTGGAGGGCGGCGTTCAGCGCGGCGGCGCCCTCACGGGCGGGGCGCTCGGAGTAGAAGACGTCCTTGGCGGCCGGGAAGTGCGGGAAGAGGGTCGGCAGCTCCTCGTGGAACTCGTTGTCCGCGGAGAGGATCGCGACCAGCGGGGCGGTGGAGGTCTTCGCCTGGTTGCCCTCGGCGAGGTGCTGCACGAGGCGCTCGCGGGCTTCGGGGGAGCGGACCAGGGTGATGCGCAGCGGCGACTGGTTGAAGGCGGTCGGGCCGTACTTGACCAGGTCGTAGATCGCCTGCACCTGCTCGTCGGTCACCGGCTCGTCGGTGAACGTGTTCGCGGTACGGGCCTCGCGGAACAGCAGGTCCTGTGCGGTGGGGTCAAGAACGAGGGACATCGAAAACCTTCTCGGTACGTGCGGTCGATCCGGGGGGATCTTCTTGCGCCACCGACACTACGAGTTGGAGGTTTAATTTTCAACCAAAAGCGGGGTGTGGTGATCCGCTTCACGCGCCATGGAGTGAGGAAACACCGTCTGACCTGGGCGGCGAGGCGATGAAGGGGCGCCGGCCGTGATGCCGCCAGGACGTCGACCGTGACGGCGAGGCGCATCGGCTGTGACAGCGACGCGGCGCCGGCCGTGACGACGAAGAGCGCCGACCGCCAACTCCGTGGCGCGCCCGGCGTGACGGTGACGGCGCCCCGACAGGCTCCGTCCGTGACAGGAAGCCGACGGACCCCGAGGAGCCGTCGGTGTCGATCACTCGGAGTCGGCGGCGGTGCCCCCCTCTTCCGCTTCCTCCTCGGCCAGCGCAGCGTCCAGCCGCGCCCGTGCGCCCTCCAGCCAGCGCCGGCACACCTTCGCCAGCTCCTCGCCCCGCTCCCACAGGGCGAGGGACTCCTCCAGGGTCGTACCGCCGGCCTCCAGGCGGCGCACGACCTCGATGAGCTCGTCCCGCGCCTGCTCGTACCCGAGCGCCTCGTCCACCTTGCTGGTCATGCGCCCACCCTATGCATCGACTCGAACCGTGAATTCACCCTCGGCGACCCGCGCCCGCAGCGTCTCGTCCGCCGCGATCTCCTCCGGGTCGCGCACCACGTGACCGTCGGCCTTCTGCAGCACCGCGTACCCGCGCTGGAGGGTGGCGGCGGGGGACAGGGCCACCACGCGCGCGTGCGTGTGCGTCAGCTCGGAGTCGGCGCGGTCGAGGAGGTGGCCGAGGGTGCGCCGCCCGCGGTCCAGCAGGGAGGCGACGTGGTCCGCCCGCTCGTCGACCATCCGGTGCGGGTCCTCTATCGACGGCCGGGCCAGCGCGTGCGCCAGGCCGCGCTCCTCGCGATCGATGAAGGACGCCACGCAGCGCCGGGCCCGGTCCCGCAGGAACCTCACCCGCTCGTACTCCTCACCGACGTCCGGCACGACCTTCTTGGCGGCGTCCGTCGGGGTCGACGCGCGCAGGTCGGCCACATAGTCGAGAAGTGGGGTGTCGGGTTCATGCCCGATCGCGGACACGACGGGCGTCCGGCACGCCGCGACCGCCCGGACGAGCTGCTCGTCGGAGAACGGCAGCAGGTCCTCCACGCTGCCGCCGCCGCGCGCCACGATGATCACGTCGACGTCGTCGAGGGCGTCGAGGTCCTTCACGGCCTGCACCACCTGCGGCACCGCGTGGACGCCCTGCACGGCGACGTTGCGGACCTCGAAGCGGACGGCGGGCCAGCGGTGCCGCGCGTTCTCCAGGACGTCGCGCTCGGCCGCGGACGCGCGCCCGCACACCAGCCCGACGAGCTGCGGCAGGAAGGGCAGGGGCTTCTTGCGCTCGGGCGCGAACAGCCCCTCGCCGGCCAGGGACTTCTTCAACTGCTCCAGCCGGGCGAGGAGTTCACCCACGCCCACCGGCCTTATCTCGGCGGCCCGCAGCGACAGCTGTCCCCGCGGCGCGTACCACTCGGGCTTCGCGTGGACCACCACACGGGCGCCCTCGCTCACCACGTCGGCGACGGCGTCGAACACCTGGCGGTAACAGGTCACGCTCACCGAGATGTCGTGCGACGGGTCGCGCAGCGTGAGGAACACGACGCCCGCACCCGGGCGCCGCGACAACTGGGTGATCTGTCCCTCGACCCACACGGCGCCGAGCCGGTCGATCCATCCCCCGATGAGCCGCGACACCTCTCCGACGGGCAGCGGGGCGTCCGCGGACGTGTTGAGAGCCATGCGCCCGAGCGTAACGGCCACCACCGACAGCGCCCCCGGTATCCCCGTCGGCGTTACGGCTGAGCCGTCGAATCAGATGCGGTCCCGAGGCATGGTCCTTGGACCGCACCCCTCCACCACCCGCGGTCGCCCTCTCACGGAAGGGGCCGTGCCGGTGAATCACATGCCCGTTGCGGACGGCGCCACGCACCCACCGAGGTCCTACCAGTACCGCTCCGCACCAGGGCTGCAACGGGCGGTTCACCGGCACGAACCCGACCCACCCACCGGACAGGCGCCGCCGGCGGACCGCCAGAACTCCCGCCGCCCCAGGCTGGAGCCGGGCCGTCACGGCCGCCCGGGCGAACCGTCCGAGGCTCCTCGGAGCGTGCCCGGCGGGACGGGACCCCCCGGCTCCGCGCGCCCCCGCTGCACGAACAGGACGACCAGCCCCACCCCCAGCCACACCACCCCCACCACCTGCGCCGCCCCCGACGCCTCGACGACCACCGCGACGGTGACGGCCGCCCCCACGACCGGTACGAGGACATGCCGCCACCACACCACGGGCCCACCCCGGCGGCGTACCGCGAACCAGCCCACCACGCTCGCGTGCAGCAGCGTGAACGCGGTCAGCGCGCCGATGTCCACCACGGACACCAGCTTGTCCAGGCCGTCGTCGCGCCGCGCCGCCCAGACCGCGGCGACCAGCGTGATGACCGCCGCGGACAGCAGGGCCGGCCGCGGCCCACCGGAGTCCGTCCGGGCCAGGACCCGCGGCAGCCGCCGGTCGCGGGCCATCGCGAAGAGGAGCCGGCCGGCCGCGGCCTGCCCCGCGAGCGCCGCGAAAGCCGCGCCGATCGCCTTGCTCACGGCCACCACGTTGTGCAGCCACGCGCCGACCGAGGAGTCCACGGCGTCGTAGAAGGCCGACCCCTGCTTCCCGGGATCGGCGGCCAGCTGCGCGGACGACAGCGGCTCCAGCAGCGCGACCAGATACGTCTGAGCCACGAACAGCAAGCCCGCCAGAGCGAGGCAGAACAGCACCGCGCGGGCCACCTTCTCCGAGCCGCCCGTGACCTCCTCGGCGAACGTGGCGATCGCGTCGAAGCCCAGGTACGACAGGACCGCGACCGAGACCGCACCGACGACCGCCGACAGCGCGAACGCCCCCTGCGGACCGTCACCGGACAGCGGGGAGAGCCAGCCGCGGTGGGCCCCGTCCCGCCCGAGCACCACCACCGCGGAGACGACGAACACGAGCAGGACCACGATCTCCATCGCGAGGACCAGGAACCCGACCCGGGCGGCCGTCCGCACCCCCCACAGGTTCAGCGCCGTGGTCACGACCACGGCCAGCGCCGTCCATACCCACCGGGAGACCCCCGGGACGAGGGCGTTCATCGCGATCCCGGAGAAGAGGTAGGCGACCGCGGGGATGAGCAGATAGTCGAGCATCACCATCCACCCGGCGACGAACCCCGCGCTCCTGCCCAGCCCCGCGCGCGCGTAGGCGAACACCGACCCCGCCTGGGGGACCACACGCACCATCTGGGCGTAGCTGAACGCGGTGAACGCCATGGCGACCGTGGCGACGACGTAGACCAGCGCCACGGCACCGTGCGACTTGGCGTCGAGGGTCCCGAAGACACCGACCGGCGCCATCGGCGCGATGAACAGCAGTCCGTAGACCACCAGATCGCGGAATCCGAGGCTGCGCCGCAGTCCCTGCTCGGCGCCGGCGGCGTCCGCGGCGGTCCGCGTGTCGGACATCGTCTCTCCCGAGGGTCGCGCCTGTCCCACCCCTCCCGGCTCTCCACCAGTCTCCCCAAGGAGGCGATCTCCGACCCGCCGGACGCGGCCTTACGATGGGGGGCATGTCTGCTTCGCCTGGCCGCCGTGTCCTGCTCGCCGCCCCCCGGGGCTACTGCGCGGGCGTGGACCGCGCCGTGATCGCCGTCGAGAAGGCCCTGGAGCAGTACGGGGCCCCGATCTACGTCCGCCACGAGATCGTCCACAACAAGTACGTCGTGCAGACCCTGGAGAAGAAGGGCGCGATCTTCGTCGAGCAGACGGCGGAGGTCCCCGAGGGGTCCATCGTCATGTTCTCGGCGCACGGCGTCGCCCCCGTGGTCCACGAGGAGGCCGCGGCCGGCAAGCTCGCCACGATCGACGCGACCTGCCCCCTCGTCACCAAGGTGCACAAGGAAGCGGTCCGGTTCGCGGGCGAGGACTTCGACATCCTGCTCATCGGGCACGAGGGCCACGAGGAGGTCATCGGCACCTCCGGTGAGGCGCCCGACCACATCACCCTCGTCGACGGCCCCGAGGACGTCGCCAAGGTCGAGGTCCGCGACCCGTCCAAGGTCGTCTGGCTGTCCCAGACCACACTGTCGGTCGACGAGACCATGGAGACGGTCGACGCGCTCAAGGAGAAGTTCCCGCAGCTCATCTCCCCGCCCAGCGACGACATCTGCTACGCCACGCAGAACCGCCAGCTGGCCGTGAAGCAGATGGGCGCGGAGGCCGACCTCGTGATCGTCGTCGGCTCCCGGAACTCCTCCAACTCCAAGCGGCTCGTCGAGGTCGCCAAGCTCGCGGGCGCGCGCGACGCGTACCTCGTGGACTTCGCCGACGAGATCGACGAGGCCTGGCTGGACGGCGTGACCACGGTCGGTGTCACCTCGGGCGCGTCCGTCCCGGAGATCCTGGTCGAGCAGGTCCTGGAGCGGCTGTCGCAGCGCGGCTTCGAGGACGTGGAGATCGTCAAGGCCGCCGAGGAGTCCATCACCTTCTCGCTGCCGAAGGAACTGCGCCGCGACCTGCGCGCGGAGGCGGCGGCCCTCGTGGAGCGGCGCACGGGCACCGGTCCCTCCGCGGAGTGACTGTCCGTCGTACGACGTAACGTAGAGCCATGCAGATCTTCGGCGTGGACATTGGCGGATCCGGGATCAAGGGCGCCCCTGTGGACCTTGACCGCGGGGACCTGGCGCAGGAGCGCTACAAGGTGCTGACCCCGCATCCGGCGACACCGGACGCGGTGGCCGACGGCGTGAAGGAGGTCGTCGGCCACTTCGGCTGGACGGGCCCCGTCGGCATCACGTTCCCCGGCGTGGTCACCGGCGGTGCCACCATCCGTACGGCGGCGAACGTCGACAAGGGCTGGATCGACACCGACGCGCGGACCCTCCTGGGCGAACGGCTGGACGGCCTCCCGGTGACCGTGCTGAACGACGCGGACGCGGCCGGCGTGGCCGAGATGCAGTTCGGTGCCGGGCGTGACCGCCAGGGCACGGTCATCCTCCTCACCTTCGGCACGGGCATCGGCAGCGCCCTCTTCATCGACGGCGACCTCGTCCCGAACACCGAGCTGGGCCACCTGGAGCTGGGCGGCCACGACGCGGAGAAGCGGGCCTCCACCAAGGTCAAGGAGGACCAGGACCTCTCCTGGGAGCGGTGGGCGCACCGCGTCCAGAAGTACCTCGCCCACGTGGAGATGCTGTTCTCCCCCGAGCTCTTCATCATCGGCGGCGGTGTCAGCCGCAAGGCGGACAAGTTCCTGCACCTGATCGAGGGGATCAAGGCGGAGCTCGTCCCGGCGCAGCTGCAGAACAACGCGGGAATCGTCGGGGCGGCGATGCGGGCGGCGAAGGCCGGGGGCTGACACCCGCGGTCGCCCGCCCGGGCCCGGGGCGGTCGCCCGGAGAGGCAGGCGGGGGACTCGGACCGGGCGTGCGACGGGTTCACGGCGGGCTGTGAAGGACCCGGACCGATCGTGCGACCGGGTTCGGGTCGCCGACGGTGCTGCGGGACTCCGCCCGCGGATGCGCCCGGGTCGGGTCGCCCAGGGGGACTGAGGGACTCTGACCTGGCATCCCCCTGGTTCACGGCCGGCGGAGGAGCCGGACCCGGCACGCGCCCGGGGCCCGGCGGGGTCAGACCGGGCGGCGGGCCGCCCGCCGCTGCGCCGCGCGGCGGCTCATCAGCCGCACCTTGCGGACGGTCACGATCAGACCCGCGACCAGCGTCCCCCCGTACAGCCAGCCCGCCTGGAGGGCGAGCGCCGTGACCAGGCCCATGAACCGGCCCGCGAGCCCGCCGCCACTGTCGTCGGCGACGGGCAGGAGCCCGAAGGTGAAGGCGATGGGAACGACGACGGGTGCCGTCACCAGGTCCCCCCGCCGCACCCACACCGCGGTCAGCGCGCACACCGGCAGGAACAGCACCCCGTACAGCACCATCGACGCCCCGAACAGCAACTGGTCGAGGCAGGCCAGCACGAACATCGTCACGCCGCAGAAAAGCCCGGTGCCCAGCCCCGTGAGCCGGGGGTTCGGCATGCGCCGCGCCGCGGGGGCCCGGGGCGGCGGGGGCCGTCGCACCACGGGCGCGGTCCGCCGGACCGCGTCGGCCCCGCCACGTCCCGTCTGCGCCGGAACGGGCATGCCGCGCCGCGGCCTGTACTGAGGGGGACGCGTCCTGTGTTGCTCCACTGGACCAACTTAGGTCGGTTTATGTGCCGAATGGCCCCACAGACACGCCGATGAGAAGAGCTTGGCCAAGCGTTCGATACGCCGCCGGTCCGGGCCCCCGGCACGCCGTAGACTGGTGGATCGGCCCGCGCATCGCCACGTCGGTCATGCCGGCCAGGAAGGTCCGGGGCCACACGGCTCGGTCCGCACTCCACACCATCCTCACGTACGGGAAGTCGCAACGTGTCGCTCACGATCGGAATCGTCGGTCTGCCCAATGTCGGCAAGTCGACCCTGTTCAACGCCCTGACCAAGAACGACGTGCTCGCGGCCAACTACCCGTTCGCCACGATCGAGCCCAACGTGGGCGTGGTCGGCGTCCCGGACACCCGGCTCACGAAGTTGGCCGAGATCTTCGCCTCGCAGCGCGTCCTCCCGGCGACCGTCGACTTCGTCGACATCGCGGGCATCGTGCGCGGCGCCTCCGAGGGCGAGGGCCTGGGCAACAAGTTCCTCGCGAACATCCGCGAGTCGGACGCGATCTGCCAGGTCATCCGCGCCTTCAAGGACGAGAACGTCGTCCACGTCGACGGCAAGGTCTCGCCCAAGGACGACATCGAGACGATCAACACCGAGCTGATCCTCGCGGACCTCCAGACGATCGAGAAGGTCCTGCCGCGCCTCCAGAAGGAGTCGCGCATCAAGAAGGACATCGCCCCCAAGGTCGCGGCCGTCGAGGCGGCGAAGGAGATCCTGGAGAAGGGCGACACGCTGTTCTCCGCGGGCATCGTCCAGGGCTCCGGCAACGAGGAGTTGCTGCACGACCTGCACCTGCTCACCACCAAGCCGTTCCTCTACGTCTTCAACGTGGACGAGGACGAGCTGGTCGACGAGGACTTCAAGGCCGAGCAGCGCACCCTGGTCGCCCCCGCCGAGGCGATCTTCCTCAACGCCAAGCTGGAGGCGGACCTCGCCGAGCTCGACGAGGAGGACGCCATGGAGCTGCTGGAGTCCGTGGGCGCGGAGGAGCCGGGTCTCGCGACCCTCGCCCGGGTCGGCTTCAACACCCTCGGCCTCCAGACCTACCTGACGGCCGGCCCCAAGGAGTCCCGGGCCTGGACGATCAAGAAGGGCGCCACCGCCCCCGAGGCCGCCGGTGTCATCCACACCGACTTCCAGAAGGGCTTCATCAAGGCCGAGGTCATCTCCTTCGACGACCTCGTCGAGACCGGCTCGGTCGCCGAGGCCCGCGCCAAGGGCAAGGCCCGCATGGAGGGCAAGGACTACGTCATGCAGGACGGCGACGTGGTGGAGTTCCGCTTCAACGTCTGACCGAACGCCCGCCGCGCGCCGACGACCGTCGGGTGCGCGCAGCGGAAAGGGGCCGGGCTCCCGCGAGCCCGGCCCCTTTCCGCGTTCCGTCGACGCCGACCCTACGTGCGCCTCGGCGGGGTGAGCCTGTCGAGGTCCAGGCTGATCTCTGTCGGCACCGCGTGGAAGGATGCGCGCATCGGTGCGTACGGAGCGGTGGGGACGCAGGCGCGGGGGGTGTCATGGCGAGGGGCGAGGCGGGAGCGGCGGCGGGCGGCCCACCGACCGTCGGGCGCGCGGCGCGCGAGCTGCTCGCCGAGGGCGAGGGGCTGTACGAGGCCGCACGCACCGTCCTCGCCGACCACACCCGCGCCGTCGAGGCGGTGCGTACCGCCCTGGCGCCGCTCCGTGCGGAACTCGTCGCCCAGGAACTGGAGTCCATCCCGGTCTCACGACTGAAGGACGTCACCGAGGGGCGACTGCGTCTCGCGGCGGTCGAGGCGGCCGGCCTCGGCTCGGTGCGCGCGGTGCACGAGGCGAGCCGCTACGAACTGCGGCAGATCCCGGGGGTCGGTGCCCAGACCGCCGACCAGGCGCTCGCCGCCGCCCGGCAGATCGCCCGCGCGGTCGAGGAGACCGTGTCCGTACGGATCGACGTGGACCACCCCGAGCCCCGCACCACCGCGCTGGTCATGGCCCTGGGCCGGCTGGTCGAGGCCGGGCCCGAGCTGCGCCGGGCTGTCGACGCGGCCCGGCGGCTCGACGGGCGGCTCGGGGTGCTGCTGCCCGCCGCCCGCCCCGCCGGCGGACGGCTCCGCATGGCCTTCGCGGGGCGCAGCCGGCGCCGGGACGCGCTCGCGGCCGTCGCCGAGATCCGCGAACTGGCCGCGGAAGCCGTCGCCAGGGACGTACGCCTGCTGCTCGCGCAGGCCGCCACCGACCTGCTGCGCGAACCGGCCTCCGACATCGAGGCGTGGGTCGACTTCGAGCTGCGCTCCACGGAGTACTACAGCCAGCTCGCCGCGATCTCCGACCGTCCCGGAGGAGCGGGGGACGTCGAGGCCGCCGAGGGCTTCCTGCCGTCCGAGATCGCCGAGCGCGTCCACGCGCAGCCGCTCGACGACACCCACCGCCGGGTCTCGCTGCGTGGTTACCAGTCCTTCGGCGCCCGGTTCGCGCTCGCGCAGCGCCGGGTCGTCCTCGGCGACGAGATGGGGCTGGGCAAGACCGTCCAGGCCATCGCGGCGCTCGCCCATCTCGCGGGGCAGGGCGACAGCCACTTCCTGGTGGTGTGCCCGGCCAGTGTGCTGATCAACTGGACCAGGGAGATCCGCGCGCGCAGCACGCTGCGCGCGCTCCCGGTGCACGGCGCGGACCGGCAGGACGCGTACGCCGAGTGGCGGGAGACCGGCGGTGTCGCGATCACCACGTACGACGTGTTGCACACGCTGCCCGCACCGGACGGCGCGGCGCCGGGCATGCTCGTCGTCGACGAGGCGCACTACGTGAAGAACCCGGACACCCGCCGCTCCCGGGCCGTCGCGGCCTGGACCGGCCGGTGCGACCGCGTCCTGTTCCTCACCGGCACACCGATGGAGAACCGCGTCGAGGAGTTCCGCACCCTTGTGCGCCACCTCCGCCCCGAGCTGCTGCCGGAGATCGACGGCAGCAGCGCGGCGGCGGGCCCGCACGCCTTCCGCCGTTCCGTCGCCCCCGCCTATCTGCGTCGCAACCAGCGGGACGTGCTCACCGAACTCCCCGCGCTGCTGCACGTCGACGAGTGGGAGGAGTTCAGCGCGGCCGACCGGCAGGCGTACCGGGAGGCCGTCGAGGCGGGGAACTTCATGGCGATGCGCAGGGCGGCGTACGCGGACGCGGAGGGGTCCGCGAAGCTCCAGCGGCTGCGCGAACTGGTCTCCGAGGCGGCGGGGAACGGGCTGAAGGTGGTCGTGTTCTCGTACTTCCGCGACGTGCTCGCCACCGTCCGGGAGGCTCTGGACGACGACGCCGGCGCGACCTGCGAGGGGTCCGCCCCCGAAAGCGGGGCCGGTTCGGCGGCCCCGGACGGCGGGCCGGGCCGGGGAGCCGACGGCGGTCGCGTGTTCGGGCCGGTCACCGGGAGCGTGTCCGCCGCCCGGCGCCAGCGGCTCGTCGACGAGTTCGCGGCGGCGGACGGGCACGCCGTGCTGCTCTGCCAGATCGAGGCCGGCGGCGTCGGCCTCAATCTCCAGGCGGCCTCCGTGGTCGTGCTGTGCGAACCGCAGGTGAAGCCGACCCTGGAGCACCAGGCGGTGGCCCGTGCCCACCGCATGGGGCAGGTCCGTTCGGTCCAGGTGCACCGACTGCTCGCCGCGGACAGCGTGGACGACCGGCTCCTGCACATCCTGCGCGACAAGGACCGCCTGTTCGACGCCTACGCCCGTCGCAGCGACACGGCGGAGGCGACCCCGGACGCGGTCGACGTCTCGGACGGTGGACTGGCCCGGCGCATCGTCGAGGAGGAGCAACGGCGGCTGGCCGCCGCAGGCTGAGTGCTCCTCAGATCGAGTGCTGCTCAGATCGCGTGCCCCTCAGATCGCGTGCCCCTCGGATCCCGTGCCCCTCGGATCCCGTGCGACTCAGATCCCGTGCACCTGAGCCACGGTGAAGGGCGTCTCGGGTGTGCCCGGCCCCATCGGCCCGCCCTTGTCGAACTGGGAGCGGACGACGAGCGTGCGGCCGCGGTGGCGGACGAGGGTGGTCGGGATCTGGAGAGCCGGGTCCGTGACGCTCCGCTCCAGGCGGGCCGAGGTGCCGTCCGCCGAAAGGTGCCAGCGGCTGACGGTGTCGGTCCTGTTCTGGGCGGCCCACAGCGTGCCGCCCACGAGTTCCAGGCCGTCGCCGTTCACCAGGTCGCCCCCGTGCAGGGTGACCTGTCGTACGGAACCGTCGACGAGGTCAACCCGGTGGAGGGCGCCCGCGGTCATGTCGACGACGAACAGGTGGCGGCCGCGGGCGACGATGCCGTTCAGGGTGAAGGTGCCCGCGGGGTGGGGTGCCACGACGCCGCCGAGGTCGTACGCGACGGTGAGTTCGCCGCGGCCCCCACGCGCCACGGCGCGTGCCAGGTCGGCCGGGGTGACCCGATGGACGACCTCGCGCACGCTGTCCGTCAGGAACACGCTGCCGTCCCCCGCGATCGCCAGGTCGTTGACGAAGCACGGCGCGTCGCCGGGCACGTCGAAGCGGGCCAGCAGCGCGCGGGTCCGCAGGTCGTACACGTCGACGCCGGCGGTCGAGTCGGTCACCCAGAGGCGCCCCGCCGCGTCGGCCTTCAGCCCGTTCGCGGTGTTCCGGCCGTCCGCGCCGGCGGGCAGGAAGACCTCGGCCGTGCGACGGCCGGGTGCCGCCCGGTACACGGCGCCGGTGGTGTACGAGCCCACATACAGGTCTCCCGTCCGCGGGTCGGCCGCGATGCCCTCGGGATAGACGCCGTCGCCGGGCAGCGCGAAGGCGGTGGAGATGCGAGCGGGGGCCGCGGCGGAGGCTCGGTGCGCGGAGGCCGAGGCCGGAGTGGCGACGGCGACCGCGGCCACGGTCGAGGCGGCGGCGGCCAGGAACGAACGGCGCGGCAGCGAGGAGGGCTGCCGGGAGGGGGTCTGCTGAAGCGTGTGACGGGTGTGGTCCAGAAGCGGAGGGTGCTGGATCGGACGGGACACGACGGTGCCTCTCGGTCGGCTTCTCGAATTCGACGGCACGAGCAAGGAGCTGGCAGCAAGGAGCAACGGGCGAGGAGCAAGCGGCAACGGGCACGAGCATCCGGCTGCGAGCGACGCATGCGAATCTATGTTAGAGCTCTAATCATCGTCAATGTATTTATTGATGGGTGGATGCTCACCTTCATATCGCCTGTACGGTGCGCCGCTACCATGCGGAGATGACGTCCATGCCCGTGTCCGAGCGCCTCGGCTCCCACCTCAAGCGGGCCGAACAGGCTCTCAACGCGACCAAGACCGCGGTCCTCAAACCGGCGGGCGTGACCGTCGCCCAGTACTCGGCGCTGCTCCACCTCGGCGCCAACCCCGGCATCTCGGCCGCGGCCCTGGCCCGCCTGTGCGCGGTCACGCCCCCGACCATGAACACGGTCCTGAAGAACCTCCAGGACCGCGGGCTCATCGAGCGCACTCCGCACGAGTGGCACAAGAACGTCCTGGAGACCCGGCTCACCGACGAAGGACGCTCCGTCCTCGCCGACGCGGACGCCCGCGCGGTGCGGGTCGAGCGCGCCCTCGCCGCCGAGTTCACCGACGAGGAACGCGCGACGCTGGTCGGCCTCGTCGGCCGGTGCGTCGCACTCCTGGAGAAGGAACGCCCCTAGGCTCCTTGGCTCCCTAGGCCCCTAGGCCCCCAGGCCCCGGTCGGTTCAGGTCCCCCGTTCCGCCGTCAGCGCCGGACGTCCAATGCGGCGAGCGCCGCCGGTCCCCGCACGCTCACGCGTACGTACCGGGCCGCGCCGCCGTCGGGCGCGTGCCAGGCACGCCCGTCCGCCGAGACGTCGACACGGGCCGAGGCGGGCCGCGTCGTCCAGCTCGGCCGGACGGAACCGACCGGGGTCACGCGTCCCAGGTCGACCGTGAGGGAGGCCCGGTCGGCGTCCGGCGCCCACGCGGTCGCCGCGTTGCCGTCCACCGCCGCCTCCGGATAGAGGCCGGGCTCCGACGAGGTGGCCGTCGCCTTGCGGCAGCGGGCGAGGTCGGAGGTCGGGGCGAGGTCCGGGCGGCGGGTCCTGAGGGTGGTGGTGCCGGTGAGCGTGCGGCGCCCTTCGGGCGTCTCCAGGGTGAAGGGGGCGCCGGAGCGCAGCCGGACGGTCGTGGTCGTGGGCCCGATGGCGACGTCGTACGTACGGCCACGCCAGCGCAGGCCCGACAGGCGCACCCCGGCGGACAGTTGGGGCGGGAGCAGCGGATCGAGACGCAGGGCGTCCTCGCGCAGCCGCAGGCCCGTCAGCCCGTGGGTGAAGATCTGGAGGAAGCCGCCCTTGCCGGTGAGGAAGTCCTGGGCCGGGGAGCCCGCGAGGGTGTCGCCCGCGCCCGCCTTGTCGCCGCGCGCCTCGGAGAAGAGGGCGAACGGGCCGCGGGCGAAGGGCCGGTAGGCACGTTGGAGGAAGGTGTACGCGGCGCAGCCCGGTTCGCCGATCGCGGCCGCGTCGATCGCGTGCACCGAGTCGGTCATCGCGGGGCCGTCCGGATCGGTGCGCGCCGTGTAGTGGTCGAGGGTCGCGGACGCGGCACCCTCGGGCATGGGCCACTCCAACGGGTAGATCAGCAGAACGGTGTCCGCCTGCTTGATCCGTGACCCGTCGTACCCCGCGTATTGGAGGAAGATCTTGCGCGCAGGGTCGTACGGCATGCGCAGCCTGCCCGCGACCTCGGCCCACTCGGGGGCGGCGGGTGTGCCGAGGAGAGCCGCCGCGCGGGTCGCGGCGCGCAGGGCGGTGGCCGCGACGCCGTTCGTGTACACGCCGTCGTCGACGCCGTTGCTGTACTCGTCCGGTCCGGCGACGCCCTTGACCGAGTAGGAGCCGTCGGTGTTCGCCGTGGCCCGCGAAGTCCAGTACTCCGCGAGGCCCTTGAGCAGCGGCCAGCCGTGCGTGCGCAGCCACGCGCGGTCCCCGGTCGCGAGGTAGTACTGCCAGACGGCCAGCGCGATGTCGCCCTGGAGGTGGTTCTGGGTGAGGCAGTGCGGAGGGTTCCAGCTCTGGCACTCGGTCCACAGCCGGCCGTGCCGCGCGCTCGTCCATGGATGGAACAGCCCCTGGACGGCGGTCCTGCGCGCGTTGTCGGCCGCCGCGCCGCGTGTGCGGTAGCGGTACTCGACCACGGGGCGGGCGAGTTCGGGCCGGGTGGCGAGCAGCGGCGGGAACATCCACGTCTCGGCGTCCCAGAAGACCATGCCCGCGTAGTTGTCGCTCGTCAGCCCGGCCGGTGCGACGCTGTCGCGGGCTCCGGCCCGCAGCGCGGACAGCAGGCCGTACTGCGCCGAGCGCGTCCACAGCTGGATGTCCGGGTGGCCCGGCACCTCGATGTCCGCGCTCCACAGCGTGCGCCAGGCCGCGGTGTGCGCCGTGACGAGCGCGTCCCAGCCGCGGTCCGCGGCGCGCAGCGAGGCCCTGCGGGCCGCGTCGCGGGGATCGTGCGCGGTGAGCGCGGTGTCGACGCCTACGTACTTGGTGACGTCGGCGGCGCGGCCCGCGCGGACCGGGAACGTCGCCGGCCGGTCCGCGCCGAGCGTGCCGTGTGTGGCGGCCCGCCGGGGGCGTCGGGGGGCGTCCAGCGTGGAGACGACCGCGCCGTCCACCGCGGTGCCGTCCGTACGGAACGTCACTCCCGTCGTGCGGTGGCCGGAGCGGACCGTGCCCGTCTGCGTGAGGCGGCGGGCCCCGCGGCCGTCGATGCGGTCGGTGACGGTGACCTCGCCGTCCCAGTGCGGGGTGAGGCGCAGGCGTACGGCCCCCGTGTGCGGGGAGTCCCGGGCGGTGAGCACGTCGTACGTCAGGTCGGTGCGGCGGCCGTCGGCGGTCGTCCAGGTCAGGGAGGTGCGCACGTATCCGCAGCGCAGGGAGAGGGTCTGGCGGTAGTGCGAGGTCCGGCTGCCCGCGCCGTACGTCTCGTCGCCGACGCGGATGTCGAGGCCCGTCCAGGTGGGCAGCGCGGCCAGTGCCTCGCGGCCGGCCGTGTTCTCCGGGCCCCGGGCGTAGAGCCCCGCCACGAACGCGCCGTCGTAGCGCGGGGTGTAGAGGGGCCAGCCCGTCCTCTCGCCGGTGGCCGCGTAGCCGGTGCCGGCGGGCGGGACGCGGGCACCGAGGTAGCCGTTCCCGACGTAGGGGTGGTGGCTGTCCGCGGGGTCGATCGTCGTCGCGGTGGGGGACCAGGCGGGGTCGCCCTCCGCGCAGCCCCGGAGCCCGTCGGCCGCGGACGCCGCGGGGACAGGCAGCAGCAGGGCGGCGGCGAGCAGCGGGACGAGGCGGCGCGGGGTGATCACCGTCCGACCATGCGGCGCGCACCGGCCGGGCAGCGGTACGCGCGCCGGGGCGTCCCACGGACGGAGCGCAGCCGGCGACGACGCGGGCCCGCACCGCCCCGTGCCGCGCGGATCGCGGCCGGCGGCTGTAGCCGCTCACCCGAGGAGTCATTCCGGGGTGGCGCGGACTCGCACCGCCCCGTGCCGCGCGGATCGCGGCCGGCGGCTGTAGCCGCTCACCCGAGGAGTCATTCCGGGGGTGGCGCGGACTCGCACCGCCCCGTGCCGCGCGGAGGGTGTCCGGCGGCGGTACGGGCTCGCATTCGCCCGTGTCGCGCGAAGCGCATCCCGCCGCGGCAGGGGCCGTTCGCCCGGGAGCTGTTCCGGCGGCGGTACGGGCTCGCACTGCCCTGTGCCGCGCGGAGCGCATCCGGCGGCGGTCCGGGACGCTCACCCGAGGGGCCGTTCCGGCCGCGGCGCGGGCCGCCGTGCGTCATGCCCGCGCCGGCCCCGTCTTCAGTCCCGCCCCGCACAGCGGCACCACGGCCGAGCGCTCGCCGAGCGCTCCCTCCCGGACGGCCGCCCAGCAGGCCACCCCCGTGGACTCCACGTACAGCCCGCGGGAGGCCAGATCCGCCTGGGCGTGGCGGATCTGATCCTCCGTCACGGTCAGGAACGTGCCCCCGGAGTCCCGGACCGCCCGCAGGATCTGGCGGGCCCGGGGCGGAGCCGGGATCGCGATGCCCTCGGCGAAGGTGGGCGCCATGGGGGTGACGCCGACCAGGTCGTCCGCGTCCTTCGACCAGGCGTGCGCCAGCGGCGCGACCGCGGCGGACTGCACGGCGTACAGGGCGGGCCGGCGGTCCACGAGCCCCGCCGCGTGCAGCTCGGCCACGGCGAGCGCGGCGCCGAGCAGCAGGGTGCCGTTGCCGACGGGGACCACGATGACGTCGGGGAGCCTTCCGCCGAGGTCCTCCCAGAGTTCGTGGACGTAGGTCTTCGTGCCGTGCAGGAAGTACGGGTTGAAGACGTGCGAGGCGTAGAAGGTGCCGGGCTCGTCCGCGTCCTCGCGCGCCGCCCGTGCCGTCGCCTCACGGTCGCCCTCGACCACGCGCAGCCGCGCCCCGTGCGCCTCGATCTGCTCCAGCTTCTTCGGCGAGGTGCCCTCGGGGACGTACACCGTGCAGGGCAGCGAGGCCCGCGCGCAGTAGGCGGCGATCGCGGTGCCCGCGTTGCCGCTGCTGTCCGCGAGCACCCGCCGGGGCTCCAGCCGCAGCGCCAGCTCGGCCAGCAGGACAGCCCCGCGGTCCTTGAACGACAGGGTCGGCATCAGGAAGTCGAGCTTGGCCGAGATGCCGTCCCGCAGCGGGACCAGCGGGGTGCGGCCCTCACCCAGGCTCACCGAGGGAGCGGCCAGCGGCAGGCACTCCGTGTACCGCCACAGCGAGTTCACCCGCCCCGTCAGGGACTTGAGGGGTGCCGGGGTCGGTGCGAAGTCGAGGTCGAGCGGACCGCGGCACACCGGGCAGCACCAGGCGAGGGAACCCCCGGGGACGCGGGTGCCGTCCACAGGGCAGAAACAGTCCGGCAAGGAAGTCATGCCCGCAGGTTAGATGCGGTGGCCGGGGAGGCCGTGGCAGGACGGGCGGGGCAACGGGACGCCCGCGTTCCGCGCCCGGCCGCCGCGCGCTTACGATGCGCCCAGCCAGTTGGCAGCCGTACGCACGTTCCATCCCGCCTGGACTAGGAGCAAGGGAACTCGTGGCCATACCCCCGCCGCCCGGGTCGCAGCAGCCCGAGGGCCAGTACCCGCCTCCAGGGACGCCGCCGGGCGGACACCCCGCGTACCCCTCGCACCCCCAAGGGCCGTACCAGCAGCCCGGGGTGTACCCGCAGCCCGGTGCTCATCCGCAGGCCGGCGAGCCGGGTCCGTACCAGCAGTCGGGCGCGTATCCGCAGGCCGGTGAACCGGGTCCCTACCAGCAGCCCGGCGCGTATCCGCAGCCAGGAGTCCCAGGGCAGTACCAGTCGTGGGGCCAGGGGTACTCCCCGTACAACAGTCCGGCGCCGGTCAACGGGCTCGCCATCTCCGCCCTCGTGCTCGGCATCCTCTGCTTCCTGCCCGCCGTCGGTCTCGTGCTCGGCGCCGTGGCGCTCGCGCAGATCAAGAAGCGGGGGGAGCGCGGCCGGGGCATGGCCGTGGGCGGCATGGTGATGTCGTCGATCGGCGTGGTGCTGCTCGCGGTCGCGGTGGCGACCGGCGGTGCCCGCGACTTCTGGGACGGCTTCCGCGACGCGGCGAACGACGGGGGCGGCGCCGCCTTCTCGCTCGAGAAGGGCGAGTGCTTCGACGCGCCCGGCGGCGCGCTGGAGGGCATGGCGTACGACGTCGACAAGGTGCCCTGCACGGGCGAGCACGACGCCGAGGTGTTCGCGGACTTCGAGCTGCACGACAGCGGCGGCTACCCGGGAGACAGCTCGATCACCGAGACCGCCGATCAGCGGTGCTACGCGCTGAAGGACAGCTACGCGATGGACACCTGGGCCGTCCCGGACGACGTCGACGTGTACTACTTCACCCCGACCTCGCAGAGCTGGCGCCTCGGCGACCGCGAGATCACCTGCCTGTTCGGCAACACCGACGAGAAGGGCAGCCTGACGGGCTCGCTGCGCAAGGACTCCCTGACGCTCGATCCCGACCAGTACGCCTACTTGGGGGCCGCTCAGATCCTCAACAGGGCGATGGAGGCGGCGCCCGACGAGGAGTACGTCGAGGACGACCTGCCCGGCCACAAGAAGTGGGCGGCCGACGTCGCGGAGGCGCTCGGCCGGCAGTCGGACCGGCTCCGCGGCCACACCTTCGCCCCGGCCGCCGGGAAGCCGGTCGCCGCGCTGGTCGAGGACATCGGCCGGTCGCGGAAGGAGTGGGCCGAGGCGGCGAAGGCGGACGACGCCGAGGCCTTCTACGCCCACTACGAGAAGGCCATGAAGCTCATCGATCCCAAGAAGACGGTCACCGCACGCAAGGCTCTGGGCCTCGCCACCACACCGCCGGCGGTCGACGAGGAGGGCGGCGACGGAAGCGGCGCGGGAAGTGGCACCGGTATGGAGGTGTGACGGCGGCTATAGCGGGGAGAAAGTGCCTGCGTAAAGCCCTTGTACAGATCTCGTCATCACATCGAGTGATTCTCTGGCCTTTGCTTGCATGGCACAACCCACGGTTGCCACGCTGTTGCTGTCTGTACAACCTGATGGGAGCGGCTAAGTGACATTCGGTGAGCAGCCGGCGTATCTGCGCGTCGCGGGTGATCTCCGCAAGAAGATCGTCGACGGTTCGCTGCCACCGCACACCCGCCTCCCCTCGCAGGCGAGAATCCGCGAGGAGTACGGCGTCTCGGACACCGTCGCCCTGGAGGCCCGCAAGGTGCTCATGGCCGAAGGGCTGGTCGAGGGCCGCTCCGGCTCGGGCACCTATGTGCGCGAGCGCCCGGTGCCGCGCCGTGTGGCCCGCTCCGGGTACCGCCCGGACAGCGGCGCGACCCCCTTCCGGCAGGAGCAGGCCGACCTCGCCGCGCGCGGCACCTGGGAGTCCCACAGCCGGCAGGTCGAGGCGAGCGGCGCGATCGCCGAGCGGCTGTCCATCCCGCCCGGCGACCGCGTGATGTGCACGCACTACGTCTATCGGGACGGCGGCGAGGCGATGATGCTCTCCACGTCCTGGGAACCCCTCGCCGTCACCGGCCGCACCCCCGTCATGCTCCCCGAGGAGGGGCCGCTCGGCGGCATGGGCGTGGTCGAGCGCATGGCCGCCATCGACGTGATCGTGGACAACGTCACCGAGGAGGTCGGAGCGCGCCCGGGCCTCGCCGAGGAGCTGCTCGCGCTGGGCGGGGTCCCCGGGCATGTGGTCCTGGTGATCCAGCGGACGTTCTACGCGTCGGGACGTCCGGTCGAGACGGCCGACGTCGTCGTCCCTGCGGACCGGTACCGGATCGCCTATCACCTGCCGGTGAAGTAGCGGGCGCCGTTCCGGCGGCGAGCCGGACGGGTCTGCCGGGGGACGGGCGGGCGGGCCCCGCCCCGTCGCCCGCGGACGGCACGTCGCGGCGGCCGGGCGCCGGTATGCAGACCGGCGGTGGGGCCGGGCGTGCCGGCGCACGGACCGACCGGCGGTGGGTCCGGGGGAGGAGAGCCGGCATGCGGACCGACCGGCGCGGGGCGGGATGCCGTCGCGCGAAGTGCCCGGATTCGGCCCGGGAGTGAAGGGGGGTGGGGCGCCTGCGGACGTTGTTGCGGACGGGTTTTCCGGGGCGAGGAGCGCCTGGTGGCCACCGCGGTGACGGGGCTGCCGCGCCGACCAGGCCGGCCGCCAAATGACCACCCCGTGAAGCCCGGTTGGAATCTGGCCTTTCTCAAGTGCCGTGCCGGGACCGGACTTCGCCCTGCTCCACGGCGCACCAGGAGCGGCCGACAGCGCGTTCGACGGCGCGCGCCCCCCGGTCCCGGCTCCCTTATTGGCTGGTTGCGTACCTCTTTGTGAAAAGCCGTATTCGCTGCGTGAAGGTTAGGCGTAGGCTCGGGCATATGCGGATTGCGGTTTCCTTAGAGGGCGGAGCACGACGGGGGCCCGGGGCGGGAAGTGGAGGGGCGCGATGAACGACGGCACGATCACTCTTCCCTGGCTCGTCATACGACAGGACGACAACGGCAATCGCTATCGCGTCGGCAGGTACGCGACCCGCGCGGAGGCCCAGAAGATCGCGGACAGCCTCGACGATCGCGGGCACAAGCAGCTCTACTGGGTCGAGCGCATCGGACAGAACGGAAGCCGGTGACCGGGACGGCGCTCCCGTAGGCTCCGGCGCATGACGGAACGGATCGTGGTCGTCGGAGCCGCCCTGCTCGGCGGCGGACGCCTGCTCGCCGCGCGCCGCAGTGCGCCCCCCGAGCTGGCCGGGCGCTGGGAGCTGCCGGGCGGCAAGGTCGAGGAGGGGGAGACCCCCGAGCACGCGCTCGTACGCGAACTGCGCGAGGAGCTGGGCGTGGAGGCGGAACCGCTGGAGCGGATCCCCGGCGAGTGGCCCCTGAAGCCCGGATACGTCCTGCGGGTGTGGACCGCCCGGCTGCTCTCCGGAGAGCCCCGGCCCCTGGAGGACCACGACGAGCTGCGCTGGCTGACTCCCGACGAGATCTGGGACGTGGACTGGCTGGACCAGGACGTGCCGGCGGTGAAGGGCGCGCTGCAGAAGCTGGACGCGCGGGCGTGACGGCCCGGCGCGCGGACGTGCCGGTGTGCCCCGGCCGTGCCCCGGTCGCCGCGGCGGACGCGTCGTACGAATGGCGTAAGGAAAGGGCGGAACGGGTTTCCCGGCTCGTACGCCGTTCGTGCCACAGTGCGCCTCCGTGGGCGGTAAGCCGTCCCGGATATCGGGTATGTGCCCATTAACCCCACGAAACCGGACATGGGTTGCTGGCCTGGGAAGTGATCGGCGTGATCGACACCGAAGGCGACTGCGCCGAGTGGACCTTTCCCGCGGAGCCAGGTGCCGTCCGTACGGCACGCGCCGTCGTCCGGAGCCAGCTGCGCACGTGGGAGCTGGACTCGCTCGGTGACATCGCCGCCCTGCTGGTCAGCGAGCTGGTGACGAATTCCCTGCGGTACGCCACCGGTCCCATCGGCGTGCGGCTCGTCCGCCCCGACGGGCTGCCGGGCGAAACCCTGCTGGTCGAGGTGTCCGACCCGCTGCCCGAACCGCCGCGCGAGCGGACCGCCGACGCCGAGGACGAGAGCGGCCGCGGACTCCAGTTGGTGGCCGGATCGTCGCGGCGCTGGGGCACCCGCCTCGCGGAAGCCGGCAAGACCGTCTGGTTCGAACTCGCGGTACCCGGCTGAGCGCCGGCGGACCCTCCCCCGTCGAGCGGCCCCATGAGCAGGCCGGGCGGGGCGGGCGGGGCGCGTCCGGACGCGGCGGGATGCGACCGTATGGTTCAGGCCACTGGCGCTTGCCGGACTCTTTGGTTCGAGGGGGCGCGACCTGGTTAGAAGACTGGGAGTATGTCGCGGCGGGTCCAAAAACCATCGGGACCCTGCTGTGATCGTGAACACCGTGTTGTGCGGCGCCGTAGTGCTGGATACTGCGGGCAGCCGCCTCCGGTGACCGGTGCCGGACGCGGTGAGCTGGAGGGGACGGTTCGCGTGAGCGAGATACCAGCGAAGGCCACGGAGTCCGAGGACCCGTCGGACGGCGCGAGGGCTGATGCGTCGGGCGATCCTGCGGGCCACTCGGGGAACGACTCCGTGCGCGAGACGCCCGACGGGGGCCACCATGTGAGCGCCCCCCGGCGCGCGACGCCCGGCGGGACGGAGGCCGCCGACGGTTCCCGGAGCGGCGCGAGGGCCGAGGAGGCCGACCGTCGCGGGGCGCGGAGCGAGGAAGGCTCCCGGAGCGAGCAAGCCCCCCGGAGCGAGGTCCGGGACCAGGGCGGTTCCGCGGTCGGTGAGGCGCACGACTCCCTGCGTACGACGCCCGGCGAGAGCGACTCCGCGGGCGACACCATGTGGCAGAGCAGCCCGCCCGGCTCGATGTACGACTACATCAAGGTCGCCTCCTTCTCCATCGGTGCCGACGGGCTGATCGACCAGTGGAGTCTGCGCGCCGAACAGCTCTTCGGCATCTCCTCCGAACGCGCCGTGGGCATGGACCCCATCGAGGCGTTCGTCACCCCCGACCGGCGTGAGTTCGGGCAGCGCAAGATGGCGGAGATCCTGGACGGCCGCGAGTGGACGGGTGTGGTCCCGTTCCGGATGCCCGACCCCCTCGACGCCGACCCCGACGGCGTCGGCGAGGGCGCCGAGGGGCTCGCCGAGGTCTATGTGATGCCCACCACGACGGAGGACGGCGAGCGGGCCGCCGTGTGCATCGTCGTGGACGTCCGCACCCTCCGCCGGATCGAGACGGACCTCGCCGCCTCGCAGGCGATTTTCGGTCAATCTCCTTTCGGCTTCCTGCTGATCGACACCGACCTGCACGTCCGTCGCGCCAACCAGCGGTTCGCCTCGACCTTCGGCGGCACCGTCGACGACCACCGCGGACGTGGCGTCCACGACTACCTGCCGCACGCGGAGGCCGAACGCGTCTCGGCGACCCTGCGCCGCGTCCTGGAGACCGGCGACTCCATCACGGACATGCACGTCACCGGCCACGTCCCCGGGTCCGACGAACGCCGCCACTGGTCCGTCAACCTGTATCGCGTGCACAGCGGAACCGGGCGCCCCATCGGCATCGCCTGGCTCGGAACCGACATCACCGCCCGCCGCGCCGCCGCCCGTGAGGCAGCCGCCGCCCGGCGCAATCTCGCCCTCCTGAACGAGGCCGGCGCCCGCATAGGCAACTCCCTCGACCTGGAGACCACCGCACGCGAACTCCTCGACGTCGTCGTCCCCGGGTTCTGCGACCTGGCGACGGTCGACCTGTACCAGGGCCTGCTGGCCGGCGACGAGACCCCGCCGGGCCTGGCCGACGGCAGCGCCGAACTCCGCCGTGTCGCCTTCGCCAGCGCCGTCGCCGACGCGCCGTTCGTCGGCGGGCCCGCACCGGTGGCCGTGGGCGCCGTCCACCACTACCCCTTCAACTCGCCCTGCGCGGACGCCCTGCGCACCGCGCGGCCGCAGAACATCCCGGCCGACGAGGGCGGCCTCATCCAGTCCACGCTCGCGGTCCCGATGGTCGCCCACGACACCGTCGTCGGGCTCGCCCAGTTCTCCCGCACGAAGGGCAGCGAGCCGTTCGGGGAACGCGACCGCGCGCTCGCGATCGAGCTGGCCGCGCGTGCCGCCGTCTGCATCGACAACGCGCGCCTGTACCGCCGTGAGCACGAGCGCGCGCTGATCCTCCAGCGCTCCCTGCTGCCCCCGGGCGACCCCGAGGCGTCCGGCCTGGACATCGCGTGCCGCTATCTGCCGGGCAACGCGGCGACCGAGGTGGGCGGCGACTGGTTCGACGTGATCGAACTTCCCGGTCACCGCACCGCGTTGGTCGTCGGTGACGTGATGGGGCGCGGGCTGCGCGCCGCCGTGGCGATGGGCGAACTGCGCACCGCCGTACGGACGCTGGCGCTGCTGGACCTGGAACCCGCCGAGGTCCTCTCGGCGCTGGACGAGATCGCCCGCGGCCTCGGCACCCCCGGCGGAGTGCAGCAGGCCACCCGCACGGCCCGTCAGCCCCGCGACGCCGACCTCTCCGAGGTGTACCTCGCGACCTGCGTGTACGCCGTCTACGACTCCGTCACGCGCCGGTGCACCTTCGCCAACGCGGGCCATCTGCCGCCCGTGCTCGTCGAACCCGGCGAGAGCGCGCTCATGCTCGACGTGCCGCCCGGGATGCCGCTCGGCGTGGGCGGGGAGCCCTTCGAGGAGGTCGAGGTCGAACTCCCCGAGGGCGCGCTGCTGGCGCTCTACACGGACGGGCTGGTCGAATCCCGCGACCATCCCCTCGACGAGGGCCTGCAGGCCTTCGTCGGCGCCCTGACCGACCCCACCCGCCCCCTGGAGGACGTCTGCGACCACGTCCTCAACACCCTCGACACCCACCACGGCGAGGACGACATCGCCCTGCTGATGGCACGTGTTCAGGGGCTGCCCGCCGAGTCCGTCGGAGACTGGACGCTGCCGCGCGAGCCGCGCAGCGTGGGCCGCGCCCGCGAGTACGCGCGCACCCAGCTCCAGGCCTGGGACCTGGAGCCCCTCGTGGACACGACGGAACTCCTCGTCAGCGAGCTGGTGACCAACGCACTGCGGTACGGCGAGGGGGAGATCAGACTCCGGCTGCTCCTCGACCGCACCCTGGTGTGCGAGGTCTGGGACGCGGGCCTCGTGCAGCCGCGCCGCCGCCGTGCCCGGGACACCGACGAGGGCGGCCGGGGCCTTCAGCTCGTCGGCCTGCTGTCCGCCGCCTGGGGCTCCAGGCGAACCCCTCGCGGAAAGACGGTGTGGTTCGAACTCCCCCTGCCGGACGGTGAATCGGGCCTGGTGGACCCGGCGGAGGCGCTCCTGAGCCTGTTCTGAGGCGGAGCGGCCGGCAACTGCCCCCGCCGTCGGGGCGCGACGGGCCGAGGCTCCCGGCGGGTCGTCGGCACGGACCCGGCGTCAGTCGGGACGCACCGCCCGCCGGCCCCGGGTGCGGGGACCGCCGAAGCACGCGGGACCGGCAGCGCCGGGCAGCAGGACGCCGCCGAGCACGGCACCGCCGACCCCGGCGCCCTCGTACCCACCGGCGGGGTTGCCGTGCGTCCGCACGTCCCGCTCCGCGAGGTCCCGTGCCTCCCGGGCGAGCGCGTCGGCCCGGCGCACCTCGGCGAGGGCGAAGGCCCCCGCCGTCAGGAGCTGTTCGGCCGCCGCGAGACGTGTACGCGCCGCGCAGCCGACCGCCCCCCGGTTCGTGGCCACGAAGTCCGCCGCGGCACCGACCGCCGCACGGGCCGGAAGGAGGGCGTCGTCGCGCAGGGCGCGGAAACGTTCCCCGGGCACGGCACACGCCTCGGCGAGGACCACGCCGGCCTCGGCGACCCGCCGCAGCGCGTCGAGCGGATCGTACGGCCCGGCCGTGATCTCCCGGCGCACGTCGGTGAGCAGCGCCTCGGCGTGCGCGACCCGCACGGGCAGCCCACCGACGGCCCCGTCGGCGCGCGGACCGCGTGCCTCGGCGAGATCGTCCTCCAGTGCGTCCAGTGCGGCAGGCAACCGCCGTTCCGCCGAACCCAGTTCCCGCGCGAGCCGGTCGACCCCGTCGATGAGCAGGGCGGCCTGGCCGAGGGCGCCCTCCGCCGCGCGCAGAAAGGCTGCTGCCTTGCCGCCCTTGCCCCGGTCGGCGCACTGCCGTGCGAGGTTGAGACGGATGGTGGCGAACACCAGCCGCTCCTTGGTGTGTTCGCGGTGGCCCGTGACCGGGGCGGACGCGGAGCGGCCGTACCGCTTGCGCAGCTCGCCCAGCGTCGTCTCCATGGCCGGGGTGCGCGCCGCCACCGCGCGGAACCGGGTCTCCGCGAGCCTCGGCGCGGTGGCCGTGTCGTGCTCCAGGCCGCGCAGCTGGTCGAACCCGGCCGCCTCCGCGTCCAGCCGTCGCCCGGCGTCGCCGCAGTGGGACCGGATCTCCTCCAGCGTGCCCCGGTCCTCGGCGCCGCGGCCCGTCTCGTCGAGCAGCTGCCGAAGCCCGAAGGCCGCCGCGAGCTCGGACCTCGCACCGGCCAGTGCGCCCGTGTACGGCTCGACGGCCGCGTCGCCGAACTGCGTCCTGGCGCAGTCGAGTTCCTCGGCACTCGTGCGGACGCAGTCGTCGGTGTCCACGAGTAACGACCGTATCTGCCGGTCGAGTTCGGGTACGGACGTCAGTCCGGCCGGGTGCCCGCCGGGTGTCGTGCGGGTCCTCGCGCGCTGCTTGCGCCGCGCGTATCCGTACGCCCCCAGCGCCGCCGCGGTGCCGACGGCGACGAGCGGCAGGACGAGGTCCCCGGTGGCCGTCCCGTCCGGTCCGTCCGCGACCGCCGTCTCCTGGGCCACGACCCCGTCGGTGCCCTGCGCGTTCCGTGCCGCGGTCAACGGCGCCCCGCCGTCCTCCGTGACCAGGGGCAGCACCAGCCACCCCACCGCCATGAGCCCCCCGAGCGCGGCATGCGCCACCCGCACGGCTATGTGCGACGGGGCCTGGCGCGACCGGCTTCGGCTCAGGGGCGACGTCACATTTGGGAGCGTATGGCCGCATGCGCGCAGACGCGACCGGGGTGCGCCGAGGCGGGGGCACCTAAGGTACGGGGGATACGGGGACGTACGGGAGGGGCACGGGGGATGGCTACTGGGCGGGCGGATTCCGGAAACGAGGCCCGTGCGGGCGGCCCCGGTCCCGAGACGGAGACATCGCCGACGGAGCCCGGCACGGGGACACCGGCCGCCGCACGGGCCACCGCCGCGCCCCCGGACCACGAACCCGATCGCGCGCCGGAGCCGGTGCCGGACCCCGGACCCGGTCCTGTGCCGGACCCCGAACCCGATACTGCGTCGGCCTCCGCACCCACCCCTGCGTCGGCCTCCGTGACCGGTCCTGCGGCCGATCCCGAGCAGGGCCCCGCGACAGGTCCCACGCCGGACTCCGCGACAGGTCCCACGCCGGACTCCGCGACAGATCCCGCGCCGGACTCCGCGACAGATCCCGCGCCGGACCCCGCGGACACCCACATCGTGTCCGCCCCCGCGGAGACCTCGGCGGGCCGGGCAGAGCCCCCGTCAGGGCCCGCCGAGGCCCCGCGGCACGCCACCGAGGAGCCGCCCGGGGCCGTCCCGGAGTCCGGGGCGGGCACCCGGCGCGGGCCCGTCGGGCGGATCTGGCGGCACCCGCGCCTGCGGTGGCCCAAGCGCGCGCTGCTCGCGCTGGTCCTCGTCCTGCTGGTGCCCTCCCTGGCCGCGGGCATCGCCCTGCGGGTGAACTACGCCGGAGACCCCGGGCCCGGGACCGCGACGAGGAACCGTGACGCCCTCTGGCTGGGGCACGCCTGGGTCGACGGTCGGAAGAAGGACGCGGACGTCACCTCGCTGGCGGCGCGGCTGCGGAGCACCGGCATACGCGATCTGTACGTGCACGCGGGACCGCTGGAGCACGACGGGACCCTGCCGCGGACGGCATACCCGCGGGCCGCGTGGCTGATCGCGGCGGTGCACCGCGAACTGCCCGGCGTACGTGTGCAGGCCTGGCTCGGCGACGCGCTGGCGAGCGAGGGGCCGAACGGGCTGCGCATGGAGCGGGCGGGGACCCGGAAGGCGGTCGTGGGCTCCACCCGGCAGATCCTGGCGGCCGGATTCGACGGCGTCCACTTCGACTTCGAGCCCCTGCACTCCGGCAACCGCGACTACCTCTCCCTCCTCGACGACCTGCGTGAGGTGACCCGCTCCCGGCACGTCCCGCTCTCCGTCGCCGCCCACCAGATCGACCCGCTGCCGGCCGCCCACGCGGTCCGCGGCTCCCTCACGAACCACCCCAAGTGGTGGTCCCAGTGGTACTTCGGACAGGTCGCCCGCCGGGTCGACCAGATCGCCCTCATGTCGTACGACACGGCCCTTCCGATGGAGAGCCTGTACGGCGGCTACGTCGCCCAGCAGACCTCGCTCGCCCTGGAGGTCACCCCGAAGTCGACCGACCTGCTGATGGGCCTGCCGTTCTTCCACGAGGACGACATGAGCCACCACGAGTCCGCCGAGACGGTCACCGCGGCCGTGCGCGGCGCGCGCCTCGGCCTGTCCCGCACGGACCGCCACCGCGACCGCTTCGGCCTCGCCCTCTACGTCGACTTCGCGGCGACCGAGGCCGACTGGACCGCCTACCGGGAGGGCTGGGTGCGCTGACGGGCCCTGCTCTCGCCGCGGCCGCCGATCCGTACGCGTTCTTGACGCAGGGGCTCTGGAGGCCCCGACGCCCGCCTGCCATGATCGGTCCGTGGGTGCGCTCCGGCCCGCCCACGCGACGGCGTGCTTCTCCTGCGCGCCGGAGGAAGGGGGAGCGATGCACCCGTATCTGGTGGCGGCGGCCGTGCTGGCCGTGGTCGCTCTCGCGGCGCTGGGGATCGTGGCCATCACGACGGGCTGGTTGATGCCGCTGGGCCGCCACCGCGTGCTGCGTCCGAAGCTGTGGGGCTACGGAGCGGTGACGGCGAGCGTCGGGATGACCCTGTTCATGTTCCTCGGCCCGTTCCACGGCCCCGACGTCGAAATGACCTCGTTCGCCATGGCGGGCATGGGCCTGTTCCTGCTGGGCAACGTGTTCCAGATGGCGGCGCAGCGACCCGGCCGGCCCTGAGCCGGGCCCGCGGCCGCCGGCTCCCGCAGGCTCCGGTCCGGCCCCGCGTGCGCTACGTCCGGCGCCTGCCGATCTTCGACCCGAGCCACACCAGCGGGTCGTACTTGCGGTCGACGGCGCGTTCCTTCAGCGGGATCAGCGCGTTGTCCGTGATCTTGATGCCTTCGGGGCAGACCTCCGTGCAGCACTTGGTGATGTTGCAGTAGCCGAGGCCGTGTTCGTCCTGGGCGGTCGCCTTGCGGTCGAGTCCCGTGTCGGCGGCGGCGTCCAGCGGGTGCATGTCCAGCTCCGCGACCCGCATCAGGAAGCGCGGGCCCGCGAAGGCGGTCTTGTTCTCCTCGTGGTCACGCACGACATGGCAGGTGTCCTGGCACAGGAAGCACTCGATGCACTTGCGGAACTCCTGCGACCGGTCGACGTCCTCCTGCTGCATCCGGTACTCGCCGGGCGCCAGTCCGGCGGGCGGTACGAAGGCCGGGACCTCCCTCGCCTTCGTGTAGTTGAATCCGACGTCGGTGACGAGATCGCGCACCACAGGGAACGCGCGCAGGGGCGTGACGGTGATCGTCTCCTCGCGCGTGAACACGGACATCCGCGTCATGCACATCAGTCGCGGCCGTCCGTTGATCTCCGCCGAGCACGAACCGCACTTGCCCGCCTTGCAGTTCCAGCGCACGGCCAGATCGGGGGCCTGTGTGGCCTGGAGCCGGTGGATGATGTCCAGCACCACCTCGCCGTCGTTCACCTCGACCGCGAAGTCCTCCAGGCCGCCGCCCTTGACGTCGCCCCGCCACACCTTGAAGCGGGCCTCGTAACTGCTCACTCGTAGAGCTCCTCTTCGGCGAGGTACTTGACCAGCTCTTCCTTCTCGAAGAGAGCGAGCAGGTCGGAGCGGATGGGTTCGGTGGTCTCGCGGACCAGGTCGATCTGCCCGCGTACGGGGTCGGTCGCGGCCAGTCCGCCCGTCGGGTCCGTCAGCCGGCAGAGCAGATTGATCCGCCGCCAGGCGCGGTCCATCGACGGATGGTCCTCGCGGGTGTGCCCGCCCCGGGACTCGGTGCGTTCCAGCGCCGCCCGGGCCACGCACTCGCTGACCAGCAGCATGTTCCGCAGGTCGAGGGCGAGGTGCCAGCCCGGGTTGAACTGGCGGTGCCCCTCCACGCCGGCCCGGCGTGCCCGTACCCGCAGGTCCGCGAGCTTCTCCAGGGCCTGTTCCATCTCCGCCTCGCGCCGGATGATGCCGACCAGGTCGTTCATGGCCTGCTGGAGTTCCTGGTGCAGGGTGTACGGGTTCTCGGGCGGGCGGCCGTCCTCCTCACCCGCTTCGGGGCCCTCGGCGGAGAAGGGCCGCAGCGCCTCCGCGGCCGCCGTGTCGATCTGGACGTCGTCCACGGGCGGGCGCCCGCCGTCCAGGCCGGCGGCGTACTCGGCCGCGTGCAGGCCCGCCCGGCGGCCGAACACCAGGAGGTCGGAGAGCGAGTTGCCGCCGAGCCGGTTGGAGCCGTGCATGCCGCCCGCGACCTCACCGGCCGCGAACAGCCCCGGTACGCCGCGTGCCGCCGCCGTGTCCGAGTCGACCGCGATGCCGCCCATGACGTAGTGGCAGGTGGGGCCGACCTCCATCGCCTCCGCTGTGATGTCGACGTCGGCGAGCTCCTTGAACTGGTGGTACATCGAGGGGAGCCGGCGCCTGATCACCTCGGCGGGCATACGGGTGGACACGTCGAGGAAGACACCGCCGTGCGGCGAGCCGCGGCCCGCCTTCACCTCGGAGTTGATGGCGCGCGCGACCTCGTCCCGGGGGAGCAGTTCGGGGGGACGCCGGTTGTGGTCCGGGTCCTCGTACCAGCGGTCGCCCTCCTCCTCCGACTGCGCGTACTTCTCCTTGAAGACGTCGGGGATGTAGTCGAACATGAACCGCTTGCCCTCGGAGTTCCTGAGCACTCCGCCGTCGCCGCGTACGGACTCGGTGACGAGGATGCCCTTCACCGACGGCGGCCAGACCATGCCCGTCGGGTGGAACTGCACGAACTCCATGTTCAGCAGGGGCGCACCGGCGAGCAGGGCGAGCGCGTGCCCGTCGCCGGTGTACTCCCACGAGTTCGACGTCACCTTGAAGGACTTGCCGATGCCGCCGGTGGCGATCACCACGGAGGGCGCTTCGAGGACGAAGAAACGGCCGGTCTCCCGCTCGTAGCAGAAGGCACCGGAGACGCGTTCGCCGTCCTTCAGGATCCGGGTGACGGTGCACTCCTGATAGACCTTCAGACGCGACTCGTAGTCCCCGGTCTCCTTCATGTCCTCCTGCTGGAGGGAGACGATCTTCTGCTGGAGCGTGCGGATCAGTTCCAGGCCCGTGCGGTCGCCGACGTGGGCGAGCCGCGGATACTCGTGGCCGCCGAAGTTGCGCTGCGAGATCCGCCCGTCCTCGGTGCGGTCGAAGAGCGCGCCCCACGTCTCCAGTTCCCAGACGCGGTCCGGGGCCTCCGTGGCGTGCAGCTCGGCCATCCGCCACTGGTTGAGGAACTTCCCGCCGCGCATGGTGTCGCGGAAGTGAACCTGCCAGTTGTCGCCGGAGTTGACGTTTCCCATGGCCGCGGCGATGCCGCCCTCGGCCATCACGGTGTGCGCCTTGCCGAACAGCGACTTGCAGATCACCGCCGTACGGGCGCCCCGCTCCCGGGCCTCGATGGCGGCACGCAGCCCGGCGCCTCCGGCGCCGACCACGACCACGTCCCACTCCTGCCGGTCGACCACGGACATCACAAGGCCCCACTCACTAGAAGAAGCGCGGATCGTCGAAGGCGCCGGACGCGACCAGGTACACGTAGAAGTCGGCGAGTGCCACGCTCACCAACGACGACCAGGCCAGCAGCATGTGACGGGCATTCAGCTTCCCGACCCACTGCCACATCCGGTAACGCACGGGATGTTTGGAGAAGTGCTTCAGCTTGCCGCCGACGATGTGCCGGCAGGAGTGGCAGGAAAGGGTGTACGCCCAGATCAGGACGATGTTGACGAGGAACACCAGCGTGCCCAGGCCCATGTGGCCCCAGCGGTAGTGCTCGTCGCGGAAGGTGAGCACGGTGTCGTACGTGAGGATTCCCGCGACGACGACGGCCGCGTAGAAGAAGTACCGGTGGATGTTCTGCAGGATCAGCGGGAAGCGGGTCTCGCCGGTGTACTTCTTGTGCGGTTCGGCGACCGCGCAGGCCGGTGGCGACGCCCAGAAGCCCCGGTAGTAGGCCTTGCGGTAGTAGTAGCAGGTCAGCCGGAAGCCGAGCGGGAAGATCAGGATGATGATGGCGGGGGACAGGCCCCACCAGCTCCCGAAGAGGTCCGCGTTGGGCCCGGCGTGCATCGTCCTGCACCGGTCCGCGAGACACGGCGAGTAGAACGGCGAGACGTACGGCGCCGCGTAGTAGTACGTGTCGGCGAAGGCCCGCCAGGTCGAGTACACGACGAAGGCCAGCAGCCCGGCCGCCGTGACGGCGGGTGCCAGCCACCAGCGGTCGGTCCGCAGATGCGGTTCGGCGATCGCGGCGCGCGTACCGGAACGTACGCCGCCGCTGTTCAGATGAGGTTCCGTACCAGTGGTCAACGAATGCTCCGGTCGGGGTCAGGGGGCGTGCCGGTCGCGGGCGCCGAGACCCTCGTCGTCCGAATCGGTCCACAGGGAGCTGTCGTACGGGGTGTCGGGGATGGGGACCAGATCGGGTCGGCGGGGCGACGGGGGGCCACCCCGGGCGGTCGCGGCCGAGCGCTCGGGGGAGGTCCCCGAGGCGGCCTCGCGCAGCAGCGCGACGCTCTCGCGCAGGTGATCGGCGTCGGTGCGCACCCGGCGCATCTCCAGACCGCCGCCCATCTGCTGTTCCAGCCGCCCGACCGACCTCTGGAGGTCGTCGAGACAGCGCTGGACTGACGTCAAGTCGTCGTGCACGGACATGACTTGCCCTCACTTCCACGGACACTGCGGTCCCAGGCGGCAACGTTCATGCGCCTGCGAGTGTTGCGCGTCACATACGCCCGTGTGAAGGCGCGTGCACGGATTTGAGGTCACGCCCCCCGCGGCTCGGCCACCGGATCGGCTGTGAGAGCCGGGGCGCGGGGGACGAGAGCCCGGAGCGCCCCGGAACCCTCCGGGGCTGTCCGGAGCCGCTGAGAGCGGCGAGGCTGAAGGGGCGGACGGGGTGGGTCCGGGGGACCGACGTGGCTCCGAGCGCGGGCGGGCTCCTGGGAGCGACGCGGCTCCATGGGGTGGAGCGGCTCCAGGGGGTGGGGCGGCTCCGGGGGGTGGGGCGGCTCCGGGGAGCGACGCGGCTCCGGGGAGCGACGCGGCTCCGGGGGGCGGAACGGTCACAGGCCGGGAATCCGGCGCACGGGGCGGCCCCGGAGGCCCCGGAACCGCCCGGCATTGCTCCGCACGGGTGGGCTTCGGGCCCTCCACCGCCGTGTCGCCGCGCCCGCGAAGCCCCTCTCCCCTTCAGTGGGCGCATAGATCTGATCAGCTCCATATACCGCCAAACGTGATCAGAAACCGACCTGCCCCACAGCGGAGCATCCCCCGGAGGTTGCAGTGATGTCCCACGACGGCGTCGGACTGCGCGCGGTGATGCGCTCGGTCGCGTTCCTCACCGCGGGAGCGCTCGCGGTACCCCTCCTCAGTGCGTGCAGCTCGGAGGACGACGCGAGCAAGCCCATCGCCGCGCAGGACATCGCGCCCGCGTCCCGTGACCTGATCACCGACGGCGGCACGCTGCGCTGGGCCGTGGACTCCGTTCCGGAGACTCTGAACGCCTTCCAGGCGGACGCCGACGCCGCGACCACGCGTGTCGCCGGTGCCGTCCTGCCGTCGATGTACCGCCTCGACCAGAACGGGCGCCCGCAGATCAACCCGAACTACCTGGAGTCCGCGAAGGTCGTCGAGAGCGAGCCCAAGCAGGTCGTGCTGTACAAGCTCAACCAGCAGGCGGTCTGGAGCGACGGGCGGGAGATCGGCGCCGCCGACTTCGCCGCCCAGTGGCGGGCCCTGTCCGGCAAGGACACCGCGTACTGGACCGCCCGCAACGCCGGCTACGACCGCATCGAGAAGGTCGAGCGCGGCAAGAACAACCTGGAGGTCCGCGTCACCTTCAGCCGGCCCTACGCCGACTGGAAGTCGCTGTTCTCGCCGCTGTACCCGAAGGACGTCATGGGCACCCCGGACACCTTCAACGACGGCGCGCGCAGGAAGCTGAAGGTCACCGCCGGGCCGTTCGCCCTCCAGGCGGTCGACCGCACGGCCGGGCAGGTCACTCTCACCCGCAATCCGCGCTGGTGGGGCCGTCCCACCAAGCTCTCCGAGATCGACCTCGTCGCCGTCCCGCGCGCCGATCGGACCACGGCGCTCGCCGCGGGCCGGGTCGACCTCGCCGAGGTCGACGCCGCGCAGGCCGAGCAGATCACCCTCGCCTCCCGCGACAAGGGCACCGCCCCCCTCCAAGGGGCGCACGTCTCGCCCGGCACGTCCGCGTCCGCGTCCGCGTCGCTGTCGGGCACGGCATCCGGCGAGGCGTCCGCGTCGGCCACGGCATCCGGTGAGGCGTCCGCCGACGCGACCGCGAGCGCGTCCGAGGATGCCTCCGCGAGCGCGTCCGGCGATGCCTCCGCGAGCGCGTCCGGCGAGTCCTCTCCCGACGGTTCCCAGAAGGCGTCCGCGTCCGCGAGCGGCAAGGCGTCGGCGAGCGCGTCCGACGACGGCAAGCCCGCACGCGGCACGAAGCACGGGAAGAAGGCGGAGCCGGCCGACCAGGTCGCGGGCCTGAGCGGATTCGTGATCCGCAAGTCCCTCGAACCGGCCTACACCCAGCTCGCCCTCAACGGCTCCGAGGGCCCGCTCGCCGACGAGCGCGTGCGCCGCGCCGTGGCCCGCGCCCTCGACCGCAAGGAACTCGCCCGGGTGGTGCTCCAGCCGCTCGGTCTGCCCGCCGAGCCGGTCGGCAGCCACCTCGCGCTCGCGGGCCAGCAGGCGTACGCCGACAACAGCGGCGCGCTCGGTGACCAGGACACCGCCGAGGCGCAGGCCCTGCTCTCCGACGCGGGATGGGTGCGTGGCGGCCCGATCACCGAGGAGAAGAAGACGGAGAAGGCCGCCGGGTCCAAGGGCAAGAAGGCGGAGGACGCCGAGGACCAGGACGGTTCCGGCGACGACGGGACGTACATCGTCGGCGAGGACAACAAGCCCGCCGAGGCCGACCGGGAGCAGAAGAACGACCCGAAGGACCACTCGGGGAACCACCAGTACAAGCCGGCCGACGAACAGGCCGGCGGGCACCTCGACGGCACCCGCTACGGGCACAAGGACGCCCATCGGGACGCTCCGGCGGGCGGGGCGCCCGGGGCGTACGCCCCCAAGGGCACGGCCGCCCCCGCCGGCGCCGCGGCCGGCGCGCTCGCCAAGGACGGCAAGCCGCTCACGCTCCGCTTCGTCCTGCCCTCCGGACCCGGTTCGGAGCCCCTGCGCACGGTCGCCGACCGGATCTCGCAGATGCTCCAGCGCATCGGCATCCGCACCGACGTGTCCAGGGTCGCGGACGAGAGCTACTTCAAGGACCACATCGCCTCGGGCCAGTACGACCTGGCGCTCTACTCGTGGCCCGCCTCCGCCTTCCCGGCCACCGACGCGCGTCCGATCTACGCCAAGCCGGTGCCCGCCGCCGACGGCTCCCTGAGCGTCGAGCAGAACTACACCCGCGTCGGCACCGACCAGGTCGACCAACTGTTCGACCAGGCCATCGCCACCCTCGACGAGGACGAGGCGAGCTCGCTGGTCCGCAAGGCCGACGCCCGGATCTGGGCCGCCGCCGGCTCGATCCCGCTCTTCCAGCGCCCCCAGCTCACCGCCGCCCGCTCCACCCTCGTCAACACCGGCGCCTTCGGCTTCCAGACCCCGATCTACGAGGACATGGGCTTCCTGAAGAAGGGCGCGAACCCCTCGGCCGGCCCGTCGAAGAGCTAGCCGCCGGGACCACCCGCCGGCGCGCCGGGGGCCCGCCGTCGAACAGTGGGGGACCGTCGGTCGAACAGCCGGGGACGTCCTGGGGTCCCCCTTCCCCAGGAGGGGGACCCGGCGGACCGAAAAGGCCCGGTGAGCTCGGAGAAGAGCTCGCCGGGCCGTCGCCGTCGTGGCCCTGCGGAGGCCGCCTCCGTCGCGGCCACGTACCATGGGGTAAGGCCGTGGCGTGTTCAGCCCGGCAGGCCCCGCGCAGCGGAGGCCGTCCACTCACCCCGGGAGAAGCGCCTCAATATGGCCACGCGCCACGACATCCGCAACGTCGCCATCGTCGCCCACGTCGACCATGGCAAGACCACCCTGGTCGACGCCATGCTCAAGCAGGCCGGTGCCTTCGCCGCGCACGCCGCCGAGTCGCTCGACGACCGCATGATGGACTCGAACGACCTGGAGCGTGAGAAGGGCATCACGATCCTGGCGAAGAACACGGCGGTCAAGTACCACCCGAAGGATGGCGGCGACGCCATCACGATCAACATCATCGACACCCCCGGCCACGCCGACTTCGGTGGTGAGGTCGAGCGCGGTCTGTCGATGGTGGACGCGGTCGTCCTCCTCGTCGACGCCTCCGAGGGCCCGCTGCCGCAGACCCGCTTCGTGCTGCGCAAGGCGCTGCAGGCCCGCCTGCCCGTCATCCTGTGCATCAACAAGACGGACCGCCCGGACTCGCGCATCGACGAGGTCGTGAACGAGGCGTACGACCTCTTCCTCGACCTGGACGCCGACGAGGACCAGATCGAGTTCCCGATCGTCTACGCCTGCGCGCGTGACGGCGTGGCGTCGCTGACCAAGCCGGAGGACGGCACCGTCCCGGCCGACAGCGACAACCTGGAGCCGTTCTTCTCCACGATCCTGGAGCACGTCCCGGCCCCGTCCTTCGACGAGTCCGCGCCGCTCCAGGCCCATGTGACGAACCTGGACGCCGACAACTTCCTCGGCCGTATCGCGCTGCTCCGCGTCGAGCAGGGCGAGCTGCGCAAGGGCCAGACCGTCACGTGGATCAAGCGCGACGGCACGATGTCCAACGTGCGCATCACCGAGCTGCTGATGACCGAGGCGCTCACCCGCAAGCCCGCCGAGGTGGCCGGCCCCGGTGACATCTGCGCCGTCGCCGGTATCCCGGACATCATGATCGGCGAGACCCTCGCCGACACCGAGAACCCGATCGCGCTGCCGCTGATCACGGTCGACGAGCCGGCGATCTCCATGACCATCGGCACGAACACCTCGCCGCTGGTCGGCCGCGGCGGCACGGGCAAGGGCGCGGACGCCAAGTCTGCGGTCAAGGACCGCAAGGTCACCGCCCGCCAGGTCAAGGACCGCCTCGACCGCGAGCTGGTCGGTAACGTCTCCCTCCGTGTGCTCGACACCGAGCGCCCGGACGCCTGGGAGGTCCAGGGCCGTGGTGAGCTCGCGCTCGCCATCCTGGTCGAGCAGATGCGCCGCGAGGGCTTCGAGCTGACCATCGGCAAGCCGCAGGTGGTCACCCAGGTCATCGACGGCAAGGTCCACGAGCCCGTCGAGCGCATGACGATCGACGTCCCCGAGGAGCACATGGGCGCGGTCACGCAGCTCATGGGTGTCCGCAAGGGCCGGATGGACAACATGTCGAACCACGGTTCCGGCTGGGTCCGCCTGGAGTTCGTCGTCCCGTCCCGCGGTCTCATCGGCTTCCGTACGGAGTTCCTGACCGGCACGCGCGGCACGGGCATCGCGCACTCCATCCACGAGGGCCACGAGCCGTGGTTCGGCACCCTGACGACCCGTAACAACGGCTCGCTGGTCGCTGACCGCTCCGGCGCCGTCACCGCGTTCGCGATGACGAATCTCCAGGAGCGCGGCGTGCTGTTCACCGACCCCGGCACCGAGGTGTACGAGGGCATGATCGTCGGCGAGAACTCGCGCTCCGACGACATGGACGTGAACATCACCAAGGAGAAGAAGCTCACGAACATGCGGTCCTCCTCGGCCGACACGTTCGAGGCGATCGTCCCGCCGCGCAAGCTCTCCCTGGAGCAGTCGCTGGAGTTCTGCCGCGACGACGAGTGCGTCGAGGTGACTCCGGAGGCCGTTCGCATCCGCAAGGTCGTTCTCGACCAGAAGGAGCGCGGCCGCACCGCGAGCCGCGCCAAGCACGGCTGATCCACTGCGCCGAGCGCGGCTGATCGACCGCGCCGGGCGCGGCTGATCCACCGGGAATCGAGCCCGGGTACCCCGTCACGGGGTGCCCGGGTTTTTTCGTTGCGGAAGATCTAGCCGTTCGTGCCGTCCCGTACAACCGGTTTTTTCCGGCTCTCGTGTCCGAAATGCGGAGCCTGCCGCCCGATACGCATGTAACACGTCCGTTTCGCGGGCTTCTCTCTCAGATCATTTTGTCCAGATTTTGGAAGATGTACGCGACAGCTGTGATGGAACCGAGACCTAAAGGCAGTGGTCGGTAGTTGGCTCATGTCAGATAGTTAGCCGCGTAACGCTCGGGTCAATGGGTCATGCGCTGTGGGGACAGCGCCGACTCACGAGCACAGTGGGGTGTTTGACCCTCCGTCAGGGGTGTCGGAGGTCAGTCAGGACCCCTCCTGTCCGTGCACCGGTTGAGTCATGAGGAGGCACCAGATGCCAACTACGCGTGTTCATCTGCGAGTTGTCGCATATCGCGCCGCGGCGCACAGCGACCGCTAGGCATACGTCTCTCCTGATCCGCATGGTCCGAACGTGGCCGCCCGCACCCTGAGGCGGCCACGGACTCGGCGTACCCATGAAATGGACGAATCATGACGAGTCCGATCGAGATCGAGGGCGCGGAAGCCTCCACCGAGGTCGACGAGCAGACGCCGCAGAAGGGTTCCGACACGCCGGAGAAGCTGGAGGGCCGATCGCCCGGCCAGCTGATGTGGCGCCGGTTCAAGCGAGACCGCACCGGTGTGGTCTCCGCCTACGTGGTGCTGTTCTTCTTCCTGATCGCCGCCCTCGCTCCGCTGATCTCGAAGCTGTACGGCAAGAACCCGTACACGCTGTACGGGCAGGACGACCCCACGCTCCTGAACGACTTCAACATGCCGGCGGGCCCCAACGGCGGCATCACGTCGGAGTACTGGTTCGGGATCGAACCCACCCTCGGGCGCGATGTGTTCATGCAGCTCCTGTACGGCATGCGCACCTCGCTGTACACGGCGCTCGCGGCGACCGTCGCGATGGTGTTCATGGGCGTGCTGATCGGCCTGGTCGGCGGCTACTTCGGCGGCAAGGTCGACTACTGGCTCGGCCGGCTCACGGACTTCCTGCTCGCGTTCCCGCAGCAGCTGTTCATGATCGCCTCGATGCCCGTCATCACCGCGGTGTTCGTCGCCCCCGACGAGGAGACGCCCACCTATATCCACGCGCTCGCGATCATCGGAGTGCTGTGGTTCCTCGGCTGGATGGGCCTCGCCCGGCTGATCAGGGCGGTCGCCCTCTCGCTGCGCGAGCGGGAGTTCGTCGAGGCCGCGAGGGTCGCGGGCGCCTCGCCGTGGCGCATCATCCGCAAGGAACTGCTGCCCAACCTCGTCACACCGATCCTGGTGCAGGGCACCTACATGCTGCCGAGCACCATCCTGTCGGTCGCGTTTCTCTCGTTCGTCGGCGTCGGTTACACCGAACCGACCCCCGACTGGGGCCGGATGTTCGCCATCGGGTCGGACATCTACGAACAGGACCCCGTCTACATGTTCTTCCCGGGTGTCGCCATGGTCATCTTCGTCGTGGCGTTCAACCTCCTCGGTGACTCGGTCCGGGACGCCTTCGATCCCAAGACGGGCCGCTGACCCCGAGTGCGGGGTGCCGCTGCCACCCGGGAGCCGGCGACGAACCGGCAGTGCACCGCCAGGCAGCACCAGTGGATCACTGATCACAACTCACAGGCAGGTGGACTCGACTCCATGAGCATCATCAGTTCTCGCAGAGCGCGGACCGCCGTCGTCGCGGTCGCGGCCGGCGCCCTCGCGCTGGCCGGCTGCAGCAGCAGTGACAGCGGCAACGGCAAGGACAAGAGCAAGGGCAAGAAGGAGGCCGCCGCCCAGTCGGCCGCGGTGACGATGGGTACCGCAGCGGACTCGACGGGTCCTGCCGAGGAGGTCCAGGGCGCCAAGCCCGGCGGCACGATCCAGGTGTACGAGGAGGACGACTTCTCGCACCTCGACCCCGGCCAGATCTACGTGAGCGACGCCGGCCTGCTCTCCAAGCTCATCTTCCGCGGCCTCACCACGTACAAGGAGGACGACAAGGGCGCCCTCACCGTCGTGGGTGACCTCGCCACCGACCCCGGCAAGATGTCGGACGGCGGCAAGACGTGGACGTACACCCTGAAGGACGGGATCAAGGACGAGACCGGTCATGTGATCGACTCGGCCGACGTCCGGCACACCTTCGAGCGGCTCTACGACCCGTTCATCACGGACGGCCCGTCCTACATCCAGCAGTGGCTGTCGGGTACCGGCACCACCTACCGCAAGGCGTACGCCGGTCCGTTCAAGGGCGGCAAGCACCTGCCGGACTCGGTGCTCGCCACCCCCGACGACAAGACCGTCGTCTTCCACTTCAAGGAAGCCCAGCCCGACCTGCCGCAGGCCCTGGCCATGGCCGGCTACTCCGTCGTCCCGGAGAAGACCGACACGAAGGCGAAGTACGACACCAAGCCGGTCGCCATCGGCCCGTACAAGATCTCGGAGTTCAAGGCCGGCAAGAGCGTGAAGCTGGTCAAGAACACCAACTGGGACGCCAAGAGCGACGCCATGCGTCACCAGTACGTCGACGGCTTCAACATCGACATCAACCACGACGACGAGGACCAGACCAAGACGATCCTCGCCGACCGTGGTGACGCCAAGAACGCCATCATGATGACCGGCCAGGTCGCGACCACGCAGGTGCAGAAGGTCGTCTCCAACGCCGCGGCGATGAAGCGCACCATCCAGGGCTACGCGCCGTACGTGTGGCAGATGAACTTCAACATGGACCGCATCAAGGACAAGAAGATCCGCGACGCGATCACCTACGCCATGCCGTCCACCGCCATGTACAAGGCGGACGGTGGCGCGTACGGCGGCGAGGTCGCCAACAGCCTGATGTCGCCGACCACTCCGGGCTACCAGAAGGACTACGACCCCTTCGAGCGCTCGAAGAAGCCCAACGGTGACATCGAGAAGGCCAAGAAGCTGATCGACGAGGCCGGCGCCAAGGGCAAGAAGATCGTCTACGCCTACGCCAACGTCCCGGTCCGCCAGCAGCAGGCGGTCCTCGTCGAGAACGCCCTCACCAAGATCGGCCTCGACGTCCAGAAGAAGGAGATCGACGCCGCCACCTGGTACGAGCAGGTGGGCAAGGTCAAGAACGGCTTCGACATCTACATGACCGGCTGGGGCCAGGACTGGTCCTCCGCCTCGACCGTCTTCCCGCCGCTGTACGACGGCGCGCAGATCCAGGACGGTGCGTCGAACTACGCGCACATCAACGACGACCACGTGAACTCCGAGATCCAGCGGATCCTGAAGATCACGGACACCGCCGAGGCCACCAAGGCCTGGACCGCGCTCAACCAGTACATCAGCGAGAAGGTCAACCCCGCGTCGCCGATCTACTACACCAAGACGTTCCAGATCGCCGGCACCAACGTGGGCGGCCTGCGCTACTCCACGGTCACCAGCTACACCGACCCGACCCGGGTCTTCCTCAAGAGCTGACCACCCTCCCGGGGCGCACTGCGCGCAGTGCGCCCCGGGCGCTCCTGTCCCTGGCCGCCGTCCTGAGAGCAGCGTTCCGCCATGCTTCGATTCATCCTTCGCCGGACGTTCGGCGCGGTGCTCATCCTCCTGCTGATCAGCGCCTTCACGTTCTTCATGTACTACGCGATCCCCCAGGACCCGGCGACACTCGCGTGCGGCAAGAACTGCACCCCGGACGCGCTGGCGATCATCCACAAGAACCTGGGGCTCGACGATCCGATCCCGGTGCAGTACTGGAAGTTCCTCTCCGGCCTGTTCGTCGGGCGCGACTTCGCCGTAGGACACTGCCCGGCACCCTGCTTCGGCGTCTCCTTCCGTGACCAGCAGATGGTCTGGGACACGATCATGGACCGCTTCCCGCTGACGCTGTCCCTCACCGTCGGCGGCCTGCTCGTCTTCCTGGTCGTCGGTCTCGGCACCGGTCTCATCGCCGCCCGCTACCGCGGGACCTGGCTCGACAAGACGTTCTCCAGCATCTCGCTGGTGCTCAGCTCGATGCAGATCTACTTCCTCGGCCCGGTCGTCCTCGGCATCTTCGTCTACAGCACCGGCTGGCTGGACAAGCCCAAGTACGTGCCGTTCAGCGAGAATCCGGCACAGTGGTTCATGGGCCTGCTGATCCCGTGGATCGTGATGTCCGTCATCTTCACCGCCAACTACACACGTATGTCCCGCTCGACGATGATCGAGCAACTCCAGGAGGAGCACGTCCGCGCGGCCCGTGCGAAGGGCATGACCGGGAAGTACGTCTTCTTCCGGTACGCCTGGCGCGGCTCGCTGATCCCGATCCTCACCATCCTCGGCATGGACCTGTCGGCGCTCCTCGGCGGCGCGGTCGTCACCGAGTTCACCTTCGGACTCGCCGGCATCGGACGGCTCGCCGTGGACTCGGTCGTCGGCAAGGACCTGCCGAAACTCATGGGCGTGATGCTCTTCAGCGCCGCGTTCATCCTCCTGCTCAACGTCATCGTGGATGCCCTGTACGCCGTGATCGACCCGCGTGTGCGGCTGTCCTAGTGCTTGAGGAGCCCTCTGAAGTGACCACACTCACCAAGCCCGAGGACGCCCCGGCCGCCGGCGCCTCCGACGCGTTCCTGTCGGTACGCGACCTGCACGTCCGGTTCGCCACGGAGGACGGCGTCGTCAAGGCGGTCGACGGACTCTCCTTCGACCTGGAGCGCGGGACGACGCTCGGCATCGTCGGCGAGTCCGGCTCGGGGAAGTCCGTCACCAACCTGACCATCCTGGGCCTGCACAACCCGCTGAGCACCACGATCGAGGGCGAGATCGTCCTCGACGGCAAGGAACTCATCACCGCCACGGAGCCGGAGCTGGAGAAGCTCCGCGGCAACAAGATGGCGATGATCTTCCAGGACGCGCTCACCGCCCTGTCGCCGTACCACAGCGTCGGTCGGCAGATCGGCGAACCGTTCCGCAAGCACACCGGCGCCTCGAAGAAGGAGGCGCGGGAGCGGGCGATCGAGATGCTGGAGAAGGTGGGCATCCCGCACGCCAAGCGGCGCGTGGACGACTACCCGCACCAGTTCTCCGGCGGTATGCGCCAGCGCGCGATGATCGCGATGTCGCTGGTCTGCAACCCGGATCTGCTGATCGCCGACGAGCCGACGACGGCCCTCGACGTGACGGTCCAGGCGCAGATCCTGGACCTGCTCAAGGACCTCCAGCAGGAGTTCGGCTCCGCGATCATCATGATCACCCACGACCTCGGCGTGGTCGCCAACATGGCGGACGACCTGCTCGTGATGTACGCGGGCCGCGCGGTGGAGCGCGGCACCGTCCGTGAGGTGCTCAAGACTCCGCAACACCCTTACACCTGGGGTCTGCTGGCGTCCATGCCACGCCTGACGGCTGACGTGGACGAGCCGTTGACCCCCATTCCGGGCGCGCCGCCGTCGCTGCTGAACCCGCCCTCGGGCTGCCCGTTCCATCCGCGGTGCACGTTCAGGAACGAGGTCGAGGGCGCCGACCGGTGTGTGGACATCCGGCCCGAGCTGCCGACGGGTCGCGGCTCCGCCTGCCATCTGACGTCGGATCAAAAGAGCCGCATCTTCACCGAGACGATTCGGCCCAGGCTGGGCTGAGGGGACTGACTGTGAGCGACGAGAAAACCGCGGTCGTGACCGATGTGATCCCCGGTCAGCGGGACGCGGACCCGGGCGAACCCCTCATGCGGGTGACCGACCTGAAGAAGTACTTCCCGGTCAAGGGAGGCTTCCCGATCCGCCGGACGGTCGGCGCCGTGCAGGCCGTGGACGGCGTCTCCTTCGACGTCTTCCCCGGTGAGAGCCTCGGACTGGTCGGCGAGTCGGGCTGCGGCAAGTCCACCACGGGACGGCTGCTGACCCGCCTGATGGAACCCACCCAAGGCATGATCTCGTACCGCGGGAAGGACATCACCCGCGCCAGCCGGCGTCAGCTGTCCCCGATCCGCTCCGAGATCCAGATGATCTTCCAGGACCCGTACGCCTCGCTGAACCCGCGGCAGACGGTCGGTACGATCATCTCCTCACCGATGGAGATCAACGGCGTCAACCCGCCCGGCGGGCGCGAGAAGCGCGTGCGTGAACTGCTGGAGACGGTGGGTCTCAACCCCGAGCACTACAACCGCTTCCCGCACGAGTTCTCCGGCGGTCAGCGCCAGCGCATCGGTGTGGCCCGCGCGCTCGCGCTCAAGCCCAAACTGATCGTCGCGGACGAGCCGGTCTCCGCGCTCGACGTCTCCATCCAGGCGCAGGTGGTGAACCTCCTCCAGGAGGTCCAGCGGGAGATGGGCATCGCTTTCGTCTTCATCGCCCACGACCTCGCCGTCGTCCGCCACTTCTCGCAGCGCGTCGCGGTCATGTACCTCGGCAAGATCGTGGAGATCGCCGACCGGACCTCGCTGTACACCGGCCCCCGACACCCGTACACCCACGCGCTGATGTCGGCCGTCCCCGACGCGGACATCGATGCCGAGAAGAAGGAACGCATCCGTCTGCAGGGCGACGTCCCGTCGCCCATCTCCCCGCCGTCCGGCTGCCGTTTCCGCACGCGCTGCTGGAAGGCGCAGGACAAGTGCGCGCAGGAGGAGCCGCCGTTGGTCCGCATCTCCGGCAACGCCGAGGGCCACCTCACCGCGTGCCACTTCCCGGAGGATCCCACCATCGAGGCGCGTGCCGAGGACATCGTGCTGGATCCGGCGCTGGCGGCGCTGGAGGCCGAGGACGACTAGAGGGGGCGCCGAACGGCACCCCCCGGCGCCCGTCGGCCGGATCGTGGCCCGGCCACGCAGGCCCGCCTCCCGGTCCCCGGCCGGGAGTGGTCAGCGGCGTCCGGCCGGGCCGGCCACGGTGATGATCTCGGAGGAGGCGGGGGTCAGCGGCCCCCGCCCCCAGTCCCCGAACTGCTCGCGCACCACCAGCCCGGCCTCGTCCAGGAAGCAGGACAGCGCCTCGGGGCCGAGGAAGCGCAGCGTGCTGCGGCTGGTCCGCGGCCGTTCCCACGCCGGATGCTCGAACGTCTCCGTGAACGTCACGCGCTCACCGAGCACCGGCGCCTCCACCTCGTGCCACACGCGGACGACCGCTCCGTGCGCGTCGCTCACCTCGTGCACGTGCTCGGGGCTCCACGACTCCCAGGAGCGGGCGGCGGGATGGCGCGTCTCGAAGACGAACCGCCCGCCGTCGCACAGGGCTTCGCGCACGGTGCCGAGCGCGCCCCGCAACTCCTCGTCACCGAGCAGGACCTGGAAGGCGTGCCCGGTCATCACCACGAGGTCGAACTCCCGCTCCCAGCGGGTGGAGGCGAGATCCCCGAGCACCCACTCGACCGCGTCCCAGCGCCGCGCCTGCACCAGCATCGCCGCCGCCGGATCGAGTCCGCACAGTCTGCCGCGGTGCCCGGCCTCCCGGGCCCGGCCCAGCAACTGCCCCGTCCCGCAACCGACATCGAGCACCGACCGCGCGGACATCACCAGGTCCAGGTAGAAGTCGTCGCTCGGGCCCCAGGGATTGAGCGTGTCGTACAGGGCGGCGAGGGTGACGTCACTGAACGAACGATCAGTCATCGCAGCAGTCTGTCAGCCCGCGAGGCCGCTCGAACCACGTTCGGAAAGTACCGGTGGTAAATCGCTCGACATCGAACGGCCGGGCCGGAATGCTTCCGTTCGATGACGCGAACCGATACGCCTCCCTCCTGGGACGAGCGCACTCAGCTGGCCACCTTCCTCGACTACGCCCGGGCCACCGCCCGCGACAAGTGCGAGGGCGTCTCGGCGGAGGACGCCGTCAAGGCGCCGCTGCCGGACTCCCCGCTGATGACCCTGTGCGGGCTGATCAGCCATCTGCGCTGGGTCGAGTACTTCTGGTTCCAGGTCGTCTTCCTCGGCGAGGAGGACGAGGGCCCCTGGACGGACGAGGACCCCGACCGCGAGATGCGCATCGCCGTCGACGTCCCTCTCGCCCAGCTCCTCGACGAGTACGAGGAGCAGAGCGCCCGCTACCGGGACCTGGTGGCCGGGCACGACCTGGACGCCGAGGCGAAGCGGGCCAACCGGGACGGCCGCCATGTGAACCTGCGCTGGATCATCCTGCATCTGGTCGAGGAGACGGCCCGCCACAACGGTCACCTCGACATCCTGCGCGAGCTGGCCGACGGCCGCACCGGCTCTTAGGGAGAAGCCCTGTTGAACCCCACGATCCGCACCATCACCTTCGACTGCACCGGAGACCCGTACGATCTCGGGCTGTTCTGGAGCGAGTTGCTCGGACGGCCGCTCGCCGACGACGACAAGCCCGGTGACCCGGAGGCGGTGATCCAGGACCCGTCAGGGGGACCGGCCCTGCTGTTCGTGCGCGTCCCCGAAGGCAAGACGGCCAAGAACCGCATCCATCTGGACCTCCAGCCGCAGGACCGCAGCCGGGGGGCGGAGGTCGAGCGCGCCATCGGGCTCGGGGCCCGCCTGGTCGCGGACCACACCCGTCCCGACGGCCGGGGCTGGGTCACCCTCGCCGACCCCGAGGGCAACGAGTTCTGCATGGAGCGCGGCGCGGCGGGCTGAGCCCGGCACGCCGCGCGACGAACGCGCGAAGGCCCGCACCCAGCAGGGTGCGGGCCTTCTTCTTGCCCGGGAACCGGACGTTCGTGGGCTCGGGTCAATGGGCCGGCGAAGGTCGGTCCCGCAAGCCGCGGGCTGACGAAAAGGGGTGTGTCAGGCCGCGACGTCCTTGGAGAGGCGGGGCGCCGGGACGGTGTCGTGCGTCTCGGGGTAGTGGCAGGCCGTCAGGTGGCCTTCCTTGTTGCCCGCGACCTGGACCAGCGGCGGAGCCTCCGTCGCGCACTTCTCCGTCGCCTTCCAGCACCGGGTGCGGAAGCGGCAGCCCGACGGCGGGTTGAGCGGCGAGGGCACGTCGCCGGTGAGGCGGATGCGCTCGCGGGCCGGGACGTCGTCGGCCGTCGCCTCGGGGACGGCGGAGAGCAGGGCACGCGTGTACGGGTGACGCGGGTTGTCGTAGAGGTCCTCGCGGTCGGCGATCTCCACGATCTTGCCGAGGTACATGACCGCGACGCGCTGCGAGAAGTGGCGGACGACGGCGAGGTCGTGGGCGATGAAGACGAAAGCGATGCCCAGGTCCTGCTGGAGCTCCTGGAGCAGGTTGACGACCTGCGCCTGGATGGAGACGTCGAGCGCGGAGACCGGCTCGTCCGCGACGATCAGCTTGGGCTCCAGCGCGAGCGCGCGGGCCACACCGATGCGCTGGCGCTGACCGCCGGAGAACTCGTGCGGGAAGCGGTTGTAGTGCTCGGGGTTGAGACCCACCGTCTCCAGCAGCTCACGCACGCGCTTCTCGTGGCCGCCGGGCGGGTTGATCCCGTTGATCTCCATGGGGCCCGAGATGATCTTGCCGACCGTCTGCCGCGGGTTCAGCGAGGCGTACGGGTCCTGGAAGATCATCTGGATCTCGGAGCGGACCGGAGCCAGCTGCTTGCGGCCCGCGTGCGTGATGTCCTGGCCGCGGTACTTGATGCTGCCGCCGGTGGGCTCCAGCAGACGCGTGATCAGCCGGCCCGTGGTCGACTTGCCGCAGCCGGACTCGCCGACCAGACCCAGGCTCTCGCCCTCGGCGACCTGGAAGTCCAGGCCGTCCACGGCCTGCACGGCGCCGATCTTCCGCTTGAAGGGGAAGCCGCCCATGACCGGGAAGTGCTTGGTCAGTCCGGTGACGTCCAGGAGGGGGTTCGTGTTGCTCATGATCGTGATTCCCGTCTCGTGTCCGTCAGTGCGACCGGGTCGCGGCGTAGTCGGCGAAGAACTCACGGCGCTGGTCGTCCGTGAGGTGGCAGGCGGAGCCCCGCCCGTCCGTGATGTCCAGCAGCGGCTGCTCGGTGGAGCACAGGCCGCCCTGGACCTTCTCCGCGAAGGTGCACCGCGGGTGGAAGCGGCAGCCCGACGGCGGGTTGAGCAGCGAGGGCGGCGAGCCGGGGATGGGCGACAGCGGGACGTCGACCGGCCCCTCCAGGCTCGGCATCGAGCCCAGCAGACCCCAGGTGTACGGGTGCTGCGGGGCGCGCAGCACCTCCTTCTTGGTGCCGCGCTCCACGCACCGGCCGCCGTACATCACCAGCACGTCGTCCGCGATGTCGGCGATGACACCGAGGTCGTGGGTGATGAAGATGATCGCCGTGCCGAACTCCTGCTGGAGGTCCTTGAGGAGGTCCATGATCTGGGCCTGCACGGTCACGTCGAGCGCGGTGGTCGGCTCGTCCGCGATCAGCAGCTCGGGGTCGCAGACCAGGGCCATGGCGATCATCGCGCGCTGGCGCATACCGCCGGAGAACTGGTGCGGGTAGTCGTCCACCCGGACGTCCGGCTGCGGGATGCCGACGCGCCTGAGCATCTCGATCGCCCGCTCCCGGGCCTCCTTCTTGGAGGCACCGGTGTGCTTGCGGTACGTCTCGCCGATCTGCTTGCCGATGGTGTGGTAGGGCGAGAGCGAGGCCAGCGCGTCCTGGAAGATCATCGACATCTTGTTGCCGCGCAGGTGCTCCAGCTCACGCTCGGAGGCGGTCAGCAGCTCCTTGCCGTCGAGGAGGATCTCCCCGTCGATGGAGGTGCGGTCACGGTCGTGGAGCCCCAGGATCGTGAGGTTCGTGACGGACTTGCCCGAACCGGACTCGCCCACGATGCCGAGCGTCTTGCCCTTGGCCAGGTCGAAGGAGAGACCGTCGACGGCCTTGACGACGCCGTCTTCGGTGGAGAAGTGGACCTTCAGATCCCTGACGGACAGGAAGGGCTGCTGATCGGTGCTCGTCACGGGGACGCTCCTGAGGGGGTGATGCCGGGGTTGCTGTCGGGGGCGGGGTGCCCGGGGTCAGGCGAGCCGGATCCGCGGGTCGATGAGGGCGTAGACGGCGTCGACGATGATGTTGAAGAACACGATCGCGCCGGCCGACAGGACGGTGACGCCGAGCAGCATGGGCAGGTCGCTCTTGTTCACGGAGTCCACCGCGAGGCGGCCGATGCCCTGGATGCTGAAGGTCGATTCGGTGATGATCGCGCCACCGATCAGGGTGCCCAGGTCGATGCCGAAGACCGTGACGATGGGACCCATCGCACCGCGCCAGGCGAACCGGAAGAACACGTTCGTACGGGACAGGCCCTTGGCGCGGGCCGTGCGGACGTAGTCCTCACTGAGCTGCTCGACCAGCTGGGAGCGGGTCATGCGGGTGTAGTTGGCGGTGAAGATGATCGCCAGGGTCAGCCAGGGCAGCAGCAGTCCGGAGAACCAGGAGACCGGGTCCTCGCTGAGCGGCGTGTACGAGGGCTGAGCGAAGATGCCGAGCTTGGCGACGAAGAAGAACATCGCGATGTAGCCGACGAAGTAGATCTGCAGCGAGGAGCCGAAGAGCGAGGCCGAGCTGGCGAACTTGTCCAGGAACTTGCCCTGCTTGACGGCGGCCAGCATGCCGGCGCCGACACCGAAGACGAGGAAGACGGCGGCCGCGCCGAAGGCGAGCGAGAGGGTCGTCGGCAGACGGTCCAGGATGGTGCCGAGGACGGGCTCGCGGTTGGCGAAGGAGTAGCCGAGGCAGGGGGCGTTGCAGTTGCCGAAGCTGCCGTAGTCGCGCCCGACGAACACACCCTTGAGCCAGTCCCAGTACTGCACCGGGATCGGGTGGTCGATGCCCAGGTTGTGCCGGATCTGCGCGAGCATGTCGGGCGTGCAGTTCTTGCCGCAGGACATCATCGCCGGGTCACGCGGAATGGCGTAGAACAGGCCGAAGGTGATGGCACTGATGATCAGGAGGATGACCAGTGCGCCGAAGACTCGGCGGATGAGAAAGCGGGACATGGGGGCGTGACTTTCCGGACGGGGCGCCGTCGCCGGGGGCGTGGGTGTGGGAGGGCCGCAGGGCGGTGTTCGCGTGAACGACCGCCCCTGGGCCCTGCCGCCGGACCCGCTCTCTCCGCCTCACGGGCGGATCGGGCGGAGTCCGGCGACAGGACCCGGGTCGTACGGCTTACTTCATCGCGTACAGCTTGCAGAGCGCGACGCAGGTGTTGCCGCTGTCGTACGTGACGTTGCCGACCTTGGAACCGTGCATCCAGTTACGGATGGAGTGGTAGTCCGGGACCACCGCGGCGAGCTCCATGATCTGGCGGTCGACTTCGCCCCAGGCCTTGTTCGCGGCCTCGACGTCGGTGATCTTGGCGGCCGCGTCGATGGCCTTGTTGACGCTCGGGTCGTTCAGCTGGGCGTAGTTGCTGCGGCCGTCGCCGATGTTCTTGCCGCTCCAGCAGGGGAAGAAGACCGAGTAGCCGTTCGGCCAGTCCGGGCTCCAGCCGGCCGCGAACAGGTCGAAGTCGTTGTCGATCTTGCCGATCTGCGTGTAGAAGGTCGACTTGTCGACCTGCTTGTTGACGACCTGGAAGCCGGCGGCCTCCAGGGCGTTCTTGATCGCGACGGCCGACTTCACCGAGTTGTCCGAGGACTGGTAGGCGATGACCAGCTTCTGGCCGACCTTGCCGGCCTCCTTCAGCAGGGCCTTGGCCTTGGCCGGGTCGCCACCGGGCTTCTTGGTGACGCCGTAGAGGTCGAACTTCTGGTAACCCGGGGTCACCGGCGAGAGGATCGTGGTGGCGAGCTCGCTGGTGGAGGCGCCGCCGCGGATCGTCTGCAGCTGCTGGTGCGGCCAGGCCCAGTTGATGGCCTGACGGACCTTGACGTCCTTGATGCGGGTCATGTTGATCGGCCAGTAGTACGTGACCGTGTCGACCTCGGTGAGGACGCGCTGCTTGAGCTTCGCGTTGGTGAGGACCTGGGCGATGCGCTCCGGGGCGACCTCGTTGAAGATCGACATCGCGTACTGGTCGTTGCCCTTGTCCGCGATGTAGCGGTCGGTCGAGGCCAGCAGCTCGAAGCCGAACTGGAAGACGTACTTGTCCGGGTAGTTGTTGCGGATCGCGTCGGTCTTCGGGTCCCAGTGCTCGTTGCGCACGTAGGTGAGCGACTTGCCGATGCTGCGGGCGCCGATCTTGTACGGGCCGCAGGAGAAGGGCTTCTTGTCGTACTTCTCCTTGGTGTCGTGCTTCTTGTTCACCAGGGAGTAGCCGCGCATGGCGAGCGTGAAGTTGAAGTCCGTGCGGGCTTCGTTGAGGTGGAACGTGATGGTCTTGCCGTCGACCTCGATGGAGTCGAGCTTCTTGCCGCTGTAGGGGCCCTTGTACTTGTCGCCACCCTCCAGCCACTGCTGGACGTAGCGGGGACCCTCGGTGATGAAGGAGGCGAAGAGGCGCTCGAAGGTGTGGCGGAGGTCGTCGGAGGAGACGTCCGAGCCGTCCTCCCACTTGACGCCGTCCTTCAGGGTGAAGGTCCAGGTCTTGCCGCCGTCCTTCATGGTGCCGGCGTCGGTGGCCGCGTCGCCGACCAGCGTCGCGCCGCCCTTCTCGTCGATCTTGTAGCCGGTGAGACCACGCAGGATCGGGACGGTGATGGCGCCCTCGGTCGAGACGTAGATCTGCGCCGGGTCCATGTGGTCCATGTCGAACTGGTCGAGCGAGTAGATCGTGCCGCCCTTGACCGCTCCCTTGACCTCCGGCGCGGGGCCGACGGAGTCGGCCTTGGTGCCGACCGGGATCTCCTGGGTCTTGGAGCCGCTGACCGAGGGGACCTTGCTCTTCGACTTGCTGTCGCTTCCGCTGCCGCCACAGGCGGTCAGGACGGACGACGAGGCCGCGACCACGCCGGTGGCGATCAGGAAGTTTCTACGGGAGAAAGACATGGATGAGCCTGCCTTATAGGGACGATCGGGACGGGTGTTACCGGCCGCACGACACTGAACTGGCCGGGTGGATCTGGTGGCTACCGCTTGGACTTCGGGTCGAGCGCGTCGCGCACCGAATCGCCGAGCAGGTTGAAGGCGAGGACGAAGATCACCATCGACAGGCCCGGGAAGAGCATGAAGGTGAGGTCCTCGGTGTAGAACTGGGCGCCGCGCTGGATCATGACGCCCCAGTCCGGCGTGGGGTCGATGATGCCGACCCCGAGGAAGGCCAGACCGGCCTCCGCGGTCACGAACGCCGGGAGCATCAGCGTGGACTGGATGATGATCGGCGTCCACAGGTTGGGCAGCAGTTCCTTGAACACGATGCGCCGGGGCGACGCACCGGTGACCTTGGCCGCCTCGATGTACTCGCGCTCACGCAGACCGAGGACCTGGCCGCGCAGCAGACGGGCGATGGACGCCCAGCCGAAGGCGGAGAGGACCAGGATCAGGGAGATGGCCCGCAGCGAGGTGGGGATGTTCTCGTCGGGGGCGACGAAGAGGCCGTACACCACCGGCATGAAGGCGATGAAGAACAGCGTCGACGGGAACGACAGCAGGATGTCGATGATGCGGCCGACGAGGTAGTCGGTCTTGCCGCCCAGGTAGCCGGCCGTGACGCCGACGATCACACCGATGAAGGTGGTCAGCAGCGTGGCGGCCACGGCGATGCCCAGGGAGGTGCGGATGCCGTACAGCAGGAAGGTGAAGACGTCACGACCCAGCTGCGGCTCGATGCCGAACCAGAACTCCGAGCTGATACCGCCGTTGGGACCCGCGGGGTACGAGAAGGCGTCGAGGAGTTCCGGGCGCTGGCTGGCGTACGTGGTGTACGGGTCCTTGCCGTACAGCTTTGCGATCAGCGGCGCGAGGATCGCGATCGCAAAGAAGAAGATCACGATGTACGCGGATATGACGCCTGTGCGGTCACGCTTGAACCGCTTCCAGGCGAGTCGTCCCGGGGAGCGACTCTCCGAGCCCTTGGGGTTGGCGGACGAATCCGGGATCTGGCCGATCTCGTCGGTCACCTCAAGCGATGCGGCCGCGGAAGGAGTAGGGAGGGTCATGGTGCTCCAGGCCCGATGGGGTCAACGGCTCCGCAGGGCGCTCCCTACGGGCTACGCCGGACTTTTTCAACGCAATTCATTCAAGGTCAATAAATTCTCGGTCGCCTTGGGTTTCTCTTTACCTTCTTTGCCCTGGCTTGACCTCAGCGTAACTACGCGTGTAGCGCACCGTGGCCGTTCTGTGTCCGGAATCGGGCCAACTGCGCGAAACGGGCAAGAGGTTCGATAACCGGACGCCGGAGTCTCGGAATGCGTACATCTGGTGCACCCAAATCAACGGTTCTGCATCGAACGGCGAAGATCCATTGCATAGATCATCCGGAGCAACCGCCTCCGGAAGCATCCGGGTGACGACGCGGCCCGGACGGGTGGGGTGAATGTGCGATACCTCCCTTGTGTGTCGATATTGGGCGCTACAGGAAGGGCGCATCGGAATCGGGCGTGAACACCCGGAGTCGGTGCCACAGCGCACTCTTGAGGAGGCACTCCATGCGTGGAGCCACGCACGCCAGATGGGCCGCTTGTGCGACGGCGGTCGCCCTCGCGGCGGCCGGCTGCGGAGGCGGCGGCGGAGACGGTGGCGGTGGCGGTGGCAACGCCGGAGTCCTGAGTTCCTCCTGGGGAGACCCGCAGAACCCGCTGGAGCCGGCGAACACCAACGAGGTGCAGGGCGGCAAGGTCCTCGACATGATCTTCCGCGGGCTGAAGCGCTACGACGCCAAGACCGGCGCGGCCCAGAACATGCTCGCCGAGAAGATCGAGACCCCGGACTCGCAGAACTTCACGATCACCGTGAAGGACGGCTGGAAGTTCAGCAACGGCGAGGCCGTCACGGCGAAGTCCTTCGTCGACGCCTGGAACTACGGGGCGAGCCTGAAGAACAAGCAGAAGAACGCGTACTTCTTCGGCTACATCGAGGGCTACGACAAGGTCCACCCCTCCTCGGGCGCCCAGAGCGCCGACACGCTGTCCGGGCTGAAGGTGACCGGCACCGACACGTTCACCGTCAAGCTCAACCAGAAGTTCTCGACCTTCCCCGACACCCTCGGCTACGCGGCCTTCTCGCCGCTGCCGAGCGCGTTCTTCAGCGACCACGCGGCCTGGCTCCAGAAGCCGGTCGGCAACGGGCCGTACACGGTGGACTCCTACACCAAGGGCTCGCAGCTGTCCCTGCGCAAGTGGGACGCCTACCCCGGGCAGGACAAGGCGCGGAACGACGGAGTGGACCTCAAGGTCTACACCGACAACAACACCGCCTACACCGACCTGCTGGCCGGCAATCTCGACCTCGTCGACGACGTGCCCGCCGCCCAGCTCAAGAACGCGAAGAGCGACCTCGGCGGCCGGTACATCAACACGCCGGCCGGCATCATCCAGACGATCGCCTTCCCGTTCTACGACAAGAACTGGGACTCCGGCGGAGCGCAGAAGGTCCGCCAGGGCCTGTCGATGGCGATCAACCGCAAGCAGATCACCGACACGATCTTCCAGAAGACCCGCACCCCGGCCTCCGACTGGACCTCGCCGGTCCTCGGCAAGGACGGCGGCTTCCAGGACGGGCTGTGCGGTGCCTCCTGCGAGTACGACCCCGCCAAGGCCAAGCAGCTGGTGCAGCAGGGCGGCGGCCTGCCCGGCGGTCAGGTCAAGCTCACCTACAACGCGGACACCGGCTCCCACAAGGAGTGGATCGACGCCGTCTGCAACTCCATCAACAACGCGCTGGGCAACGACAAGGCCTGCGTCGGCAATCCGGTCGGCACCTTCGCGGACTTCCGCAAGCAGATCGACCAGCACAAGATGCCCGGCCCCTTCCGGGCCGGCTGGCAGATGGACTACCCGCTGATCCAGAACTTCCTCCAGCCGCTGTACTACACGAACGCCTCCTCCAACGACGGCAAGTGGTCGAACAAGGACTTCGACAAGCTCGTCGACCGGGCGAACGCCGAGACGGACCGCGCCAAGGCCGTCCAGCTCTTCCAGCAGGCCGAAGGCGTCGTGCGGGACAACATGGCCGCCATCCCGCTCTGGTACCAGAACGGCAGCGCCGGCTACTCGGAACGGCTCTCCGACGTGGCGCTCAACCAGTTCAGCGTCCCCGTCTACAACGAGATCAAGGTCAGCTGAGCCGCCGGGACAGCCGGACCGTCCGCGGGCGGCCGGCTGTCCCACGACCCCCGGAGCCTCTCCATGGGACGGTATGTGATCCGGCGCCTGCTCCAGATGATCCCGGTCTTCATCGGCGCCACCCTGCTGATCTTCCTGATGGTCAACGTGATGGGCGACCCCATCGCCGGCCTGTGCGGCGACAAGCAGTGCGACCCCGCCACGGCCGCTCAGCTGCGCCAGGAGTACAACCTCGACAAGCCCGTATGGCAGCAATACCTGTCATACATGGGCAAAGTGTTCACCGGTGACTTCGGGACGGCGTTCAACGGACAGCCGGTCACCGAGCTGATGGCCAGCTCCTTCCCGGTCACCATCCGGCTGACCATCGTCGCCATCCTCTTCGAGATCGTCATCGGCATCTCGCTCGGCGTCGTCACCGGCCTGCGCCGCGGCAGGCCCGTCGACACCGGCGTCCTGCTGCTCACCCTCGTCGTCATCTCGGTGCCGACCTTCGTGACCGGTCTGCTGCTCCAGCTGCTCCTCGGAGTCGAGTGGGGCTGGATCAGACCGTCCGTCTCCCCGGACGCCACGTTCGGCGAGCTGATCGTCCCCGGTCTGGTCCTCGCGTCCGTGTCGCTCGCCTACGTGACCCGGCTGACCCGCACCTCGATCGCGGAGAACCGACGGTCCGACTACGTCCGCACCGCCGTCGCCAAGGGGCTGCCCCGGCGCAGGGTGATCACCCGGCACCTGCTGCGCAACTCGCTGATCCCCGTGATCACGTTCATCGGCACCGACATCGGCGCGCTGATGGGCGGCGCCATCGTCACCGAGCGGATCTTCAACATCCACGGCGTCGGCTTCCAGCTCTACCAGGGCATCGTCCGGCAGAACACCCAGACCGTGGTCGGTTTCGTGACCATCCTCGTCCTCGTCTTCCTGGTCGCCAACCTGCTCGTCGACCTCCTGTACGCCGTACTCGACCCGAGGATCCGCTATGCCTGAACCGCAGCGGCCGGAAGGCGCCATCGCCCCCACGGGAATGGGCGGCACCATGGACCTCGGCGCCGGCGAGGCCCTCACCCTGGAGAAGACGCCGGGCGGACCGGAGGGCACCGGACCGCAGGAGAAGCCGCGCTCGCTGTGGTCCGACGCGTGGCGGGACCTGCGGCGCAACCCCGTCTTCATCGTCTCCGCGCTGGTCATCCTCTTCCTGGTCGTCATCTCCGTCTGGCCCTCGCTGATCACCTCCGGCAACCCGCTCCAGTGCGACCTCGCCAAGGCCCAGGAGGGGTCCCAGCCGGGACATCCCTTCGGCTTCGACGGCCAGGGCTGCGACGTCTACACCCGCACCGTGTACGGGACCCGCATCTCGATCAGCGTCGGTGTCCTCGCCACCCTCGGTGTCGCCCTCCTCGGCTCACTGCTCGGCGGACTGGCCGGGTTCTACGGCGGGGTGTGGGACTCGATCCTGTCCCGCCTCACCGACATCTTCTTCGCCATCCCCGTCGTGCTCGGCGGTCTGGTCCTCCTCTCCGTGGTGACCAGCAATACGGTCTGGCCGGTCATCGGGTTCATGGTGCTGCTCGGCTGGCCGCAGATCTCCCGCATCGCCCGCGGCTCCGTCATCACGACCCGGCAGAACGACTACGTGCAGGCCGCCCGCGCCCTCGGTGCCTCCAACTCCCGGCTGCTGCTGCGGCACATCGCCCCGAACGCCGTCGCGCCGGTGATCGTCGTCGCCACCATCGCGCTCGGCACGTACATCGCCCTGGAGGCGACGCTCTCCTACCTCGGCGTCGGTCTGAAACCCCCGACCGTCTCCTGGGGCATCGACATCTCCTCGGCGTCGGCGTACATCCGCCAGGCCCCGCACATGCTGCTGTGGCCCGCCGGCGCGCTCGCGATCACCGTGCTCGCGTTCATCATGCTCGGCGACGCGGTGCGCGACGCCCTCGACCCGAAGCTGAGGTGACGGACGTGCTGCTCGAAGTGCGTGATCTGCACGTGGAGTTCAGGACCAGGGACGGTGTGGCCAAAGCCGTCAACGGGGTCGCCTACGGCGTGGACGAGGGGGAGACCCTCGCCGTGCTCGGCGAGTCGGGCTCCGGCAAGTCGGTGACCGCGCAGGCCGTGATGGGCATTCTCGACACACCGCCCGCGCGTATCACCGGCGGCGAGATCCTCTTCCAGGGCAGGGACCTGCTGACGCTCAAGGAGGACGAGCGGCGCAAGGTCCGTGGCGCCGGGATGGCGATGATCTTCCAGGACGCGCTGTCCGCCCTCAACCCCGTACTCAGTGTCGGCGACCAGCTCGGCGAGATGTTCGTCGTGCACCGCGGCATGTCCCGCAAGGACGCCCGCGCCAAGGCGGTCGAGCTGATGGACCGGGTCCGTATCCCGGCCGCCGCCGACCGGGTGCGCGACTATCCGCACCAGTTCTCCGGCGGCATGCGCCAGCGCATCATGATCGCCATGGCGCTGGCCCTGGAGCCCGCCCTGATCATCGCCGACGAGCCGACCACCGCGCTCGACGTCACCGTCCAGGCCCAGGTCATGGATCTGCTGGCCGAGTTGCAGCGCGAACTCCACATGGGGCTCATCCTCATCACCCACGACCTCGGCGTGGTCGCCGACGTCGCCGACCGGATCGCCGTGATGTACGCGGGGCGGATCGTGGAGTCGGCACCCGTGCACGACATCTACAAGGCGCCCGCCCACCCCTACACGAAGGGCCTCCTGGACTCGATCCCACGGCTCGACCAGAAGGGCCACGAGCTCTACGCCATCAAGGGACTGCCGCCCAACCTCATGCGCATTCCACCGGGTTGCGCCTTCCACCCGCGCTGCCCGATGGCCCGCGACGTCTGCCGGACCGACGTGCCGCCGCAGGCGGAGGTGGAGGGCAGCGGCGGGACCCGCAGGAGCGCCTGCTTCTTCTGGAGGGAGTGCCTCGATGGACGGCACGACGGCTGAGACGATCCTGGAGGTCGACGGGCTGGTCAAGCACTACCCGCTCACCCGGGGGATCCTGTTCAGGAAGCAGATCGGCGAGGTCAAGGCCGTCGACGGGGTCGACTTCCGCCTCGGCCGCGGAGAGACCCTCGGCATCGTCGGCGAGTCCGGCTGCGGCAAGTCCACGGTGGCCAGGATGCTGGTCAACCTGGAGCGGCCCACGGCCGGGACCATCAAGTACAAGGGCGAGGACATCACCCGGCTGTCCGGCAGGGCGCTCAAGGCCGTGCGCCGCAACATCCAGATGGTCTTCCAGGACCCCTACACCTCGCTCAACCCGCGCATGACCGTCGGCGACATCATCGGGGAGCCGTACGAGATCCATCCCGAGGTCGCGCCGAAGGGCGACCGCCGCAGGAGGGTCCAGGATCTGCTCGACGTGGTCGGGCTCAACCCGGAGTACGTCAACCGCTATCCGCACCAGTTCTCCGGGGGCCAGCGCCAGCGCATCGGCATCGCGCGCGGGCTGGCGCTGCGGCCCGAGATCATCGTCGCCGACGAGCCGGTGTCCGCGCTCGACGTCTCCGTGCAGGCCCAGGTGGTCAACCTGCTGGAACGGCTGCAGGACGAGTTCGACCTGTCGTACGTCTTCATCGCGCACGACCTGTCGATCGTGCGGCACATCTCCGACCGGGTCGGGGTGATGTACCTCGGGCGGATCGTGGAGACCGGCAGGGACGCCGAGATCTACGACCATCCGACGCACCCCTACACCCAGGCCCTGCTGTCCGCCGTGCCCGTGCCCGACCCGGACGCCCGGGAGCACCGGGAGCGGATCATCCTGACCGGCGACGTGCCGTCGCCGGCGAACGTGCCGTCCGGGTGCCGCTTCCGCACCCGCTGCTGGAAGGCACAGGAGCGGTGCGCGCTGGAAGTGCCGCTGCTCGCGGTGCCCGCGGAGTTCCGGTTCACCGAGGGGCCGGCCGCGCACGACTCGGCGTGTCACTTCGCGGAGGAGAAGCAGGTCGTCCCGCCGGAGGAGCCGGGCGGTGAACCCCCCGCGGAGGAGCCGGAGTCGGCGCCATAAGTGTGCAAACCCGCATGAACTTCGTTAACACGCAGGCAACTTGGCGGAAGCGGTACCGATATACGGACGGGCCAAGGTGAACACCGTACGGCCGTGCGGGTGCCGTGAACGAGCCGGGGTGCGCCATGTCACCCCGGCTCGTTGCCGTGCCGGCCTCGACGAGACCGGCTCGGCCCGGTCGACGGGCATCCGGCCGAAGGACGACCACACCGCCACCCCGGACGACGAGGACCTCGGCACGTTCAGCACCTACGCCGGACCCGTGCGCCGGAAGAAGGGCTACCGCGGGAAGGTGTACTCGTACATGAAGACGGGCGGCAGGGTCGTCATCGACAGCTGTTCCGGCGTCGGCTCCTGCAACTCATGGCGCTCGCCGTGCCGCCCCGCACGCCGGACCTCTCCGACGTGCGGGACCACTTCCGTGAACCCGTCCGGTGCGCCGCGACGCTGTGCACCTGCAACCGCGGGCCCGGGCGTCAGGCGAGTCCGAGGGCGCGCTTGAGGAAGTCCACCTGGAGCAGCAGCAGGTTCTCGGCGACCTGCTCCTGCGGGGTCATGTGCGTGACACCCGACAGGGGCAGCACCTCGTGCGGGCGTCCGGCGGCCAGCAGCGCGGAGGACAGTCGCAGGGCGTGCGCCACCACCACGTTGTCGTCGGCGAGACCGTGGACGATCATCAGCGGGGCGTGCCGGGCGGCGGGCTCGGACAGCCCCTCGTCGGTGATCAGCGAGCTGTGCGCGTACGTGTGAGGGTCGGCCGCGGGGTCGCCGAGGTACCGCTCGGTGTAGTGGGTGTCGTAGAGCCGCCAGTCCGTGACCGGGGCGCCGGCGATGCCCGCGTGGAAGACGTCGGGCCGGCGCAGCACGGCGAGTCCCGCGAGCCACCCTCCGTACGACCAGCCGCGGATCGCCACCCGGGACAGGTCGAGCGGGAAGGTCTCCGCGAGGCCCTGGAGGGCGTCGATCTGGTCGTCGAGCGAGAGTGTGAAGTCGTCGCGGACCGCCTTCTCCCAGGCGGGGGAGCGACCGGGGGTGCCGCGCCCGTCGGCGACGATCACGGCGAATCCCTGGTCGGCGAACCACTGCGAGGTGAGGTGGGCGTTGTGCGCGGCGAGCACCCGGGGGCCGTGCGGACCGCCGTAGGGATCCATGAGGACCGGGAGGGGAGTGACGCCGTCGTAGTCAGTAGGCATAAGCACGGCGCATGGGATTTTCCGTGCGCCCCCTTGCGTGAGGGTCACGCGCGGGGACAGACCGGGACTTTCCGCGAGGGAAGGTACGGTCGCGATCGTCTTCCCCTCGCGCAGGACATGGACCTGGACGCCCGGCTGGTCGAGCACCGAGGAGGCGAGCACGGTCACGCCGCCGGCGCGCACGGCCGAGTGCACGCCGGGTTCCTGCGAGACGCGCTCCACCCCGAGCTCGTTCACGCGGTACACATGCACCTCGCCGGTCTCCTGGGCGGCCGCCGCCTCGCCCGCCGACGCCGAGACCAGCACGTCGTCGTCCGACACGTCGAGCACCGCGCGTACGTGCAACTGCGGCCCCGTCAGCGGTCGTTCACCGAAGGCGAGCACCCGGGCGCCGCCCTCGTCGGCGATCCGCACGAGCTGTCCGGCGGGGCTCCAGCACGGCACACCAGGGAAAAGATCCAGCCATTGTGGATCTTCGTCCGCGTGCACCATGCGGGTCGTCCCGGTGTCCGGGTCCACGGCCAGGAACAGCTGGCTGCGCTGGTCCCGCGCCTGCACCAGGATCAGCGGCGCACCCCCCGCTGACCAGTGCACATGCGCCAGATACGGGTAGCGCGCCCGGTCCCAGGAGACCTCCGTGCGCACCCCGTCGAGCGTGATGACGAAGAGTCGTACGTCCGCGTTGGCGCTGCCCGCCACCGGATACGCGACCCGCTGCGGCTCGGTCCCGGGCTGCGTGGGATCGGCGATCCACCAGCGCTGCACGGGCGTGTCGTCGACCCGCGCGACGAGCAGCCGGTCGCTCTCGGGCGACCACCAGAACCCGCGCGAACGCCCCATTTCCTCGGCCGCGATGAACTCGGCCAGTCCGTACGAGACCGACCCCTCGCCCGCGGCCGGCTCCGGCTCCGCCAGGGCCCGGTCGTCCTCGCCCTCGGCGCCGACGACCCGGAGGGCGCCCCCGGCCACGTACGCGACGAACCGGCCGTCGGGCGACGGACGCGGGTCGATCACCGGTCCCGCCACGGGGAGTTCACGCGCCGTCCCGGCCCTCAGCTCCGCCGTGAAAAGCCTCCCCGACAGGGCGAAAGAGGCCAGCTCGACCGCGGTGTCCGTGGCGTAGCCGACGATCCCGGCACCGCCCTCACGGCTGCGTTCACGGCGCGCCCGCTCCTCCGGGGACAACTCCTCGCCCGCGCCGCCGAGCAGCGCCGCCGGATCGGCCGCGACCCGCTCCCCGCCACCGCCCGGGGAGGCTCCCGCCCCGTCCCGGGGCACATCGAGGACCCACAGGTGATGCGCCCGGTCCGTACCGGACAGGGACCGCAGGAACACGACACGGGAACCGTCGGGGGACACCGTGAACGCCCGTGGTGCGCCGGAGGTGAACCGCTGCGTCCGGGCGTACCGGCGCGGGAAGGAGAAAGGCTCGCTCGTCATCCCCCGACCATATTGGCCATGCGCCCCCTTGTGCGGCCGTGCGCCGATCGATGCGCGCGTACGGATAGTTATGATCACTAGCGCTGCGTGGGTATGAACCTGCTGGCTGCTGTATGTATTTACGACCCCCATGTCCGACCCCCCATGTCCCTGGGATCTTTGGAGGTGAACCGCCGTGGCACTCTCGATTTCGGCGGTGGTGCTGCTGGCGATCATCGTCTTCATCCTGGTGAAGAAGTCAGGACTGAAGGCCGCCCACGCCATCGTGTGTGTCCTGCTCGGTTTCTACCTCGCCTCCTCCACGGTCGCTCCCACGATCAACGAGCTGACCACGAACATCGCGGGGATGATCGGCAGCATCAAGTTCTGATCCCGTCCGCCGACCGCGCCCGGCTCGGGACGAGGGCGGCCGCCTCGTAGGGTGGGTTCCATGACGGAACTGCCCGACCGGCGTCTGCTCCTGGTGCACGCGCACCCGGACGACGAGTCGATCAACAACGGCGCGACCATGGCCAAGTACGCGGCCGAGGGCGCCCAGGTGACGCTGGTGACCTGCACGCTCGGTGAGGAGGGCGAGGTCATCCCGCCCGGACTCGCCCACCTGGCGCCCGACCGCGAGGGCGGGCTCGGACCGTACCGGGCGGGAGAGCTGGCCGCCGCCATGAAGGAACTGGGCGTCACCGACCACCGGTTCCTGGGCGGCCAGGGACGCCACCGCGACTCCGGGATGATGGGCGTCGAACAGAACCGTCGCGCCGGTGCCTTCTGGTCCGCCGACCTCGACGATGCCGCCTGCGACCTCGTCGCCGTGATCCGCGAGGTGCGCCCCCAGGTGCTCGTCACCTACGACCCCGACGGCGGATACGGGCACCCCGACCACATCAAGGCACACCGCGTGGCCGTGCGCGCCGCCGAGCTCGCCGCGGACAGCGCCTTCCGCCGCGATCTCGGCGACCCCTGGGGGATCACCAAGGTCTACTGGAACCGGGTGCCGCGCTCCGTGGGCGAGCAGGCGTTCGCGCGGCTTCGGGAAGCGCTCCCGGAGCTGCCGTTCACCCGGTCCGCGGACCTCGCCGACGTCCCGGGTGTCGTCGACGACACGGCGGTCACCACCGAGATCGACGGAACCGCGTACGCCGCCGCCAAAGCGGCCGCCATGCGGGCCCACGCCACCCAGATCGAGGTGTCCGAGCCCTGGTTCGTCCTCTCGAACCAGCTGGCGCAGCCGCTCTTCACCACCGAGTACTACGAGTTGGTGAGCGGGGAGCGGCCCGGGACGCGGGAGACCGACCTGTTCGCGGGCATCGACCGAGAGGAAGCGGACGCGCGATGAGTACGACCGGACAGCGCGGGAGCATGCTCGCGCAGCCGCTGACACGGCCCTCCGCCGGGCGGATCGCCGCCGGTCTGGGGCTCTTTCTGCTCGGCGCCGTGGTGGGCGCCGCCGGGGCGCTGGTGCAGTCCGGCTGGTTCCCCCTCGGACTGTTGCTCGCGCTCGTGGGTGCGGCCGGACTCTTCCTCGGAGGCAGCCGGGCGACCGGCACACGTGCCGGGGCCGTCGCTCCCGCGGCCGGCTGGCTGGTGGCCGTCATCCTGCTCACCGCCAGCCGCCCCGAGGGCGACTTCCTGTTCGGCGCGGGACTTGTCTCCTATCTCTTCCTGCTCGGTGGCATGGCTGTCGCTGTGATGTGCGCCACGCTCGGCCAGGGGCGGCAACCGGACGCCTCCGACGTCCGACTTGGCAAGTGACGTACCACTTCGCCGCATCGGACAGGTGCGGGTCCCGTGCGGGTTTCCTTCGCGGGCGAGGTTTGCGCGCCGGACACGGCCAGTATGGTGGTGCGCGCCGCCGAGCTGCCCGAGATGAGGTCGAGTAAACGGGCGGTGGAGCCAACCGGGAGAACCTGCCTTGAGTCGTGAAACTGACAGTTCGTCCTCCGGGCCCAACGGGCGCGGTGGAGCCGCGTACCCGTCGGGGACGCCGCCGTACGGGACCCCCACGGCTTCCCAGAGCGGTGCCGACGCCGGCAACCCGCCGGAGGAGCGCAAGACCGAGACAACGCTGACGACGCGCATCCGGATCAACATCCCCGGATCGCGGCCCATCCCGCCCGTCGTCGTGCGCACACCCGTCGCGGACGCGGACACGTCCGCCGACGCCGCCGACGGCAGCGGGAACCCGTCGGAGCCGCCGCGGAACGCCGGTTCGCCGGCGCCGGCCGTCGGCTCCGCCCCCGCGCCCGTGCCCGCCGACCCGTCCGGCGCTGCGCCCGCAGCGGCCGAGGAGAAGGCGAGCGACTGGTTCGCGCCCCGCAAGTCCGGTGCGCCCAAGGGCGGGCCGGGCGGCGGATCCACCAACGGAGCGGGCGTCACCGGCGGTTCGGCCGCCCCGCCCGCGCAGGGTGGACGCCCCGGCGGCCAGAACGGTGCGCCCGCGCAGGGTGGACGTCCCGGCGGCCGGAACGGTGCGCGGCCGGGTCCCCCGGCCGGCGCCCGTCCCGGCGGCGGGGCGAACCCTCCCCGTCCCGGCGGCACGAACGGCGCCGGGCTGCCCGGCGCCACCGGCGCCGGACCCGTGGCCCCCGGCCACGGAGGCGGTACCGGTTCCTTCGACATCTCCGGAGCGCTCGGCAGTACCGGCTCCTTCCCGGCCGTCGGCGCGGGCGGCTCCGAGCCGCGTCGCGACGACCTCCCGTACTTCGCGGAGAACGGCCAGGGCGGACCCGCGGGGCCGACCGGCGGCCCGGTCACCGGTGACGGCCCGATGGTGCCGCCCGCCGGTCCCGGCGTGGCGCCCGGCAGCCTGGCCGCGAGGCAGGGTCCGGGCGGACCCGGCGGCTCCGGTGCACCCGGTGCGGTGCCCGGCGGCGGCCTCAGCGGTGGCCTGAGCGACGACACCGCGATCCTCACGCCGCAGAAGCCGGCCCCCGAGCCGGGCCCCGGCGGCTACGGCGCCCCCGGGGACAACGTCTCCGGTCACACCCTGACCAGCGGCATCCCCGTCGTGCCGTCCGCGCAGAACGCTCCGTTCGCGCCGGGCGCGCACACCGAGGGACCGCTGCCGCACACCCCGCCGAAGCTGCCCGAGCCGGTCCAGCAGCCCCCGGCCTCGTCGAAGCCGGCCAAGAAGAAGGGCCGCAACAAGCCGGCCCTCCTGGGCGTCCTCGTGGTGGTCCTCGTCGGCGGTGCCTACGGTGCCGGCCTCCTGATGAACCACTCGGACGTGCCCAAGGGCACCACCGTGCTCGGCGTCGACATCGGCGGCGGCACCCGCGACGACGCCGTCAGGAAGCTCGACGACGCCCTCGGCGACCGCACGAACACGGCGCTCAAGCTGTCGGTCGACGGCGACACCGTCGCGCTCAAGCCGGACCAGGCCGGGCTCCAGCTCGACAGCCAGGCCACGGTCCGTGCCGCGGCGGGCAGCGACTACAACCCCGTCTCGGTGATCGGGTCGCTGTTCGGCCAGGAGCGCGTGATCGAGCCCGTGATGCCGGTCGACGAGGAGAAGCTCCAGGCCGCCCTCGAGGGCGCCGCGGGCGGCTCCGGGTCGATGCAGGACGGCACGATCAAGTTCGTGTCCGGCAAGGCCGTCCCCGTGTACGGCAAGGCGGGCAAGGGCATCGACGTGGCCTCCTCGACCCAGGCCGTGCAGGACGCGTACCGCGCCCAGGTGGAGACCGGCACGACCGCTCCGGTGAAGGTCGCCACCACGACGCGTCAGCCGAAGGTCGCGAACGCCGAGGTCGACCGGATGATGGCGAAGTTCGCGAAGCCGGCGATGTCGGCCAACGTGACCGTGCAGACGGACGCGGCGCACTCGATCCCGATGAGCCCGCAGAACTCGCTCTGGAAGTTCCTCCGGGTGGAAGCGACCCCCGACGGCAAACTGACCGACAAGCCGGACCTGAACGCCCTGAAGGAGCTGTACGGTCAGACGTTCGACGGGGTTCTCATCACCCGGGCCAACGGCAAGAAGACGCCCGTCACGCCGCAGGACGTCTACGTCGCCCTGCGCCAGGCGCTGATGAGCAAGACCGACCGGGTCGCGGTCATCGAGACCAACCCGAATTAGTCCCGAGGCGGTTGGAAGGGGGGCCCGGTCACGACCGGGCCCCCCTTTCGCGCGACCGGGACCACGCGCGGCGCGAAGTGGCGTGCCGCCCGCCGCACATGACATCTGTCATCTCCGAGAGACGACAAGCTGCACTGCCCCGGACACCCCGTCCGTCGCCACGATGGATGCCATGACAACGACTGCGGCGACCGCCACCTCGGTGGTCGGCTTCGAATCGGTGACCAAGACGTACGGCAGCGTACGGGCCGTGGACGGGCTGACCCTCGATCTGCACCCGGGCGAGACCGTCGCCCTGCTGGGCCCCAACGGCGCGGGCAAGTCCACGACCCTCGACCTGCTCCTCGGCCTCAAGCAGGCCGACAGCGGCGCGGTCCGGGTCTTCGGCACCAGCCCGCGCGAGGCCATCGTCGGCGGCCGGGTGGGCGCCATGCTGCAGAGCGGCGGGCTGATGGACGAGGTCACGGTGGGCGAGCTGGTGAAGCTCGCGTGCGACCTGCACCCGAAGCCCTTCCGCGTCCAGGACGTCCTCGCCCGGGCCGGGATCTCCCCGATCGCCGACCGCAAGGTCAACAAGCTCTCCGGCGGCCAGGCACAGCGCGTCCGCTTCGCCCTCGCCACCGCGGGCGACAGCGACCTGATCGTGCTCGACGAGCCCACCACCGGCATGGACGTCTCCGCCCGCCAGTCCTTCTGGGCGACCATGCGCGAACAGGCCGACCAGGGGCGCACGGTCCTGTTCGCCACGCACTACCTGGAGGAGGCCGACGCCATAGCCGACCGGGTGCTCGTCCTGCACCGCGGCCGGCTGCTGGCCGACGGCACCGCGGCCGAGATCAAGGCGAAGGCCGGCGCCCGCCGGATCTCCTTCGACCTGGAGGGCTCGATCGACGAGGGACCGCTGCGCGCGCTGCCCTTCCTGACATCCGTCGACGTGTCCGGGCAGACCGTCCGCATCCAGTCCTCCGACGCCGACGCGACCGTGCACGCGCTGTACGGGCTCGGCGTCTACCCCCGCAACCTCGAAGTGTCCGGGCTCGGTCTGGAGCAGGCCTTCGTCGCCATCACGGCCGCCGAGGAGGCGAAGGCGAAGTGAACAGCCTGATCAAACTGGAGATCACCCGCGCCCTGCGCAACCGCAAGTTCCTGTTCTTCTCGGTGATCTACCCCTCTGCCCTGTTCCTGCTGATCGCGGGCAGAGCCGACAGCACGACCGAGGTCGACGGGACGGGCCTGAACCTGCCGACCTTCTTCATGGTCTCCATGGCGTCCTTCGGCGCCCTGACCGCCGTCCTGATGGGCAACAGCGAGCGCATCGCCAAGGAGCGCGAGAGCGGCTGGGTACGGCAGTTGAGGCTCACCACGCTCCCGGGCCGCGGCTACGTGTTCGCGAAGACGGCGAGCGCCGCCGTGATCAGCCTGCCCTCGATCGTGATCGTCTTCGTGGTCGCCGCGGCCGTGAAGAACGTACGGCTGGACGCCTGGCAGTGGATCGCCCTCACCCTCGCCATCTGGGCCGGGAGCCTCGTCTTCGCCGCGCTCGGCGTCGCCATCGGCTACCTCGCCAGCGGTGACGCGGTCCGCCCGATCACGATGATCACCTACTTCGGCCTGTCGATGCTCGGTGGCCTGTGGATGCCCACCACCACCTTCCCCGACTGGCTGCAGAACATCGCCAAGTGGCTGCCCACGCACGCGTACGCTGCCCTCGGGCAGGCCATCGAACTCGGCGACGCCCCGCACGCGAAGGACCTCGCCATCCTCGCCGTCTCCTTCGTCCTGTTCGTGGGCGGCGCGGCCTGGCTGTACCGGAAGGACACGCTGAAGGCGTGAGCAGCGTCGGCATCGGGCAGCGCCCGCAGAACCGCAAGCAGCAGATCGTCAAGGTCGTCTGGACCGGCATCTGGCTCGTCTACCTGAGCGCGCCGGTCAGCGACCTCGTGCACGGCGGACACAGCACCGGTGTCGTGGTGCTCGGCTGGATCGGTCTGATCGCCTTCGTGCTCTGGTACGGCGCCCTCGTCTTCCGTACGGGGCGCGGGGAGCACAACAGGCTGGTGCTCGGCTCGCTGGGCGCCCTCGCGACGCAGGCGGCCGTCCTCTCCCTCACGCTGGGACGGGAATGGCTCGTCCTGTTCGTGTACGTGGCCATCGCGGCCGGCGCGGCCCTCCCGCTGCGCTGGGCGCGCCTGACCATCCCGGCCGTGGCGGCCGTGCTGACGACGGTCGCCCTGATCGTCCCGGGCGGCAAGGCCTATCTGGCGGGACTGCTCATCCCCGCCTTCCTCGGCGGGTTCGCCATGACCGGCGTGCGCGAGCTCCTGCGGACGACCATCGCGCTGCGCGAGGCCCGCGCCACGGTCGCCCAACTCGCCGCCAACGAAGAGCGGTTGCGGCTCGCCAGAGACCTGCACGACCTGCTCGGGCACTCGCTGTCGCTGATCACGCTGAAGAGCGAACTGGCCGGGCGGATGCTTCCCGACCACCCGGAGAAGGCGGCCCAGCAGGTCGCCGACATCGAACAGGTCAGCCGCCAGGCCCTCGTCGACGTGCGCGAGGCGGTCACCGGCTACCGCCGACCCCGGCTCGCCGGTGAACTCGCCGGCACCCAGGTCGCGCTGACCGCGGCGGGCGTGCGGGCCGACCTGCCGGTCGAACCCGATCTCACCGGCGTGCCCGAGGAGAGCGAGTCGGCGCTCGCCTGGGCGCTGCGCGAGGCGGTCACCAACGTCGTACGGCACAGCGGGGCCCGGCGCTGCACCGTGGAGCTCCTGCGCCGTCAGACACTGGACGGGCCGGTGCTCGAACTGTCCGTGGAGGACGACGGTTCCGGCGGTTCCGCCGGCTCGCACGGCAACGGTCTGACCGGGCTGACCGAACGACTGGAGAAGGCGGGCGGAACGCTGGAGGCCGGGCGGGTGCGGCACGGGTTCCGGCTGGTCGCACGGGTGCCGCTGACGGGGGCGGAGGCAGGCGCGGACGCCGCGGACGACCCCGTAGGATCCGGGGCATGAGCCGCACGATCAAGGTCTTGCTCGCCGAGGACCAGTCGATGGTCCGCGAGGCGCTGGCAGCCCTGCTGGGCCTGGAGCCGGACATCGAGGTGGTCGCCCAGGTGGCGCGCGGCGACGAGGTGCTGGCCGCCGCCCGCGAGCACGACGTCGACGTCGCGCTCCTCGACATCGAGATGCCGGGCAGAACGGGCATCGAGGCCGCGGCCGAGGTCCACGCGGCCCTCCCGGACGTCAAGTTGCTCATCCTGACGACGTTCGGCCGCCCCGGCTATCTGCGCAGCGCCATGGAGTCCGGCGCGGACGCCTTCCTGGTGAAGGACGCCCCCGCGGCCCAACTCGCCGCGGCGGTACGGAAGGTGCTGGACGGAGAGCGGGTCATCGACCCGACGCTCGCCGCCGCGGCGCTGGCCGAGGGGGCCAACCCGCTGACCGACCGGGAGCGTGAGGTGCTCCGCGCCGCGGCCGACGGCTCGACCAACGCCGAGCTGGCCGCCGCCCTCCACCTCTCCCAGGGCACCGTCCGCAACTACCTGTCCACGGCCATCCAGAAGCTGGCGGTCCGCAACAGGGCGGAAGCGGTACGGATCGCCCGCGAGAAGGGCTGGCTGTAGGCAGGGTCAGTTGAGCATCGCCCGTGCCGCATGGGCCTGGTGCCGCACCCGGGCCGCGGCCGGCTCGTCGACGGCGGCCACCACGTCGGCGTACGCGTCGAGTTCGGTGGCCCCACCCAGGAAGTCGCCGCGCTTGACCAGCAGCTGGGCCCGCTCGTAGCGCAGCCGCGCCGGGTGCGCGGGCAGCAGGAGGGACAGCTCGACGGCCCACAGCGACACGTCGGAGCGCTCCGGACGGGCGGCCGCCCAGGCCCGGATGTTGTTCAGGACGCGCAGGACGACGTCGAGCGGGTCGGCGGGGGAGAGCATCGACGGGTCCAGCGGGGCGCCGGTCGCCCCCGCGACGAGCAGCTCGGCGTCCGGGCCGGTCAGGACCCGCCCGCCGTCGAAGGGATCGGCGAGCACCTGCTGCTCGGCCGGTCCGAAGCCCACGACGAAGTGCCCGGGCAGGGCGACCCCGTACACCGGCGCGCCGGCCCGTCGTGCCACCTCCATCCACACCACGGAGAGCAGGATGGGCAGCCCGCGGTGCCGCATCAGCACCTCGTGCAGCAGTGAGGACTCCAGCCGCTGGTAGTCGGCCGGCGAGCCGTGGAACCCGCAGCGCCCGCCGAGCAGTTCGGCGAGGGCGGCGGCCCAGGACCGCGGCCCGCCCGGGCGGAACGGCAGCAGTCCCGCCAGCCGGTCCAGCTCGATCTGCGCCGCGTCCGTCCCGGCCTCGTCGAGCGTCCCGTCGGCCGCCGCCCCGATCAGCAGGCACAGCATCGACAGGTCCGGCCGTTCGGTCCGGGCCTCCTCGGCGAAGAGCCGTCGCACCTCGGCGGCCCGCTCCGGTTCCGGTGGCTGTGGAGAGCAACGCATGCCGGACTCGTGCCCCTTCACGCCGATCGATACGGCTCGGCGGCGCCGAAACCGTGCCCCGCCGCTCCGGCGTCCGCGGCCCGGCGGTAGTGGTGGTACGAATGGTGGGGCGCGAAGCCCATCCCGGTGTACAGCGCACGTGCCGCCGCGTTGTCGTCCTCCACCTGGAGCCAGGCGGCCGAGGCGCCCTCGTCCAGGGCCCGGCGGGCCAGGGCGGCCATCACTGCGGTGCCGAGGCCCCTGCGCCGGTGCGCCGGGCCGACCTCGACGGCGGCGAACCCGGCCCAGCGGCCGTCCACCACACAGCGGCCGATCGCGGCGGGCGCCTCGCCCTCCTCGTCCGGCACGGTCGCGAACCACACGGAGGGCCCGCTGCCCAGCACCTTCAGCGCCACCTCGCCGAGGCCCTTGCGCTGGTAGCGGCCCAGCCAGGCGTCGTCGGCCGTACGCGAGAGCGTGACCCCCGGCGCGTCCCGGTCCCCGATCGGCGCGAGCGAACCGATCCACAGGCCGGCCGTCACCTCACGGACCCAGCCGCGCTCCTCCAGGTCCGCGCACAGCAGCTCCTGCGTGCCCTCGGCCCCGGTCGCGGTCTGGACGTAGGCGGGCAGGTCACGGGCGGCGTACCAGGCGCTCGCGTACGCCAGCGCGTCGTCCAGCGGCATGCCGGGGTCGCCGAGGGGCAGCACGGAGTTGGCGCGCCGGGTGAACCCGGACGCGGCCCGCAGCTCCCATCCGCCGAGCCGCTCGCTCTCCACCGGCCGCCAGGCCCGTGCGGAGACCCGCGCCAGCTCCTCGTACGAGGCCGCGGGGCCCCGCCGACGCGCCGGGGCGGCGGGCACGACCTTGCCCGCGACCAGCGAGGATTCCGCGATCCGGACACGTTCGCCGGTCCGCCGTGTGATCAGCAGCACACCGTTGTCCCATGATGTGAGAACACCGACCGTGTCGGTGAACTTCTCTCCCGTGTCTCCATCGTCGCTCAAGCGTCGTACCGAGACACGTTTTCCCACGTCAGCAGCGGTGATACGGACCTCAAGGCGGCCGGACGACGAGATTTCCACAGGTCAGTTCACCCCTCCTGTTCGGATCATGCCCAAGAACGGAGATACTAGGGGCGGGCATCGACGACGCCGCGCTCCCGCGCGCCAGGCGGCGGAGCCTACGGAGGCCCGCCAGCGCCCTATCGAGGAGGAACGACAGCGTGACCTACGTCATCGCGCAGCCTTGTGTCGACGTCAAGGACAAGGCGTGCATCGAGGAGTGCCCGGTCGACTGCATCTACGAGGGCTCCCGGTCCTTGTACATCCACCCGGACGAATGCGTCGACTGTGGAGCCTGTGAGCCGGTGTGCCCGGTCGAGGCGATCTTCTACGAGGACGACACTCCCGAAGAGTGGAAGGACTACTACAAGGCGAACGTCGAGTTCTTCGACGAGCTCGGCTCGCCCGGCGGCGCCAGCAAGCTCGGTCTGATCGAGCGCGACCACCCCTTCGTCGCAGCGCTGCCGCCGCAGAACCAGTAAGCGGCTCGCACACGCACCGCCTCGGTCCCGTACGGCCGGATCGTTCCGGTCGCCGTACGGGACCGAGGCGTTTGCCGTACCGGGCGCGTGCGCCGCGCGCGACGGGTACGGCCCGCGGCGAGCACAGCGAGTACCAGCGATACGTACGGGTCGTACGTACGAGAAAGTGAGCCCGATCCCGTGTCCGCAGTCTCCGACCGGCTTCCCACCTTCCCCTGGGACAAGCTGGAGCCCTACAAGGCGACGGCCGCCGCTCACCCGGGCGGCATCGTCGACCTGTCCGTCGGCACCCCGGTCGACCCGGTGCCCGAGCTGATCCAGAAGGCTCTGGTCGCCGCCGCGGACTCGCCGGGCTATCCCACCGTGTGGGGCACGCCCGAGCTGCGGGACGCGCTCACGGGCTGGGTGGAGCGACGCCTCGGGGCGCGGGACGTCACCCACCGCCATGTGCTGCCCGTCGTCGGCTCCAAGGAGCTCGTGGCCTGGCTGCCGACGCAGCTGGGCCTCGGCCCCGGCGACAAGGTCGCCCACCCGCGCCTCGCCTACCCGACGTACGAGGTCGGCGCGCGGCTGGCCCGGGCCGAGCACGTCGTCTACGACGACCCCACCGAGCTGGACCCGACGGGTCTGAAGCTGCTGTGGCTCAACTCGCCGTCGAACCCCACCGGCCGGGTCCTGTCCAAGGAGGAGCTGACCCGGATCGTCGCCTGGGCCCGCGAGCACGGCGTGCTGGTCTTCTCCGACGAGTGCTACATCGAGCTGGGCTGGGAGGCGGACCCGGTCTCGGTGCTGCACCCGGACGTGTGCGGCGGTTCCTACGAGGGGATCGTCTCGGTGCACTCCCTGTCGAAGCGCTCGAACCTGGCCGGCTATCGTGCCGCGTTCCTCGCTGGCGACCCCGCCGTCCTCGGCGAGCTCCTCCAGATCCGCAAGCACGGCGGCATGATGACGTCCGCGCCGACCCAGGCCGCGGTGGTCGCCGCCCTCTCGGACGACACCCACGTCCGCGAGCAGCGCGAGCGCTACGCCGCCCGGCGTACCGCGCTGCGTGACGCGCTGCTCGGCCACGGCTTCCGCATCGAGCACAGCGAGGCGAGCCTCTACCTCTGGGCCACCCGCGACGAGTCCTGCTGGGACACGGTGGCCCACCTGGCCGAGCTGGGCATCCTGGTCGCCCCCGGCGACTTCTACGGCACGGCGGGCGAGACGTTCGTGCGGGTCGCCCTGACGGCTTCGGACGAGCGGGTCGCCGCGGCGGTCGAGCGACTGTCCGGCCAGGCCTGAGCCCGCGGCCCGAGCAGCGCGGAGGGGTCCGGGGACAGCTCCCCGGACCCCTCCGTCGTACCGGCCCTGTGATCAGGCGTGCCGGCCCTGTGGTCAGGCGTGCCGGCCCTGTGGTCAGCCGAGCGGCAGGCCCTTCAGCGGCAGCTGGCCCGTCGGCAGCCCGCCCTTGGTCACCGTGTCCGTCGGCAGGCCGCCACCGGTCGCCGTCTTCGCGGTGTCACCGAGCAGGCCGCCGGCCTGCCCCGCCGCGTCGCCGGCCACCTTCTGCGCGGCCGGCGTCGCCTTCTTGGCGACCTTCCCACCGGTCTTGCCTGCGGCGGGCACGGCCTTCTTGACCGTCTTGCCGCCGGTGTCGCCCGCGAGCCCGGTGACGTTCTGTGCCGCACCGTCGACGGTGTTGCCGACGCTCGCCCCGTCCAGGGCGGTCAGCCCACCGAGGTTCGGGGTGGCCGGGAGTTCGGCCGCAGCGCTGGCGGAGCCGGCCGCACCGACCACGGGAGCCGCTCCCGCTGCGATGAGCAGCGCGGCACGGGCGATCCGGCGGGTCAGGGGGAGGGACATGATGCTCCTTAGACGGGAGAGAACGTGGAAGTGTCCACCCGAGCCCGGCAGTTGACCGGCTGGCTGCCGGTGATCGTTCTGGGCGTCGGACGCAGTGACTACCGCTCGAAACCCGCGAAGGTTGCGGTGGCCCGACGTAAAGAGTTGGCAATGCGTCGCATTATCGGCTGCGGATAAAAGCGGGCAAAGGGCACCCGGTCGGAAAGTCTGCCGAATCCTTACCGCCCTTTGTTCTCAAGGGATTCGACGGTGGTGGGGGTGACCGCGCGAAAACCTGCGCACATCGGCGGAGTCACACGGAGCGAGTCCCCCGGACGGGTGAGGCGCCGTACTACTGCGCAGTGACGATCCGGACCTCGGCGGCGGCCTTCCCCGCGGCCGCGCTTCCCTGCGCACCCGTCGTGCGCCACTCGCCCTGGGTGCTGCCGGCGGTCCACTCGCGCCCGGCGTACGACACCCGGTCGATGTGCAGCGCCGAGGAGTTCGCCACGGCCCAGTGCGCCAGCTCCCAGCCGCGCCGGGCGGCGTCCGTGCCGGAGGCGGTCCCCTCGCGCACGGGGACGGTCACGGTCCGGCTGCCGCCCCTCGCCGAAGCCGAGGCGGCGGCCGACGGCGCGGGGGAGGCGCCCCCGGCGCCCACGTCGGCACCCGCCTCCTGGAGCACATCGCGTCCGAAGTCCCGTACGAGCGCGGTCCGCACCGAGTCCGAGCCGCCCGCCTCGGTCGCGTCCGGTCGCCCCTCGCAGGTCAGCGTGGCCGCCGCGCGGCCGGTCAGGGCCGCGGCGAGCAGGGTGGCGTCCGGCTCGTGCTTCGCGTACGCCTGGGGATAGCCGCTGCGCTGCACCCGCTGCGCGGCGACGGTGAGCGGCAGCCGCGAATAGCCCGGCACCTTCGCCAGGTGCTCGTAGAAGATCCCCGCCGAGTACGTCGGGTCCATGATCTGCTTCGTCGTGCCCCAGCCCTGCGAGGGCCGCTGCTGGAACAGGCCGAGCGAGTCCCGGTCGCCGTGGGTGATGTTGCGCAGGCCGGACTCCTGGAGCGCCGTCGCCAGGGCGATCGTCACGGCGCGCTCGGGCATGCCCCGGGAGGTGCCCACCGCGGAGATCGTCGCCGCGTTCACCGCCTGCTCCGGGGTGAACTCGTACGACGCGCCGTCGCCCTTGCCCGAGACGACCTCGCATCTCGGCGCGCCGGTGCCTCCCGTCAGGTACTGCACGGCGAGATAGCCCGCGAGCGCGAGCAGGACCATGACGGCCGCCCCGGAACGGAGGAGGCGGCCGCGCCGGACGGGTGCGGGGGACGGCTCTGACACGACGTACAAGGTACTGGAGGGTCCTGTCAGTGGTCCCTGGGGTTGTGGACAACTTCTGAGCCGCCCGGGGCGACCGGACGCCTCCGGCCGCCGAGCGGAGCCACGGACCGTAAACGCTAGGGTCGACGCCATGGCCGACACCCCGCTTGACCTCACCCTCGACGCCGCCCGGCTCACCGCCCAGCTCGTCGACTTCCCCTCGGAGAGCGGCAGCGAGAAGCCGCTCGCCGACGCCGTCGAGGCCGCCCTGCGTGCCCTGCCGCACCTGACGGTCGACCGGTACGGCAACAACGTCGTCGCGCGGACGAACCTGGGCCGCGCCGAGCGCGTGATCCTCGCCGGCCACATCGACACCGTGCCCATCGCCGACAACGTCCCCTCCCGCCTCGACGAGGACGGCGTGCTGTGGGGCTGCGGCACCTGCGACATGAAGTCGGGCGTGGCCGTCCAGCTCCGCATCGCGGCCACCGTTCCCGCCCCCAACCGCGACCTCACCTTCGTCTTCTACGACAACGAGGAGGTCGCGGCGGACCTGAACGGTCTGAAGCACGTGGCGGAGGCCCACCCCGACTGGCTGGAGGGCGACTTCGCCGTCCTCCTTGAGCCCTCGGACGGTCAGGTCGAGGGCGGCTGCCAGGGCACGCTGCGGGTGCTGCTCAGGACGACGGGCGAGCGCGCCCACTCCGCCCGCAGCTGGATGGGCTCGAACGCGATCCACTCGGCCGCCCCGATCCTGGCGCGGCTCGCCGAGTACCGGCCCCGCTACCCCGTCATCGACGGCCTCGAGTACCGCGAGGGCCTGAACGCGGTGGCCGTCTCCGGCGGCGTCGCCGGCAACGTCATCCCCGACGAGTGCGTGGTGACCGTCAATTTCCGCTACGCCCCCGACCGCACCGAGGAGGAGGCCGTCGCCCATGTCCGCGAGGTCTTCGCGGACTGCGGGGTCGAGGAGTTCGTCGTCGACGACCACAGCGGCGCCGCCCTCCCCGGGCTCTCGCACCCGGCCGCCGCCGCGTTCATCGAGGCGGTCGGCGGCACCCCGCAGCCGAAGTACGGCTGGACCGACGTCTCCCGCTTCAGCGCGCTCGGCGTCCCCGCGGTGAACTACGGTCCGGGCAACCCGCACTTGGCGCACAAGCGTGACGAAAGGGTCGAAACGTCCAAGATCCTCGCGGGTGAGGAGCGCTTGAGGGCCTGGCTCACCGCCTGAGCCGTACGCGACGGCGGTTCATGGCGGACATGCTCGCGTCCCCCCTCCGTAACCGGCGTGGATCTACGCTGGGGCGGAACGGCCTTCCCCGGTCTCCGGCTTGGACCGGGCCGGGTAGGACCCCGATGCGGAGGGAGCGGACATGGCTACTGGCAACCCCGAGGGCAAGAAGCGGCCACCGGAGGAGCAGCGGCTGGGACCGGTGCTGCGCAGGCGGGACCAGGTGCAGGCGAGCACCACGGACCAGCGGCTGCTCGACGCGGGCGGTCCGTCCGACTGGGTGCACACCGACCCCTGGCGGGTGCTGCGCATCCAGTCGGAGTTCATCGAAGGCTTCGGCACGCTGGCGGAACTCCCGCCCGCCATCAGCGTGTTCGGTTCGGCCCGCACAGCGGTGGACTCACCCGAGTACGAGACGGGCGTCGCCCTCGGCCGCGGCCTGGTCGAGGCCGGCTTCGCCGTGATCACCGGCGGCGGCCCCGGCGCCATGGAGGCCGCCAACAAGGGTGCCTGCGAGGCGAAGGGCATCTCCGTCGGCCTCGGCATCGAGCTCCCCTTCGAACAGGGCCTCAACCCCTACGTCGACATCGGCCTCAACTTCCGGTACTTCTTCGTCCGCAAGATGATGTTCGTCAAGTACGCCCAGGGGTTCGTGGTGCTGCCCGGCGGCCTCGGCACCCTCGACGAACTCTTCGAGGCGCTCACCCTCGTCCAGACCCAGAAGGTCACCCGCTTCCCGATCGTCCTGTTCGGCACGGCCTACTGGGGCGGCCTCGTCGACTGGCTCAAGAACACCCTCATCGCGCAGGGCAAGGCCTCGGAGAAGGACCTGATGCTCTTCCACCTGACGGACGAGGTGGAAGAGGCGGTGGCCCTGGTGTCGAAGGAGGCCGGCAGGTAGCTCCCGCGGGCGGCGTGGGGGCGAGCGCCCCTACGCCGGCCCCGCCGGGCGACCGTCTCTACGCCAGCCCCCGCCGGGCGACCGCCGGGGCCCGGTGCCCGGCGATCGACGCCACCATGTCCAGCACCTGCCGGGTTTCCGCGACCTCGTGGACGCGGTACACCTGGGCACCCAGCCACGCCGACACCGCGGTGGTCGCCAGCGTCCCGAGCACCCGCTCCTTCACCGGCTTGTCGAGCGTCTCCCCGACGAAGTCCTTGTTGGACAGCGAGACCAGCACCGGCCACCCCGTAGCGGTCATCTCGCCCAGCCGCCGCGTCGCCTCCAGGCTGTGCCGGGTGTTCTTGCCGAAGTCGTGCCCCGGGTCGATGAGGACGGACTCCCGCGGCACCCCCAGCTCCACCGCCCGCTCGGCGAGCCCCACGGTCACCCGCAGGATGTCGGCCATGACGTCGTCGTACGCGACCCGGTGCGGACGCGTGCGCGGCTCGGCCCCGCCGGCGTGGGTGCACACCAGCCCGACCCCGTACCGCGCGGCCACCTCCGCCAGCCGCGGATCGACCCCGCCCCACGCGTCGTTCAGCAGATCGGCCCCCGCCTCGCAGACCGCCTCGCCCACCTCGTGCCGCCAGGTGTCGACGCTGATGACCACGTCCGGGAAGCGCCGGCGGACCTCGGCCACGAAACCGACCGTGCGCCGCGCCTCCTCCTCGGCCGTGACCTCCTCGCCCGGCCCTGCCTTGACCCCGCCGATGTCGATGATCGCGGCGCCCTCGGCCACCGCCTGCTCCACGCGCGCGAGCGCCGGTTCGTCGCGGAAGGTGGCTCCCTGGTCGTAGAAGGAGTCCGGGGTCCGGTTCACGATCGCCATGATCACCGGCTCGTGCGTGCCGAATTCACGCCTGCCCAGCCTGAGCATCCCCTGTGACCTCTCCCAGTAAGTTCCGCCGATGAGCCGCCTGCGACCCTAACTGTCAGACTCGCATGGCACGATCTGACCCTGACAGTTTCAGCTTCCGTACTTCCGCGTCGGCGCGCTCGTGCCGGCACCAGAGCGTGGGGACCTCAGCGATGTACATGTTCTTGTTCCTGGTCGTCGCGCTCGCCGTCGTGGTCGCCGCGGTGACCCTGTCCGTCGTGGGCGGCGGCGAGAGCGCGCCCCTGCCCGAGGCCACGCCCGAACTGCTCGCCGACCCGCTGCCCCAGGACCGGCCGGTGAACCGCACCGACGTGGACGCGCTGCGCTTCCCCGTCGCCCTGCGCGGCTACCGCATGGCCGACGTCGACGACGCGCTCGTCCGCCTCGGCGCCGAGATCTCCGAGCGGGACTCCCGCATCGCCGACCTGGAGTCCGCGCTCGCCGGCGCCCGCGCGACCCCAGGCCCCTCACTGCACAAGGACACCGAGGAGGGCTCCCAGTGAGCGACGCACTCGCGGGCCCCGACGGAGCCCTGCGCTGCCCCTGGGCCCTGTCGACCGAGGACTACGTCGCCTATCACGACGACGAGTGGGGCCGGCCCGTCCACGGCGACGACGCGCTGTACGAGCGGCTGTGCCTGGAGGCCTTCCAGTCCGGCCTGTCCTGGATCACCATCCTGCGCCGCCGCCCCGGCTTCCGGGCCGCCTTCGCCGGTTTCGAGATCGCCAAGGTCGCGACGTTCACGGACGCCGACAAGGAGCGCCTCCTCGCCGACCCCGGCATCATCCGCAACCGCGCCAAGATCGAGGCCACCGTGGCCAACGCGCGCGTGCTGGCCGACTGGGCGGCGGGCGAGCTGGACGAGCTGATCTGGTCGTTCGCCCCGGATCCGGCCTCACGCCCGGCCCCGAGGACCCTGGCCGACGTGCCGACCGTCACCGACGAGTCGACCGCCCTGTCCAAGGCACTCAAGAAGCGCGGCATACGGTTCGTCGGCCCGACCACGGCCTACGCGCTGATGCAGGCCTGCGGCCTGGTGAACGACCACCTGGCGGACTGCTCCGCCCGCTAGATCCGCCCGGCACCCCGGGGATCCGGGAGGAAGCGCCGGGCGGACGACGACTGTGCGGGCACCGCGGCCGGCCCGTGCCGGCCCGCGGCCCCACGCACGGTCACCGGCCCAGGTACTTGGGCTTCTCCTTGTTCACGAAGGCCTGCACGGCGATCGTGTGGTCCTCCGAGGCACCGGCCCGGCCCTGGAGCTCGTCCTCCTTCTCCAGCGCCTCGTCCAGGGAGTGGGTCAGGCCGAAGGCGAGGGACTCCTTGAGCGCGGCATAGGCGAGGGTCGGGCCCTCGGCCAGTGCGCGGGCCACCTTCTCCGCCTCGGCCCGCAGGTCCGCCGCGGGCACGACGCGGTTCGCGATGCCCAGCTCGTACGCCTCCTGCGCGGTGATGCTGCGCGGGAAGAGCAGCAGGTCGGCGGCGCGGCTCGGGCCGATGACCCGGGGCAGCGTCCAGGACATCCCCGAGTCGGCGGTCAGCGCGACCCTGGCGAAGGACGTGTTGAAGGCGGCGGTGTCGGCGACGACCCGGTAGTCCGCGGCCAGCGCGAAGCCGAAGCCGGCCCCGGCCGCGACGCCGTTCACGCCGGCGACCACGGGCTTCGCGGCACCCGTCAGGGCCCGCACGATGGGGTTGTAGTGCTCGCGCACGGTGCTCATCGTCTGCCCGGACCCCGACTGCTTGTCGGCGGCCAGCAGACCGATGTGCTCCTTGAGGTCCTGCCCGACGCAGAACGCCCGGTCACCGGCCGCGGTCAGCAGGATCGCCCGCACGCCCGCGTCCGCCGCCGCGGCCTGCGCCGCGTTCCGGAGGGCGACCTTGGTCTCGACGTTCATGGCGTTCATCGCCTCGGGGCGGTTCAGCGTGATCGTCGCGAGTCCGTCGCTCACCTCGTAGAGCACGGTGTCGGCCATGGTGGGTCCCCTCCGGTGTCGCGGCTCGGTCGTACCGGTCGGTACGTCATGTGTCCGATGACAGCATGGCGGAGATCACCGACGGTGGCGCGGACCGGACATGTGACCTGCGTCAAAGAATTCCGAGCGGCGGAAGTCCATGCGGCGGCGCAGTATCGCAGGCACATCCCCGAATTGAGTGGTTTTGGTCGAGCGCGTTGCGCAAGCGATGCCGACTGATGTTGGTCATCGGGTCCTGAGATGCGGGATAATGGCCTGGAAGCAATGTGTTCGATGCCGGTGACGTGTGTCCGATGAGAGGACGTGCGTGCCCTCCATGGGGCCGTCGGCGACGATGAGCTGGTTTCAGGAAGGGGAACGAGCATGGCGGCCATGAAGCCGCGGACGGGCGATGGCCCGCTCGAGGTGACCAAGGAGGGGCGGGGCATCGTCATGCGCGTTCCGCTCGAAGGCGGCGGTCGGCTCGTCGTCGAGCTGACCCCTGACGAGGCCGACGCGCTCGGCGACGCCCTCAAGAAGGTCGTCGGCTGACGCGGAACGCGACCATACCTGTTCGTCTTCCCCGGCATCGTACGCGGTGCCGGGGAAGTCGTTTTTCAGGAGCCCGGTGCTGACGTGTCGCGCCCGCTGGACCGGCGTCCTGACAGGTCGGGGGGCGGGCGGTCCATGAGCCGGTCCCGTGCGCCGGCCGGTCCTGGTGGTCCGCTCCGTCGGGAGGATCCGGCCGGCCCCGGTTCCGGAGCCGGCCTCGTCGCCGGGCCGACGCCGCGCCGTGCGTGATGATCCGCCCGGTGGCCCGGTGGCCCGGTGGCCCGGTGGCCCGGTGGCCCGGTGGCCCGGTGGCCCGGTGGCCCGGTGGCCCGGTGGCCCGGTGGCCCGGTGGCCCGGTGGCCCGGTGGCCCGGTGGCCCGGTGGCCCGGTGATGTCGGTCCGGTCAGCGCTTGACCGCGCAGAGGAGCCCGTCGCCCACCGGCAGCAGCGACGGCACCAGGTCCTGGCTCTCGCGCACCGCGCGCAGCAGTTCGCGCAGCCTGCCGACCTCCGCGGGCTGCGGCCCCGAGTCCACCGTGCGGCCGTCCGCGAAGACACCCTCGAAGACGACCAGCCCGCCCGGCCGCAGCAGGCGCAACGATTCAGCGAGATAGTCCAGGCACTCCAGACGGTCCCCGTCGCAGAAGACGAGGTCGTACCCGGAGTCCGCCAGCCGGGGCAGCACGTCCAGCGCGCGGCCCGGGATGAAGCGGGCGCGGTTGCTCGCGAAACCGGCCGCGCGGAAGGCCTGCCGGGCGAACTGCTGGCGCTCCGGCTCCGGGTCCACCGTGGTCAGCACCCCGTCCGGCCGCATGCCGTGCAGCAGATGAATTCCGGAGACACCGGTCCCGGTCCCGATCTCCGCCACCGCTTTCGCGTCCACGGTGGCGGCGAGCAGACGCAGCGCGGCGCCGGTGCCGGGCGACACCGAGCGCAGCCCTGCCTCCCGAGCCCGGTCCCGGGCCCAGCGCAGCGCTTCGTCCTCGGCGACAAAGGCGTCGGCGAACGCCCAGCTCGTCTGCCGGTTGCCGGTAATGACCCTCTCCTGTCCCCGTGATTGCCTCGGCGTGACTGTATCCGTTGGTGCCGGGAACCCGCAGATGGGACCGGGCGTTTAAAGGGGTGGGGAAAAAGAGCGGGGGGAAGCGGGGGGAAACGTATGGACCAGGACGCGGAGTGGGACGACGAGCGAGTGCTGACGCACTCGTATGAGCGCGCATCAAATTCTCGTAAAACCGCTTATCCGGAGCTAACGGGCGAGGTGGCTATGGTAGAGGCTCCACTGGACACCACCAGAGCCGACAGGGGAGGTGCGGCTGCGCCTGTGGATCGGGGAGGGCTGCTGCGGCGCCTACTCAGATCGGCGGGTGAGCCGAAATCCGTGACCGACATCGCTGACACGTTCCATGCTGCCCCGGCGCAGACCGCGACGTTCACCACCGACGCGGAGTCGCAGGCGTGGACTCCGCCCACCTGGGAGGAGATCGTCAGCACGCACAGCGGCCGGGTCTACCGCCTCGCCTACCGTCTGACGGGCAACCAGCACGACGCCGAGGACCTCACCCAGGAAGTCTTCGTCCGCGTCTTCCGCTCGCTGTCCACGTACACGCCCGGCACGTTCGAGGGCTGGCTGCACCGCATCACCACGAACCTCTTCCTGGACATGGTGCGCCGCAAGCAGCGCATCCGCTTCGACGCCCTCGGCGACGACGCGGCCGAGCGCCTGCCCAGCCGCGAGCCGTCCCCGCAGCAGGTCTTCAACGACGCGCACTTCGACGCCGACGTCCAGCAGGCGCTGGACACCCTCGCGCCCGAATTCCGCGCCGCCGTCGTCCTGTGCGACATCGAGGGCCTGTCGTACGAGGAGATCGCCGCGACCCTGGGCGTCAAGCTCGGCACGGTCCGCAGCCGGATCCACCGCGGCCGCTCGCAGCTGCGCAAGGCCCTGGCCCACCGCTCTCCCGAGGCCCGCGCCGAGCGCCGCTCGTTCGCCGTGGCCGGAGTACCCGTGCTGGGAGGAGGGGGCGCGACCGCGTGAGTGGAACCCGGCCGAATTCAGCCGAGAGGCCCGTGGCTGAGCAGCATCTGGGAGACCGTCTCTCCGCCCTGGTGGACGGAGAGCTCGGTCATGAGTCGCGTGAGCGCGTCCTCGCCCACCTCGCCACCTGCGCGAAGTGCAAGGCGGAGGCGGACGCCCAGCGCCGACTGAAGAACGTGTTCGCGGAAGTCGCCCCACCGCCGCCCTCCGAGAGCTTCCTCGCCCGCCTCCAGGGGCTTCCCGGGGGCGGAGACTCGGACAGCGGGTCACCGCTGGGCGGAGCCGGATTCGGCAGCGGCGGGCTGGCCGGAGGCACCGGCGTCACCGGACTCTTCGCAGTGCGGGGCGAGCCCTTCGGGTACGTCCCCGCCGGACCCCATGCCGATGTCCTGCCCCCCTCCCCGGGGCGTGGCTTCCGCATCCATGACGTCAGCCGCCACGAGGTCGAGCGGTCGTCCTCGCGCAGCCGCCGGTTCGCCTTCGCAGCCGCCGGCGCGGTGTCGCTGGCCGCGGTCGCGCTCGGCGGGGTGACCACCGGCATGCCCGGGGACACCACGGACGCCCGGGGCGGGTCCGGGGCCGGCAGCAATGTGACGCCGTCCCGTTCGCAGACCGCGGGAGCCGCGACGACCCCCGAGTCGCAGCGCCGCCGGTCCGTCGGCCCCCTGCTCGCGCAGGGCCAGCGGATGACCGGCGAGAGCCCTCTGGCGCCGACCGAGGTGTCCGCACCGCTGCTGCCCGGAGTCCCCGCTCCGGACCGCGGCCAGGACGCCGTGCACACGCTGACGACACCGGTGATGGCCGGCGCCGCGGCGATGTCCCCGCTCATACGTCCGCTGACAGATGTCCAGCCGCTCGCGCTGACCACATGGTCCGCGGTCCAGGAGCTCGCCACTCCGGGCCTGCTTGCCGCCCCCGCCGCCACGTCGTCCCCGTCCTTCTCCCCGTCCCCCGCCTCCCCCTCCCCCCGTACCGCCCACTGACCCCGCCCTCTGCGCGGCAGCCCGTGAACCTGGTTGAATCCAGGGTGAGCCGCGCCCGCACGGGAGATCCCGGGCGCGGAGTCGGCAATCTGTGGTGGCCGTGGGCGAGTTGTGCCGCGGGTCAGGTGTGGGGAGAGCATGGACGAGGGGAAGCCCACGAAGGCGAAGTGGTGGAGCAGGCCCCGGCCGCATGACGCTGGGCCCGCAACCACCACGGATCACCACCCGGAGCCGGGCCCTTCGGACGCCATGCCCGCGCCCACGGCCCCCGATGCGAGCCTGCCCCGCGACACCGCGCCGACGGGTCCGGATGACGTCCGAGCGACCGAGGCGGCCGGCGCGACCGAGGACGCTGTCCCGCCCGGCCTGGCTGCGGGTTCCGCCGTGCCCGCCGCTGCTGCGGATTCCGCCGCACCCGGACCGGTCGGGGACGCGGCCGTGCCCGGACCGGTCGCGGGTTCCGCCACGCCGGGACCGGTGGCGGACGGTGCCGCGGTCGGACCGGCGTCGGGCGACCGTGCGCCGCATGCCGTCGCGGGTGTTCCCGCTCGGCCCGGGGCGCCGGGCGTGGCTGCGGCGGGCCCGGACGACACCCCCGTGGACACCGCCGACGACTACGAGCTGGACCGCCCCAAGCCGCTGCACGACCCCGATCCGTACAGCACCCCGCCCTACGGCAGGCCCGGCCCCTGGGCGCCCGCTCCGCCGGTCCAGCACCCGGTGGCCACGCCCGCGCACGGCACGCCTTTCCCTGCGGCGGCGTCCGTCCCGCAGGGAACGCCGGTCCACGGGGTGCCCGCGCAGGCCGGTGCTCCCGCTCCTGGCGCGCATGTTCCGGCCGATACGCCCGCTCCCGGCCCGCATGCCCCGGCCGGAACGCCCGCGCACGGCACACATCTGCCCGCGGGAGCACCCGTCCCGCCCGGAGCACAGGGCCACTCCGCGCAGCCGACCCCGCCGGTGGCCCCGTATGCCGGCGGCGGCCCCCAGGACGCCGCCCAGCCGGGTCAGGCGGCCGCCACGCACGTCCCCTGGCAGAACTACGACCCCTGGGCCGCCGCCGGAGCTCTCCAGCAGAACGGGGCCGCCGTGGCGACCGTGACGCAGCGGCGCAGGCGGGTCAGGAAGGTGCTGGTGTTCGCGGCCGCGGCGCTCGCCCTCGTCTCCGGGGGCGTCGGAGGCGCCGTAGGGGCGTATCTGGAGCGCAACGGCGGCATGGGTGACGTCGAGCTGCCACAGGCGTCCAAGGAGGCGCCGGGGCGGGCCCCTGACAGCGTGGCGGGGATCGCCGCGCACGCCCTGCCCAGCGTCGTCACCCTGCATGTGCGCGGTTCCGACGAGGAGGGCACCGGAACCGGCTTCGTACTGGACGGCCAGGGCCACATCCTCACCAACAACCACGTGATCGAACCGGCGGGCAGCAGCGGCGAGATATCCGTGACGTTCAGCGGGGGCGAGAGCGCCGAGGCCGAGGTCGTCGGACACGACAGCGGCTACGACCTCGCGGTCGTCAAGGTCTCCGGCGTCAGCGGCCTCGACCCCATGCCCCTGGGCAACTCCGACAACGTCCAGGTCGGCGACCCCGTCGTCGCCATCGGAGCGCCCTTCGACCTCGCCAACACCGTCACCTCCGGCATCATCAGCGCCAAGGAACGGCCCATCACCGCGGGCGGCGAGAAGGGCGACGGGAGCGACGTCTCGTACGTGGACGCCCTGCAGACCGACGCGCCGATCAACCCGGGCAACTCCGGAGGGCCCCTCCTCGACTCCAAGGCCCGCGTCATCGGCATCAACAGCGCCATCCGCTCCGCCGACAGCGGCTCCGACCTGGAGGGCGGCCAGGCAGGCTCGATCGGACTGGGCTTCGCCATCCCCATCAACCAGGGCAAGCGTGTCGCCGAGGAGCTGATCAACACCGGCAAGGCCACGCATCCGGTGATCGGAGTCACGCTCGACATGAACTACACGGGCGACGGCGCCCGGGTCGGCACGAAGGGCAACGGCGGTGGCCCGCCCGTCACCGCGGGCGGCCCCGGAGCGAAGGCCGGCATCGTGGCGGGCGACGTGATCACCGAGGTCGACGGCCAGCGTGTGCACTCCGGCGAGGAGCTCATCGTGAAGACCCGGGCCCACCGGCCGGGCGACCGGCTCCAGCTGACCCTGCGGCGCGACGGTGCCGAGAAGAAGGTCACCCTGGTGCTCGGTTCCGCCGACGGGGACTGACACGAACGTCACAGCCGGAGGCGATCTCCCAGCTCCGAAGGGCAAACATCACGGAAAACCGGCCGTGTACATGAACTCGGAAGCCCCGGGACAGTTCCGGACGGACGGGGTCGACAGGTACCGTGGACCCGGCCCGGACCACGGAAGACCTGCCGAGGGCCGAGGACCGAGGACATCGCAAGGAGCATCAGGTGTTCAATGACATAGGACCGCTGGAGCTGGTGACGCTCGTCGTCCTCGCCGTGCTCGTCTTCGGTCCGGACAAGCTCCCGAAGATGATCCAGGACGTCACTCGGACGATCCGCAAGATCCGCGACTTCTCCGAGAGCGCCAAGGCGGACATCCGCGACGAACTCGGCCCGGAGTTCAAGGACTTCGAGTTCGAGGACCTCAACCCCAAGACGTTCATCCGCAAGCAGCTGGACAATGACGAACTGGGGCTCAAGGAGATCCGCAACGGCTTCGACCTGAAGAAGGAGATGGCCGAGGTCACGGACGCCGTCCATGGCCGTGAGTCCGACCACTCCTCGTCGTCCTCCGGTGGCGCGAGCGGTGGCTCCGTCGACATGACCAAGAAGCGCGAGAAGCTCGACCCGGACGAGCGCCCGCCCTACGACGCGGACGCCACCTGAGCCGTCACGGCGCCCCTGGACGGGCCGTACGCCCATGAAGGGCCGTACGGCCCTTCGGTGTATCCCTGGCCCAGCGGACCCGTGACCGGGCCGTACGGGCCCCGTGACCGGGCCTCTGAGGCCCGGTCACCGTGCTCGGCACCCGGCTGCCTTTGCGTGGGCGTGCCCCGCGCGCCTGAATCAGGCGCGTAAGCGGCCCACGCGCCGGGCGGTTTCCCTGCTGCTCCGATCGGGGTGGCTATGCTGCCGAGTTGTTGTGCGGACCGACAAGGACGCCCGAGGGGGGCGGGCCGCCCGGTCCGACGAGAGCGAGGAGGCGTCCGGCAGATGGAGACGACAAGTCGGGTAGGCGCGCAGGCGCCGGCCGCGGAGGGCGGACAACACGTCCCCTCCGCCCGGCGTACGGTCGACGGCTACCTGCTGGCGCCCTTCCCGTGGTACGGCCTCGACGAGGCGTTCACGGGCCCGCGCTGGCTGATGCAGGTCGGTACGTCGGCGGACGGTGCCGTCGAGCACGGTTCCATCGGGCACGGCGACGAGCCCACGGTGCGCAGTGAGTCGACGGAGGACAAGGAGCGGTTCGCCGTCGTCGTCACCGTCGCGGCCAGCCCCGACCGTCGCAGCGCGGACGGCACGGGGCTGCTGGAGGCCACCTCGGTGTCCTCCGCGGCCTGGCTGGCCGGTGTGGGGCTGCTGTCCTTCACCTGGCCCGGCCAGATGGACCACAGCCTGCGCGACAACTGGCTGGACCAGCAGACCGAGACCGCGTGGGTCCTGGCCGACGACCTCAACGGGTCCGACTGGTCCACGCTGTCCCTTCCCGTGGACGGCGTGCCGACGTCCTTCCACTACCGCGAGTCCGAGTTCGGCTGGGTGCTCGCGGGGTCCACCCGGGAAGGCGTCCACGTGGGCGCGTACGGGCGGGGGATGAGTGCGTATGGGCTGGGGTTCGCGATGATCAAGGACATCGGCGCGTACGCCTAGCCGGCGGTTCTACGGGGAAGGGGGCGCCGTCCTGGTGGGCGGCGCCCCCTTCTTCGTGCTTCTTGGGGTGCTCTCGGTGCGGATGTCGTCCGCGGGCGGTGGGGGTTGCGCGCGCAGTTCCTCGCGCCCCTTGCGGGGCGCTCGGTCCGGGTCAGAACTTGTTTCGGGGGGTGATGCCCAGGGACATGCCCGACAGGCCGCGCTGGCGGCCACCGAGCTTGCCGGCGATGGAGCGGAGGGCGGAGCCCGCCGGGGAGTCGGGGTCGGTGAGGACCACCGGCTTGCCCTCGTCGCCGCCCTCGCGCAGGCGGACGTCGATCGGGATGGAGCCGAGGACCGGGACCGTGGCGCCGGTCGTGCGGGTCAGGCCGTCGGCGACCGTCTGGCCGCCGCCCGTGCCGAACACGTCGACCATCTCGCCGCAGTGCGGGCAGGGCAGTCCGGACATGTTCTCGACGACGCCGACGATCTTCTGGTGGGTCTGGACGGCGATCGAGCCCGCGCGCTCGGCCACCTCGGCGGCGGCCTGCTGCGGGGTGGTGACGACCAGGATCTCCGCGTTCGGGACCAGCTGGGCGACGGAGATCGCGATGTCGCCCGTGCCCGGCGGGAGGTCCAGGAGCAGGACGTCCAGGTCGCCCCAGAACACGTCCGCCAGGAACTGCTGGAGGGCGCGGTGGAGCATCGGACCGCGCCAGACCACCGGCGCGTTGCCCGGGGTGAACATGCCGATCGAGATGACCTTCACGCCGTTCGCCGACGGCGGCATGATCATGTTCTCGACCTGGGTGGGACGGCCGTCCGCGCCGAGCATGCGGGGCACCGAGTGGCCGTAGATGTCGGCGTCGACGACACCGACCTTGAGCCCGTCGGCCGCCATGGCCGCCGCCAGGTTCACCGTCACCGAGGACTTGCCGACGCCGCCCTTGCCGGAGGCGACCGCGTACACGCGGGTCAGCGAGCCCGGCTTGGCGAACGGCACCTCGCGCTCGGCCTGGCCGCCGCGCAGCGCGGACGCCAGCTCGCGGCGCTGCTCGTCGCTCATCACGTCCAGGGTCACGTCGACGCGCGTGACGCCCTCGACCGCCGAGACCGCGTCGGTCACGCTCTTCGTGATGGTCTCGCGCATCGGGCAACCGGAGACGGTCAGGTACACGGTGACCGCGACCGCGCCATCCGCGCCGATCTCCACCGATTTGACCATCCCCAGCTCGGTGATGGGTCGCTGGATCTCGGGGTCGTTCACCGTCGCCAGTGCTTCGCGCACCGCGTCTTCCGTAGCCATAGACAGATGGTACGGCGACGGGCCCGGGGCCCGGAAAGCCCCGTCACCGGTCGTCTACGTCACGTCCGCCGGACCGTTCTGCCGGGAATACGACCTGCCCGTCACCGTGATGCTCCTCCAGGTCCTTCATCAGGTCCTGGAGTTCCGAGCGGATCCAGTCGCGGGTGGCGACCTCGCCGAGGCCCACACGCAGCGAGGCGATCTCCCGTGTGAGGTATTCGGTGTCCGCGATGGACCGCTCGTTCTGCTTGCGGTCCTGTTCGAGATTGACCCGGTCGCGGTCGTCCTGCCGGTTCTGGGCGAGCAGGATCAGGGGGGCGGCGTAGGAGGCCTGGAGCGACAGCATGAGCGTCAGGAAGATGAACGGGTAGGTGTCGAAGCGCAGGTCGGTCGGTGCGAGGACGTTCCACGCCACCCACATGATGATGACGACGGTCATCCAGACGATGAACCGTCCGGTGCCGAGGAAGCGGGCGATCCGCTCCGAGAGGCGTCCGAAGGCCTCCGGGTCCCATTCGGGCACCAGCCGGCGGCGCGGTGGCATCGGCTGGTCGAGCCGCGTGCGGGGCCGGGAGGTGGCGGTGGCCCCGGAGACGACCCGCTCGCGGTTCTCGCGCTCAGGCGCCATGGGGGGTCCCCTCGTCCGTGAGGTGGAACTCCGTCTCCCGCCAGTCGTCCGGCAGCATGTGGTCCAGCACGTCGTCCACGGTCACCGCGCCGAGGAGCGAGCCGCTCTCGTCGACGACGGGCGCCGCGACCATGTCGTACGTCGCGAAGAAGCCGGCGACGACGGGCAGTGCGGCGTCCGGGTCCAGCGGCTGGAGGCCGTCGTCGACGAGCGAGCCGACGAGGGTGAACGGCGGGTCGCGCAGCAGCCGCTGGAAGTGGACCGTGCCCAGGTACTTGCCGGTGGGGGTCTCGTCCGGCGGGCGGCACACGTAGACCTGGGCGGCGAGCGCGGGGGAGAGGTCGGGGTTGCGGACCCGGGCGAGCGCGTCGGCGACCGTCGCGTCGGGCCGCAGCACGATGGGCTCGGTCGTCATGAGGCCGCCCGCGGTCCGCTCGGCGTAGGCCATCAGGCGCCGCACGTCGGCCGCGTCGCCGGGCCGCATCAGCGTGAGCAGCCGTTCCACGTCCTCCGCGGGCAGCTCGGCGAGCAGGTCGGCGGCGTCGTCCGGGTCCATCGCCTCCAGCACGTCGGCCGCGCGCTCCTCCTTGAGCTTGCCGAGGATCTCGATCTGGTCGTCCTCGGGGAGCTCCTCCAGCACGTCGGCGAGCCGGTCGTCGTCCAGTGCGGCGGCGACCTCGCCGCGCCGCTTCGGGGACAGGTGGTGCAGCACGTTGGCCAGGTCGGCGGGGCGCAGCTGTTCGAAGGTGGCGAGCAGGCTCTCGGCGCCCTGCCCGTGCTCCTCCAGGGAGAAGCCGGTGACGGCGGACCACTCGACGGTCATCGTCTCGCCCTTGCTGCGCCGGAAGGCGCCGACGCGGCCCCTGCGCACGAAGACCCGGTCGATCTGCCATTCCCGCCGGGCGGGCAGCTGCTGGATCGACACGTCGAGCACGGTCACCTCCTCGCCGGTCTCCTCCAGGCGTACGCGCCGGTCGAGCAGTTCGCCGAAGATGAGCCGTTCGGTGGGCCGCTGCTCGAAGCGCCGTACGTTGACGACGCCGGTGGTGATGACCTGGCCCGACTCGATACCGGTCACCCGGGTCATGGGCAGGAAGATGCGGCGGCGGGTGGACAGCTCGACGACGAGGCCCAGCAGTCTGGGCGGGCGCTTCCCGACGCGCAGCATGGCGACGAGTTCCCGCACCCGGCCCACCTGGTCGCCGTTCGGGTCGAAGACGGCGACGCCGGCGAGGTGCGAGACGAAGATCCGCGGGGCGCCTGCGGCCATGCCAGCGCCTCCTTGTCTATGTACGGGGTCGTACGCGATCTCCGGCCGGCTCCTTCGCGCGGCGGTCCCGGGGCGGCCTCGCGGGCGGTCTGCGCGCATGTACCCGGTCTCCGTGCGCCCGCGTACGCCTGTTCCGTCCCGTTCTGTCCCCACTGGTGGGCTTCAGGCTAGCCCGTCCCGGTCGGATACGCCCTGGTGAGCGGTCCGGACGGACTGCCTCCGCCCGCGGCGTACGGCACCGGTACGCTGCCGTACGCCGCGAAGGACCCCGCACGAGAGGCACCCCACCTGTGACTGCAATTCCCCAGGGCCGCACCCGCAGGGCCGCACTGGTGAGCGCCGCGTGCGCACTGGCCGTGTCGGGCGTGGGGCTGACGGGGTGCGGCGGCGGCGAGGACCCGGACGCGGGCACGAACGGGGTCGGCAAGCTGCCCGCCGCCACCATTCAGGCGAAGACGCGGAAGGCGGCCGAGGGGGCCGACACCGTGCGGCTCTCCGGGAGCGTGGTGTCGGGCGGGACGACGTACACGCTCGACATGCGCCTCAAGGCCGACGGCGGCACCGGCTCGGTGACCGCGAAGGGCGCGACGTTCCGGCTGCTGCGGGTGGGCGAGCACCTGTTCCTGAAGGCCGACGCCGAGTTCTGGACCCAGCAGGACACCAAGGGCGGCAAGTCCTCGGCGGACAGCGCGGCCGCGAAGAAGCTGGAGGGCATGTACGTCAAGGTGCCGACCGGCGACCCCGCCTACAAGCGCTTCAGCGGCTTCACCGACAAGAACGTCCTCCTCGACGGCCTGCTCACCCTGCACGGCAAGCTCGCCACGGACGGACACCACGAGCAGGCGGGCATCCGCACCATCCGCATCACCGGCGACAAGGGTTCGGGCGGCACGCTCGACGTCTCCCTGAAGGGCACCCCGTACCCGGTCCGCCTGGTCCGTGCGGGCAACGCCGGCACCCTCCTGCTGACCGACTGGGGCAAGGGCTTCGCGCTCGAGGAGCCGACGAAGAAGGAGACGGTGGACTACGGGCAGCAGCTGCCCACCTCCTAGCAGGACCGCCGGACCGTTCCCGCCTGCCCGGCGACGCCGGGCAGGCCCTGGCCGGGATCCGGTCTCAGCGGCGCTTGCGCTTCTTGAGCAGGAGCCGCGGCAGGGCCGACGGAATGGGCCGGCGGGTGGTCGCCGGGGTCGGCAGCGGCACCGCCGACAGGGACCCGTCGGGAAGCTCCCGGGTGACGCCCGACGGCTCCAGGCGCAGCACCCGGCACTCGCGGGCCCAGCGCTCCGGCATCGCCTCGCCGTCGGGGGCGTTCAGGCGCTTGCCCTTGAGCTCGCCGACGGCCGCCTCCCACTCGGGCGAGGAGGGCGTCAGCTCCACGACCTTCGCGGTCCAGGAGACGAGCCGCCCGCCCTTGTCCTTGCTGCGCACGGTGACGACCGCGGTGCCCCCGTCGACCAGGCCCGGCAGCGGCTGCTCGCCCGGCCCGTCGCCGACGAGACAGGCCGCGCCGTCGTGCCACACGTGCCACAGGGCGCGGGAGGGCCCGTCCTGGCTCCCTGCGTGAGCCGGCCCGTCGGCGGCGCGCACCCAGATCAGCCCGGACTTCTTGGTGGCCTCCTCGACGAGGGCCCGGTCGAGCAGCTGTTCCGTCATGAGGGCAAGCCTAGCCAGCGCGCGGACCCGCCCGGCCGGCCCGGCCTCACAGCCAGCCGTTGCGCTTCAGGATGCGGTGGATCGAGAGACACAGGCCGACGGTGATGCCCATGACCACCGGGTAGCCGTAGCGCCAGTGCAGCTCCGGCATGTGCTGGAAGTTCATGCCGTACACGCCGCAGACCATCGTGGGTACGGCGATGATGGCCGCCCACGAGGTGATCTTGCGCATGTCCTCGTTCTGCGCGACGGAGGCCTGCGCGAGGTTGGCCTGGAGGATCGAGTTGAGCAGTTCGTCGAAGCCGAGAACCTGCTCCTGCACACGGGCGAGGTGGTCGGCGACGTCGCGGAAGTACTTCTGGATGTCCGGGTCGATCAGCCGCATCGGCCGCTCGCTCAGCAGCTGCATGGGGCGCAGCAGCGGGGACACCGCCCGCTTGAACTCCAGCACCTCGCGCTTGAGCTGGTAGATCTGCCCGGCGTCGGTGCCGCGCGGAGTGCCCTTGCGGCCCGGCGAGAACACCTGGGTCTCGACCTCGTCGATGTCGTCCTGCACGGCGTCCGCGACGGCGATGTACCCGTCGACGACGTGGTCGGCGATCGCGTGCAGCACCGCGGAGGGGCCCTTGGCGAGCAGCTCCGGGTCGTCCTGGAGCCGGTGCCGCAGCGCCCGCAGCGAGCCCTGCCCGCCGTGCCGGACGGTGATGAAGAAGTCCCGCCCGGTGAAGCACATGACCTCGCCGGTCTCCACGACTTCGCTGGTGGCGGTCAGCCGGTCGTGCTCGACGTAGTGGATGGTCTTGAAGACGGTGAACAGGGAGTCGTCGTAGCGCTCCAGCTTGGGCCGCTGGTGGGCCTGGACGGCGTCCTCGACGGCCAGTGGGTGCAGCCCGAACTCCCGGGCGATGCCGGAGAATTCGGCCTCCGTGGGCTCGTGCAGGCCGATCCACACGAAGCCGCCGTCGCGGTGCACCTGGCGCATCGCCTCGTGCGGGGTGAGCGGCTCGCGCGTCTCGACGCGGGCACCGTCGCGGTAGACGGCGCAGTCGACCACCGCCGACGGGGTGGCGGGGTCGCGGGTGGTGTCGTACGTCCCGCCGTCCTTGCGCAGCGAGGGACGGGGGCGGACCGCGGCACGCAGGTCACGGATCATCGACATGGCAGGCTCCTTTTCACCGGAGGCCGTCGACGACGGTTGGAACTGCCCGGAATGGGGACGTCCAGACTGCGGATGTTTGGCACGTCCACAAAGCGGGGAGCACCGCACCGTCGCGGTGGCAGCTTCGCTACTGATTCAGATCAGACGGATCGGGTGATGCAGATCAGACGGATCATGCGGAATCGAAGCGCTCTTCCGTGGTGCACCGGGCAACGCTGACAGGTATGCACACGCTTGCGGGAGGCAGCAGCCGGCAGGGCCGATGGACAGGCGATCCAGCTACGGAACTCAGCGACCGGAAGAGCGGGTGGTACTGCACGGTCGACTTCGGTCCATTGCAGCCCCACCTCCTCCGGTCGGTCCCCCGTGAGGGACGATCCATCCCCCGTGGGGGAGTCTGACTCCCCGGGGAGTCAGCGTCAGTGCGTCGCGTTCGGAGCTTGAGAGCGACGCTTCTGCGTGCTGCTCCGACCGGCGGCCAAGACTATCAGCGCACTGAAGCGTCAACGCGCCGCTTTGCCTGCTCCTGACGAGTTCTATGCTCACGGCATGGCTGATGTTCTTCCTCTGGTCGAGGCCCGGCTGCGCTCTGCGCTGGGCGAACCCGACGCGCGGGCCGCGGTCACCTTCCTCGGCACCGACCGTATCGAAGTGCTGCGCTTCACAGAGGGCGACGTCGTCCGCTACGCGACGCTCGGCATGTCCGCCCAGCCGATGGCGGACCCGACGGCGGTCGTCGCCGACCCGGTGAAGGGCCCGCGGGCCGAACTGGTCCTCTCGGTGCGAGCGGGCGGCGCCGACACCGACAAGGTGCTCCGCCCGCTCGCCGTGCTCGGCGCCTCCCCGCAGGTCGAAGGCCTGATCGTGTCGCCGGGCGCCTCGCTGGACGTGGGTGAACCGCTGTGGCCGGGCGCGCCGTTCACCTCCGTCCTGGTCGCGGAGTCCGGCGGCCTGATCGAGGACCTGGAACTCGACGCGCCGGCCGATCCGGTGCGGTTCCTGCCGCTGTTGCCGATGACGCCCAACGAGGCCGCGTGGAAGCGCGTGCACGGCGCGGCAGCCCTCCAGGAGCGCTGGCTGAACGGCGGAACGGACCTGCGCGATCCGCTGCGCAAGTCCGTTCCGCTGGACTGAGACCGGTTCAGTTCCTGGCCGAAAAGCGTCAGTTGGCAAAAACCGTGACGCTGTCCTCGGCGGCGTGCCGGGGCTGGAGCTCCTCCGCCTCATGGGTGAGCGCCTTGCGCCGTACGAGGACCACGACGGCACCCGCCGCGGCCGTCACCGCGGCGACCACGAACGGGATGTGGATGTCGGTCCACTCCTCGATCTTCGGCGCGAAGTACGGGGCGGCGGCTGCCGCGAACCACCGCACGAAGTTGTACCCGGCGCTCGCCACCGGGCGCGGAGCGTCCGACACGCCGAGGGCCAGTTCCGTGTAGACCGTGTTGTTCACGCCGATGAAGGCGCCGGACAGGATCGTGCAGACGACGGCGGTGGTGTGGTCGCCGTAGCCGAGGACGAGTACGTCGACGGCGAGCAGCACCAGCGAGCCGCCCAGCACCTTCAGCGAGCCGAACCGCGCCTGCATGCGCGGTGCCACGATCACCGAGAAGACGGCGAGCAGCACACCCCAGCAGAAGAACACCGCGCCGGACTTGTACGGGGTCATGTTCAGCACGAACGGGGTGAAGGCCAGCACGGTGAAGAACGTGTAGTTGTAGAAGAACGCGGAGACGGCCGCCGAGGCGAGACCGCCGTGGCCGAGCGCCCTGATCGGGTCGAGCGGCGAGGTCTTCCGTGCCGGCCTGGGCTGTTCCTTCAGGAACGCGGCGATGCACAGGAAGCCGACCGCCATCAGGAACGCGGTGCCGAAGAACGGGTAGCGCCAACTGGCGTCGCCCAGCAGGGCGCCGAGCAGCGGGCCGCAGGCCATGCCGAGGCCGAGCGCCGACTCGTACAGGAGGATGGCCGCGGCGCTTCCGCCCGCCGCCGCGCCGACGATGACGGCGAGGGCCGTCGAGACGAACAGGGCGTTGCCCAGGCCCCAGCCGGCCCGGAACCCGACGAGTTCGCCGACCGATCCCGAGGTGCCCGCCAGGCCCGCGAAGACGACCACGAGGGCCAGGCCCAGCAGCAGGGTCCTGCGGCCGCCGATGCGGCTGGAGACGAATCCGGTCAGCAGCATCGCGAAGGCGGTGATGAGGAAGTACGAGGTGAACAGCAGGGACACCTGACTGGGCGTGGCGTCCAGGCCCTTGGCGATGGACGGCAGGATCGGGTCCACGAGGCCGATGCCCATGAACGCGACGACGGAGGCGCCGGCGGTGGCCCAGACGGCCTTCGGCTGGCGCAGAAGGCTGGTGGCGCCCGCGTCCAGTGTGTCCCCTTCGGCGGGGCCTCCCGTGCTGCTGATCATGCCCGCTCCTTCACTGCGTGCGAAGAGATCGTTGTCGTATACACATAATAAGTTAGCTGCGCTAATTAATGCAAGCTACATGTAGTTCCTTGGTGTGACAGGCACACGCCGGACGGGTGATCGTCCTTGACGTGGCGAACGTCGGGGAGGACCGTTGGGCCCTATGAGGGGCGAACCCAGTTGCCCGAAGTGTGGTGGCCGGGTCAGGGCTCCCGGCCTCTTTGCCGACACCTGGCAGTGCGACGTGCACGGGACGGTGCACCCGCTGCAGCCCGTGATCCCGCCCAGCGTCGAGGCCCTGGACGTGGTCGTGCACCGCGCCCGGGTACCGGTGTGGATGCCGTGGCCACTGCCGGTCGGCTGGCTGTTCACCGGCGCGGCCTTCGCCGGTGACGACCGCAGCGGTGGACGTGCGACCGTCGTCGCCTGCTCCGGACCCGGACCGCTCGGCGGTGTGGGAGAGCTGCTGCTGGTCGCCGAGGAGCTCGGCGTCGGCCTCGGCGCTCGGTACGCCGGCGTCGACGGGCCCGACCCCGGCCCCTACATGAGTGTCGAGAAGCCACCCCAGGCCAAGGTCCTCGCGGCCGGCCGCCCCACCCCGCTGTGGCACGTCTCCGGCACCCCCGACGACCGCGCCGTCTTCGCGGGCGAGGCGCTCGGGCTGTGGCTGTGGGCCGTCGTCTGGCCCGAGCAGACCGGGCTGCTGATGTACGACGAGATGGTGCTCACCGATCTCCGGGACGCGGGCGCGGAGGTGGACCTGCTGCCGTGCGGGGCGCTGTCGCCGCGCATTCTGGAGCCGTGAGGCGGCAGGGCCGAACGGCGGTGCGGGCCCATTGCCCGACGGCCGACCGCCCGGGTGTCTTCTCCGTACGTCGGAGCGTGAGGGCGGGCGGCCCGCCGGGTCGCGCGCGGGGAGCGCCGGACCCGGGCGCGGGTTGCCGCGGGCCGACCGCGTGAATCCAGGGAGGGTCGCCGCAGGCCGTCCCTACCACCGGAGTGCCCGTCGCGCACGGCGTGTGCGCCCATCGCGGTCTGCGGTGTTGCTCCATCGGAGTGAAGGGCTGGAAGGCTCGGCGGTCGACTGGCGTGGTCGCGAGCGGAGTGCGTCCCAAGCCCGTGCGGACCCCCCCGCAGGTGCAGCGCACAGAAAACGCGTAGGGGGCGTACACGGGGAGAGGGTGTGACAGAGGGGCCCCGGACGCCCGTTATCCTTGAGTGTCCCCGCCCGTCCCGTCACCGCCTGGAGCCCGCGTAGTGCGTATCGACCTGCACACCCACTCCACGGCGTCCGACGGCACGGACACCCCGGCCGAGCTGGTGCGCAACGCCGCCGCGGCCGGACTGGACGTGGTCGCGCTGACCGACCACGACACCACCCGTGGATACGCCGAAGCGATCGCCGCGCTCCCCGAGGGGCTCACCCTCGTCACCGGCGCCGAGCTCTCCTGCCGCATCGACGGAATCGGCATGCACATGCTGGCGTACCTCTTCGACCCCGAGGAGCCGGCGCTGCTCGCCGAGCGCGAGCTCGTCCGCGACGACCGCGTACCGCGCGCCCAGGGCATGATCGCCAAGCTCCGGGAGCTCGGTGTGCCGATCACCTGGGAGCAGGTCGCCCGGATCGCCGGCGAGGGATCCGTCGGCCGTCCGCACGTCGCGTCCGCGCTGGTCGAGCTGGGGGTCGTGGGCAGCGTCTCCGACGCGTTCACCGAGCAGTGGCTCGCCGACGGCGGCCGCGCGTACGTCCCCAAGCACGAGACCGACCCCTTCGAGGCCCTGAGACTGGTCAAGGGCGCCGGCGGCGTCGCCGTCTTCGCTCACCCGGCCGCCGCCAAGCGGGGCCGGACGGTCCCGGAGTCCGCGATCGCCGAGCTCGCCGCGGCGGGCCTGGACGGCATCGAGGTCGACCACATGGACCACGAGCCCGAGACACGTGCGCGGCTGCGCGGTCTGGCGGCCGAGCTGGGGCTGCTGGCCACGGGCTCGTCCGACTACCACGGCAGCCGCAAGACCTGCGTGCTCGGCGAATTCACCACCGATCCCGAGGTGTACGGGGAGATCACCCGCCGGGCCACCGGCGCGTTCCCCGTGCCCGGCACCGGTGGACCCCTGACCGCCCAGGGCTGACCGCGGCCGTCTGCGCCGGCGCCGTCCCGGTGCCCGGTCCCGCCGGGGCCGTAGCCGGTCGTCCGGCCGGGGACGCAACGGTCGTCCGGCCGGACCCCGCGGCACTCCACGGCCCGTCGCGTCCCGCGACGGTCCGTCCGTGTGCCCCGTACCCGCAGGCCCGCCCGGCCGAGCGGTTCGGTCCGTCGCGTCCGGCCGGTGCCTCCCGCCCTCCTGTCTTCACCTGTCCTGTTCCGCCGCGGTCACGTGCCGCGCGGAACGCCCGCCCCAGCGGCACACCCGCTCTCACCACGTTCGCAAGGCCATTCACCGTGTTCGACGTCGCCGTCTTCGGCTCCCTGTTCCTCACCCTCTTCGTCATCATGGATCCCCCCGGGATCACTCCGATCTTCCTCGCGCTCACCGCGGGACGTCCCGCCAAGGTGCAGCGGCGGATGGCCTTCCAGGCCGTCTGCGTGGCCGGGGGCGTGATCGCGGTCTTCGGACTGCTCGGGCACCAGATCCTCGACTACCTGCACGTCTCCGTGCCCGCCCTGATGATCGCGGGCGGACTGCTGCTCCTGCTGATCGCCCTCGACCTGCTCACCGGCAAGACCGACGAGCCCAAGCAGACCAAGGACGTGAACGTCGCCCTCGTACCGCTGGGCATGCCGCTGCTGGCCGGTCCGGGCGCGATCGTGTCCGTGATCCTGGCCGTGCAGAAGGCCGACACGGTCGCCACGCAGGTGTCGGTGTGGACCGCGATCCTCGCGATCCACGTCGTGCTGTGGGTCGTGATGCGGTACTCCCTGGTGATCATCCGAGTCATCAAGGACGGCGGTGTCGTGCTGGTGACCCGTCTCGCGGGCATGATGCTCTCCGCGATCGCCGTGCAGCAGATCATCAACGGCGTCACCCAGGTGATCCGGGCGAGCTGAGGAGCGGCGTCCCGGGCGCAGACACACGCGGAGCCCCGCACGGCCGATGCCGTGCGGGGCTCCGAAGTCGGTGAACCGATGACGTCCGCGTGACGAAGCGCGTCCTCGTCCTACGAGGCGGACGATTCGGCCGGGCGGATCCACAGTCGCTGCCCGATGGCCGCGGCTTGCTGAACGATCCGGTTGACGGAGGCGGCGTCCACGACGGTGCTGTCCACGGGGGTGCCGTCGACATCGTCGAGTCGCATGATTTCGAAGCGCATGGGCTTCTCCCTTCGTCTGGTCATCCTCCTGAGGAGAACTACTCGTGTGAGGCATGCAAGGCGACAGTGCGCCCGCATCCGTACGTATTCAACGGGGTGCGTGTTACAAACATTCCCTACGCTAAGGAAAATTTTCGAGAACCTAATTACCGGCTGGTAAGCGATGTGGCGCAGACTGTTCGGGGACTGAACGGGACCAGTTGTGTTCGCAGCGTGACCGCCGGGACAATAGTGGCGATGAACGACGACCTCCTGGCGCTCGGCGCCCGCATCGACCGCACGAACGAGCTCCTGCAGCGCATGCTCGCCGAGGTGGCGAAGACACCGTCCACACACGCGATCTTCGTCGACGCGGGATACCTGTACGCGGCGGCGGGGCGGCTCGCCGTCGGCACGGAGGACCGGCGTTCCTTCGATCTGGACACCGAGGGCCTCATCGAGGCCCTCATCGACCGGGCCCGCACGATCTTCGCCGACAGCAGGCTGCTCCGCGTCTACTGGTACGACGGGGCGCGCCGCCGCATCCACACCAACGAGCAGCAGTCGATCGCCGAACTGCCCGACGTCAAGGTCCGGCTGGGCAACCTGAACGCCAACAACCAGCAGAAGGGCGTCGATTCACTCATCAGGTCCGACCTGGAGTCCCTGGCCCGGCACCGCGCCATCAGCGACGCCGCGCTGCTCGGCGGCGACGAGGACCTGGTGTCGGCGGTCGAGGCGGCCCAGGGGTACGGGGCGCGCGTCCACCTCTGGGGGATCGAGGCCCCCGAAGGACGCAACCAGGCGGAGCCCTTGCTGTGGGAGGTCGACAGCCAGCGCACCTTCGACCTCGACTTCTTCAAGCCCTACGTGTCGCGGCGGACCGCCCTCTCGTACGAAGCGACGGCGGCGAGCCGGCCCGGCCGCGAGGACGTGCGGTTCGTGGGCGCCCAGATCGCGGCGAAGTGGCTGGCCGCACGGGGCCGGGAGTCACTCGTGGAGCTCCTGCCCGGACATCCCTACCTCCCCGGTCTGGTCGACCAGGACCTGCTGGTCGAGGCCGAGGGGATGCTCCAGTACTCCCTGCGGGGGCAGTCCGATCTGCGCCGTGCCCTGCGTGACGGCTTCTGGGAGCACCTGCAGACGCAGTACTAGGCATGCCGGGTGTCCTGCGGCTACTCGGCGCCCGGGTTGTCGTTCCAGAACCCGGCCAGGGCGCGGGCCGTCAGGAGGGGCCGGTCCGTGTTGGGGGAGTGCTCGGCTCCCGGTATGACCGTGCGGCGGGCGCCGAGCCGGACGGCCATCTCGTCCAGCAGCGTCACCGGCCAGGTGTCGTCGTGCGCACCGGAGAGCACGTGCTTCGGCAGCGGGAGGGCGGCCAGTTCGGCGACACGGTCGGGCTCCGTGCACAGCTGGCGTCCCGTCGCGACGAGTTGAGCGGGGCTGTTGGCGAGCCAGCGCCTGCGCAGCGCTGCGATGTCGTCGAGCCCCGAGTCGACACCGCCGGTGTCGGTCTCCTCCGGCGGCTCCATCGCCTGGATCGCCTCCCACACCTGGGCCATGTCCATCACGGCCAGCGCGTCCCGCAGCAGCTTGACGCGCGCCTGCTGGGAGGAGGAGATCTGGGCGGGGCCGGAGGCGATGAGCGTCAGTGAGACGAACGGGGACGGGTCCAGCAGCACCGCGGCGCGCGAGATCTGGCCGCCCAGGGAGTGCCCGACGAGATGCAGCGGAGCACCGATCGCGGTCGCCTGGGCGAGCACGTCCCGCGCCAACTCCTCCTGTGCGTAAGGAGTTTCGTCGTCCTTGGGACCCTCGGTCTCGTACTGGCCGCGCCCGTCGACGGCCACCGTCCGGTATCCGTCCGCGGCCAACGGCTCGTGCAGCGCGATGAAGTCCTCCTTGCTCCCGGTGAACCCGGGCAGCAGCAGGGCGGTTCCCTTGGGGCGTCCCTGAGGTGCCGCGTCGAGCACGGCGAACTCGCCGCGCCCGGTGGACAGGCGGTGGGCGCGGACTCCGGCGGGCGGGACGAACGTGGGGGGCCGACTCATGAGCCGAGGCTATCGGCACCCGCAAGAGGCCGCGCGCGCCCGCCCGCGAACGCGACGACGGTCACACGGCCCGCGAGGAGCGGAGACCGGGGGCGGCGCCCCGGGAGGGGGACCCCGCTGTTCGGGCGAATCCGGGAACGCGGGGAAAGGCCCCGGGCGGTCCGGGGTCCGGGGGAGCGCAAGACGAACGGCCCGGCCCCACCTCGGGTGGGACCGGGCCGTTCAGGTCGGCGACTCAGCTCTCCGCGGGCTCCGCGGCAGCGGTCGTGGCCTTGCGCGTCCGGCGGCGGACGGGCTTGGCCTCGCTGTCGTCGGCGGCGGTCTGGGCCGGGATCTCG
>NZ_BAABKB010000017.1:0-642 GCF_039543605.1 Streptomyces siamensis | reverse complement strand
TGAACAACCTCTGCTCACTAATCAGACAATATGGGCTATCAAAGGGCACCGATGAGGCCTTGTTTGTCATTGAAGCTTACCGGACCCTCCGTGACCGCGGCCCATACCCACCCGACCAGGTTGTGAAGGATCTGGAAGGAAGCTTTGCCTTTGTTGTCTATGATAGCAAAACTGGAACTGTTTTTACTGCTCTGGGTTCTGATGGTGGAGTTAAGCTGTACTGGGGTATTGCTGCTGATGGCTCTGTGGTTATTTCTGATGATTTGGAGGTCATCAAAGCTGGCTGTGCCAAATCATTTGCTCCCTTCCCAACAGGATGCANTTTGGAGGTCATCAAAGCTGGCTGTGCCAAATCATTTGCTCCCTTCCCAACAGGATGCATGTTCCACAGTGGAGGAGGATTGATGAGTTTTGAGCATCCAATGAACAAGATGAAAGCAATGAAGAGGATTGATAGTGAAGGGGTTGTGTGTGGTGCCAGCTTCAAGGTGGATGTCTTCACTAGGGTTAACAGCATCCCTCGTACTGGAAGTGAGGCCAATTGGTCTGAATGGGAGGCTCATTAATCTTTTCTAACTATTTGCTAAGCCATTAACTGTTGTTGTTGTTGTTGTTTTGGTTGTTGCTGTTGTTGTAGACTGG
>NZ_BAABKB010000016.1:0-642406 GCF_039543605.1 Streptomyces siamensis | reverse complement strand
GGCCGGCGGGCCGCGCGCCCCGGCCGTACGGAGATCAGGCGAACGCGTTCACCCCGGTCAGCTCCGCCGACAGCTCCCACAGTCGCGCGGCCTGCTCGGGGTCGGTCGCGTGGGCGCACACGCCGACCCGGGTGCCGTCCGCCGGCGCGGGCTCGGCGATGTCGCAGTCCTCGCAGTACACCCCGCCCATGCCGGCCAGCTGCGGCGAGGTCGCGGCCCACACCTGGGTGGCCGCGCCCTGCTCGGGCGTCTTGAAGCCCTCGGGGTTCAGCGGGGTGCCGTTCTCGTCGATCCAGCCGCGCTCGACCATCTCCTCGCGCGGGAGGTGGCGCTGGAGCGGTGTGAGGATGCCGCCGGGGTGCAGGGCGAAGGCCCGCACGCCGGACTCCTGGCCGAGCCGGTCCAGGTGCACCGCGAACAGCACGTTCGCGGTCTTCGCCTGGCCGTAGGCCTCCCACTTGTCGTAGCCGTTCGCCCAGTGCACGTCGTCCCAGCGGATGCCGGAGAAGTGGTGACCCGCGGACGACACCGACACCACACGCGCCCCGCCCGGTGCGATCGCCGGCCAGAGCCGGTTCACCAGTGCGTAGTGCCCGAGGTGATTGGTCGCGAACTGCGCCTCCCAGCCCGGTCCCACTCGCGTCTCGGGGCAGGCCATGATCCCGGCGTTGTTGATCATGAGGTCGACGGTGCGGCCCGAGGCGAGGAACCCCTCGGCGAAGACGCGGACGCTCTCCAGGTCGCCGAGGTCGAGCTCCTCCACCTCGACCGCGTCGACGCCGTCCAGCGCCTCGCGCGCCGTGTCCGGGCGGCGGGCCGGGACGACGACCCGGGCGCCCGCCCTGGTGAGGGCGCGGGTCGTCTCCAGCCCGAGGCCCGAGTAGCCGCCGGTGACGATCGCGAGCTTTCCGGAGAGGTCGATCCCGTTCAGGACGTCGTCGGCGGTGCTCCGGGCACCGAAACCAGAACCGATCTTGTGCTGTGCAGTGCTCATGCTCCGCACGCTACGAATTGAAGTGAACTCGAAGTCAAGCGCGCCCCGCCCGGGCAAGGGAAAGGCCCCGACCGGACGGGGGAATCTCGGTCGGGGCCGTATGTGGGGGCCCGGATGGCGGTCGCCTCTCGGCGAAAGGCTCCACAGGGCTTCAGCCGAACGATCGTCCCTGTGGGCATGTGGTGAGGCCCGGGGACACTGTCCCATCCGCACCCACGAGTCGTTCAACGGGAAACTACCTGCGGGTGTTCCCCGGGGTCGAATCCAGGCGTGGTGATCTACGTCACGGGTACCGTGCCCGGCCTGTCACGGTTTCACCGCGCCCAGCACCTGCGTCGGCGTCTCGCCGACCCGGCCGCTGAGTCCCCGTCTCCGGGACCGTCACGGTTTCACCGCGACCGCGCCGAACTGGGGGACGACCGCTGCGGTGTCCCCGTCGGCGTGCCACCGCGAGCACGAGACGAGACCCGGCTCGACCAGGTCCAGACCGTCGAAGAACGCGGCGATCTCCGCACGGCTGCGCGCGGTGATCGGCGGAGTGGCGTTCTCGTTCCAGAACTTCATCGCCTCGACGTTGCCCTCGCCGCCCAGGTCGGCGTCGGTGGTGGGATGCGTCAGGACCAGGCAACTGCCCGACGGGACGGCGGCCATGACCGTGCGCACGATCTCCCGCGCCTGCTCGGTGTCGAGGACGAAGTTGAGGATGCCGAGCATCATCACGGCGACGGGCCGGGTGAGGTCGAGGGTCGCGGCGGCCCCCTGGACGATGGTGTCCGGGCGGTGCACGTCCGCGTCGATGTAGTCGGTGCTCCCCTCGGGCGTGCTGGTCAGCAGCGAGCGGGCGTGCACCAGCACGATCGGGTCGTTGTCCACGTACACGATCCGCGCCTCCGGCGCGATCCGCTGCGCGATCTCATGGGTGTTGTCCAGCGTGGGCAGCCCGGTGCCGATGTCCAGGAACTGCCGCACCCCGCGCTCCGCCGTCAGGTGACTGACGGCGCGGCCGAGGAAGGCCCGGTCCGCCCGGGCCACGTCACGGATCACCGGGAACATGGACGCGACCTGGTCGCCCACCGCCTGGTCGACCTCGTAGTGGTCCTTGCCGCCGATCCAGTAGTTCCAGACGCGGGCGTTGTGCGCCACGCCGGTGTTCAGTCGCGGGGACCCGCCGGCTGGGCTCTGGCTGTCACTCACGCGTTCTCCTCCCTGCGCGCCCCGGTCCCTCCCGGGCGCGGACGGCTGCCGTGGCCGGCACGGGACCGTCGCCGCCGACCGGCCGCCGCGGGCGGCACCGGACCGTCGCCGCCATTGTGCCGCCCGGTGATCACGACGTCCCGGGAATCCGCGCATGAGGCACGCACTCCCGTTCGGCGGACGGATCGCGAGCGGCCGAGGGGGGATCGCGAGGGGTTCACGGGCCGGTCGCGAGGGGTTCACGGGCCGCTCGCGAGGGGGCGACGGCCGGGGTCCAGGGGACCGCGGGGGAGTACGGCCGCAGTCGGACGCGCGCCCGCGAGCAGGGCCGGCCCGTCCCAGTGCCGCCCTTGGCAGCTGGGCGGGGTTCGTCTCGGTGGTCCGCGTCCGGCTGCTGGGCGGGGTCCGTCCCGGTGGTCCGCGTCCGGCTGCTGGGCGGGGTTCGTCCCGGTGGTCCGCGCCCCGCCGGGCTGCACGCCCGGCGCGGGTGCCGCAGGAGGACACGTCAGACGCGGCTCGCACGCTCCGGTGTCACCCGGTCCCCGGTCCAGGCCAGCAGTTCCTCGACGGTCCAGGTGGTCACCACACGTTCGGCGGGCACCCCGCACTCCTCGGCCCGCGCGCAGCCGTAGGCCTGCCAGTCCAGCTGGCCGGGCGCGTGCGCATCGGTGTCCAGGGAGAACAGCACCCCCGCGTCGACCGCCCGGCGCAGCAGCCGGCGGGGCGGGTCGAGCCGCTCGGGACGGCTGTTGATCTCCACGGCCGTGCCCGACTCGGCGCAGGCCGCGAACACCGCCTCCGCGTCGAACTCCGACTCGGGCCGGCCGCGCCCGCCGACGAGACGGCCCGTGCAGTGCCCGAGCACGTCCGACAGCGGATTGCGCACGGCGGCCACCATCCGCCGGGTCATCGAGCGCGCGTCCATGCGCAGTTTGGAGTGCACCGACACGACCACGACGTCCAGCCGGTCCAGCAACTCCGGCTCCTGGTCGAGCGATCCGTCGTCGAGGATGTCGCACTCGATGCCGGTGAGCAGCCGGAAGGGCGCCCACCGCTCGTTCAGCTCCGCCACCACGTCCAGTTGTTCGCGCAGCCGCTCCGGGGAGAGTCCGCGGGCCACGGTCAGCCGCGGGGAGTGGTCCGTGAGGACCGCCCACTCGTGGCCGAGCCGGGCCGCCGTCCGGCCCATGTCCCGGATCGGACTGCCGCCGTCCGACCAGTCGGAGTGCAGATGACAGTCGCCGCGCAGCAGTGCCCGCAGGGCCTCGCCGCCCCGGACGAGCGGTTCCTCGGTCCCGCCCTCCAGACGTTCCAGGTAGGCGGGCACCTCACCGGCGAGCGCCTCGCGCACGACCTGCGCGGTCTTCGGGCCGATGCCCTTGAGCGACTCCAGCGTCCCGGCCGCCGCCCGCTCCGCCACGCCCCCGGGAGGCAGGCCGGCGAGTACCGCCTCGGCGGTGCGGAAGGCCCGGACACGGTAGGCGGGCGCCTGGGACCGCTCCAGCAGGAACGCGATGCGGTCCAGAGCCTCCAAGGGGTCCATCGGCGCCTCCTCGCCCCTGATCGCACCGGATCGACCCTGATCCGCGTCCCTGTCCTGATCCGCGCTCCGGCCCTGATCCACGATCCGGGGCGGTTCCTCCAGCGTTGCCCAGCCGTCGTGGCACCGCACGGCGGGGCGTGCGGCCGACCGTGGTGTCCGTACGCCGTGGGCGCCCCGGCTGCTCACCGGCTGATCGCCCGGCCGCTCACCCGGCCGGGCGAAACGCGCGGAGCCGCACCGTGCCGCCGTGGGAGAGCGGTCCGCCCGCGGATGCCCGCGGCGCTCGGCCGCTGATCCGCCGGAACCGCTCTACGCTCTATTCATGACCGAAATCGCGAGCCCCTACATTTCCCACCCGCGGATCATGGTGCTCGGAGTCCAGCCCGGAACGCCGCCGTTCCGGATCATGGAGATCGACGGTGAGGTCGTCGGCTCGGCGAAGGCGATCACCGACGTCCTGGAGACCGCAGCGGCCTACGGCATCACCGTCCATGATCTCGACGACCCCGAGGTGGTCCGCTGGGTGGGTGGAGACAAGCTCACCTGGACGCCGCGCACCTAGGCCGCCCGCGCTCGGACCCCGGCACCCCGCTTCGCGCATCGGGAACCGGGAAGCGGCAAGCGGGCAGGGACCCCCGGCCGTGGGACGAGAGTGCCGCCCGGCCGCGAGACGGCACGCCCCGGCTGTGAGACGGCACGCCCCGGCCGTGGGCGGCACGCGCCTCCGGGGAGGCTCCCCAGGTCGAGAGTCGGCGGGCCCCGACCGTGCGGTGGCACGAGCCCGTGGGGCCGACGCTCCAGGTCGAGGAGGACCACGCGCCGGCCATGACGCGCGAGAAGGCCGTCCCTGGCCGTGAGCCGTTGACGTGCCCCCGGTCCTGAGCCGCTGACGTGCCCCCGCCGGTCCTGAGCCGCGCGGGTACGGCCGGACGGAGAGCCCCGGTCAGGAGCCGTCCTGGCCCGCCCGGCCCGTGGCAGGGGTGTCGGCCGGAAGCACCGCACGGCGGCGGTGGCGTCCTGGCGCGGCGTGGCGGGCCGGCGGGTGGCGGGGAGCGCGCGGACCTGCGGGTTTCGCGCCGTTGCGAGCCGGGGAGAGCGCGAATGCCCCCACACCTCGCCAAAGATCATTGTTCGGTGGGAACCGCGCATGGGCCCGATCCCGCGAGGGCACGTTGACCTCGCCGGGTGATCACGACGACCCCGGCGCCCCCCACATCCCACCGGGAGTCGTCATGTTCCGTGGTTTCGCCGTGCCCGCAGCCGCCCTCGCCGGCACCGCCCTGGCGGCCTCGGCGCTCCTCGCGGCCCCGTCCGCGACCGCCTCCGAGGCCCGGCGCGCCGGCGACGTGTGCTTCTGGACGGCGGCCGGACAGCACGGCAGTTCCTGGTGCTACACACCACCGGGCTATACGGATGTGCCCGAGTTCCTGCACGACAAGACCGCGTCCTTCCGCTCCACCGCGGACACCGCCGTGTACGCCATCGACTGGGGCCGCGGCACCTGTCACTACCGGCTGATCCGTGCCCGTGACCTGGCCGACAACTGGCCCTGGGGAGCCCGGCTCGACGGCGTGGCCGACACGACGATGGGCTGCGAGGTCGGCTGACGCGTGAGCCGGCCCAGCCCACAACAGGCCATGAAACCGACGACGCCGGTGCTCCTCGCGTTGCTGGGGGCGCTGACGCTGACGGGATGCGCCACGGACGCGACGACCGCACCCGGAGAGGACCCGCGCGGGGCGCTGTCGCTGCCGGCCACCGAACGCGGCAAGGACGACCTCATCGACACCGCCCAGCAGGTGCTCGTCGAACGCTGCCTGGCCGGACGGGGCCTGACGCTGCGTCACGCCCCGTCCGGCCGCCGCGACGGCTCGTCCGAGCGGGACCGCCGGCTCCAGGCGGCCCTGTTCGGTGCCGGCCGGTCCGAGCTGTCCGTCACCCTCGCCACCGGATACACCGTCACCGGTCACACCGACGGATGCCTGGCCGCCGCGCAGCGCGAGCTGTACGGCGACCAGCCGCTCTGGTTCCGCAGCCGCGTCGTCGTCAACAACCTCCGTGCCGAGGCCCAGCAGCGCATGGACCGCGACCCCGGCTACCACGCGGCGCGGGCCCGTTGGACCCGCTGCGTCACCCCGTCCGACGGGCCCCGGCCCGAGCGGCCCGACCCTGCCGTCTCCGCGCGCTGTGCCCGGGCGAGCGGCCTCGCCCGGCTCAGGGCCCGCCTGGAGCCGGCCCTGCTGAACCGGGTCCGCGCCGACCGGCGCGACCAGCTGACCACCTACCAGCGGCTGCGCACCCGCGCACTGCAGCGCGCGGCGGCCCTGTACGCCGCGCGGACCGTCCCGGTGAACCGAAAGAAAGGCAGTACCACCTCGTGATCATGAAGCGCCTCGCCACCTCCGCCGCCGCAGTCGTCCTCGCCCTCGGAAGCGGACTGGCCCTCGCCGCACCCTCCGGCGCGGCGGACTGCCCGAGCGGCGAGTTCTGCGTCTGGGAGAACGCCAATTTCGCCGGCCAGCGTGCCAACTGGTCGGGGGACGACGGCTGGTGGGAGAGCTGGATCGCCGACACCGACTCCTCCTGGGCCAATCACGGCATCTCGGCTCCGGGGGTCAAGGACCACGTCAAGGTCTACGAGGACGCCTATCAGGGCGGAGACATGACGGTCTGCCTCACCCCGGGCGAGGAGGTCGGCTACAACGGCGTCGCCAACGACCGCGGCGACTCCCACACCTGGGCCATGAGCTGCTGACCGGCTGACCGGCTGACCCGGGCCACCCGGCTCCGTCCGCCCGCGGTGGGGGCCGCGGGCGGACGGTCGAGCAGGGAGACACGGATCCGGCACGGAGAGATCCGGGTCCGGGCGGTCCGACCGCCCGGACCCGGAACTCGTCGTCGGGCCCGCACGAGCCGGGCGACGGTCCGCGGTGCCTCGGTGACTTCCGCCCGGGCCCGTTCGCCACTGCTCGTCCCGGCTGTCTCAGCGGTCGGCGGGCCGGAAGCCGCGCAGTCGCAGGCTGTTGCCAACCACGAAGACCGAGGAGAACGCCATGGACGCTCCCGCGATCATCGGGTTGAGCAGGCCGGCTGCCGCCAGCGGCAGGGCGGCGACGTTGTAGGCGAAGGCCCAGAAGAGGTTGGACCTGATGGTCCCCAGCGTCTTGCGGGACAGGCGAATGGCGTCCGCCGCGACCCGCAGGTCGCCCCGCACGAGTGTCAGGTCCCCGGCCTCGATCGCGGCGTCCGTGCCGGTGCCCATCGCCAGACCCAGGTCGGCCTGTGCCAGAGCGGCGGCGTCGTTGACGCCGTCGCCGACCATGGCGACCGAACGGCCCTCGCTCTGCAGGCGCTTGACCACATCGACCTTGTCCTGCGGCATGACCTCGGCGATCACGTGCTCGGGCGCGATGCCCACCTCGCCCGCGACCGCCTCGGCGACCGCCTCGTTGTCGCCGGTCAGCAGCATCGGTGTCAGGCCGAGGGCGCGCAGGCGCTCGACGGCCTCCGGGCTCGTCGCCTTGACGGCGTCGGCGACCTCGAGGACCGCGCGGGCCTCGCCGTCCCAGGCGACCGCGATGGCGGTACGTCCGGCTTCCTCGGCTTCGGCCTTGGCGCGCCGCAGCTCCTCGGGCAGGGAGATGACCCACTCGTCCAGCAGCTTCTCCCGGCCGACGAGGACGGCGTGGCCCGCGACGACTCCCTGGACGCCCAGCCCGGCGACATTCGCGAAGTCCTCGGGAGCGGGGAGCGAGCCCACCCGGGCGGCGGCGCCGGAGGCGACGGCCTGGGCGACGGGGTGTTCCGAGGAATGCTCCAGGGCACCCGCCAGACGCAGGACCTCCGTCTCGTCCGTGCCGTCAGCGGCGTGCACGGCGAGAAGCGTCATCCTGCCGGTGGTCACGGTGCCGGTCTTGTCCAGGACGATGGTGTCGACCGTGCGCGTGGTCTCCAGGACCTCGGGACCCTTGATGAGGATGCCGAGCTGCGCGCCGCGTCCGGTGCCGACCATGAGGGCGGTCGGCGTGGCGAGCCCCAGGGCGCACGGGCAGGCGATGATCAGGACCGCGACCGCGGCGGTGAAGGCGGCGGTCAGGCCCGCGCCGTTGCCGAGCCAGAAACCCAGGGTGCCGAGCGCCAGGGCGATCACGACAGGGACGAACACCGCGGAGATCCTGTCGGCGAGCCGCTGGGCCGCGGCCTTGCCGTTCTGCGCGTCCTCGACCAGCTTCGCCATCCGGGCGAGCTGAGTGTCGGCGCCGATCCGGGTGGCCTCCACGACCAGGCGCCCCCCGGCGTTCAGTGTGGCGCCGGTGACGGTGTCCCCCGTGCCGACCTCGACCGGGACCGACTCGCCCGTCAGCATGGAGGCGTCGACGGCGGACGCTCCCTCGACCACCACACCGTCCGTGGCGATCTTCTCGCCGGGCCGGACGAGGAACCGGTCACCGGCCTTCAGATCGCCGACAGGGACGATCTCCTCCCCGCCGTGACGCAGCACCGTGACCTCCTTGGCGCCCAGCTCCAGCAGCGCCTTCAGCGCCGCGCCGGCCTTGCGCTTGGAGCGCGCCTCGAAATACCGGCCGGCCAGGATGAAGGCCGTGACACCCGCCGCGGCCTCCAGGTAGATGTTCCCGGCACCGTCGGTGCGGGCGACGGTGAGCTCGAAGGGGTGCGTCATGCCGGGCGTGCCGGCCGTGCCGAAGAACAGCGCCCACACCGACCACAGGAAGGCCGCTGACGTACCGACCGATATCAGCGTGTCCATGGTGGCGGCGCCGTGCCTGGCGTTGGTCCAGGCCGCCTTGTGGAAGGGCCAGGCGGCATACGTCACGACGGGCGCCGCCAGCGTCAGCGAGAGCCACTGCCAGTACTCGAACTGCAGCGCCGGGACCATGGCCGTCGCGATCACCGGTACGGCCAGGACCACGGCGGCCGTCAGCCGCCGGCGCAGCGGAAGCAACGCGTCGCTCTCCTCCTGCGCGGGGCCACCGTCCGCCTCCGGAGCGGTGCGTACGGGCTCGGGCTCGCGCGCGGTGTAGCCGGTGGCCTCCACCGTCGCGATCAGGTCGCCGACGGTGACGTCCTCGCGGTAGGTCACCTTCGCCTTCTCGGTGGCGTAGTTGACGGTGGCCTCGACCCCGTCCATGCGATTGAGCTTCTTCTCGATGCGGGCGGCGCACGAGGCGCAGGTCATGCCGCCGATGGCCAATTCGACCGCGGCGGCACCGGGCGTGATGGTGGTCATGTCTGCTCCTCGGAACGTACGGACGCTCGACAGTGCGAGGGAGTGGGACGGGGAGGGGACCACGAAGTCGCGAACCCCCTCCCGGCTCGTGGTCAGGCGGTCACGCGCCGGAGACAGATACCCCGTGGGGGTATCCGGCAACGGCTCCATGTATACCCCCCACCCGTATTCGCGGCAAGCGGTCATCACGCTTGACTTCATACCCCCTGGGGGTATGTTGAAGTTGGGTTGGTCGCTCGTCATGAGCGGCCCGAGGATGAGGAGTGAGCCATGAACACCGGACTGCGGATCGCCGTCTTCGCCGCCGCTCTCGCCGCGACGTTCGGCACCGCCTACGGCGTGGGCGGTGCGGTCGACGCGGTCTCGCCCGAGCCGAAGGGCAGCGCACACGACGGTCATGAGGGTGCCGCGGGAACCGGTCGCGAGGAGCACGGTGGCGGCCCCGCGGCGACGGGCCCGGGGGGCCTGGAGGTCTCGAGGAACGGCTACACGCTCGACCTGAGGACCCCGCGTGTCGAAGCCGGCGAGAAGGCGGCTCTGCGCTTCGCCGTCGTGCAGGACGGAACGGGCCGAAACGTCACCGCGTACCAGCGTGAACACGGCAAGGAGCTCCACCTGATCCTTGCCTCACGCGACCTCACCGTCTACCGCCACCTGCATCCCACCCGGGCCGCCGACGGCACCTGGTCCACCCCCGTGGAACTGCCCGAAGCCGGCGACTACCGCGTCTTCGCCGACTTCAGGCCCGAAGGCGGCGAGGCGCTCACGCTCGGCGCGGATCTCGCGGCATCCGGCACGTACGAGCCCGCCGAACTGCCGCACCGCGGCGCCACCGCCGAGGTCGACGGTTACGAGGTGACGCTCGGCGGAACCCTGGAGCCCGGCCGGGCCGGGGAACTGACGCTGACGGTGGCGAAGGACGGTGCGCCGGTCCGGGACCTCCAGCCGTACCTGGGCTCCTACGGCCACCTGGTCGCCCTGCGCTCCGGTGACCTCGCCTACCTGCACGTCCACCCCAACGGCGAGCCCGGCGACGGCAGGACCCGGCCCGGTCCGGAGGTCTCCTTCACCGCCACGGCGCCCAGCGCCGGCGCGTACCGCCTGTTCCTGGACTTCCGGCACGACGGCAAGGTGCGCACGGCCGCCTTCACCGTGCACGTGGGGGGCGCGGCGGACGAGTCCGGGACATCGCACGGCGAGCCCGCCGAGCGGGAGGCCGGGCATGCGCACTGAGGCGCGGCCCTGTCCGGACCGCCGTGCGGCCGACCGGAGGGCCTCCGGTGTGCGAGCCGCTCCTCGCGGGCGGCCGATGTGTCAGCTGTGAGACCGAGGGTGGGGCACCGGGAGTGTCCCACCTCTGCTGTGCCCGCTGTCAGGTGCCTGGTGGGCTGTAGTGCTCCAGGAACATGGAGACCCCGTCGCTGATGAGACGGTCCGTCAGGTCCTCGTCGATGTGCGTGCCATAGGTGCTGAAGACCATGTGGGGGAAGACCAGCAGGCCGTAGAACTGGATGATCGCCACCTGGAGGTCGGAGATCTCCAGCCGGCCCTGCTCGGCCAGGCCCTGAAGTGCACCCGCGACAGCGGGGTGGTGGCTCTCCGCGCCGCGATGCCGCCAGGCCTCGCCGAGTTCGGGGAAGCGGTGGACCTCCGCGGCGACGAGGTTGCGCAAGGCGGCGACCTCGTCGTTCGTGCGCACGGCACGGACCCAGGTCCGGGCCGCGTCGACGAGGGCGCTCCTCAGGTCCTCGGCCTTCGTCAGGCCTTCCAGCGCGGCCGCCGACTCCCCGGCCAGCGGCTCGTCGAGCGCGTCCGTGATGACCTCTGTGAACAAGGCTTCCTTGCTGCCGAAGTGGTTGTAGACGGTCACTTTCGACACGCCCGCCTCGGCGGCGATGGTGTCCATCCCCACGCCGAATCCGTCCCGCAGGAACAACGAACGAGCGGCTCGGACGATGGCCCGCCGCTTCATCTCCGCGCGACGGCCGCTGGGGGGCTGTTTGACGCTGTCCTCGCTCATGCGGCGACCCTAGCAGCCAACTGAACTGTACTGTTGAGTTCATATAAACTGAACGGTACAGTTCAGTTGAGCTCCATGACCGGCGCGCTGACGCCTCCTTCTCCCGCCGGCCGCGGTGCCGGATCCGAACTCCGACTCCCTCCCGAAGGACCCCTCATGGCCCATTCCGCAGCCGGTACGCCACAGACGGACCGACATGACCGCCCCCTGCCCGCCGACCCTCGCCGCTGGGCAGCCCTCGCACTCATCTGTCTCGCGCAGTTCATGCTGGTCCTCGACGTCACCGTCGTGAACGTCGCCCTGCCCGACATGGCTGCCGACCTCGATCTCGGCCGCTCGACGATGACCTGGGTGGTGACCGCCTACACCCTCTGCTTCGGCGGGTTGATGCTGCTCGGCGGTCGGCTCGCCGACGCCCTCGGTGCCCGCCGCACCCTGCTCGCCGGACTCGTCCTGTTCACCGCGGCCTCACTGCTCACCGGTCTGGCCCAGAACGCCACGACGCTGCTCGGCGGCCGGATCGGCCAGGGCGTCGGGGCGGCCCTGCTGTCCCCGGCGGCGCTCTCCCTCGTCGCCACCACCTTCCACGGCACCGAACGCAACAAGGCCCTCGGCGTCTGGGCGGCCATCGGCGGCATCGGCTCCGCGGCCGGCGTGCTTCTCGGCGGAGCCCTCACCGACGGGCCCGGCTGGCAATGGGTGTTCTTCATCAATGTGCCGGTCGGGCTGCTCCTGCTGGTCGCACTCCCCGCCCTCGTCCCGGCCCGCACCCCGCAGCCCGCACGGCTCGACGTACCCGGCGCACTGCTCGTCACCGCGGGCACCGCCGCACTGATCTACGGCCTTGTCGAAGCGGGGGACGACGGCTGGGCGGACACCTCCACCGTGCTGCCGCTGGCCGGTGCGCTGGTCGCGTACACGGCCTTCGTGGCGGTCGAACGGGCCGGCCGGGCACCGCTGATGGACCTGAGGATGTTCACCCGGCGGCCGGTGCTCGCGGGCGCGTTCCTGATGCTCGTCGCCACCGCACTGCTGATCGCGTACTTCTTTCTCGGGTCCGTCTATCTCCAGCACATCCGCGGCTTCAGCCCGTTGGAGACCGGCCTGGTGTTCCTGCCGGTCGCCGTGGCCACGGGCATCGGCGCGCACCTCGGGTCCCGGCTCGTCGGCCGGATCGGCAGCCGCCCGACGGCCGCTGCCGGCATGGCCGTCGCAGCCGCCGGAACCATCCCGCTGACTCGACTGTCGGAGACCGGCAACGTCTACGCCGGGCTGCTGCCGGGCTTCGTCGTCGCCGCTCTCGGCCTCGGTGCGGTCTTCGTCACCGCCACGACGACCGCTCTGGCCATGGTCGAGCACGAGGAGGCGGGGCTTGCCTCCGGTGTCGTCAACACCTTTCACGAGGTGGGCGGTTCGATCGGCGTCGCCGTCGTCTCCACCGTCGCCGCCTCCGGCTTCGAGCGTGGCTCGGTGGGCGGTTTCGGCGACGCGTTCACGGTGTGCGCCGTGGCGGCCGGTGCCGGCGCCGTCGTGGCCCTGGGTCTTGTACCGCGCGGCAGGCCTCGGATGACCGGCCCGCACGCGCACTGATCAGGGACGGCCACCGACCGGCGGCAAGCAGTCGAGAAGGGTCCGCCGTGAGCCGGGCGGCTTCCGGTGCCGTGGTCGGCACCGGAAGCCGCAGCCTGCACGGGCGACGAGACGCGGGCGGGCCGTCAGCCCACCGTCCACTTCTGGTTGGCTGTGCCGGAACACGTCCAGATCTGCAGCCGGGTCCCGTTGGCGGAGTTGTTGTCCTTGACGTCCAGGCACTTGTCGGCCTGCGGGTTCACGATGTCGTGAGCCCCGGTGACGGTCCACTTCTGGTTGGGGCCGCCGGTGCAGTCCCACAGCTGGACGGTCGTCCCGTCCGCGGTGCCGTTTCCGGTGACGTCCAGGCACTTGCCCAGTGCGCGGAGGGTGCCGTCCGAGGAGACTGTCCACTTCTGGGCGGCGGTGCCGTTGCAGTCGTAGAGCTGGACGGCTGTGCCGTTGGCGGGGTTCGCCCCGGCGACGTCCACGCACTTGCCCGCGAGTCCCCTGATCGGAGCGCCGGTGCCGCCGCCCGAACTGTCGCCGGTGGTCACCTTCACCTCGTCCACGACGAGTTGCTGCGGGAAGGCGGTGGAGCCGTCCGGATCGCCGGGCCAGTAGCCGCCGACGGCCAGATTGAGGATCAGGAAGAACGGCTTGTCGAACACCCAGGTCCGGCCGCCCAGGTCGGCGGGGGTCCGGCGCTGGTAGACCGTGCCGTCGACCGACCAGGTGATCGAGTCGGGCGCCCAGTCGACGGCGAACGTGTGGAAGGCGTCCGCGAAGGCCTGGCCGTTCGGCAGGGAGTAGCCCGCGCCGATGCCGCCGGAGCCGGAGTAGCCGGGGCCGTGGATGGTGCCGTGCACGGTCGACGGTTCGAAGCCGACGTTCTCCATGACGTCGATCTCGCCGGAGGCGGGCCAGCCCACCTGTCCGATGTCGTTGCCGAGCATCCAGAACGCGGGCCACATGCCCTGCCCGCGCGGGATCTTCATCCGGGCCTCGACGTGGCCGTACGTCGTGGTGAACTTCCCGGAGGTGTTGAGGCGTGCCGAGGTGTACTGACAAGTGCCGTACCAGCACTGGTAGTTGCTGGGGTTCTCCTTGCGGGCGGTGATCACCAGATGACCCTGGCCGTCCAGTGCCGCGTTCTTGTTCCCGGACGTGTAGTACTGCCGCTCGTGGTTGTTGACGTTGTCGCCGGTCTCGATCTGCCACTTGGACGAGTCGACGGCCGAACCGGCGGGGCCGTCGAAGGTGTCCTGGAACGTCACCGCCGCGGCGGCCGCCGCCGGGGCGGCGGTGGGGTCCGCCGCCGCGGAGGTGCCGACGGCGGCGGACGCGACGAGCACGCCCGACAGGGCGGCGAGGAGACATCTGCGGAGCAGGCGCGGGGAGTCCATGACTCTCCCTTCCGTACGGCGACCCGCGTGACGGGTGGGCCGACTGGGGTGGGGGGTGCATGCTTCGCCTCTTGATTTAAGAAGTGAGGTAAGGACGTGTCAAGACTCTGGTCCGGACCAATAGTCGGGCGTTGGTTTCTCAGGCGCGACGGCGCTTGGGGTGCACCGCCCGTCCGAGCCGGCGTCCGAGCAGCAGGTAACCCACCAGCGCGCCCGAGGTGTTGAGGATGACGTCGTCGATGTCGAAGGCGCGTCCCGTGACGAACGCTCCCTGGGCCAGTTCGACCAGGAGCATGACGAGCGCGGTGAGCACCAGTACGCGCAGGAATCCCCGCGTCTTCGGCGCCAGCGTCGGCATCAGGATGCCGAACGGCACTCCGAGCAGCAGGTTTCCGCCGACCTGCTTCACGGCGTCGCGGAACTCCGGCTGGGACAGGTAGGCGTGCAGGGAGCGGCCCGGGTGGAGATTGCTGTGGACCAGCGCCTCCGAGGCAGGGGAGGGCTCCAGGGTCAGCCGGGCGAGCACGGCGGCGAAGGCCACCATGGCCGCGAACGCCAGCAGCATGGTCAGCAGGCGCACGGGCAGCGGCAGTACCTTCGTGTCCCGCGCCGCCGGTGACCGGCCGCCCGAGGACGAACTCGGTTTCTTGGGCGCGGACTTGCGCCCCCATATCCAGGAGTTGACCTTCTCTCCGGACCGGGCGGACCTCGATGACCGGCCGGACTTGGCGTCGTCGGTCCTGGCCGCCTTCCCACGCCCGGTACCGGACGCCGCCTTGCCCCCCTTTCCTCCGCCGGACTTCGCCGACGTCTTCCCGTCCGATTTCGCCGTCTTCCCGCGCGCGGAGCCGGACGCCGACCCCGCCGCTCGCCTGCCGGACCTGACGGCACCGGTCAGAAATGCCGCACGGACCATGCGATCCTCCCGTTTTCGACTGCCCTCTGGGTAATCGCGGATACCCGCGATCCCGGTAACGATGCGGGGCCGCGAGAGGGTGTCGAGCGGCCGGCCGGGCCGAGCGGGCGCGTCGGTGCGCCGTGCTGCGGGTCGCCGCGCGCGTGTTCCTCGGAGCCGGCCCCGAACCGCGCGACGTGTCCGCGTACGAGACCACCGGCATCCGTGAGGAGCCGGGGACCCGGCACCGGCTGAGCCGGGTACCGGACACGACGACCGTGGTTCCCGCTCTGCTGCCGGCCGGGTCCCTCGCCGTCGGCGGGGTGCCGGGCGTCGCGCGCCTGGTGGGGCACGCCGTGAGCGAGGCGGGGTCCGGCGGGGCGGCCACCTCGCCCCACTGGACACCCGCCGGTGTGCTCCTCGGACTGCTCTCGACGGTGCCGGCGCTGGGCCCGGCCGCGCTCGCCGTGTCCCGTCCGGAGCCGTTCGGCGAGCAGCCGTGGACCGAACCGCTGCGGCGCCTCCAGTCGGGCCACATCGGTGACTACGTGGCCTGGACGCCGGCGGGCGCGACGCTGCTCGGCGCGCTGGCGCTGCCGGGCATTCTGTCCTAGGGGGTGTCGTCCGGACCAGGTCGGATCCGGGCCACGGTGTCGCCCGCCGTCGGGAGGACCGGTTCACGCGCCGTAGGTGACCGTCACCTCCTCGAAGCCCAGGGAACGCAGCAGGCCCTGGAGCATGCCGGTGGTGTTCTCCTCGGCGCGCGCGGTGAGGCGGGAGTCCTTCGCGGCCTCGCCGATGTGCTTGGCGGCGAGCCGCTGGACCGCCCGTTCGTCGTTCGGGTTGTCCGAGAAGACGTCGCCGAGCCGGTCGAGGAGGCCACGCTGCTTGGATACGGCGTACGAGTGGTCGGGGTCGAGCGCGGGCTTGCCCAGCGCCGCGTGCGGAAGCCGCAGCGTGGCCGACGTGCGGTCCTTGTCGACCGTCACGTCCTTCTCGCCGAGCTTGCCGAGGTCGACGTACGCGTCGACCGTGCCGGCGCCCACGTACAGCGTGCGGGTGCCGCGGATCGCGTCGGGCAGGTACTTGGCGTCCTTCTCCAGGTCCACGACCACCTGGAAGTTGCCCGACGCGGCGTCGTAACGGCTGATGTCCTGGATGGACTTGAGCAGCGCGGGACCCGACCGGTCGTGGGTCTCGGTGCCGAACACGTCGTGCAGCCCCGGCAGAAGGGCCAGCCGCACCCCGGCGAACAGCACCACGAGCACCAGCACGAAGGCGCTGACCACCTTCGCCCAACCGGGCATGCGTTTGATGGACGTCGTCATGTCGACGGTCCTCCTTTCAACGACCCGGATACCCCCCAACTGCTGGGACAGGCCCACGTGTCGGGCCGGTCACCGTCGCCGCCGTGGTTCGCCGTACGCCACGGGCGCACGGCGTCCGCCCGTCCTACGGCACCGGCCGGAGCCGCCGCTCCGCACGACGCATCGGTCAGCGCGCGACGCGGACGGGACGGTCGCCGGACACACGCGACCACCAGACCCCTTCGCCGTGCGTCAGTCCCGGGAGCCGCAACTCGACGTCCCGCACCTTGCCGGCGGGCAGCTCACCCGTGACCAGCCACGAGGTGCGGCCGCCGGTCGTGGCCCCGAACTCCGCGCCGCACGCGGCCAGATGGGCCGTCACCGCGGCCAGTGCGTCGAGCGGGATCTCCACCTCGAAGGCGTGGTACGGCTCGTACACGCGGGTACCCGCCCGTTCCAGGGCCCGGTGCAGCACGACAGGGGTCAGCCCGCGGAAGTCGGCCGCCGTGCTGATCGGCGCCGCGAACCCGGAGCGGACGAGCGTGACCCGGTAGTCCGTCACCGGGCGGCCGCGCGGACCGCCCAGCAGCGTGGCGTGCACCGTGTCCTCGATCGCCTGGTGGAACGCCCGGGGCAGCGCGCCGAGTTCGGTCTCGTACGCGAAGACTCCGCCGGAGCCGCGCGGTCCCGGTTCGACCCGCAGCCCGATCGTCGCCCAGAACCCGACGTGCCCGTGCCGCTGGATCTCCTCGCACGCCTCACCGGTGCCCACCGGGCGCTCCAGCAGCCGCACCCGGCTCGGCTCGAAGTCGGCCTCGATGCCGAAGTCCTGGGCGAGCGTGGCCGCGAGGACCTCCTTCTGGACCTCCCCGTACAGCAGCAGCGCGGTGGCGCCGGACGCGGCGGGCCTGGCGTGCAGCAGCGGGTCCTGGTCGGCGAGGGCCAGCAGCGCGGCGCGCAGTGCGGCGGCCTGCTCGGTACGCCTGGCCCGGACCAGCGTCTCCAGGGTCGGGGCGGCGAACTGTTGCGCCCGGTCACCGGACGGGCCGAGCCGGTCGCCGACGCGGAGCGCGCCCGCACCACGGAGCACCGCGATGTTCCCCGGGGTGAGCCGGTCGGCTTCAGGGCGTCCGACCACCTGCATGCCCAGGGCCCGCCCGGGCACCTGCGCGGTCCGGCCGTCCGGCTCCCTTCGCCGGAACACGAGCCGCTGACGCTGCCTCACCTCTCCCTCGTACAGGCGCAGCCAGGCCGTGCGGTCGCCTCCGGGCCCCGGCCGTACGGCGAACACCGTGCCGCGCGGCTCACCGGAGGAGGACGGCGCCGCGGTCGGGCCGGGGACCAGCCGGATCAGCTGCGCGACCAGGTCCGCGACGCCCTGCCCGCCGATCGCCGATCCGAAGAGGACCGGATGGACCGAGCCGTCGGCCGTCCGCGCGGCGAGCGCGGCCTCCAACTCGTCCGGGGTCGGCGCCGGACCGTCGACCAGCGCCGCCAGCACACCGGGATCCACTTCCGCGAGCGTGCCGGCCGCGGCGTCGTCGAGCGGCCGGGGCAGGACCCGGGCGTCCGGTGTGCCGAGGGCTTCGACGCGGCTGAGCGGGACCACGTACGGCGTGAGAAGCCGCCGTACGTCGTCGAGGAGCGTGCCTTCGCGCGCCCCCGCCCGGTCGATCTTGTTGACGAAGACCAGGGTGGGCAGACCGAGCCGCCGCAGCGTCCTCATCAGGACGCGCGTCTGCGCCTGCACGCCCTCGACGGCGGAGAGCAGCAGCACCGCCCCGTCCAGGACCTCCAGGGCGCGCTCGACCTCGGCGATGAAGTCGGAGTGTCCGGGGGTGTCGATCAGGTTGATCTGGACGTCTCCGGCGCGGAAGGCGGCGACGGCCGAGCGGATCGTGATGCCGCGCTGCCGCTCGATCGCCCCGTCGTCCGTACGGGTGTCACCGGCGTCGACGCTGCCGAGCCGGTCGATGGAGCCGCCGTCGAACAGCAGCCGCTCCGTGAGGCTGGTCTTACCCGCGTCGACGTGGGCCAGAATTCCGATGTTCAGGGTGTGCATGCGTGGTCGAGTCCTCGGGAACAGTCGTCCGGTGGGGGCGCTGAGGTGTTCCGAGGAATCGGCGCATGTCGTTCTCCTGGGGCGAGTGGCTCTGACGCCGTCATCATGGCGTGGTCCGGGCGGTATGGGGCGAGTGGCTCTGACGCCGTCATCATGGCGTGGTCCGGGCGGTCGTCCGCAACCGAATTTGGCCCCGGTCGAGTGACCGGGAGGTCCCCAGTAGCATGAAACACGCACCCCGGGCCGATCTTGCCGCACGGCGCCACGGCCCGGTTCGATCATGCGAGGAGCGGTCGTGCGTGACATCGCCGTGTTCAGCGGTAGTGCCCATCCCGAGCTGGCCGCGGAGGTCTGCGCCCATCTCGGTGTCCCCCTCAGCCCGACCCGCGTCAGCCGGTTCGCCAACGACTGCCTGGAGGTCCAGCTCCAGGCGAACTGTCGTGAGCGTGACGTCTTCCTCGTGCAGCCACTTGTCTCACCGGTGCAGGAGCACCTCGTCGAGCTGCTGATGATGTGCGACGCGGCGCGGGGCGCGTCGGCGGGCCGGATCACCGTGGTCATGCCGCACTACTCGTACGCCCGCTCGGACAAGAAGGACATGCCCCGGATCTCCATGGGCGGCCGGCTCGTGGCGGACCTGCTGGTGGCGGCCGGGGCGAGCCGGGTCCTCGCGATGACGCTGCACTCCCCGCAGGTGCACGGCTTCTTCTCGGTTCCGGTGGACCATCTGCACGCCCTGCGCGAGCTGGCGGCGCACTTCCGCGGCCACGACCTGTCGCGTACGACCGTGGTGTCGCCGGACCTGGGCAACGCCAAGGAGGCCGCGGCGTTCGCGCGGCTGCTCGGGGCGCAGGTGGCCGCCGGTGCCAAGCAGCGGTTCGCCGACGACCGCGTGCGCATCAGTTCCGTCATCGGAGAGATCGCCGGACGCGATGTGATCGTGCTGGACGACGAGATCGCCAAGGGCAGCACCGTCCTCGAACTCCTGGACAGGCTGCGGGAACTGGGCCCCCGGTCGATCCGCGTCGCCTGCACCCACGGGCTGTTCGCGGCCGGCGCGCTCAAGCGGCTCAGCGAGCAGAGCGACGTCCTGGAGATCGTGTGCACGAACACCGTTCCGGTCCCGGCCGAGGAGCACACCGAGAAGCTCCGCGTCCTGTCGATCGCGCCGGCGCTCGCCGAGGCGGTGCGGCGCATTCACAACGGTGAGTCCGTCAGCGCCCTGTTCGACGCGCCCCAGAGCGAATAGACAGGAAGGAGCGGAACTTCCCGCCCGTCCGCAGGGCCGGGGAAGCGGCCTGGTGCGCGCCGGGAAGCCGCGAGCAACGCTCGGCGTCACCCAGGTGATCAGGAGGGCTCGCAGTGGCGAAGGCGAAATTCGAGCGGACCAAGCCGCACGTCAACATCGGCACCATCGGTCACATCGACCACGGCAAGACGACGCTCACCGCGGCCATGACCAAGGTGCTGCACGACCGGTTCCCCGGCCTGAATCCGTTCACGCCGTTCGACCAGATCGACAAGGCCCCCGAGGAACGCCAGCGCGGCATCACGATCTCCATCGCCCATGTCGAGTACCAGACGGAACACCGGCACTACGCGCACGTCGACTGTCCGGGCCACGCGGACTACATCAAGAACATGATCACGGGCGCCGCGCAGATGGACGGCGCGGTCCTGGTCGTCGCGGCGACCGACGGGCCGATGCCGCAGACCAAGGAGCACGTGCTGCTGGCCCGGCAGGTCGGCGTCCCGTACATCGTCGTCGCGCTCAACAAGACGGACATGGTGGACGACGAGGAGATCCTGGAACTCGTGGAGCTGGAGGTGCGCGAGCTCCTCACCGAGTACGAATTCCCGGGCGACGACGTGCCCGTGGTCCAGGTCTCCGCGCTCAAGGCCCTCGAGGGCGACCCGAAGTGGAGCGCTTCAATCCTCGAACTCCTCGCCGCCATAGATGAGTTCGTGCCCGAGCCGGTGCGCGATGTGGACCGGCCGTTCCTGATGCCGATCGAGGACGTCTTCACCATCACGGGCCGAGGCACGGTCGTCACCGGCCGCATCGAGCGCGGCGTGCTGAAGGTGCACAGCGAGGTCGAGATCATCGGCATCCACGAGCAGAAGACGAAGACCACGGTGACCGGCGTCGAGATGTTCCGCAAGCTCCTCGACGAGGGGCGTGCGGGGGAGAACGTGGGACTGCTGCTGCGCGGTGTGAAGCGGGAGGACGTGGAGCGCGGGCAGGTCGTCATCAAGCCCGGATCGGTCACGCCGCACACGGAGTTCGAGGCGCGGGCCTACATCCTGTCGAAGGACGAGGGAGGCCGGCACACGCCCTTCTTCGACAACTACCGCCCGCAGTTCTACTTCCGCACCACGGACGTCACCGGGGTGGTGACGCTGCCCAGGGGCACCGAGATGGTCATGCCCGGCGACAACACGACCATGCAGGTGCAGTTGATCCAGCCGATCGCCATGGAGGAGGGGCTGAAGTTCGCCATCCGTGAGGGCGGCCGTACGGTCGGCGCAGGGCAGGTCACAAGGATCCGGAAGTAGCCTCCGGGCGGCTGAACGCCTCGTCGAGGGTCGCGGAGGGCGGCAGCAGGCGTGCCAGACCGGTCGCCCGCAGGACGCGCAGTGTCAGCGGCTGGGTGCAGACGAGGTGCAGTCGCCCGTCGCGGGCGAGCACGCGCCGCCTGGCGCGGTACAGCAGGCGCAGGCCCGAGCAGTCGAAGAAGTCGGCGGGCCGCAGGTCGATGACGACCTGCGGTGCCGGGCCGTCGGTGACGGCGTCCAGGGCCGGGGTGATCTCCAACGCCGCGAGGATGTCGATCTCCCCGTGGAACTCCAGGACGACATGCCCGCGGTCCTGGTGGATACGCAGATGCCGGGTCGGGGGTGCGGGGTCGTGCGGCACGAAGACATCACCTCCAACCGGCAGCCGGCCCGCTGCCGACGGCAGGGGCCCGCGAGACCGGGAGCCGGACGACGACGTCCGGCGCGTGAGGACACGCTGCCGGGCCGCCGGTGGTTGCAGAGCTCTTCCTTGCTCTGCAAGTTACCCCCGATGGAGTGAATTCCAGCATGTTCGATTGACATATGTCTTCGATTTAATCGGCGAGTCGCGCCACGGATGCGTGGCGCGGAAGGCCGGCGCGGCTCCGTCCGTCCCTCGGGTCACGGTTCCCAAGTCGCCCTGAAAATATGGATGTTGGCGCCGAAGGGGCTGGTCACGGGCGCGGCGTGCTTCCGTGGCCGGCTCGCCAGGCCCGGGTCAGGCGACGACGAGCACCAGCTTCCCCGCCGTCCGTCCGGTGTCGCCGAGAGCGTGTGCCCCGGCGGCCTCGGCCAGCGGGAAGGTCTCGGCGACCGAGGCACGCAGCTTGCCCGCCTCCACCAGTTCCGCGATCGCCTTCATCCCGGCGTGGTCGGCGTCGACGAGCATCTCGGTCGCGCGCACCCCGGCCTTCTCGGCCTGGGCCGGGAGCTCCTTCGAGCCCTGCGGCAGGATCGTCACCAGGATTCCGCCCTCCCGCAGCGTGCGCAGCGAACGCTGCACATAGTCGCCGCCGACGGTGTCCAGCACGACGTCGACGTCCCGGACCGCCTCGGCGAAGTCGGTGTCCCGGTAGTCGATCAGCTCGTCCGCGCCCAGGCCCCGCACGAAGTCGTGCTTTCCCGCGCTCGCGGTGCCGATCACGTACGCGCCGCGCGCCTTGGCGACCTGCACGGCCACGTGCCCCACGCCGCCGGCCGCGGCGTGGATCAGCACCCGCTGCCCGGGCCGCACGTCCGCCGTCTCCACCAGTGCCTGCCACGCGGTCAGGGACACCAGCGGGAGCGCGCCCGCCTGGACGTGGTCGATGCCGGCCGGCTTGTGCGCGAAGGTGTGGGCCGGCGCGGTCACGTACTCGGCGTGCGAGCCGTGGCCCCACGGGTAGGACAGCATGCCGAAGACCTCGTCGCCGGGCTCGAAGAGGGCGACGCCGATGCCGGTCGCCTCGACGACGCCGGAGACGTCCCAGCCGAGGACGAACGGCGGCTCGCCGAGGAAGCCGCCCGTGGCGCGGTGCTTCCAGTCGGTCGGATTGACGCCGGCGGCGTGCACCCGCACCAGTACCTCGTTGGCGCGGGGCTCGGGGCGCTCCACCCGTACTTCCTTCAGGACCTCGGGGCCGCCGAGAACGTCCTGGCTGATGGCTCGCATCGTGTTCACAGTGCTCATGGTGTCCCAGCGTGCCGGGATCGGCGAGCGAGCCGCCCCAGGCGTACCGGCGCACCTTCCCGGCGACCCCGTACCTGCACCCCCTCGAACGAACCGCGCCTTCGCGGCGTCGAAGGAGGGAGACGGCAGCCGGAGGGCAAGGGGTGGGCATGCGCAAGGGACTCGCGGCGACGATGGTTCTGCTCGGTGCGGCCGCGGTGGGCTGCGGGGACGGGAACGGAGGCGGCCTCGTGGTCACCGGGACACCGCCCGCCACGCCGTACACCGGTCCGCTGACCGTGCCCGTGAAGGAGGCGGCCGGCGAGGACGACGGCGAGGACAGCCCCCGTGCGGTGCAGGCGCGGTCAGGTGCGGCCGGGCGGGCCCTGGAGTGCGACGCGGAGATCTACTCGGGTGGCGGCAGCGACCCGTGGAGCAAGGGCGACGGCGGCTCGACGCCCGAGGAGGGTCTGCGGGCGTTCTTCGACATGGAGCAGCCCGAACTGCCCGAGTCCGGCTACCGGATGGAGCGCAAGGAGAAGGGGCGGGTGTTGTTCTCGTACGACGTCGAGGGACGCACCAAGGTCGCCGTTGTCGTCGCGCTGGACCGTCCGCACCGCCCCGGCTGGGGCCCGGAGACCAGCGCGTCCTGCGATCCGGCCGAACTCCCCGCGAGCTTCACCGACTCGACCTGGTTCGAGATCTGGACCGACCGCGACGGCCGGCGCGTCCCGGTCACGAAGGTGCACAGCTCCGTCGGTGCCGCGCACTGCGACTGGGAGAGCGCACGCTTCCTGGCGATCGGCCGCGGCGAGGACGGCAGGCTCTACGCGCGCGATCCCGAAGGCGTCCTCGACGGCATGCTCACCTCCGCGTACGACCCGGACGGCACCATGCCGGCCGCGGCACGCGACACCGGCTACCGGTTCCACGACTGGCAGTTGTGGCTGACCGCCGGCCGGTCGAAGGCGTACGTCCGCACGCCCGACGGGGTCGAGGTGTGGCCGGCGGTGAAGGAGGGCGTCGGCTGCAAGTGAGCCGTCAGCGACTGCGGTGCAGGGCGACCAGCAACTGCCAGACCTGGTGGGCGATCTCGTCGGCGGTGCCCTCCAGCAGCCCGTGCAGCCAGTCCGCGAGGACCCCCGCGAAGGTGGCCGCGACGGCGGACGCGACGAGCGAGGCGTCCGGGGCGCCCACCAGGGTGCGTTCGGCAAGGCTGCGGGCCCGCAGGTCGCGGTGCAGCACGCTGCCGAGCGGGCCGCCGCCGCCCGGACTCAGCAGCGCACGGTAGAGGGCGGTGTGCGGGGCGAGCCCGGCGAAGAAGGCGAGCAGGGCAGGCGGCGCCGACACCGGATCGGGCCGCCCGCGCCAGGCGTGCAAGGCCTCCACGGCGTCCCGTACGACATCGGCGCAGGCGTCGACGGCGAGCGCCTCCAGGTCCGCGTAGTGCACGTAGAACGTCGCCCGGCCGACCCCGGCCCGGCGCACCAGCGCCGCGACGCCGACCTCCGTCAGCGGCCGCTCGGCGCACTCCTCCAGCAGCGCCCGGCGCAGTCTGGCGCGGGTCCGGGCGGCCCGCGGGTCCCCGGACGTCACCGGGCGATCAGGACGGCGGCCAGGGCGAGCGCGCCGGGCAGGGCCTGTGCGAAGAGGATCCGGCGGTTGGCGGTGACCGCTCCGTACACGCCCGCGACCACGACGCACACAAGGAAGAAGACCTGGACGCGGAAGCCGGTCGGATCGTCCGCGACGAGCCCCCACACCAGCCCCGCCGCCAGGAATCCGTTGTAGAGCCCCTGGTTGGCGGCCAGCGGTGCGGTGGCCCGGGCCATCTCGGGGTCGAACCCGTGCAGGCCCCGTCCCGGCGCGCGCTCCCACAGGAACATCTCCAGGACCAGGATGTACGCGTGCAGCGCGGCCACCAGCCCCACCAGCACGTTCGCGACCGTCTCCATCGTCAGCGGGCTCCGTCGTCTCGTATTTCTTGGACAGCTGTCCACTATAGCTGGACAACAGTCCAGGAAATATGCCGGGGAGGTCACACGGCACCTCCGGTTGTGGCCTCCGCCGTCGGGGTAGCGATGCACGGGATTTCCGTTACCTGAGGGGGAGTTGACGTGTCGGGCAGCCTCGCGCCGGCCGGCTGGAGCGGGAGTGAGCGGAGGATGTGGGCCGCCTTCCGGCGAGGGGAGTGGTTCACGCACCGGGGCGAGGTGCGGGCCCGCGTCGTGCGGAGACTCCTGCTGGCGCCACCGCAGGCCGAGGCGGGACATGTGCCGCGGCTCAGGCTCAGGAACGTGTCGATCACCGGCCGGCTCGATCTGGCCGAGGCCGTCCTCGCGGGGACCCTGCGGCTGCACGGCTGCCGGTTCGAACAGGCTCCCTGCCTCGACGGCGCCACCCTCGGGGCGCTGGAGATGCGCGACTGCGAGCTGCCCGGACTGTCGGCCGTGGGTGTCACGATCGGTTGGAAGTGCGAGATCGCCGGGTGCGAGGTGCGCGGGCCCATCGACCTCTACGGCGCCTCGATCGGCGGCACCCTGCGGCTGGAGGGCAGCCGGCTGACGGGGCACGGGGAGCGGCGGGGCGAGGGCGCCCTGCAACTGCTGTGCGCCACCGTCGGAGGCGACGTCCAGGCGGGCACGGGACTGCGCGTCGACGGCTGCACCGACCTCAGGGACACTTCCGTCCGCGGCAGCGTCGTACTCAAGCGCGCCGAACTGCGCAACCCGGACGGCGCGGCCCTGAGGGCCAACCGGCTCCACATAGGAGGGGACTTCAACTGCCGGGGCGGCCTCGTCGCCGAAGGCACCGTCGATCTGTGCGACGCCCGCGTCGGCGGCGGCGCGCTCTTCCAGGAGGCCCTGCTCGACTCACGGCACGGACCCGCGCTGCGGGCTCACGGCATAGACGTCGGCGCCGAGTTCAACCTGTGCGACGGGTTCACGGCGCGCGGCAGGGTCTCCATGAGCAGCATCACCGTACGCAGCCGTCTGTCCTTCAAGGACGCCCTCATCGAGGCGCCCGCCGGTCAGGCCGCCCTGATCAGCCGCCGCTCCACCGCCTCCGAGCTCGACCTGCGCTTCCGTGAGCCGGTGAAGGGCACCGTCGACCTCAGCCACACCCGGGTCACCGTGCTGAAGGGCACCCCGCCGCGCTGGCCCGTGGCCCTGCGCATGGAGGGGGTGGTCTACGACAGCCTGCTGCCCCAACTCCCCGCCGCACAGCGGCTTCCGCTGCTCATGCGCGATCCCGAGGGATTCACCCCCCAGCCCTACGAGCAACTGGCCGCCTCCTACCGTCTGCACGGTCACGACGGCGACGCCCGCACGGTGCTCCTCGCCAAACAGCGGCGCCAGCACACCACGCTGCCGTGGCCGGGCCGGGTGTGGGGCGGCCTCCAGGACATCACCCTCGGCTACGGCTACCGGCCGATGCGGGCGGTGTGGTGGCTGTGCGCGATCATGCTCAGCGGCAGCCTGCTGTTCACCCGCTGGCCCCCACAGGCGGTCGACCCGGGCAAGCCACCCCACTTCCAGGCCGCGATCTACACCTTCGACCTCGTGCTGCCGCTCGTCGACTTCGGCCAGGAGCAGGCGTTCAGTCCGCGCGGCGCACTCCAGTGGGCGGCCGTGGTCCTCGTGTGCCTGGGCTGGCTGCTCGCGACGACGGCCGCTGCGGCCGCCAACCGGACCTTGCGCAGGGCGTGACGGCTCGCGCGCACCTGCCGTGCCCACCGGGCTCAGCCGGACCAGGCCTTCCCGTCCGCCGGTCTCAGCGCGACTCGGCGGCCATGACCGCCCGGCTCAGCGCGACTCGGCGGCCATGACCGCCCGGCTCAGCGCGACTCGGCGGCCATGACCGCCTGGCTCAGCGCGACTCGGCCGCGATGACCGCCCGGCTCAGCGCGACTCGGCCGCCGTGCGCAAGGTCAGTGCCCGAAGGGCGAGCTGCATCTCGAACTGGGCTGCCGGATCGTGCAGTTGGTCCCCGAACAACTCGTCCAGCTGGCGCATCCGATAACGCACCGTCTGCGGATGCACGGCGAGCCGCGCCGCCACCTCGCTCGCGTTGTGCCCGCACTGGAGCCAGCTGAGCAGCGTCTCCGCCAGCCGCTCCCGCTGCGGCGAACGCATCTCCACCAGTGGCCCGAGCCGTCGCTCGGCCATCGCGTCGACCAGAGCCTCGTCGCGGAAGAGCAGGAGCGTCGCCAGATGGTCCTGGCAGCGCACCGGCTCCGCACCCGGCAGGATGCCGCGCCGCGCCAGATCCAGCGCCTCGGTCGCCCAGCGCCAGGACCGCGCGCCCTCCTGGAGCGCCACGGTCGGACCCATCGCCGCACGCAGTCCGTGCAGCGCTCCGGCGACCGCCCGTGCCCTGCCCGGCCCGTCCGGGTCGGGCACGACCAGCACGGCGGGCTGGACGTCGAACCGTGCCAGGAACTCCGCGGGCACGATCGGCCGTACCGCCCCCGGCCGCGCCCCCTGGTCGACCGCGACGACCGCGAGGGCCCGGGGCACCGGCCAGCGCGCCGAGTGCGCGAGATCGCTGATCGCCTCGGCCGACGCCGGCGGATCCGCTGTGAGCAGGTCGACCAGCCGACTGCGCCGCTGCTGCAACTCCCCGGCCGCGTGCAGCCGCGCCTCCGTGTAGCCCGCCGTCGTCGCCGCCGCCATCTCGTCCAGGTGCAGGAACAGCGCCTCGCCGAGGGCGGCCAGCACCTCGCGGGGCAGCAACTCCGCGTCGACCAGCGCGTTCACCCGCCGCCAGGTCACCCGCGCGCCGAGGCGCAGCGCGGACTGGAACGAGTCGAGACTTCGCCCCTCCTCCGCCTCGCCCCGCCCGATCCTCAGGTACGTCGCCTTCACCGGCTCCCAGTCGGTGTCCGGCTTCGCCATCCGCTCCAGGAACCCCTGCAACGCGTGCTGCACACCCTGGTGCACGACATGCATGTACGTGTCGTCGGTCGGCCGGGCGTACTCGGGGATCTCGGTCCTGATGGCCCGTACGACCTCTTCGGCGATGTCGGCGAAGAAGGGCCTGAGGTGGTCGTGCAGGTCCGAAGGGAACACCTTGAACGGACCGTTGGGCTCGTCGTCCACGGCTCGGGCTCCTCCTGCGCACGGGATCAGGGGCTCCGAGACGATACGACAGGCGACCCGTCCCGGCTCATCCACCGCGGACGGACATAAGGGTGCGGTTCGTCACATCGCCTTTGTCAGCGAGCTGACAGAAGCGGCATGACGAACTGTCAGCGGACCGTCTAACTCGACCGGCGTCCGTCGGCGGAGGCTGGGGGAGACCACCCACCGCTCGCCTCCAGGGCGCAACAGCACTGCCCTCCCCACGAGTTGGAGCCATCATGACCGCAGCCCGGCCCGGGGCCGACGCCTTGCTCACGGACCATCTGCGGTACTGGGCCCGCCGGCGCCCCCAGCAGTGCGCCTTCCGGCACGTCGAGTTCGCCGGCTCCGCCTCCGAGGGACGGCACCGGACCCTGGGCTGGCGTGCCATGGACGCCCGCGCCCGCGCCGTCGCCGCCCGTCTGGTGACCCTCGCGGCGCCCGGCGACCGGGCCGCCCTGCTCATGCCGCAGGGCCTCGACTACGCGGCGGCCTTCCTCGGCTGTCTCTACGCCCGGGTGATCGCGGTCCCGTTGTCCAGGCCACAACTCGCGGGCCACGACGCCCGACTGGCCGGCGTGCTCGCCGACTGCGAACCCGCCGTCCTGCTCTGCGACTCCGCCGACCTCATCTCCGTCGAGGCGTTCGCGCTGGACCACGACCTGCCCGCGGTGCCGGTCGTGCCCGTGGACCACCTGCCCATCCAGCGTTTCGGGTTCGACGAGTACGAGTCCGTGCCGGATCCCGACGAGACCGCCTACCTCCAGTACACCTCCGGTTCCACCCGCGACCCGGCCGGCGTGATGATCAGCCACGCCAACCTGGCGGCCAACGCCCGCCAGGCCCTTCACACGTTCGTCGACGACCCCGGGGCCACCACGGCCGTCGGCTGGCTGCCCCTCTTCCACGACATGGGTCTCGTCCTCAGCGTCGTCGCTCCCGTCATGGGCGGATTCCAGTCCGTCCTGATGGATCCCGTCGCGTTCCTGGAGGACCCGGCACGCTGGCTCCGCCTGCTCGGCTCGTACGACGGCACCGTGAGCGCGGCGCCGAACTTCGCGTACGACTACTGCGTGGCCCGCTCCGGTCCCGGCGCCGCCGAAACCCTGCGGCTGGACCGGGTGCACGTCCTGATCAACGGCGGGGAGCCGGTACGGCCGGGGACCATCGACCGCTTTCACGCGGCGTTCGCGCCCGCGGGGCTGGACCCGGCGACCCACCGGCCCGCGTACGGACTCGCGGAGGCCACCGTGCTGGTGACGGCCCAGGCCCGTGCGGCGGCCCCCACGACGGTGCGGTGCGACGCCGAAGCGCTCGCGGCCGGGCGCATCGAAGCGGCGTCGGAACGGACGACGCCGGAGCGCGGCGTGGCCGAACTCGTCGCGTGCGGCCCGCCGGCCGGACAGCAACTGCTGATCGTCGGGCCCGAGGGCGAAGAGCTGCCGGAGGACCAGGTCGGTGAGATCCGCCTGACGGGCCCCAACATCGCCCGCGGCTACTGGAAACGGGCCGATCCCACCCCCTTCGACCCGCGGGGCCGTCTGCGCACCGGCGATCTGGGCGCCCTGCACGACGGGCGGCTCCTGGTCACCGGACGCCTCAAGGACCTGATCGTCGTCGACGGACGCAACCACTACCCCCAGGACATCGAGGAGACCGTGCGCACCACCCTGGACCTCGTACGCCGGGACCGGCTGGCCGCGTTCGGGGCACCCCGCGCGGACGGCACCGGGGAGGAACTCGTCGTCGTCGCGGAGTACGGCCGGGACACCGAACCCACGCCGGAGGAGCTGCGCGACGCCGAACACACCGTGCGTGCCGCCGTGTCGGCGCGCCACGGGCTGCGTCTGGGATCGCTGCTCCTGGTCCCTCCGGGCTCGGTGCCGCGCACCAGCAGCGGCAAGGTGGCGCGCGCGGCCGGCCGGGCCCGGTTCCTGGAAGGGGGGTTCGACCACCGATGAGCCCCTCGCGGACCGAGATCCGGGCCGTGGTCGCCGGGCGGCTGCGCTCCTGGTACGCCCTCGAACCCGGCGAGATCGCCGACGACCGCCCGCTGGCCGAACTGGGTCTCACCTCGTGCGACGCGGTGACCCTGACGGCTCTGCTCGGCGAGGTCGTCGGACGACGGCTGCCGGAGACCCTGCTGGGGGACGTGCAGACGATCGACGCGCTCGTGGAGCGACTGACACGGGAACGGCCGGACGGACCCGGGGCGCCGTGGCACGGCCCGCGGGCGGAACGGGACGCGGACCGGGCCGCCGTGGCCGTCGTCGGTGTGGGCTGCCGTTTCCCCGGCGGTGCCGACACTCCCGACGCGTACTGGCGTCTGCTCCGCGAAGGCCGCGACGCGGTCGGCGCACTCCCGGACGACCGCCGGGAGGCCCGCCCGCACCCGGCCGTCGCACCACGCTCCGGCGGCACGCCGAACGAGGGCCCGCCGAACGAGGGCACGCCCCACGGCGGTTTCCTCGACGACATGGCGGGTTTCGACGCGGACTTCTTCCACATCGGCGCGGACGAGGCCGCCGCGATGGATCCGCAGCACCGCGTGCTCCTCGAAGTGGCCCGCGAGGCCCTCGACCACGCGGCGCTGCCGGTGACACGCCTCGCGGGCACCCGCACCGGGGTCTTTGTCGGCATCAGCGGCAGCGAGTACGCCCAGGTCACGGCCGGCGCGCCGGACGCCTGGACGACGGCGGGCAGCGCGCCGGGCGTCGCGGCGGCCCGTCTCTCCCACGCCCTGGACCTGCGCGGCCCGAGCCTGGCCGTCGACACGGCGTGCTCCTCCGCGCTCGTCGCCGTGCACCACGCCGTACGGAGTCTGGCGACGGGGGAGAGCGACACCGCGCTCGCCGCCGGTGTGAGCCTGCTGCTCACGCCCCGCGCCCCGCACCGGGCGGGCGCGCCCGCGACGGACGGCCGCCGCGGGGCGTTCGACGCCGGGGCCGACGGGACCGTACGCGGTGAGGGCTGCGGTGTCGTCGTGCTGAAGCGCCTCGCGGACGCCGAACGCGACGGGGACCGGGTGCTGGCGCTCGTCCGGTCGACCGCCGTCAACTCCGACGGGCGCTCCGGCGGCCCGGCGGCACCCAACGCGGACGCCCGGCGCGCCCTCCTCGCCGAGGCGCACCCCGACCCCGCTGACGTGGACTACGTGGAGACGCACGGCCTCGGCACCCCGCAGGGCGATCCCGCCGAGGCGTGTGCCCTCGCCGCGGCGCTGGTCTCCGCGCGCACGCCGGACCGGCCGCTGCTCATCGGCTCGGTCAGGGCGAACCTGGGACACCTCCGGGCAGCGGCCGGCATCGCCGGGCTGATCAAGACCGTACTGGCCCTCCAGCACGGTGAGATACCGCCGCACCCGCATGTCACCCAGGCCGTCACCGGTGCAGGCCTGTTGGCACCGGGCCTGCGCGTGGTCACCTCGACCGAGCCGTGGCCGCGCCACTCGGGTACGGCCACCGCAGGTGTGTCGGCCTTCGGATACAGCGGCACGAACGCACACGTCGTCCTCACCGAGCACCGCGCGCGCCCCCGGCCGCGGGGCCCCCGGACCGGGCCCGCGCTGCTGCTGCTCGACGCGCCCAGCCCGGAACGCGTGCGTGCGTACGCCGGTGAGCTCGCCGACTGGCTCCGTGCCGGACCCGGGGTGCGCGACGCCGACCTGGCCCGCACCCTGGCCGGCCGCACAGGGCGCGGACACCACCGTGCTGCCGTGGTGACCCGAGGCCGTGCCGCGACGGTGGAGGCGCTGAGCCGTCTGGCCGCGGACGAGAGGTCCCCGCACGTGGTGACCGGCGCGGCGGACCCCCGTGACGGCGCCGGGGCCGTGTGGATCTTCCCGGGCGACGGCTGCCCGTGGCCGGGCGCCGGCCATGAACTCCTGGAAACGGAACCGGCGTTCGCGGACGCCGTCGAGCGCCTGGAACCACTGCTGCGCTGGCACGCGGGCATCTCCCTTGCCGAGGGCCTGCAAGCGGACGCCGACCTCTCCTCACCCGCCGTCGCGATGCCCGTCCTCTACGGTCTCCAGCTCGGCCTCGCCGCACTGTGGCGCTCTTTCGGGCTCGAACCCGCCGCCGTGATCGGTCACGCGGCGGGAGAGATCGCCGCGGCGGTCGTGTCGGGGGCCATCGACCCCGTCACCGGGGCGCGGATCGTCGCCGCGCGCTGTCGGCTCCGCGCCGGTCCGGGGGCCGACGGACCGACCCCGTCGGCAGGCCGACCGACGGCAAACGCCGACGACCTGTATCAGCCGGAACTCGTCCACAGGGCACAGGAGTTCACTCGGCAGCTGGGCGATCTGCCGGCGGCCGCCCCGGGCTGCGCCCGTTACTCGGCCTCGCTCGCCGACCCCCGGGACGCCCGGTACGACAGCGCGCACTGGGAGGCGAACCTGACCGGGCCCGCCCGCTTGCCCGAGGCCCTCGGCGCGGCGGCGGAGGACGGCCACCGCGTCTTCGTGGAGATCACCCCGAACACAGCAGGGCCGCAGCAGCCGGCCGGCACGCTCGTCGTCCCCACCCTGCGGGAGAACACCGACGACGCCCTCGCCTTCGGCACCGCGCTCGCCACCCTCCTCGTCAACGGCGTCCGTGTACCGGACCTGCGTGAACGCCTCGCAGGCCGTATCGCGGACGTGCCGCCGCCCCGCTGGCGCCATCGCCGCCACTGGTTCGGCGAGCGGACCCCTTCGGCCTCCGGGCGGGAGGCCGCGCTCGCCGCGACGGACGGCGAGCGCGGGTCGTCCGACGGACGGCGAGCACGGGTCGTCCGACGGCGGGGTCGGTGACGACGTGGGCGGGCGTGGGGTCGAGAAGGATCCCTACGACGCTGCCCTGCGTGCGCAGCGGTGGGGGTGTGGTGGGGGAGCCCGAGATCATTCGGCACCCCTGGTACTTGATCGCATCCGACGTCCTGGACGCCCCGCATCGTTTGCTACTGCGTTGTCGGCGTGGGGATTTGTCGACGTGGCCGCGCCCGCCGGAGCGTGACCGAACACTCACGGGTGCCGGATGGGGGAGTTGATCCTTTAGGTGTCCAACCCGATAAGCTCCCCTGCGGCGCTGCGAGTTGACGCGAACACACTCGGTCGTCTCGCCCGGCGTTCCCCGACGCGTACGGCGCCTGCACACTCCCCCCGTTCGAGCGTGTTGCTTTCGAAGGATGCAGATGGAACTTGCCACTCCGCCCCCGGCGGCGCGGGCACCCGTCGCCTGGTACAGCTGGTGGCTCATGCCCCTCGCCTTAGGCGCAGGCACGGTCGCCACCGCGGTCGCGGGCCCCGACCAGGTCCAGATACCCGCCACGTTCGCCGGCGCCGCGGCCACCGCGGCCGGTGCCGCCTGTGTGCGCCTCCTCGTCCGCACGCAGTCCCAGTTGCGCCGCACCAACGGTGAGTTCCGCGCCTCGCAGGCCGAGCACTCGCAGCAGTGGCAGCAGCATGTGGCCGGTCTGGAACGGAAGTTCACCGCAGAGCGATCCGGCCTCGAACACCGACTGGCCGAGCAGGCGCAGGCCTTCGAGGCCCGGCTCACCGAGGAGACCCAGGCCTACGAGAGCCGGCTGGCCGAAGAGGCGAAGGCGTACGAGACCCGGCTCGTCTCGGAGGGCCAGGGCTACGAGGCACGCCTCACCACCGAGGCCGAGGTCTGGCAGGAGCAACTCGCCCTGCAGCAGGCCGCCGTGGCGCGACTCGCCGACGTCCAGCTGCCCGAGGCGCTCAAGCGGCTGCGCTCGGGCGAAGCCATCGACGACATCCTGGCGGAGCTCGCCGAGGAATCCGAGGCGGGCCCCGAGCTGCGCGGCGAGCTGCGCAAGGTCCTGCGCACCGCGCTGATCGGCATGGAGGAGGAGTTCGACCGCTCCACCTCGGCCGAACAGGCCGTCATCAGCATCGGCAGCCGCATCCATGTGCTGACCAGCAAACTGCGCGGACGCCTGCACGAGATGCAGGGCGAGCACGGGCGGCTGCCCGCGGTCGCCAGCGGCCTCATGGAGCTCGACCAGGAGATCGGCCCGGCCGACTGTCTCGCCGCCAGCATCGGCGTGCTCGGCGGCTCGGACCGGCCCGGACGCCAGTGGCAGGAACCGCAGCGGCTGCTGAGCGTGGTCCGCGGCGGCATCGGCCGCATCAAGGACTTCGACCGGATCCAGGTCCGTCACCTGCCCGAACTCGGCGTCGACGGCGGCCTGGTGGACCATCTGACGCTGATCTTCGCCCACCTCCTCGACAACGCGGCGCGCTACTCGCCGCCCACCGAGCCCGTGGTCGTCTCCGGCAAGGAGGTCCCCAACGGCGTCGGCATCGAGATCCAGGACTCGGGCAAGGGCCTGAGCGAGGAGAAGAAGCGCGAGGCCGAGCAGTCCCTCACGGGCACCGCCGCGGGCCCCGGCCTCGGCGGCATCTCGGAGGACGCCAACCTCGGCCTGCGGGTCGTCGGCACCCTGGCGCGCCGCTACGGCATCCGTGTCACCTTCGCGGACTCGCCGTGGCTCGGCACCTCGGTGGTCGTCGTGGTCCCGCACAAGTACTTCAGCCCGCTGCCCGCCGCCGTCACCGACCCGGCTCCGGCCGCCGCCGCGACCGCACCGAGCACCGAGCCCACGACGCCCGCACCGACCACCGAGGACATGGACACCACTCCCGGCGGTCTGCCCCGGCGCAGGAGCAGGCGCAGTGACGCGACGACGGCGGACCGGCCGAGGCCTGCCGGACGTACGGAGGAGAACGTGGCCGCCGTACCGCCGGACGCGTCCTTCGCCGGCCTCGCCGCCTTCGCCACCGCCGGACGCGAGAGCGAACCGGCGCGCGGGACGACCGCGGACCGAGACCCGGCAGCCGGCGGCGAGCAGACCGCCGGGCCCGAGTTCAACGAGCACCGCACTGAAGAGAGCGACTAGTCCCATGACGCAACAGGGAACCGACGTGAGCTGGGCGCTCCGCGATCTGACGGAGAGCATCCAGGAGATCCGCTTCGCCCTCGTGGCATCGAGCGACGGCAAGGCCATCACCTCCTACGGCGCCGACGACCCCGACGACGTGGACCGTTTCGCCGCCGTGGTCGCCGGCCTCCAGGCGCTGGCCCAGCCCGTGGCCGAGCAGTTCCCCCAGTACGCGGGGCAGTTGCGGCTCGCGATGATCGAGGTCGACGGCGGCCACCTGTTCGTGGTGCGGGCCGGCGTGGAGACGTACCTGGGTGTGCTCGCGAAGGAAGGCCTCGACCAGGGCCTCCTCGGCCATCAGATGAGGGACCTGGCCCGCAGGATGGGTGAGCTTCTGGGCACCACTCCGCGCCTGGAGGAGCACTCTGGATGAGTGCTCCCCGCCCGCCCACGGACCCGTCCGGTCTCGAGCGCTACTACGTCCTCACCGGGGGCCGCAGCGGACCGGGCGGTTCGGCGTCGAGCCTCGACGTGGCGACCCTGATCGTCTCCCGCGCCGCCGCCGTCCCCGGCATGCAGCACGAGCACGAGGAGATCATCCGGCGCTGCCGCGATCCGCTGTCGGTGGCCGAACTCGGCGCCCACCTCGGATTGCCCTTCAACATTCTCGCGGTGCTCCTGGCCGATCTGCTGGACGCAGGCCGCGTCGAAGCCCGTCATCCCATCCCGGCGTCAGGCGCCGGCAGCGGGCCCGACCTCGCGCTCCTTGAGGAGGTACTCAGTGGACTTCAAAGGCTTTGACCACCCCGACCGGCAGACGGCCGGGGGCCCCCGCTCGGTGAAGGTGATGATCGCCGGCGGCTTCGGCACCGGCAAGACCACCATGGTGCGGTCCGTCAGCGACATCAAGCCGCTGACCACCGAGGAGACACTGACCCAGGCCAGCGTGGACGTCGACAACCTGATCGGGGTGGCGGACAAGCAGGAGACCACCGTCAGCCTCGACTTCGGCAAGATCGGCATCAACGACCAGCTGGTGCTCTACCTGTTCGGGACGCCGGGCCAGGAGAGGTTCTGGTTCCTGTGGAACGGTCTGTTCAAGGGTGCCCTCGGTGCGGTGGTCCTGGTCGACACCCGGCGGCTGGCCTCCAGCTTCCGGGCCATCGAGGAGATGGAACGGCAGAACGTGCCGTTCGTCATCGCCCTGAACGTCTTCCCGGACTCCAAGGACCACCCGATCGAGGAGATCCGCGACGCCCTGGACATATCTCCGCACACCCCGATCGTGGCCTGCGACGCCCGCGACCGTGCTTCCAGCCGTGACGTGCTGATCGCCCTGATACGCCACCTGCAGGAACGCTCTGCCGCCGCAATGGAGCCCCGATGAACGACCAGCCCTCAAACGGTCCCGACGCCCCCCGCGGCTGCCCCGTCGCCCACGGCGGCGCGAGCGACACCACCCGGCTGTACGGGCCGGAGGCCGCGCTCGATCCGCAGGGGATCTACGCGCGGCTGCGCAAGGAGTACGGGGCCGTCGCCCCCATACTCCTGGAGGGCGACATACCCGCCTGGCTGGTCCTCGGCTACCGGGAGAACCGCCGGGTGCTCGACAACGCGCGGCAGTTCAGCCGTGACGCGCGCATCTGGCGGGACTGGAAGGACGGCCGCATCGAGGCCACTTCCCCGTTGATCCAGATGCTCGGCTGGCGCCCCGACTGCGTGTCCCAGGACGGCGAGCCGCACCGCAGGCTGCGCGGGGCCGTCACGGACAACCTCCAGACGGTCGCGGGCCGCGGGATCCGGCGCCACATCACGCATTTCGCCAACAAGCAGATCGACGCGTTCGCGGACGAGGGCACCGCCGATCTGGTGGCCGACTACGCCGAGTACCTGCCGATGCTCGTCCTCACCCGGCTGTTCGGGCTGCCGGCCGGCGAGGGGCACAGTCTGGCCGTCTCCTGCGCCCAGGTCATCAAGGGTGGCGAGGACGCCGTGGTGCACAACGGCCGCATCATGGAGATCCTCGGCGAACTCGCCGAGCGCAAGAAGGAGGAGCCGGGCGCCGACTTCACCACCGGACTGCTCGGCCACGACGCGGACCTCGACGACGACGAGGTCCTCAGTCATCTGCGGCTGGTGCTGATCACCGCGCACACCACGACCAGCAACCTGCTGGCCCGGGTGCTTCAACTGGTGCTCACCGACACCTCCCGGCTCGCCGGACTCGTCAGCGGCCAGCTGAACGTCTCCGCGGTGGTGGAGGAGGTCATGTGGAACACACCGCCGCTGGCCGTGCTCCCGGGCCGCTTCGCCACCGTCGACCTCGAACTGGGCGGCCACCACATCAAGGAGGGCGACCTCCTGGTGCTCGGCCTCACGGCCGGCAACCTCGATCCGGAGATCCGGCCCGACGCGGGTGTGTCCGTCCAGGGCAACCAGTCGCACCTGGCCTTCAGCGGTGGCGCCCACGAGTGCCCCGGCCAGAACATCGGCCAGGCCATCATCGAGACCGCCGTCGACGTCCTCCTGCACCGGCTGCCGGGCCTGCGTCTGGCCGTGTCGGCCGACGAGCTCACCTCGACCGCCTCCACCTGGGAGGCCCGGCTCGACCGGCTGCCGGTGGAGTTCGCGGCACAGGCCACGACGGTCTGACCGCCCGCTCGCGCTGCCCGGCCGGACCGCTCCGGCCGGGCAGCGGCACGTCAGACCGCGAGCAGGTCGTCCAGCGATCCCCTGCCCGCCAGTTCGGCCGTCGCCGCCGGGCCCTCCTTGGCCGCGGCGTAGCGGCCCGAGGTCAGGCCCCACTCGTAGTTGCCGTTGATCCAGTGCTGGATGGCCTCCACACCCATCCGGACCTGGGCCTGCTGCTCGGCGGTCAGCCGGAGCTCCTCGCACATCTCCGGCACGCGCGCCTCCAGCGCGAGGTACTCGTCGAGGCAGTCGGTGGTCATCCGATAGGCCTCGGCGGCGGCCTCCTCCCACCCGCAGCCGCGCTCGCGGTGCAGCACGGCGATCAGATTGTGCCCGTCGCCGCGCCGCTTCTCGCGCTCGAAGGAGTGGATGTCGTTCATGAACCCGATGGTGTCGGCGGCGAGATCGCGCATCCGTACCATCAGCGGATGCGCCTGGACCTGTGCCGGCACCTCGAAGCCACGGCTGCGCTCACCGGCGTCGATGCTGTGATGGATGCCCACCGTCCGGCGCCGGAACTCGGCGTACTCGGCGAGGCTCAGGGTGCCGGCCAGGTCCCGCGCGGCGAGGTCGACCTCTTCCGTGTGAGCCACCAGGAAGCGCCCCCAGGAGGCGGCGAACCGCGTCCGCCACGTCAGGGACATGCCATCCGAGAGATGGCCCCAGACCTCCGCCCAGGCGACGGTGATCGGGCAGCTGACCCGGGGAGCGGTCCCCGCGGGGCGCAGCGGAGTGGCTATCAACTCCCTGGCGACCTCGGCTATGCGATCCGCGCGGTCCGGTTGTCCCGTGTCGAACTGGTCGTCGAACAGGAAGGCCAGCGAGAACCAGTTCATCAGGACGACCATGTCGTCGGCCGAGGCGTGAGGATAGGTCCGCGCCGCCGCCTGGGGCAGGTCCCAGGACTGGTACTCCTCGAATCCGGCCTGGCTGCGCACCAGCCCCATGTCCCACACCCAGCGCAGGTGGCGCTCTCGGGCGTACTCCAGGTGCTCGCTGACGGGGGTCCTGAACGGGAGGTCGAACCTGACGTCCTGCGGCATTCGCGTCCTTTCCTGAGGCGATTCACAGGCCCCCGCCCCTGTGCACGGGCGATCGCTCTCGACGCCCGCTGACTCGAACTGTGCTTTTTGAGCCGGTAGTTGACGACTCAAGCGCGCTTCGAGACTGCCCAGAGCCTAAACGATCTATGGTGTGACATCCGTAACGCGTGATACGGGTGTGAAACCACAGACGCGCCCCTCAGGGCGCGAGGGGCACGCACCTCACGACGAGGAGCGCGTCCCTCCGCAGAGGTGACGCGCCCCTCGCCGGTCCCGTCGCGCCGGGGACCGGGTCGTACGAATCAGGCGTCCGGTGCCGCGTACACGCGCTCGCCGCCGACGTAGGTGAGCGCCACCCCGGTTCCGCCGATCGCCTCCGGCGGGCCCTGGTACGGATCGCGGTCCAGCACCACGAGATCCGCCAGCGCCCCCACCCGCACCCGGCCCGTGTCGTCGAGGTGGTTGGCGTACGCCGAGCCCGCGGTGTACGCCGTCAGCGCGTCCGTCAGGCCGATGCGCTCGCCGGGCAGGAACACCGGTCCGGGCTCGTCGGGGCTCACCCGGTTGACGGCGACGTGGATGCCCTGCATCGGGTCGGCGCTGCTGACCGGCCAGTCGCTGCCCGCCGCCAGTCGTGCCCCGGAACGCAGCAGCGCACCGAACGGGTACTGCCAGGAGGCGCGTTCGGGGCCGAGGAAGGGGATCGTCAGCTCGTCCATCTGCGGCTCGTGCGCCGCCCACAGCGGCTGGATGTTCGCCGTGGCACCCAGGTGCGCGAACCGGGGCACGTCGTCCGGGTGCACGACCTGGAGGTGGGCCAGGTGCGGACGTGTGTCGCTGGGGCCGTTCGCCTTCCGGGCCGCCTCGACCGCGTCCAGGGCGTCGCGCACGGCCCGGTCGCCCAGCGCGTGGAAGTGGCACTGGAAGCCGAGCGCGTCCAACTCCGTGACGTACGTGTGCAGTCGGTCCGGGTCGATGAAGCTGGTGCCGCGATTGGCCGTCGCGCAACCGCACTTGTCCAGATAGGGGCTGAGCAGTGAGGCCGTGCCGTTCTCGGCGACCCCGTCCAGCATGAGCTTGACGCTGCCGGCGGCGAACCGGTCGTGCGTCAACGCGGCCCGTCGTTCGACGAGTTCGGGGATCTGCTCGGCGCCCCGGGCGCGGTCCCACCACAGCGCGCCGACCACACGAGCGGTGAGCGACCCGTCGCGGGCCGCCGTCAGATACGCCTCGGACGGATCGTCCATGCCGAGGAAGGACCCGAGGAGCGCGTCCTGCCACGCGGTGATGCCGAGCGCGTGCAGATGCCGCTGGGCGTGCAGCAGCGCGCCGAGCCGGTCCGCCGCGGTGGCCGGCGGGGTGAGCCGGCCGACGGACTGCATCGCCCCCTCCTGGAGCATGCCGGTGGGCTCGCCCGCGGCGTCGCGCTCGAACCGGCCGTCGGCGGGATCAGGCGTGTCCCGGGTGACTCCCGCGAGTTCCAGCGCGCGGCTGTTGACCCAGGCGCCGTGATGGTCCCGGTTGGGCAGGTACACCGGCCGGTCCGGTACGACCGCGTCCAGCAGTTGCCTGGTCGGCGTACCGCCCTCGAAGGCCTCCATGGACCAGCCGCCGCCCGTGATCCACTCGCGGTCGGGGTGCGCGGCGGCGTACGCGCGGACGGCGGCGAGCGTCTCCTCGGCCGTCTTCGCCTCCGTGAGGTCGCACTGGGTCAGTTCCAGGCCCGCCGGGACCGGGTGGACGTGTGCGTCCTGGAACCCCGGCAGGAGCAGGCGTCCGGCGAGGTCGACGACCTCGGTGCCCGGTCCCGCGAGGTCGTGGACCTCCGCGTGCCCGACGGCGGTGATCCGGTCGCCGGTCACGGCGACGGCCGTGGCGGTGCGGCCCTCGGGGGTGAGGACCGGGCCTCCGGTGAAGAGGAGATCAGCGTGCATGTTCGGTTCCTTGGTCGGACGGGATCAGTGGCCCGGGCGCGTCGGCGTCGGTGCCGAGCCCCGTGACGAAGTAGGGGGACCTGCGCACCCATTTCGCCCACGCGGCGGCCACGAAGCCGGAGGCGATCATGACAGTGGGGGTCAGCAGCAGGAACCAGCCGTTGTCCGCGCTGACTTCGAGATGGTCGGCCGAGGTGTAGAAGGAGTACGCGAGGTATCCGCCGAGCCCCAGCAGCGCCACGGCGCTCACCGTGGGCAGGACCACCGCCCGTATGCCCTGCCGCAGGTCCTCGCGCAGCAGGGCGCGAAAGCGCGCGGCGGCGGCGAGGGCGATCAGTGCGTACGACAGCGCGACGACGATGCCGACCGCGTTGACCGTCGCCATGATCATGTCGGCGAGCCGGGGGATCACCAGGGCGAGCCCGGCCACGGCCGTCGCCAGCGCGCCGATCAGCAGGGTGCCGGCCGCCGGAGTCCCGTACCGCGCGCTGACTCTGGACCACACGGGGCCGAGCGTACGGTCCCGGCTCATCGCGAACATCCCGCGTGCCGTCGGGATCACCCCGGACTGCAGCGAGGCCACGGCCGAGAAGAGCAGGGCCACCAGCGGCAGCGCGGCCAGCGGCTGGGCGGCCAGCCGTTCGCCGAAGAACGCCAGTCCCTCCGCGCCGTGCCCGGCCAGCTCCTGCTCGCTCAGGACGCGCTGGAAGGCCACGGAACCGAGCAGGAACAGCCCGAGCATCGTCACCAGCGTGATCGTCCCGGCCCGCGACGCGTCCCGCGGATCGCGCACCTCCTCGTTCACCGTGAACGCCGCGTCGAAGCCCCAGTAGCAGAAGACGGACAGCAGCAGACCCTGGGCGAGCGCGGTCGTGGAGGGGATGGCGAACGGATCGAACCAGCTCAGGCTGAAGGGATGCGGTCCCGTCACGATGCCGTAGCCGCAGAAGCCCAGCAGCACCACGTACTCGAAGACCAGCAGCGCGCTCTGCAACCGGGCCGCGGTGCGCACGCCGGTGACCGCGGTGAGCGTGACGGCGGCCAGGACCACGATGCCGACCGCGGTGGTCTGCGCGGTGGAGCCCGGGTCGAGCCGTAGGCCGCCCAGGTCGTGCAGCCCCGCGTCACCGGCGAGCTGGAGCATCGCCGACCCCGTGACCGCCGTGGTGTACGCGAGGAAGGCCACCGTGGCCACGATGTTCACCCAGCCGACCAGGAAGCCCAGCCAGGGAGTGAGCGAACGGCCCACCCACGTGTAGCCGTTGCCCGCGTTCGGCTCCACCCGGTTGAGCCGGGAGTAGGCGCCCGCGATGCCGAGGACCGGCAGGAAGGCCAGCAGCATGATGGCCGGCAGATGCAGTCCGACCACTCCCGCGGTCACTCCGAGACCGATGCCGATGCTGGTGGTCGCCGCCGTGCTGGAGGCGGCGATGGCGACGCCGTCGACGACGCCGAGGGTTCTGCGCAGGGACGGGGGATCCCCGCCGTACGGCTGCTGCGACATGTCCTGCTCCGATCGCACCCGGGGCCTGGGACCGGCCCGATGACCGGAAATGAAACTGCTCGGGGACTTAACAGGTCAACGCTGTTGACATAAGGTTCCGGCACCGGAAGGAGAGCCCATGAACGACCGAGTCGTCCCGCCCGCCGCCCGTCGGCGCCGACGCCCCACCAAGACGGGGGTCGTGCTCTCCGAGGAGCTGATCGTCGAGACCGCGCTGCGGCTGCTCAAGGAGCACGGGGCCGACGCGCTCACCGTCCGCCGCCTCGGCCTCGCGCTCGGCGCCGACCCCACCGCCCTGTACCGCTACTTCCGTGACACCGACGACCTGTTGCTCGCCATCGCCGACGAACTCATCGGCCGTACGCTGCGCACCTGGCGGCCCACCGGCGACTGGCGCGCCGACCTGCGCGACCTGGGCCTGCGCATGCACGCGGACTCCCTCGCGCACCCGCAGGCCGCGGTGCTCAGCTCCTACCGCGTCACGGGCCGCGTCCACGAGATCGAGGCGGTGGAGACGATCCTCGGCGTCCTGCGCGGTGCAGGCTTCCCCGACCCCGAGGCCGTACGGATCTACCACGCGTTCGTCGACCAGGCCCTGGCCTTCGCCGCCCTCGACGCGGCGAGCGTCGCGCTGCCGCGGCAGGCCCGCGAGGCGGAGGCGGACGTCTGGCGGGCGACGTACGCCCGGCTGCCCGCCGACAGCCACCCGCACATCGCGGCGAGTGCCCGTCATCTGGTGGCGGACATGCGGCGCAGCGCCTACCCCGCCGCCCTGGACCTGTTGCTGACCGCCGCGGCGGCCCGGCTCGCGGAGATCGAGGGGCAGCGGACGGCGTAGGCGCACCCGGAGTGCACACCGGGGGAGCGGTGCGAACGGCTGTGCCCGTCGCCCCGCTCGATCATGATGGTCGCGGAACCGTTCCGTACGTCGTCACCAGGAGGCTGCCCGACGATGAACCCGCCCGCCCGCACCGCGAAACAGCGCAAGCAGGACACCCTCGACCGGCTGGAGAACGACGTCGACGCCTGGGTGTCCACGGCCGACGGCGAGGGGGGAACCCCGTATCTGGTCCCGCTGTCCTACCTCTGGGACGGCAGGACCCTGCTGGTGGCCACCCCGGCCGAGAGCCCCACCGGCCGCAACCTGCGGGCGACCGGCAGAACACGCCTGGGCATCGGGGCGACCCGCGACGTCGTCCTCGTCGAGGGCACCGTGACGGCCAGGGAAGCCGCCGAGCTGCCGGACGGGGTCGGGGACGCCTTCGCCCGCAAGACCGGCTTCGACCCGCGTGAACTCACCACCCGCTACCTGTACTTCACCATCACCCCGCGGCGAGTCCAGGCCTGGCGCGAGGTCGAGGAGCTCACCGGCCGCGACCTCATGCGCGACGGCGAGTGGCTCGTGACCGACTGAATCCGGGGGTACGCGGGAAGACGGCGCAGCGGCGGCCGGATGCCGCCGCGCCGTTCCGGAACCCTACGGAGGACACATGGCACTGGTCACGGCAGGCGTCGTGGTGCTGGACTGCGTCGAGCCCGAGAATCTCGCCGCCTTCTACAAGCACCTACTCGAGGCCGAGGAGACGGACGCGTCGGCGAACCGTGTGGAGATCCGGGGCGCCGACGGCGTCCGGCTGGCGTTCCGCCGCGACGTGACGGCGACGCCGCCGAGCTGGCCACGCCCCGAGAACTCCCTCCAGGTCCACCTCGACTTCCTCGTGGAGGACCTGGACGAGGCGGAACGCAGGGTCATCGGTCTCGGCGGCAGGCCGATCGAGACGAAGGACGCGGCCGGTCCGTTCGAGGAGCGGGGCTATGCCGACCCGGCCGGGCACTCCTTCACGCTGCGCTGCTCGCGCCCGACGGCACCCAAACAGGGCTGAGGCGAGCAACGCCGAGGCGCACAGGGCCGGCCCGGCGGCGCGTGGTCCGTACGGACTTCCGTCACGGATCACGCCCCGCCGGGCCGGTGCGTGTCAGTCCCGGCCGCCCTTGTCCGCGGACGGCCACACACCGGTGGAGCGCTCGATGGCCTTGGCGCCCGTGCGGTCCACCGCGCTGCGCACGACGGCGAAGATCGCGCCCTGGACCGCGGCGGCCAGCAGGATCTCGCCCCAGCCGCGGTCCTTGTCCAGGGCGTCGGGAGCGTCGTCCTCGTGCCGTATCGCCTTCCACGCCTGCTGGAAGGCGAGCCCGGCGAGGGCGCCGCCCGCCCAGCTCAGCGCCATGCCGACCGGCTTGTAGACGAGCTTGAGCTTCTTCTGCTGCTTCTTCCTGGACACCTGGGTCTCTCCGTTGCGTGTGCGGTCAGGGACGTCCGTGTGCCGGGACGCGCTCGTCCTCGGGCACCGGGCCCGGCGCGGTGCCCTCTCCGAAGGGCCGCCCGCCGAGGCGTTCGCGGTGATGGGGCGTCAGCCAGCCCGCCAGATCCGGTCCGAGGGGGACGATCGCGGTCGGGTTGATACCGGTGTGGACTTGGTAGTAGTGCCGTTTGATGTGGTCGAAGTCGACGGTGTCACCGAATCCGGGCGTCTGGTAGAGGTCACGGGCGTACGCCCACAGGACCTGGTTCTCCGCCAGTTTCCAGCGGTTGCACTTGAAGTGGCCGTGGTAGACGGCGTCGAAGCGGACGAGCGTGGTGAACAGCCGGATGTCCGCCTCGGTGATCGTGTCGCCGACCAGGTACCGGCGGTCCGCCAGCCGCCCGGCCAGTTGCTCCAGACGACGGAAGACCCCCGCGCAGGCTTCCTCGTACTCCTCCTGCCCCGTCGCGAAACCCGCCCGGTACACACCGTTGTTGACGTCCTCGTAGACGTCCGCCACGACCTCGTCGATCTCACCCCGCAGCCGTTCCGGGTAGAGGTCCGGTGCCCCTTCCCGGTGCAGGGCCGTCCACTCGGTGGCGAGATCCAGCGTGATCTGCTGGTAGTCGTTGGTGACCAGCCTGCCGCTCGGCACGTCCACCACGGCCGGCACGCTGACACCGCCGGGGTAGTCCTTCTCCCGTGCGTCGTAGGCCTCGCCGAGGAAGCGGATGCCGAGCACCGGGTCCCGGCCGTCCGGGTCCAGGGTGAAGCGCCAACTCCGGTCGTCCTGCACGGGATCGGCCACCGCCAGTGACAGGGCGCCCTCCAGACCGAGCAGCCGCCGCGAGATCAGCGCGCGGCTCGCCCAGGGGCAGGCACGGCTGACGACCAGCCGGTAACGCCCCGCCTCCACCGGCCAGCCGTCGCGGCCGTCCGCCGTGATGCGGTCCGCGAAGTGGCTCCTGGACCTTTTGAACGCCTTCTTGCCGAGACTCGCGTTGCCCGCGCTCTCGCCCATGAGGTGTCGCCTCCCTGCTGTGCCCTGATACGGGTGCCCCGGTGAACGGGCTCGATTCAGGCCGCCACCACGGTGTGAGGTTCGCGGACCCGGGAAGCCGGACGGTGTGCGCAACGACCCGACGAACAGGCCGAACGGCTCGCCCCTGGACCGCCCGGACCAGCCGTCCCCTCCGCGTGACCGGGATCGCCCGGACGAGTCCCCTCCGCGTGACCGGGACCGCCCGGATGCCCCGAGCCGCTCCGGTCCCGCCGACCGCCCGACGCCTCCGGACCACCCGGCTCCCCCTGATCACTCGGCTCCATCGGACGGTTCGTCCGCCTCGGACGGATCGGACCGGAAGACCCGGGTCACCGTGCTGGTGGCACTGGGTGCCAATCTACTGATCGCCGCGGCCAAAGCGGTAGGAGGCCTGCTCGCGGGTTCACCGGCCCTCCTCTCGGAGGCGGCGCACTCCGTGGCCGACAGCCTGAACGAGGTGTTCCTCCTCGCCGCCCTGCGGCGCAGCCGCCGCCCCGCCGACAGCCGGCACCCCTTCGGCTACGGCAAGGAGCGGTTCTTCTGGTCCCTGCTGGCCGCGGTCGGCATCTTCGTCATGGGCGGCTGCTTCTCCTTCTTCCAGGGGATCGAGGCGCTCAGGAACGGTGCCGAGGAGTCCCTCGGCGGCTACCGCGCCGGGCTCGTGGTCCTCGGGGTGGCCTTCCTCGCCGAGGCCGCCTCCCTGTGGCGGGCGCTCCATCAGGCGCACCGGCAGGGCGGCACGGACGGCATGCGGGACCCCGCCCTGCGCACGGTCGTCGCCGAGGACGGCACGGCGGTGCTCGGTGTGGTCCTCGCCATGGCCGGCATGGCGCTGCACATGGTCACCGGCCAGGTCGTGTGGGAGGCCGCCGCCTCCCTGGCCATCGGGGCGCTGCTCATGTACGTCGCCTACCGGCTGGGCCGCGAGGCACGCGACCAGTTGATCGGCCGGGCCGCCGACGAGGAGCAGCGCGGCAGGATCCGCGCCCTGCTGGAGGCGCAGCCCGAGATCGACAGCGTGGAGGCGCTGCTCACCATGGAACTGGGCCTGGACTCGACGCTGGTCGCCGCGCGGATCGACCTCGTCCCCGGGCTCGACAGCGAGGAGGTGGAGGACGTCGCGGTGCGCATCAAGAGCTCCGTCGCCCACACGTTCCCGGATGCCGACCAGATCTTCCTCGATGTCACCGACGCGCGGACGGCAAGGGCGGCCGCACGCGGCGCGCGGGCAGCGGAAAGCCCCGCCGCGACGGGGGAGCGCGGCGGGGCCTGACGCTCGGGTGCCCGGCACCCGGCGGATCATGCGCACCGATTCCAAGATTTTCCGGCGGCGCCACGGAGGCCGGTGACGGCCCGGATGTCCGGTTCCGCAGGCGTGGGGATCAGCCCGACGGCTCCAGCAGGAAGACGGGGATGACCCGGTCGGTCTTCTCCTGGTACTCGGCGTACGGGGGGTACGCAGCGACGGCCCGCTCCCACCACTGGGCCTTCTCGTCGCCGCTGAGCTCACGGGCCGTCATGTCCTGGCGCTCGGGGCCGTCCTGGAGCTCCACATGCGGGTCGGAGAGGACGTTGTAGTACCAGACGGGATGCTTGGGGGCGCCGCCCTGCGAGGCGACGACGGCGTACTGCCCGTCGTGCTCGACGCGCATCAGCGGCGTCTTGCGGATCTTCCCGCTCTTGGCGCCGCGGGTCGTGAGGATGATGACGGGCAGGCCCGTGTCGAGCAGCGTCGTCCCCTTGGTCCCGCCGGAACTCTCGTACAGCTCCACCTGGTCCCGCACCCACTGAGCCGGGCTGGGCTCGTACTCGCCCTCGAGCGGCATGGCTTCCGTCCCATCGTCGTGTCGTAGCCGGTCGTGCTGTCGGCACGATTCAACACCAGAGCGGACGTGGAACCTCCGCAACGCCGCCCCGCGCGTCCTCCCGTCGCGCGGGGCGGCCCCGGACCGTCACGGCGCCGCCAGGAGCATGCGGACGGCGAGCGCCGCGATCACCGCGCTGGACGCGAGCGCCGTCACCAGCCGTCCCCGGTGTCCGGTCAGGGCGCGGCCGAGCAGCGCTCCGCCGCAGGCCAGCACGAGCTGCCAGCTCGCGGACGCGGCGAACGCGGCGAGCACGAACACCCCCTGCTCCAGGGGCGACGCCGCGTCGGCGGAGCCGCTGCCGAGCACCAGCGCCGCGAAGTACACGACGGTGGTCGGGTTGAGCAGCGTGATGCCGAGCAGCGCCAGGTAGGCGCGGGCCGGCCGGGGCGGGTCCTGTCCCGTCCGGGCGGCCGATCGCCGCCCGCGGTACTGACGGACCGCGGCGATCGCACCCCGGACCGCGAGCACGGCCAGGACGAGCGCCGAGGCCCACCGCAGCGGGACCGTCACCGGCCGCAGCGTGGCCGCGAGCGCCGCACCGCCCAGCGCGGCGACCAGGGCGTACAGCCCGTCCGCGGTCGCGACGCCGAGCGCCGCGCAGGCGCCTGTCCGAAGGGACGTACGTGCAGTGAGGGACACTAGATATGTCGCGACGGCCCCGACGGGCATGGCGATGCCATAGCCCGCGACGAGCCCCGCGACGAGCGCGGCGGTCACGACCGAGGGAGCGAGAGCCTCCGCGGTCGGCCGGGCTGCTGCTGGACCCGCACCGGACGAGCGGCGGCGGAAGTCGGCGGCAGAAGGGCTTCGATCGTGGGCATGGGCAGATCCTCGGGCCACCGGATCCGCCCACGCAAGCCAATTACGCGGGGGCCGTGCCGAGGGAGATCAGGCCACGCGGAGACCGCCGGGCCCGTCGCACGGGCCGGAAGTCCGAGGAAACAGGAGGTCCGCCGCACGGGCTTCGGACAGATCGCCGGTCCGGGGCATCTGGCCGAACTTCGCGTGGCCGTCTAGATGCCCCGGGCATCTAATGAAGATCGGCAAGAGGGAACCAGCGCTTGCGAGGTCATCCATGACAGAACCCCTCACGACAGATCCGGTTGCCTTCCCCCAGGACCGCACGTGTCCCTACCACCCGCCCACCGCCTACGACCCGCTGCGTGAGGCGCGCCCGCTCTCACGGGTCTCCCTGTTCGACGGCAGGACCGTGTGGGTCGTCACGGGCCACGGCGCCGCCCGCGACCTGCTGGCCGACCCGCGACTGTCGTCGGACCGCACCCGGCCCGCCTTCCCGGCGCCGACACGACGGTTCGCCGAGGTCCGCAACCGCCGTGTCGCGCTGCTCGGTCTCGACGATCCCGAGCACCGCATCCAGCGGCGCATGCTGGTGCCGAGCTTCACCCTCAAGCGGATCGCCGGTCTCCGGCCACGCATCCAGGAGACCGTCGACCGCCTCCTGGACCGGATGGAGCGGCAGGGCCCGCCCGCGGAGCTGGTCGACGCCTTCGCGCTGCCCGTGCCGTCCATGGTCATCTGCGCCCTGCTCGGCGTGCCCTACGAAGACCACGACTTCTTCGAGGAGCAGTCCCGCAGGCTGCTGCGCGGGCCCACCGCGGCCGACACCGAGAAGGCCCGGGAGGCACTGGACGCGTACTTCGGCACCTTGATCGACCGCAAGCACGGCGGGCAGGGCGACGGGCTCCTCGACGAGCTCGTCAGGGACCGGCTGAGCGAGGGGGCGCTGGACCGCGAGGAGCTGATCTCGCTGGCCACGATCCTGCTCGTCGCCGGGCACGAGACCACGGCCAACATGATCTCGCTCGGCACGTTCACCCTGCTGAGGCACCCGGAGCAGCTGGCCGAGCTGCGGGCCGAGCCGGCCCTGATGCCCGCCGCCGTCGAGGAGTTGCTGCGCTTCCTGTCCATCGCGGACGGTCTGCTGCGCGTCGCCGTCGAGGACATCGAGACGGCGGGGACGACCATCCGCGCCGGCGAGGGCGTCGTCTTCTCCACCTCGGTCATCAACCGCGACGAGCACACCTTCCCCGAACCGGACGACCTGGACTGGCACCGGTCCACCCGCCAGCACCTCGCGTTCGGCTTCGGCATCCACCAGTGCCTGGGCCAGAACCTGGCGCGCGCCGAGATGGAGATCGCGCTGCTGTCGCTCTTCGACCGCTTCCCCGGGCTGCGGCTCGACGCACCGGCGGACACCATCGCGTTCAAACCCGGGGACACGATCCAGGGGATGCTGGAACTCCCCGTGACCTGGTAAGAGGCTTTCGGGCATGAGCATCGAGATCTCGATCGACAAGAACGTGTGCATCGGCGCCGGACAGTGCGCGCTGGCCGCCCCGAACGTCTTCACGCAGGACGACGACGGATTCAGCGAGCTGCTGCCCGGTCGCGAGGACGGCGGCGGCGACCCCATGGTGCGGGAGGCGGCGCGGGCCTGCCCGGTCGGCGCCATCACGGTGACCGGGACCTGAGGGCGGACGCACCGTGCCGGCAGGCACGGCGACGGGGCCGGCGCGGCGTACGACGTCGGGGTCGAGCACCGCGAGCAGTGCCCCGAGGTCACCGCCCGGGGCTGAGGCGAGGAACGCCTCGGCCACCCGCCGGTGCCGGTCGAGCTCGGCGCCGTGCACCACCGGAGCCGCATCGCGCGGACTTCGAGGGGCTCGCGGCGGCGCGGGCGGAGGTCACGGCACTCGCCTCCTGAGCGGCACTCTCATCGCTCGCCGCCGGGCCCTGCCCCGCCGCCGGCGTCCTGCCGCGCGGCCGCCAGCAGCACGCGCGCCGCGTCCGCCGCCTGTCCCGCCGGCTCCGCGCTCCGGGTGATGCCGGCGGTCACCATGGCCCCCTCGGCCAGCAGGAAGAGGCGGCCGGTGAGCACGGAGGGGAGCCCGGCGTCGGAAACGAGGCCGTCCAGGTAGTCCCTGAACGCCTCCTTGTGCGCCGTGACCCGGTCGGTGACGCCGGGGGAGGTGGTGCCCAGTTCGCCGTACGCGTTGATCCAGGCGCAGCCGCGGAAACCGGGCTCGGCGAACCACAGTCCCAGCCACTCGAAGACGGCCAGGACGCGCTCCTCGGGCTGTTCGTGGCGGTCGACGTGCTCGGCCAGCCGCCCGCGCCAGCGCAGGTCGCGTCTTTCCAGGTACGCCTCCACGAGCCGGTCCTTGGCCGGGAACAGCTGGTACAGCCGCTTGAGCGAGACCCCCGACGCGCCGCGGATGTCGTCCATGCCGACGCTCTGCACACCACGGCCGTAGAACAGCTCCTCGGCCGCGTCGAGCGCCTGTTCCCGGGCGAGGACGAGGGCCTGGTCCCGGGCGGTCGTGCGGTCCATGCGGAGGTCTCCTTGACGTGAGAACGGTCGTTCTCTACGTTAGCAGCCAGAGTGAGAACGGCCGTTCTCACTCGTGTTCCCGACACCGAACCGAGGAATCGCCATGACCGACCGCCCGCCCCTGCCGCCCTTCACCCGGGAGACCGCCGCCCAGAAGGTCCAGGCCGCCGAGGACGCCTGGAACACCCGGGACCCGCACAAGGTCTCGCTCGCCTACTCGCAGGACTCGGTCTGGCGCAACCGCGACACCTTCGTCACCGGCCGCGCCGAGATCGTGGAGCTGCTCACCGCGAAGTGGGCACGCGAGCGCGAGTACGCCCTGCGCAAGGACCTCTGGGCCTTCGACGGCAACCGCATCGCCGTCCGCTTCCAGTACGAGGCGTGCGACGCCGAGGGCCAGTGGTGGCGCTCCTACGGGAACGAGCTGTGGGAGTTCGACGAGCACGGCCTCATGACGCGGCGTGAGGCCAGCATCAACGACGTGCGCATCGAGGAGCAGGAGCGCCGGATCCACGGTCCGCGTCCGGAGGCGGAGCGCGGGGAGTCCTTCCCCGTTCACTAGGGTTTCCCGCGTGAGCGAACACGCGGAAAGGCCCTTCCTCTACGTCGTCGTCTGCGCGGCCGGCATCGCCGAGGACGTCGGCGACCTGATCACCGAGGCACAGAACCGGGACTGGGAGGTCGGCGTCATCGCCACCCCACAGGGCCTCGGCTTCATCGACGCGACCGCCGTGCAGGAGCAGACCGGCCGCCCGATCCGCTCCGCCTGGCGCGCCCCCGGCGACCCGCGTCCGTTCCCGGCCCCCGACGCGGTGGCCGTCGCCCCGGCCACCTTCAACACCGTGAACAAGTGGGCCGCCGGCATATCGGACACCCTCGCTCTGGGCACCCTGTGCGAGGCGTACGGGCTCGGCGTCCCGATCGCCGTACTCCCTTGCGTGAACGAGGCGCTGGCGTCGCACCCCGCCTACCGCGCGAGCGTCGAGCGGCTGCGGGGGATGGGTGTCCGCTTCGGGGACCCGTACTCCGGTGAGCTCCAACAGGACGGCGGACGCCGGGAGTTCCGCTGGGAGCGGGTGCTGGACCTGCTCACCCCCGAGAACGCGGCGGGTCAGGGCCTGCGGTAGACGGTGATGGAGTGGCCGACGTCGTCGATCGGCCGGCTGGTGGCCAGCAGCGCCGCCAGCCGGCCGTCGGCCTTCGCGACCGAGGTGTCCGAGACGACGAGCAGCCCGTGCACGTCGTCCGGGTCCGCCGTGCGGGGATCGGCCGCGTGGATGCCGTACGCCGACGGTACGCCCGCACCCTTGTAGACGAGCCACACCTTCTCCCGCGGGTACCGCTCGCGCAGCCGGTCGGCGAGCCGCCCGAGGTCCTGCCCCCAGTCGACGTTCGAGTCGTGCAGGCGCAGCCGGGTCTTCGACGGCCCGCCGAACGCCTCGTTCGAGTACGGCAGGTAGAAGGGGTACGTGGCGAGTGAACTGACGGCGACGAACAACACCAGTGCCGCCGTGACCCCGCGTGCCCAGCGACGCCCGAAGGTCACGACGCAGGCCGCCGCGACCGCCAGGAACACCGGTACGAACAGGGCGTAGCGCACTCCGAGGTCGCGGGACCCCAGCATGGCCGTGCCCAGCAGCAGCGCCGGGGGGATCAGGACGTACGGGGCCGCGGGCCGCAGCCGGGGCACCGCGAGCAGCGCGGCCGCCCCGGCCGCCCCCAGCGCGAGCATGCCGAGCGGCGTCTTCACCAGCAGCGCCGCCGGAAGGTAGTACCAGAGCGAACCCGCGTAGAGACGGCCGAACAGGAAGCCCTGCCAGGTCGCGTTCTCGAAGCCGAACTGCACACGCATGCCGTCCCGGTACGGCCGCGGGAACGGCAGCACGTCGACGAGCAGGGCGCGCAGTCCGTGCACCGGAGGCAGGTCCGCCGGCGCCGTCCAGCGCAGCCGCGGGTCGACCGCCAGATACGCGGCCCACACCACGGCGACGGCCACCAGTGCCGTGCCGGCCGCGCCCGCCGCGCCGCACCCCAGGAGCCGGACCCACCCGTGCCTGCCGGACGGCTCGGCCGCGGCCGGGGCGTCGACCGCCCCGCCGTCCTGCGCCGGACCGGCGGCCGCCGGTCCGGCGCGGCGCGCGTGCCACACCGACAGGGCCGCCAGGAGCAGCAGCACCGGGACGGCGGGCAACATGCTCATCTTCGTGGCCAGCGCCGCGCCCAGCGCCGCCCCCGCGAGCGGCAGATGGAGCACCGGGCGCCGCCGGGCTCGCCACAGCAGCCACACCGAGGTCAGCAGAAAGCCCGACGCCGGGACGTCGAGCGTGGCCAGCGAGCCGTGCGCGATCACATCGGGCGAGAACGCGTACAGCGCCAGCGCCGTCAACCCGCCCACGGGGCCGACGAGTTCCCTGGCGAACGCCAGAACGACCAGGCCGAACAGCAGCGTCAGCACCATCACCGGCAGTCGCGCCCAGAACATCACCCGCCAGGGGTCGTTGCCCGACTCGTACAGCACGCGTCGCCCGAGCTCCGTCTGGTCACCCGTGAACCCCTCGTCCAGGTGCGGGTGGGCGAAGACCAGCCCGCTCGCGACGATCAGTTTGCCCAGCGGCGGGTGCTCGGGGTTGTAGCGCAGGCTGTGCTGCTGCGTGTACACCACGGCGGTACCCACATAGACGGGCTCGTCGATCGTCGGGGTCTGCTGCACCGCCGTCGTGACCATCGCCACCGCCATCTCGGCCAGCAGCGCGACCACGGCCAGGACGAACAGCAGCCGTCGGTGCCGCCGCGGCAGCCGCCGTCGCGCGGGGCGCTCCGCGCCGCTCACCGGGAGCTGCTCGTCGTGCCTGCCGGCCAGGAATGTGGACATGCCCTTGGTTACGTCCGCTCCGTACGGGCCTGCTCATCCGGGAGCACCCGGATTCGGGCGCGCACCGGTCCGCGGACCTGCCACGACCGCCCGGACGGACGGCAGGGAGACGAGTATGCACCGCGGCCCGACCCGGCGCGTGCGGCACGCGGTGGTTCCGCACCGGCCGCTCCGCGCGGCGGGAACCGGCGAGGAAGCAGGGACGCCGCCCCGGACTCGTCAGCGGGTCCTGCGCACGTAGTCCGCGCTGTCCGGTGTCGACACCAGCACATCGCGGCGCACGATGCTCAGCCGGTCACCGTAGCCCGAACGGGCCCTGCGCAGACCGCTGTCCGTGTATTCGACGACCAGCACCCGGTCGTGGAACGCCTTCGCGTACTCCCCGCACTCGTCGTACTCGCCGCACTCCTCCGCCACCGCGAAGTCGAGCCCGGTGCGTGCCCGCACGCCCGCCAGCTCCACCGCGTTCTTCTGGCCGATGGCCAGGTTCCGGGCGTGCGCGTGGGCCGACAGCAGCGTGATGAACGCGGTCGCGTCGTCCGCGGTCAGCAGGCGGTTCGAGCGCGTGTAACTGTCGTAGTTGTCCGGCTCGACGGCGTCGAAGCCCTTGTCGGCGCAGTCGTCGATCCATCGGCCGACCCGCTCGGCCACCCGCTCGCGCTTCGCCGGCGTCCGGATGTCGAGCAGGGCCTCGTCCCAGTCCTCGTCGACGACGACCTTGCCCCGGGTATCCCGCAGCAGCAGGTCGGCGGGCCACTGCCCGCGCTCCTGCGGCTGCGCCTGGAAGGCGTTCACGTAGCAGACGTTGTAGAGGCCCGGCGCGGGGGACGCGGCACGGTCCCGGCTGACGACACGGACCCCGGCGGGCGGGGGATAGGCGCCGCCGATCTGGTAGTCGAAGTCCGCGTGCAGCGGCGGGAGTTCGACCGCGTCCTTGCCCGACCTCGCCGTCGTGGAGCCCTTGGGCGAGGCGTCGGTGTCCCCGCCCGAGCCGCAGCCGGCCAGCGCCAGGACCATCGTCAGGGCAGCCGCGGCCACCCCCCTGACGGGGGAAACGCGTGTGTCGGGCATGTTGCTCCAGCCCTCGCGAGTACGACCCCGCCTCGGACGCTTCCCGCGATCCTGGCGACTTGGGCCGGACTTGAACGGAGTCCGCTACCGGCTGGGCGCACCTCTGGTGTGCCGGGTGACACCACGGCACGTGCAGGATCAAATCGTGTGATTGCGCCCGCGTCAAGGCGGCCGATCGGAACGCGCCGGTCACCCGACGGATACCCGGCCGTGCCGCCGGGGCCGATGCTGGCCGCACCTCGCGTCCGGGACGCCCCTCACCGGAACGCGGCACATCGAGGAGAGCAAGCACAGCATGACCATCGGAATCATCGGTGCCGGAGCGATCGGACAGGCACTCGCCGGGCGGTTCGTCGCCGCGGGCGAGCAGGTCGTCATCAGCAACAGCCGCGGGCCGCGGTCGTTGCGGGGGCTCGTCTCCTCGACGGGGCCGGGTCTGCTGGCCGCCACCGTGGCCGAGGCGGCCGAGGAGGAGGTCGTCGTGCTCGCCGTACCGTGGCGGCGGTTGCGCGCGGCGGTGGCCGCGGCCGACGTGTCCGACTGGCAGGAACGGATCGTCATCGACACCACCAACCCGCCCGGCCCTCCGACCGGCCCGCCCGGCCCTCCGACCGGCCCGCCCGGCCCTCCGACCGGCCCGCCCGGCTCCGGGCCCGAGGGCCTCGGCGGCCGGACCTCCAGCGAGGTCGTCGCCGGCCTGGTGCCCGGATCCCGGCTGGTGAAGGCGTTCAACACGCTGCGGCCGGACGTCCTCGGCGCCGACCCGCGGACTCCGGCAGGACGCCGTGTGATCTTTCTCTCCGGCAACCATCCGGGCGCCAACGGCCGAGTGGCGCGGATCGCCGGGCGGGTGGGCTGGGCGGCCGTGGATCTCGGCCCGTTGGCCGAGGGCGGACGGCTCCAGCAGGTCCCCGACGGCCCGCTCGCCACCCTTCACCTCGTCATGGAGTCCTGATGCGGGGCTTATTGTCAGGACATGACCGGAGACCGTATCTCACTGGCCGTGCACGACCACGGGGGCGACGGGCCGCCCCTGCTCCTGCTGCACGGCGCGGGCCGCACCCTCGCGGACTGGGCGGCCGTCGCCCCGCTGCTCGCCCGCCGCCACCGGGTGCTCGCCGTGGACCTCCGCGGACACGGTCTCTCGCCCTCCGGGCCCTGGAACTTCCCCGGGGTGCTCGCCGACATCGAGGCGGTGCTGGAGAAGCACGACATCCCGGACGCGCTGCCGGTCGGCCACTCCCTCGGCGGGATGGTCGCCGTCCTGCACGCGCTGGCCCACCCGGACGCCGTGCCCGGCGCGGTCAACCTCGACGGCTACGCCTGGGGCCGCCCCGACCAGTACGTGGGCCTCGACCCGGCGTACGTCGAGGAACGGCTCGCCCAGGTGCGTCAGATGGCGGAGGCGGCGTCGGCCCGCGGTCCGCTGCCGGCCGACGGGCTCGCGCAGGAACTCGCCAGGCAGCGCGAGCTGTCCGGACAGCTCGGCATCCCCTACGACCTGCTGGAGGCGGGCGTCCGGCGCTCGGTCGCCGAACGGCCGGACGGGCGGCTGGAGCTGCGGCCGGAGCACGACCGCGCACTGGAGATGCTCGCCGCGATCGAATCGCTCGACCTGTTCGCCCTTTTTTGGCGGGTACCCGTACCGCTGCTGCTGGGGCGCGCCCTGCGCCCCGTGCCGCCGGTCCCCGGCGTGGACTGGTTCGACGAGCTGATGACCGCGTACGGCCGGGGGCTCGCCAGGGATCTCGACCTCCTGGCCGCCGAGCGCCCCACGGTGAGCGTGGCCGGGATCGACGGCACCCACGCGATGCTCCTCGAGAACCCCCGAGGGGTCGCCGACGCGGTCCTCCGGTTCACCTCCGAGACGCTCCCGGGGCCCGCCGCATGACGTCGGCCGGTGACGAATGGATCGTCGGGCGCGAGCCCGAACTCGGCCTGCTCACCCGCCTGGTGGAGGAGCTGGCGGCGGGCGGGACGGCCTCCGTGGCCCTCGCGGGCGCTCCGGGCGCGGGCAAGAGCGTCCTGCTGGACGCCGCCGCCCGCCTCGCCCGGCGGGCCGGCGTACGGGTGCTGCGCTGCCGCGGCAGCGAGAGCGAGTCGCAGCTCTCCTTCGCCGGACTGCACCAGCTCCTGCGGCCCGTGCTCGACCTGGCCGAGGGACTGCCGGCACGCCAACGGGCCGCACTGCTGGGCGTGTTCGGACTCGACGACGCCACCGGCCCGGCGTCCGATCCGATGCTGACCGCGCTCGGCGCCCTGACGTTGCTGTCCGACGCCGCCGAACGCGGTCCGCTGCTGCTGGTGGTCGACGACGCGCACTGGCTGGACGTGGGCACGCTCGACGTCCTCGCGTTCGTGGCCAGGCGGCTGGAAGGCGAACCGGTCGCTCTGCTCGTCGCCGCCCGCGACACCCTCGTACCCGCGCAGTTCACCCGCGAGATACGCCGCGTCACGGTGGAACCGCTCGACCGCGCGGCGGCCGGACGGCTCCTGGACCGCCAGCCGCGTCCACCGTCCGGCCGGGCCCGCTCCCGCGTCCTGGAACAGGCGGCGGGCGTGCCGCTGGCCCTCGTCGAGCTCGCCCGGGCCGTCGGGCGCGACCCCGGGGCCGCCGAGGACGGTGCGCTGCCCCTCACCGACCGGCTGGAAGCCATCTTCGCCGCCGACCTGCCCGGACTGCCCGACAGCACACGGCAGTTGCTGCTCCTCGCCGCCGCCGCGGAGAGCGCCGAACTCGCCGCCATCCACGCGGCCGCCGGGGAGTCGGCCACCCCGGACGACTGGCTGCCCGCCGAACGCGCCGGGCTCGTCCGCATCGACGACGGCCGCATACGCTTCCGCCACCCGCTGATCCGCTCCGCCGTCTACCAGGCCGCGACCTACGCCGAACGCCACACCGCCCACCGCAAGCTGGCCGACGCGCTCGCGGGCGACCCGGACCGCCGCGCCTGGCACCACGCGGCCGCCGTGTCCGGAGTGGACGAGGACGCCGCCCGGGAACTGGAGGACAGCGCGGCGCGGGCGCAGCGCCGCGGCGGCTACGCGGCCGCCGCGACGGCCCTGGAACGCGCGGCCAGGCTCAGCCCCGACCCCGCCGTCCGCGCCCGGCGCCTGGTGCGGGCCGCCACCATGGCGATGTACGCCGGACACCCCCGCTGGGTGGGGGAGATCAGCGCCCGCGTCGCCACCCTCACCGACGACCCCGAGCTGCTCGCAGAGGCCTCCCTCCGCGCCGGCTGGGCGCTCGCCGTGACCACCCAGTTCGCGGGCGCGCTGGGCTTCCTGCTGCCGGTCGCCGAAGCGGCCGCCGACACGCATCCCGGCCTCGCCCTCGACGCCCTCGGTACCGCCACCACGCCCGCGTACAACTCGGGCGCCCCCGAACACCGGGAGCGGATCCTGCGCACCCTGGAACGGGTGCCGACCCAGCTGGACGAGACGCCCCGCCTCTGGGTCCTGGCAGGCTGCGACCCCGTACGCAACCGGCGGCGGGCGCTCGCGCTGCTCGCCGAGGGCTGGAGCGAACCCCTGCCCGAACCCGAGGCGGGGGCCGAGGCCGACGTCCCGCTGACCCGTATGGTCGTCGCGGGCGGCGCCGCCTGGGTGCTCGACGAGACCGCCGAGGCGGTGCGCCTGCTCGGCGGAGCCCTGGAACACCTGCGCCGGTCCCCGACCTCCGGCGCCAACGCGACCGTCGCGCAGGCGCTCGCACTGGCCCTGCACGAGAGCGGGGCCTGGTCGGAGTGCCGCGCGGCGCTCGACGAGGGATACCGCACGGCGGCGGAGGCCGGACTGGAGAACGTGGCCGTCGGAGCGCCGCTGCTGCGCGCCACGCTGCTCGCGCTGAGCGGCGACACCGAGGCCGCCCGCGCCACCGTGCAGCGCGCCGTGCACGGCATCGACCTGCCGCACTGCCGCAGCCTCCAGGTGCGCGCGCACTACGCGCTGGGCGCCGCCGCGCTCGCCGAGGGCGACCACGCGGCGGCCTACGACCGCTTCCGAGCCGTCTACACCCAGGACCCGCGGCCCGCGCCCCTGCACTACCACGCGTCCGACTACTACCTCGGCGACCTCGCGGCCGCCGCCGTACGCACGGGGCGCACCGAGGACGCGCGGCTCGTCCTCGACGCGACGCTGACGCGGCTCGCCGAGGGCGAGGTGTCCCCGCGGCTGGACGCGATCGTGCACCGGGCCCGCGCCCTGCTCGCCGAACCGGACGACGCCGAACGGCACTTCGTCGCGGCGCTGGCGGATCCGGCGGGCGACCGGTGGCCCTTCGAACGGGCCCAGGTCCGCCTCGACTACGCGGAGTGGCTGCGCCGGCGGCGCCGCGCGTCGGCGGCACGCCCGCTGTACACGGCGGCCCTGGAGGTCTTCGAACGGCTCGGCACCCGCCCGTGGGCCGAGCGGGCCCGCGCCGAGCTGCGTGCCGCGGGCGTCACCCCCGGCACCCCGTCGGCCACGTCCCACGACGCGCTCGCCGAACTGAGTTCGCAGCAGGTCCAGATCGCCCGCCTCGCGGCCGCGGGCCTGACCAACCGCGAGATCGGAGAACGTATCTTCCTGTCGCCGCGCACGGTCGGCTTCCATCTCTACCGGATCTTCCCGAAGCTCGGCATCACCGCGCGGGCGCAACTGCGGGACGTGCTGCCCGAGGAGCCGTCCTGACCGTCAGTGCGGGCCGGTCGGCGCGAACTCGGTGCCGCAGGGCCCCGCGCCCTCGCTCTCCGGCAGGGCGACAGGGAACCCGTTCATCGTCAGCGTCCGGTAGAAGCGGCCGATGCGTTGCGCGGAACGGCCGGCGTAGTGGCCGATGAAGGAGCGGCGGAAACGGTCGGCGCTGCGGTTGGGGCCGGAACCGTGCACGAGGCTGCCGTTGAAGAACAGCACGTCGCCGGGGGCCATGTCGACGGGTACGGGGGCGAGGCCGGGCGGCGGCGCGACGTACTCGCGCGCGAAGGACACCTCGGGGTCCGCCTCCTCGGGACAGAACAGGTCCATGCGGTGCGTGCCCGGCACGACCTCCAGACCGCCGTTCTCGCGGTCGATCGCGTCACAGGCGATCCAGGCCGCCACACAGGTGCCCGGCTCGACCCGCAGATAGAAGTTGTCCTGATGCAGCGCCTGGCCGCGGGCGCCGGGCGGCTTGAAGTAGAACATGCTCTGCGCGGCCAGGACCTCCTCGCCCAGCAGGGACTCCAGCACCTCGCGCAGCCGGGGGTCGAGCAGGAGGCGCAGCGCCGGGGCGCTGATGCGGTGCGGGTGCATGACGCGGGGATGGGTGTGCAGCGGGTCGGCCGGGCCGTCGCTCTCCGCGGCGCGGGGTTCGAAATGCCCCGGGACCGGTCCCGCGGCGTGCAGCGCGGTGAACTCGGCGCACAGTTCGTCGATCTCGGCGGTGGTGAACAGGCCGCGCTCCACGACGAATCCCCGCTCCGCGAACTCGGCGCCCCACCGCCGCGGCCCGGAAGCCTTCGCGGGACGCCGTACCCCGCTGTTGTCCCCGACTGCCATGAGACCGCCCCTTCCGCCCGGTGTGCCAGGTGTTCCACGCTAGGCCGGTGCGTTCCAGCGGAGGATGCCTGTGCGTGCTGACGAGTTGTCCGGGGCTGCCGCTCCGTCGCCGCCGCCCGGCCTGGTGACGATCGGCCGCTTCGACCAGCGCCCCGGCTACCGAGTCAACCGCCCGCGCGGCTCGGACAGCTGGCTGTTCACCTGGACCACCGGCGGCCACGGTCTGCTCGAACAGGGCGCGGCCCGGACCGTGACACGCGCGGGGGACCTGGTGGTTCTCGGACCCGGCACCGCGCACCGCTACTCCGTCGAACCGGGCGCCGGGCACTGGGCGTTCTGGTGGGCGCACTGCCAGGCCCGCCCCGCCTGGGTGGCCCGGCTGCGGCCGTACGCGCTCACCGACGGGCTGTACGCGGTCCGACCGGAGACGGACGCCGCGGAATCAGGCGGGCCGGTCGGCGGCGGCGCGGGATCCGGCGGGCCGGTCGCCGGCGGCACGGACCCCTGTCGCCCGGACACCGGCGGGCCGGTCGCCGGCGGCGCGGACCCCTGTCGGCCGGACACCGGCGGCGCGGAATCCGGCGGCGCGGAATCCGGCGGGCCGGTCGGCGGCGGCGCGGAATTCGGCGGGTTGGTCGGCGGAGGCACGGCCTCCGGCGGGCCGGTCGGCCGCGACACACAAGCCGGTGGCCTCGTCACCGTCGACGCGGGACCCGGCGGGCCGGACGCGACAGGCGCCGGTCCGCTTCGGAGCCGTATCGAGACCGCTTTCCGGCGGATGTACTCCGACGCCCGCTGGACGGGGGCCGGACCGCCACCCGGTCCGGTGCGGCCGGCCCCCGGCGGGGTCGCGGTGGCGCACGGCACCGCCGCCCGGGAGCTGACGCTCTGTTCGCTGGAGGAGATCGTGCTGCTCGCCACGGCGCGGGCCGAGCACCGCGGCCCCGGTGTCGACGCGCGGATCCGGCACGCCGAGTCCCTGATCGCCGCCGACCCGAGCGTGCCGCACTCCGTACGGTCGCTGGCCGCGGCGGTCTCCCTCTCGCCGTCCCGCTTCGCGCACCTGTTTACGGAGCAGCTCGGCCGGTCCCCGATGCGGGCGCTCCGCGACGCGCGGCTGCTGCACGCGGCCCGGCTCCTGGAAGCCACCGAACTGCCCGTGGGACGAGTGGCCGCGGCCTCCGGCTTCACCAGCGCCTTCCACTTCAACCGTGTCTTCCGGCAGCGCTACGGCATGCCGCCGGGCGCCTACCGGAACGCGGCCATCACGGGTGCGGGGGAGGCGGCGGCAACGTAGCGACGTCCGGCGGCGATTCGGGCCACACCAGCAGCACCGGGCAGGGCGCGTGGTCGACGACGAACCGTCCGGCCGGTCCCAGACTGCGCGGGCCGAGGTGCGCCCGGTCGCCGTCACGGGCCAGTACCAGCAGGTCGGCGCCCTCGGCGGCGGCCACGACCTCCCGTTCGGCGCGCCCCGCGCGCTCCAGCTTCGCGGCCGGACGGTCCAGCCGCCGCGCCGCCGCGTCGAGCAGCCGCGCGGCCGAGGTGGTGCCCAGCGTCTCCATCCGGTCGCCCGGGTCGGGCTCGGAGCGCGCACGGCCGAGCAGTCCGGCGAACGCGCCGTGCGCCAGACCGGGCACGTCGGGTTCCGAGACGTGCAGCAGGACCACCTCGGCGGTGCCGGGCACGTGCCCGCGCACGGCGTCCACGCACGCCGGCCACGTCCCCTCGACCAGCCAGACGACCACCCGCATGCTCATCAGCCTCCGACGACCTGGAGAGACAACCACAGTGCCAGTACGGCGGGGATCAGCGCCGCGGGCACGGCGATCAGACCCAGCCGGGTGAACTCCTTGAGATCGACGCCGTGTTCGTGCTGATGCACGATACGCCGCCACAACAGCGTCGCGAGGGAACCCGCGTAGGTCAGGTTCGGCCCGATGTTGACGCCGAGGAGGACGGCCAGCACGGCGCCGGGGCCGGACGCCGCGGTCAGCGGCAACAGGACGAGGACCGCGGGCAGATTGTTGATCAGGTTGGCCAGCACGGCGGCGAGCGCGGCGATGCCGAGCAGGGCGGGCAGGTCGCTGCCGTCCGGCAGGAGCCGGCCCAGCGCGTCGGCCAGACCGTTGTCGACGACCGCCCGGACGACGACGCCCAGGGCCAGTACGAAGGCGAGGAACGACGGCGCCGCGGCCTTCACGACGGTCAGCGGGGTGGCCCGGCGCCGCGCGAGCGCGCGCCCGGCCAGCACCAGCGCACCCGCCGCCGCGGACCACGCCGGGTCGATGCCGAGCGCGGAGGCGGCGACGAAGCCCGCCAGGGTGCAACCCACGGTGACCAGGGCGAACAGGGGGATCTCCGGCGGCTCCTCGGCACCCGGCTCGGGTGCCGCCGCGCCCAGGTCGTGGGCGAAGAAGCGCCGGAAGACCACGTACTCGGCGCCGATCGCGACCAGCCAGGGAAGGACCATCAGCGCGGCGAACCGGGTGAAGCTGAGGCCACTGGTGGTGAACGCGAGCAGATTCGTGAGGTTGGAGACCGGCAGGAGCAGCGAGGCCGTGTTCGACAGATGGGTGCAGGCGTACACGTGCGGCTTGGGGCGGGCTCCCATCCGGGCCGCCGTCGCGAACACGACCGGGGTGAGCAGCACGATGGTCGCGTCGAGACTGAGCACGGCCGTGATGGCGGAGGCGAGCGCGAAGACGGCGGTCAGCAACCGTCCGGGGCGGGCCTTCGCCCAGCGCGCCATCCAGGCGCCGCAGGCTCGGAACAGCCCCTCGTCGTCGCAGAAGCGGGCCAGCACGAGAACCGCCGCCAGGAAGCCGATCACCGGACCGAGATGCGCGGCCTCGGCGCGGACGTGGTCCAAGGAGATCGCGCCCGTGACGACCACCAGTGCCGCGGCAGGCACCGCCACCACCGCCTCGGGCCAGCCGAAGGGCCGGACCACCGCGCAGACGAGGACGACGACGAGCAGGGTGACGGAAAGAGCCTCGGCGAACGGGCTGCCGAGGGGGGCGGAGAGGGCCTGGGCGAGCGGGGTGCCGGCGGCGGCGGGGCCGCCCGGGCCGAGCGGGCTGTTCAGAGTTCGGTCCTCCGAGGATGGTCGTGACGCCCCACCATCACATCAAACGCCCGGTGCCCCGCCCCGCTGCGGCCGTCACTCCTCGCCGAGCAGCGTCAGCTCCGCCCAGATGGTCTTGCCCTCCGGCGTGTGCCGACTGCCCCAGCGCTGCGTGAGCTGGGCGACGAGCAGCAGCCCGCGGCCCCCCTCGTCGAAGATCTTCGCCCGGCGCAGGTGCGGCGCGGTGTGGCTGCTGTCGGAGACCTCGCAGATCAGCGTGTCGGGGTCGTGGATGAGGCGCAGCCGGATCGGCGGCTCCCCGTACCGGATGGCGTTGGTGACGAGTTCGCTGACCACCAGCTCGGCGGTGAACGTCACTTCGCTCAGCCCCCAGTGGTCCAGTTGCTCGACGACCTGCTTGCGGATCGGGGCGACGAGGGCGGGGTCCGCCGGGATGTCCCAGGTGGCCACCTGGGAGGCGGCCAGGCCGCGCGTGCGCGCGAGCAGCAGGGCCACGTCGTCCAGGGCGCCGCCGACGGGCAGCAGGGACTGGAGGATCGCGTGACACGCCTCGTCCAAGGAGCGCGACGGCTGCTCCAGGGCCCGGAACAGCAGGCGTCGGCCGGCATCGAGGTCCCGGTCGCGGCCCTCGATCAGCCCGTCGGTGTAGAGGGCGAGCACCGTGCCCTCGGGCAGGTCGAGTTCCACCGCCTCGAAGGGCAGGCCGCCCAGCCCGAGCGGCGGCCCGGCGGGGAGGTCGACGAGGTGGGGCGAGCCGCCGGGGCGGAGGATGACGGGCGGCGGATGTCCGGCACGGGCGAGCGTGCACCGCCGGGAGACCGGGTCGTACACGGCGTACAGACAGGTGGCGCCCATCTCGCCGGTGACGCCCTCGGCCCCGGCTTCCACGGACAGCCGGACGACCAGGTCGTCGAGATGCGTGAGCAGTTCGTCGGGGGCCAGGTCGATGTCGGCGAGCGTGCGGACGGCGGTGCGCAGCCGCCCCATGGTCGCCGAGGCCTGGATGCCGTTGCCGACGATGTCGCCGACGACCATGGCGACCCGCATCCCGGACAGCGGGATCACGTCGAACCAGTCGCCGCCGACCCCGGCGCGCGCCGCGGGAAGGTAGCGCGAGGCCGCGTCGACGGCCGCGGTGCGGGGCAGCGACTGCGGCAGCAGGCTGCGTTGCAGGGCGAGGGCGGTCTCGCGCTCGCGGGAGAACCGGCGCGCGTTGTCGATGCAGACGGCGGCCCTGGCGGTGACCTCCTCGGCGAGCAGGGCGTCGTCCGGGGTGAAGGGGTCGGGCCGCCGGTAGCGGGTCAGGACGGCCACGCCGAGCGTCTGGCCGCGGGCCTGGATGGGCACCGCCATCGTGGCGTGGATGCCGTACTCGGCGACGCGTCGCCCGCGCCGTTCGTCCTCGGACAGCCAGGTCCGCAACGCCGTCGCGACGTCCGCGGTGACGACCGTCCGGCCGGTGACCACGGCGTCCGCCTGGGGCGAGGACGCGGGGTAGACGTCGACGTCACCGGGCTTGACGAGCGCCTCGGGGGAGCCGGGGAGCACCGACTGGTGGGCGGCCCGGCGCAGGGTGACCGGAGCGGTCGGCCGGCCGGCCTGCGGCTCGGTGCCCGGTTCCGGGGGGTCGAGCAGGTCGACGCGGACGAAGTCGGCGAGCACGGGCACACAGACGTCGGCGAGCTCCTGGGCCGTCCGGGTGACGTCGAGGGTGGTGCCGATGCGCACGCTCGCCTCGTTGACCAGTTGCAGCCGCTCACGGGCCTTGTACTGCTCGGTGAAGTCGTGCGCGACCACACAGACGCCGCGCACCTGTCCGTCGGTGTCGGTGAGCGGGGCCATCCGGGCCAGCCAGGCGTGCGGGCGGCCCTCGCCGCCCGTCCGCATGGTGGTCTCCACGTCACGGCCCCGTCCGGAGGCGAGGACGTCGTACATGTCCTCCTCCAGCCGCTCGCCTGCTCGCTTGCCACCGATCTCGGAGATCCGCAGACCCCGGATACGGTCCTCCACGAGGCCGAGCACCCCGGCCATCGCGTCGTTGATCCCGAGCAGCCGCAGTCGTGTGTCGTAGACGGCCGTGGCGCAGGGCGACTGGGAGAGGACCGCCCGGATCAGCGGGTCGTCCCGGGGCGGCGGTTCCGCGACCGTGAGGGGGGTGACGACGAACCAGCCGTCGCCCTCGTCGCGGCGGTGCGCCAGCAGCCACACCGGCAGGACGTGGCCGTCCCGGTGGCGCAGTGGCAGGGTGCCGCTCCAGCGGTCGCCGGCGGGTTCTGACGGTGCGGCGGCGACGGTGTGGTCCAGCAGTGCCGTCGCGGGGCGGCCCTCGACCTCGTCGGGCGGGTACCCCAGCAGTCGGCGGGCCCCCTCGCTCCAGTGGATCAGGGTTCCGTGCTCGTCGATGACCGCCCGTGCCGTGGCTGCCTCGTCGAGGTGGTGGACCGGGCTCATCGTCGCCACTCCATTGCGCACACTCACAGTGAACAAGCGCGTCACTCGGGTTCCAGCCTAGTGCGTGGGCGCCCTGCGCACCCCTGAACACGGGCCGACGGGACGACATCCGGAGGGCGGATTTCCGGCGGATGTGTTCGGTGGGTCGGAAGTGAGTTCCGCACCCTTGACGGCCGTGTGTGTCGCCTCGTCAGAATCTGTTTGTTCACGATCAGTTGTGATGACTTCTGGGTCCTGATGAGGGAGAGCCGCCATGACGGTCACACGAAGAGCGGTATTGATCGCAGGCACGGCCGTGCCCGCGGCCGGCGCACTCACGGGCGCCGCCGACGCCCGGGCCGCGGCCGGGCACACCCCGGGGCGGCACACCGTCGAACTGCGCGACGGCTGGCGTTTCGCCCTGGTCGACCCGGGCGGTGTCACCGACCCCACCGGCGCCTACGCGGACGCCGCGCGGCCGGGCCACGACGACTCGGCGTGGCGCGAGGTGGCCGTACCGCACGACTGGAGCATCGAGCAGACCCCCACCACCGAGCACGGCACCACCAGCGGGACGGGATTCTTCCCCGGCGGTCTCGGCTGGTACCGCACCACGTTCACCCTGCCGCCCGCGTACGCCGGCAAGCGGGTGTCCGTGGAGTTCGACGGCGTGTACATGGACTCCTACGTGTACTGCAACGGCACCGAGGTCGGCCGACACCCCTACGGCTACACGGGTTTCGCCCTCGACCTCACCGGACTGCTGCACACGGACGGCAGTACCCCGAACGTCATCGCCGTGAAGGTGCAGAACCAACTCCCCAGCAGTCGCTGGTACTCGGGCAGCGGCATCTACCGCGACGCACGCCTGGTCGTCACCGAGCCGGTGCACGTCCAGCGGTGGGGCACCCACGTCACCACGCCGGAGATCACGAAGGAGCGGGCGCTCGTACGGGTGCGGACGACCGTCGTCAACGCGTCGGGCACCCCGGCCGAGGTCCAGGTGATCTCCCGGATCCTCGACCCCGACGGCCGGACGGCCGCCCGGACGACCACCACGGCGACCGTCGCCGAGCAGGCCGACGAGACCCACGAACTCTCCGTGCCCGCGCCCAGGTTGTGGGACTTCGCGACGCCGCAGCACCGCTACACGCTGGAGACCGAACTGCGCACCGGCGGCACGACCGTCGACACCTGCCGCACCCCCTTCGGCATCCGGTCCTTCCGCTTCGACCCGGACGAGGGCTTCCACCTCAACGGCACCCACGCCAAGATCAAGGGCGTCGACCTCCACCACGACCAGGGCGCTCTCGGCGCGGCCGTGAGCCTCGACGCGGTGCGCCGCCAGATGACCGTCATGAAGTCGATGGGTGTCAACGCCTTCCGGACCTCGCACAATCCGCCCTCCCCGCAGATGATCCAGGTCTGCGAGGAACTGGGGATCGTGATGATGGTGGAGGCCTTCGACTGCTGGCGCACCGGGAAGACGAAGTACGACTACGGGCGGTTCTTCGACGAGTGGTGCGAGAAGGACGCCACCGAGATGGTCCTCGCCGCCCGCAACTCACCCGCCGTGGTGCTGTGGTCCATCGGGAACGAGATCCCCGACTCGACCTCCACGGCCGGACTCGCCATGGCCGACCGGATCATCGCCGCCGTCAGGGCCGCCGACGACACCCGGCCGCTGGTGATCGGCTCGGACAAGTACCGCCGCCTGCCGGCGAAGGGTTCGGCGGCCGACCTCATGCTCGCCAAACTGGACGGGCTCGGCCTCAACTACAACACCGCCAAGTCGGTCGACGACCTGCACGCCGCCTACCCGCACCTGTTCCTCTTCGAGTCCGAGTCGTCCTCCGAGACCTCGACCCGGGGCGCCTACCAGGAGCCCCAGCACCTCAACACCGGGGAGAACCACACCCCCGGCCGGCGGGCGACCTCCTCGTACGACAACAACCTCGCCTCCTGGACGATGAGCGGCGAGTACGGCCACAAGAAGGACCGGGACCGCAAGTGGTTCGCGGGCGAGTTCCTGTGGTCGGGCATCGACTACATCGGCGAGCCCACCCCGTACGACGTCTTCCCGGTGAAGGCCTCCTTCTTCGGCGCCGTCGACACGGCGGGCTTCCCGAAGGACATGTACCACCTCTTCAGGAGCCAGTGGACGACCGAGCCCATGGTCCATCTCGTGCCCATGACGTGGAACCACGAGCCGGGCGACACGGTCGAGGTCTGGGCCTACGCGAACGTCGACACCGTCGAACTCCTCCTCAACGGCACATCCCTCGGCACACGCCGGTTCGACACCAAGAAGACCACCGACGGCCGCACCTACCTGGAGACCACCGAGGCGACCGGCGACGACAAGACCTTCACCGACGGCCCCTACCCCGGCAGCTACACCAGCCCCAACGGCAGCGCGGGCAAGCTCCACCTCACCTGGAAGGTCGCCTACGAGCCGGGCGAGTTGAAGGCCGTCGCCCGCCGCGGGGGCAAGGTCGTCGCGACGGACGTCCTGCGCACCGCGGGAGCCCCCCACGCGATACGCCTCACCCCGGACCGCACGTCGCTGCCCGCCGACGGGCGCTCCCTCGTGTTCGTGACCGCGGAGGTCGTCGACGCGCACGGCGTTCTCGTGCCCGACGCGGAGCACCGGATCGCCTTCGACGTCGACGGCGGCTCGGTCGCCGGACTCGACAACGGCCGGCAGGAGAGCGCCGAGCGCTATCAGGCCGCGACCCGCACCGCCTTCCACGGCAAGGCGCTCGCCATCGTCCGGTCCGGGACGAAGTCGGGCACCCTGAAGGTGACGGCCCGGGCGGAGGGCCTGCGCAGAGTGACCACGAGCGTGCGCACGACCCGGGCCGGGTCGCGAGCGACCACTCCGGCGCCGGTGTTCGGGCCCGACCACCCGGCGGCCCCGAACTATCCGTACGCGGACGCCAGTTACTCGGGCCGCCCCGACACCCTGCCCGCCGCCATGCTCGACGGCGACGCCGGCACCGGGTGGTCCAACGCCTTCCACAAGTCGGCGACGGCCCTGCTGCCGGCCTTCGACGGCCCCCGTGCCGAGGACTGGGTCTCGGTCACCTGGGCGCGCCCGCGCACCGTCGACCGCGTCGAGGTGTCCTTCACCGTGGACGCGACCCACGCCCAGCCCGCCTCCGTCGAGGTCTCCGTGTGGGACGGCGAGCGGTACGTGCCCGTGAAGGGGGCGGTCCTCGACCGCGCCACCACGTCCGACGCCCCGACCGTGATCACCTTCGACGCGGTGCGCGGCTCACGGCTGCGTCTCGTCATGACCGGCGCCCACCCGGGGGCGTCCGACGGCGCGATCAGGATCAGCCGCCTGGAGGTCCCCGCCGCCTGACGGGCCGGCCGGGTGGGCGGGCGGCAGCCCACGCCGCTCGTGCTCGGTCAGCGTGTGGAGTTCGGCACGGTCGAGGGGCCGGTGGACCTCGACGTACTCGCCGTGCGGCAGGCGTCTGACGACCCCTGTCGCACGGCCGTGCGCGACCAGTTCACGGTCCCGCAGCTGAAGGCCCAGACAGACGCGCCGGGTGACGACGAAGACGACGGCCGGCACCACCAGCAGGGCGATCCGCACCGTCCACGTCACGGTGTTGATCGACAGATGGAAGCGCGTCGCCACGATGTCGTTGCCGCCGCCCGCGAGCAGGACGAGATAGAGGCTGATCCACGCGGCGCCCAGCGCGGTGCGCACCGGACGGTTGCGCGGCCGGTCCAGCAGATGGTGCTCGCGCCGGTCCCCGGTGACCCGGGCCTCGACGAACGGGTAGACGCCGATGAGGACCAGCAGCAACGGGAAGACGACGATCGGTATGAGCACGCCGAGCACCAGGGTGTGGCCCCACAGCGTGATCTCCCAGCCCGGCATGACCCGCACCAGGCCCTCGGCGAAGCCCAGGTACCAGTCGGGCTGGGCGCCCGTCGACACCTGGTCGGCGCGGTAGGGGCCGTACGACCAGACCGGGTTGATACTGGCGACCGCCGCGATCAGCGTGATGACACCGGACACCAGGAACAGGAATCCGCCCGCCTTCGCCATGTACACCGGCATGAACGGCGTTCCCACGACGTTGCGTTCGGTCCTGCCCGGCCCGCCGAACTGGGTGTGCTTGTGGTACACGACCAGGATCAGGTGCGCGACCACGAGCGCGGCCATGATGCCGGGGATCACCAGTACGTGCAGCGAGTAGAAGCGCGGCACGATGTCATGGCCCGGGAACTCGCCCCCGAAGAGGAACATCGACAGATACGTGCCGACGACGGGCACCGACAGGAGCGCCCCGTCCACGAACCGCATGCCGGTCCCCGACAGCAGGTCGTCCGGCAGCGAATAGCCGAACAGGCCCTCGAACAAGCCGAGGAGCAGAAGAGTCCAGCCGAACAGCCAGTTCACCTCGCGGGGCCTGCGGAACGACCCCGTGAAGAAGTGCCGCATCATGTGCGTCAGCATCGCCGCCAGGAAGATCAGCGCCGCCCAGTGGTGGATCTGCCGGATGAGCAGTCCGCCGCGCACGTCGAAGCTGATGTCGAGGGTCGACGCGTACGCCTCGGACATGCGGATGCCGTTCAGTGGCACATAACTGCCGTGGTAGACGACCTCGTTCATCGACGGGTGGAAGAACAGCGTCAGGTACACCCCGGTCAGGACCAGCACGACGAAGCTGTAGAGACAGATCTCGCCGAGCAGGAAGGACCAGTGGTCCGGGAACACCTTGCGCAGGTACTTCGCGCCGAAGGCGTGGATGCCGAGCCGGCCGTCGAACCAGTCCGCCACACGCTCGCCGGACGACGCCGTGCCCGCCGGGCGTGCCGCGGTCCCGGTGTCGGGGCCCTCGGCGGCGCTGTGCGCACGGGTGACCGTCCCGTGCCGTTCGCCGGTCGTCATGGCTGCCTGCCCTCCTGGCCGTCCGTCTCCTCCTCGCGCCGCACGTGCGCGAGCTTCTCGGGGTTGGTGACGATGTAGACGTCGCGGACGTGCTCGCCGTCGGGCGCGAGGTTCATGACCATGACGGCGTACGGGGAGTCACCCTCGAAGATCACGGCGGAGTCGTCGCCGTTGACCCGCCGGTAGCGGATGTCCAGACCGGTCGCGCGGCGGGTCGCGTAACCGGCGAACAGCCGGGCCGCCTTGTCCCGCCCGTGCACCGGCCGCAGCCCGGCCCGCGGGGTCTTGCCACCGCCGTCCGTCCACACCGTGACGTCCGGCGCCAGGATCTCCATCAGCGCGGTGATGTCACCGCCCAGCGCGGCCTCCACGAAGCGTTCGGTCGCCTGCCGGCGCACCCGGGGGTGGGCCCGGTACAGCGGCCGGCGCGCGTGCACGTGCTGCCGGGCCCGGTGGGCGAGCTGGCGCACCGCGGCGGGGCTGCGGTCGAGGACTCCGGCGATCTCGGTGTGCGCGTAGCCGAACACCTCGTTGAGGACGAAGACCGCGCGCTCCAGCGGGGTCAGCGACTCCAGCACCACGAGCATCGCCAGGGACACGGACTCGGAGCGCAGGGTCCGGTCATCGGCGGCGCCGGCGGGGGCCGGTTCGTCGAGCAGCGGTTCCGGCAGCCAGGGGCCCACATAGGTCTCCCGGCGGCGGGTGATGGCGGCGCGCCGGGCGAGCGCCTGGTTCACGGCGATCCGGACCAGGTAGGCGCGCGGGTTGGCGATCCCGTCCAGCGGGGAGCGGCCGGCGCGGCCCTGCCAGGACAGCCAGGTCTCCTGGAGCACGTCCTCGGTGTCGGCGACGCTGCCGAGCATGTTGTAGACGATCGCGAACAGCAGCTCGCGGTGGTCCACGAAGACCCGCGTCGCGCCGTCCGCGCCGCCCGGCCTGCCGTTTCCGGTGCCCGGCCCGCCGGTTCCGGCGCCCGGCCCGCCCTTCGGGCGGCCCGCCCCGTCGCCCTGCGTGCCTCTCGCCCTGCCGTTCGTGCCGTCCGCCCCGCCGTTCGTGCCGTGCGGCCCGTCCTCCTGGAGCGTCCCCGAACGGCGGCCCGGCGACGTCCAGTCGGGCGCGCCGGGCCTTTCGGCGCCGCCGGGTGACGCGCCACGCGGACGCGACCCCCCTTCGACGGCGCCGGCCGGCGCGCGACCCGCGCCCGGACCCACGCCGCCGGTCCCCGCTCGGTGGCTCTCGGACATGCCTCGCCTCCCTTGGTGTGCTCACTACTGCGAGGGGCGGAGGCGGTCCGAATGTGACACCCGACGGGCCGGATGTGACGTATGTCTCAGGGCGCTCGTCCGGCGTCACACCCGTCGGCGGGAGCGCCCTCTTGAACGCGAGTTCGCAGCTCCGGCACAAGGAGACACACATCGTGTTCAAGAAATGGCACGGCAACCCATGGGCGATCCTCGTCACGCTCTCCCTGGGGTTCTTCATGACCCTGCTCGACCTGACGATCGTGAACATCGCGATCCCCGACATGGGCCAGGACCTGGACGCCTCCCTCGACGAGATCCTGTGGGTCGTCAACGCCTACACCCTCGCGCTGGCCGTCCTGCTGATCACCGCGGGCCGGCTCGGCGACCTGCGCGGCAAGCGGAATCTGTTCATGGCGGGCGTCGCCGTGTTCACGCTCGCCAGCCTGGCCTGCGCCCTCGCGCAGGACCCGGCCCAACTGATCGCCTTCCGCGCGGTCCAGGGGCTGGGCGCGGCGCTGCTCATGCCGCAGACCCTGTCGATCATCACGGAGGTGTTCCCGGCCGACCGGCGGGGCGCCGCGATGGGTGTCTGGGGCGCCGTCGCGGGGATCTCCGGCGCGCTCGGACCGATCATCGGGGGAGCGCTCATCACCCGGCTCGACTGGCGGTGGATCTTCTTCGTCAATCTGCCGCTCGGAGTGCTCGTCCTGGCCCTCGCCGCCGCGGTCGTTCCCGCTTCCCGCCGCACCGTGCGCCACCGCTTCGACACCGCCGACGTGCTGCTCGCCTCAAGTGCCCTGTTCTGTCTGGCCTTCGGCCTGACGGAGGGACAGCGCTACGACTGGAACGGCTGGATCCGGTCACTGTTCGGCGCCGCGGCGGTGCTCTTCGCCGGCTTCCTGCTGCATGAGCGCGGCCGGCAGACCCGTGACCCGCTCGTGCCGTTCTCGCTCTTCAGGGACCGCAACTTCACGCTCGTCAACCTGGTGGGCATCACGGTGTCCTTCGGCGTCATCGGGTTGTTCCTGCCGCTGACGATCTACCTCCAGTCGGTGCTGGGCTTCAGCGCGCTCAAGTCCGGCCTCGTGCTGCTGCCCCTGGCCCTCGGTTCGTTCGTGACGGCCGGCCCCGCCGGTGTCCTCGCCGACAGGATCGGCGGCAAGTTCATCCTGATGGCGGGCCTGCTGGCCTGGGCCGCCGCGCTGCTGTGGATCGCGGTCGTGGCGGACGCCGGGTCCGGCTGGACGACGGTCGCCTTTCCGCTCCTCCTGGCCGGGCTGGGGGCGGGCTGCACCTTCACGCCGATGGCCACGGAGGTCATGCGCAACGTCCCGGTCCGGTTGTCCGGAGCCGCCTCGGGCGTCAACAACGCGCTGCGCCAGGTGGGTTCCGTGCTCGCGGGCGCCGTCGTCGGTGCCGTGCTCCAGGCGCAGCTCGCCGCCTCGCTCACCGACCAGGCCCGGCAGCGCGCCGGACAGCTCCCCGCCTCCTACCGGGACGGCTTCGTCGCCGCCTTCTCCGAGGCGGAGTCCGACGTCGGCGCCCGGCGGTCGGCCGCTGCCCCGTCCGGTGTGCCGCACGACGTCGCCGACCGCATGCGGGCGCTCGGCGGTCAGGTCTTCGGCCACGGATTCGTCGACGCGATGGGCCCGGCGCTCCTGGTCTCCGCCGGAGTCCTGCTGACGGGTGCGCTCGCCTGCCTGGCCGTACGCCGGCATCGCGGACCGTCGGCCAACCCGCACGCCCTTCCCGTGTACGAACCCGAACTGGAGGAAGCCACCTCATGAGCATCGACCTCACCGTGATGTACGCCGCGCACGACGCCTTCCGGCGCGACCTGGAGCGGCTCGGCAAGGCGGCCGCGGACGGCTCCGCCTTCTCGCCGCCGGTCCGGGCCGGTTGGGAGAACTTCAGGAAGCAGCTGCACATCCACCACACGGCCGAGGACAGCGACCTGTGGCCGCGCGTGCAGCGCAGGGTCGAGGGGCGCCCCGAGGACCTCGCGCTCCTCGCGGAGATGGAGGCGGAGCACGGCCGGCTGGACCCGCAGCTCGCCGCCGTGGACGCCGCCCTGACGGACCGGCTGGACGAACTCCCCGGACTTGTAAGGGCGTTGACCATCACCCTCGACGATCACCTGGCCCACGAGGAGAGGAGTGCTCTGCCCCTCGTCCAGGAGGTGCTGACCCCCGCCGACTGGAGCGCCTTCACCGGGCGCATCCGCGAGACGCAGGGTCTGCGCGGGGCGGCCCTCTTCGTGCCCTGGATCGTCGACGGCGCCGCGCCCGCCGACCGCGCCGCCTTCTTCGGCACCATGCCGCCACCGGTGCGTGTCCTCAACCGCCTGTTCTGGGAGGCCGGTTACCGCAGGCGCGGGCTGTGGCAGGCCTGACCGGACCGTGTGCCGACCGCTGGCCACGGGGTGGACGGGCCCTGGCTGCCCGAGCTGTCGGGCTCCGGGCGGATGCCGGCTCCCTCCGACCGCCGGAGCCCGGGCGAACGCCGGCTCCCTCCGACCGCCGGGCGCGGGGTCGCTGCCGGGCACGGGCCGCGCGCCGAGCCTCTGCCGCGGCAGAGGCAGAGGCAGAGGCAGAGGCAGAGGCAGAGGTCGCGGGCGACGCGGCGGGCCGGGTGGTCGCGAGCGTCGGCGGAGCCCCGCGCCGGATGGCCGCGCGGCGGGCAGGGTCCGTGCTCGACGGGCATCCCGGGTCCGGCTGGGCCCATGGCCGGCGGGCCGGGTGTCCGGGTGGGCCCATGGCCCGCGGGCCGCGGGTCCGGGTGGCCACCTGCCCGACGGGCCCGTGGTCGGGAGGTCCGAGCCTGGGTGCTCCATGCTCGGGTGGGTCCATGCTCGGGGAGCCCTTGCCTGCACGCCCCGCACCCGGGGCGCTCCGCACTCGACAGGCCCTGTGTCCGGGTGAGTGCCTGGGCGGGTCCCTGCCTGCGGTGCCGCGTGTCCGGGTGGCCGGTGCCTGCCTGGCCCCGGACTCGCCCCGCGTCCGGGTGGCCCGTGCCGCGGCGGGCCCGTACTCCACAGGCCCGCGTCCGGGTGGCCCGTGCCGCGGCGGGTCCGCTCTCGACACGCCCCCGCCCGGGTGGCCCCACGCCCCGTTGGCCCCGTTCCCGAGGGTCCGATTCCTTTCGCGGTCGAGCCCGGTCCGTCTGTGCAGGACCGTCCGGGTTCCCGGCGGTCCGGCCGTCGGCCCCGGGTCCGTCATCAGGACGGAGCCGAGCCCGCCGACGGGCCGGCCCTTCGAACAGGAGCAACCCCATGAACGCGAACCCCGCCGTACTCGGCGACCAGCTCGCCCGCGCCGCCCGCGGGCTGCTGGCCCACGCCGGGCGGCCCGCACTCGACGGAAAGCGCGAACTGCCCACGCCCTGCGCCGACTTCGATGTCCACCGGCTCGGCGAACACCTCCTCGGCACGCTCGTCATGGGCGAGCACGCGGCGGTGAAGCAGCCGGTGCCCGCCGACGCGCCGACGACGCTGAACCAGCCGCCCTGGGTGGTGTTCCCGCCGCTCGTCGACCGGCTCGTCGCCGCCTGGAGCGACCCGGACGCCTGGCAGGGCGACACATCCTTCGGCCCGGACACCTGCCCCGCCCCGCTCGCCGGGATGATCACCATCATGGAGCTGACGGTGCACGGCTGGGACCTGGCGACCGCCACCGGTCAGCCCTTCGCCGCGGACGACGACGTGATCGCCACCGCGACGGCCGTCGCCACGCGGATCGCCGACGGCGCCCGCGCCGGCGGGGCCTTCGGCCCCGAGGTCGAGGCCGCCCCCGACGCGACGCCACTGGAGCGGCTGCTCGCCCTCACGGGGCGGAAGGCCGTCTGACCGACCCGGCGCCCGCCCCGACGACCTCACGGGCGGGCGCCCGACGGTCGCCGGGGCGGTCGGCCGGCAGTCACATCGACGCCGTGGACGGGGCACGCGAGGACGGCCCGCTCCCCGCTGCTTCGGTATCCTGCGGGTACCGCCGCTCATAGCTTCTGACCAGTGGATATTTACGAGTAAGTACCCGCGCGGTACCGTGATGGCATGCCAGCTCTCAACGTGGAGTTCAGCGACCGCGAGCTAGAGGACCTGCGGCAGATCGCCAAGGAACGCGGTACGTCGATGAAGGCCCTCGTCCGGGAGGCCGCCGCGGCCGACATCGTGCGGCACCGGGCGCTCCAGGAGGGTGCGGAGGTGTTCCGCCGCTTCTTCGCCGCGCACGCGGACGAGTTCGCCGCTGCCTTCCCCGAGGACGAGCCGCCCGCCCGGCGTGAGGGACGGGTCGCCTGACCCATGGCACCCGTCATCCACATCGACGTGCCCTGGCTGCTCCAGCGTCACGAAGAGGTGCTGCCCGACCAGCCCACGGTCAACGACTTCTCCGCGCTCGTCGCCGCCGTCGCCCGGCACCGCGTGGACCCGCCCCGCCTCGGCGTCGACTCCGACCCGGCCTGGCGGGCCGCAGCTTTGCTGCACACCCTGGCGCTGCTCAAGCCGCTGCCGGCCGCCAACGCCCGCTTCGCGTGCTCGGCGGCGGTGGCGTACATGTTCGTCAGTGGCGTCGGCATCGACCCGCCCTACGGCGCGCTCGTCGATCTCACCCGTGACCTCATCTCCGGCAAGGCCGACGTCTACGGCGCGGCCGACCGCCTCCGCTCCTGGCAGATCTGAGACGCCGGCGCCCAAGGGGGGCCGCGGGGCCGGTGCCGCCGCCCGGTCCGGGCCCCGCCCTCGGGGCCGCCGACCGAGGGCGGGAGGATCGGGGCCGGCGGCCGGTTTCGCGCGGGAGAGCCGCCGTCCTGCGCGGGGCCTCCGAGAAGGGCCGATACCAGTGGACTACGGAGTTCCGCGCGCCGGGAGCGTGCGAGGGGCACCGGCGCGTGCGCCCGGTTCACACGGGGCGCGTCGAATTTCGAAAGCCGGTGCGAGCGGGGCGAGTTGCGGCAGGATCTGACTTTATTTCAATGGGCCTGATGTTGCCCAAGTGCCTTGTTGGCCGTGAGCGTGTTGTGCGAGGGTGAACTCCCTGCGCCGGGCCAATGGCCGGGTCTGAACCGCTGTTCGCCATTCCGAGTCGCGGGCTCAAAAGGCCCCTGACCGGCGGTCGTCGTACGGCCTTCGTCCTCGCCGTTTTCCCGACGCACCGTCAAAAAGGTATGCACCGACCGGCCCTCCTTTTTCGGCGGTCAGGAATTCTGTGTGCCACCTTGCACCTCGGAAGGAACCCGCTCCGTGCGCACCCCCCACCCCCCTCGTCCCCCTTATCCGCCCGGCGGCGTTCCCGGTGAATCCGACGAGAGCCTCGCCGCCCGGCTGAGAGGCTCGGCGCAGGACGACGCCGCCCATCCCGTCGCTCTGCTGATGGCCCGGCACTGGCAGTCGGCGTACGACTACGCGGTCATCTGCCTCGCCTCCTCGGCCCCAGCCGCCTCCATGGTGGCGGCGGCCTCCTTCCACCGGGCGCTCGACCGCCTCGGGGAAGGCGACTCCGCGATCTCCCTGCGGCCCGAACTCCTCGTGGACGTACGCGACACCGTCAGGGAGTGGTCCGCGGACGACCGGACAACCGGTGTTCTGCCGGACCTGGGGAAACCCGCGGGCGGCCGGGGCATGCGCGCCGCGAAGTCCATGACAGCCGAAAATCGCAAGCTGGCGGAGCGTGCTTTCCATACCCTGCCGGGACTGTCCCGGTGCCTTCTGTGGCATACCGAGGTCGAGGCGGAGCCCATATCCGTACCGGCCGGTCTGTCGGGCATGGACGCCGACATCGCGTCGGCCGCCCTGGAGCAGGCCCGCGAGCAATTCCGTGAGGGCTGTGTACGCGCCCACCGGGAACTCGCGCCCAGCAAGGAATGCGGCTTCTACAACCGCCTCCTCGACGTGCCGATCCGCCGCGGCGGCGCCTTGCTTCCCGATGTCCGGCAGCATCTGGCGGAGTGCTCGTACTGTCGGCACGCGGCAGAACAACTCGGCCATTTCGAGAGCGGGTTGGGAACGCTGATCGCCGAGGCCGTGCTCGGCTGGGGCGCACAGCGCTATCTCGACTCACGCCCCGGGCGTGCGGGACAGCGCTTGCGCCCCCGTGGTGGTACCTCCTTCGGTGGACGGCTTCCGGGGAGCGGCGGGCGTGCCGCTGGCGGAGGCCGCCACGGCGACGGGTACGGCGCGGACGGACGGCCGGGAACCGGCGGGCGTCAGGGCGGCGGCGGGCGGCACCGCCTGCTGGGACAGTTCCCCGCCCCGGGCCGCGGGGCGGCCCGGCAGGGTGAGGCCCCTCCCAAGGCCCTGCTGACCGGCGCCGGACTGTCGGCCGTCCTCCTCGCGACCGTCCTCGCGGCCGGTCTGTGGCCGCACGACGAGGGAGGCGCCGACCCCACGGCCTCCACGGGCGCCGGCAGCAGTCACAGCCTGTCCGAGGCCCCCGGCGCCGGGACCCCGCCGGCCGCCTCGTCGCCCCCCACCTCGGCGGGACTGCCGACGGGCACCGAGCGGACCCGGCTGCGCAACCTCGCCGCCGACCTGTGCCTGGACGTAAGGGGCGGCAACGCGAAGCCCGGCGCCGAGACAGAGCTCGCGGCGTGCTCGTCGGCCTGGACCCAGCAGTGGTCGTACGAGTACGACGGACTGCTGCGCAGCATCGCCGATCCCGGGCTGTGCCTGGACTCGCACGCCGACAACGGTGTCGTCCTGCTGCAGCGCTGTGTCGCCGAGAACGCGGCGCGCGGCAAGGACATGCGCTACGACCTCACCGTGCAGGGCGAGTTGCTGCCCCGCCGACGCGAGGGACTCGCCGTCACGCCGGCGTCGGACGACCCCGACGCCGATGTCGTCGTCAAGGTCCGCGACGGCTCCGACGAGCAGCGCTGGCGCACCGACCCCTCGTCGGACCGCCCCAAGTCGCTGTCGGTCGCGGGCACGTCCGGCCCGTCGGCCCCGCCCGCGAGCGACGAACCCACCGCCGAGGACGCTCCCACGCGGCCGGGCGCGGAACACGGCGAACCGTCCGCAGAGGTGCCGGCCGACCCCGGGCCCACCGCGGCGGAGCCCTACCAGGAGCCGCGCGCGGTGGCCGTCGGCGACGGCCACGACGACGCGGACCCGCAGTCCATGCTGCCCATCGGCCTGTCCGGACTCGTCGACGACGCAGGGCTCCAGGGCCGGGAGGCCGCGGCCACGACCGCGCCGTGAGAGCGACGGCGTGACGGCACCGCGAGGGCGCGGCGCGACGCCGGCGTGAGTCGCGGCCTGACCCCGGCGTCACGCCGTGGCGCGCCGGCCTCGTGTCGGATCCCGCGCCGCGGCCCCACGGCGCCGGGGCGACACCTCTACGAGACGACGTCCCGGGGCGGCTTGCCCCCCACGAAGTCGGCCGCGTTCTGGACGGCCGCCAGCGCGATCCGCACCAGCGTCTCGCGCGTGACACCGGCGACGTGCGGGGAGAGCACCACGTTCGGCGCCTTCAGCAACCGCAGGGCCGGGGTGGGCGGTTCGGGGTCGAACACGTCGAGACCCGCGCCGGCCAGGGCGCCCGCCTCCAGCGCGTCCGCGAGGGCGTCCTGGTCGATCAGGGCGCCCCGCGCGGTGTTCACGACGAACGCCGTCGGCTTGAGCAGCGCGAGCCGCTCGGCGTTCAGCAGATGCCGGGTCTCGTCGGTCAGAGGTGCGTGCAGCGTGACGTAGTCCGAGGTCCGCAGCAGTTCGTCGAGCCCGACATGGCGGGCCCCGCCGAGCCGGGCCGCCGTCTCCCCGTCGATCGGCCGCGGACCCGCGTACACGATGCTCATGTCGAAGGCGACCGCGCGGCGGGCGACCTCCTCGCCGATGTGCCCGAGCCCGACGATGCCGAGGGTCTTCCCGGACAGCTCGGTGATCGACTGCTGGAGCCGCGGCAGGGCCCAGTCGGCGTCGACGAGGGCGGTGTGCGCGGGGACGAGCTGCTTGGCGAGGGCGAGCATCAGGGCGAAGGTCTGCTCGGCCACGTTCTGCTTCTCGGCACCGCTGGAGCCGATGTTGCAGACCGGGACGCCCTTGGCGCGCGCCGCGTCCAGGTCGACGTAGTCGAAGCCGTGACTGGCGCACTGGATCAGCTCCAGGGCCGGCGCGGCGGCGATGTGCTCGGCGGTCACCGGGGCCAGACCGGTGATGACGACATGCGCCTCGCGGAGCGCGACGGGGTCCTCGTCGGTGGCCTCGACCACGGTCACCCGGGCCTCGCCGGGGAAGACGCCGGCGAGCGCGGCGCCCGCCGTCCGTCCGCCCACGTGCGGCGAGACGACGGCGAGGACGTTCTTCGGGTCGGTCATGCGCTGTCCTCGGTCAGGTCGTCGGGGCCGATGGTGTCCGGGCGGGCGTGCCCGGACAGGGCGAGTGTCAGGTCGAACTCCGCGAGCAGGCAGCGGATGACGTGCTCCACGCCCGCCTGCCCGTCGAGGCCCAGCCCGTAGGCGTACGGGCGGCCGACGAGCACGGCCCGCGCGCCGAGCGCGAGCGCCTTGAAGACGTCGTCGCCCGTGCGGACGCCGCTGTCGAACAGGACGGTCAGCCGGTCGCCCACCGCTTCGACGACACGGGGCAGCGCGTCGGCGGCGGCCACCGACCCCGCCACCTGCCGGCCACCGTGGTTGGACACGACCACGCCGTCCATCCCCGCATCGGCGGCGAGGCGCGCGTCGTCCGGGTGCAGGATGCCCTTGAGGACGATCGGCCCGTCCCAGTTCTCACGCAGGAAGGCCAGGTCGGGCCAGGTCTTGCCGGGGTCCGCGAACATGCCCACGAAGTGCATCACGGCCGCGTTCGGGTCCTCGTGGACCGGCTTCGCCAGGCCCGCCTGGAACGCCGGGTCGGAGAAGTAGTTGGCGGTGCCCACGCCGTGCAGGAACGGCAGGTACGCCTGATCGAGGTCGCGCGGCCGCCAGGCCAGCAGGGGAGTGTCCAGGGTGACGAGCAGCGCCGTGAACCCCGAGGCCTTGGCCCGGTCCAGGAAGCTCCGGGTGACCTCCCGGTCCTTCGCCCAGTACAGCTGGAACCAGCGCTCCCCGTCGCCCATCGCCTCCGCGACCTGCTCCATGGGGGTGCTGGAGGCCGACGACAGGATGTACGGGACGCCCTGCGCCGCGGCGGCACGCGCGGCGGCCGGCTCGGCGCCCGGATGCATGATCGACAGGACGCCCACCGGCGCGAGCGCGAGCGGCGCGGGCAGCGCGCGGCCCAGCACCTCCACGGACAGGTCGCGCTCGTGCACGTCGCGCAGCATGCGCGGCACGATCCGGCGCCGGTCCAGGGCCTCCCGGTTGGCGCGTGCGGTACTGCCGCTGCCCGCGCTGCCCGCCACATAGCCGACCGGACCGGGACCGAGGCGCTGCTCGGTGAGCTCCTCCAGCCGGGTCAGATCGGTGGGCAGCCTGGGTACGGCACCCGTCATTCCGTTCAGATAGATCTCGTACTGGAAGTCGGCCCAATGCTTCGCCATCCGTACGTCCCGCCTCTCGTCCCTGAGACCGCGCTGTACGCCGACGATCCTTGCGACTGTGACAAGGTCCGTCCACCATGGTGCGCACATCGCGCGACTGGGATTATCACCAGGTGACAAACAGGAGGACGAACGTCGGCTCCCGTTCCGCGCCGAGGGGCGGGTCCGAAGGGCGGCCGGACGCCGCGACGGGCGGGTCCCCGGCGGCCCGGGCCCGGGTCCGGCGCGACATGGTCGCCGACCCGAAGGTCGTGGAGGCGGTCGTCGCGGCCGTTCACGCGCAGGTCCCGGTGTACGCGGCGCTGGACGACAGCCGGCTTCCGGAGGTCCGCGCCATCGCGGCCTGGGGCGTGGACAGACTGCTCCACCTGTGGGTGACCGACGGCGCGCTGGAACCCGCCGACCTGCGGCGCTTTCGCGGCATCGCGGCGGCCCGCGCGGCGGACGGGCGTCCCGTCCAGGCGGTGCTGCGTGCCTACCGTGTCGCGGCGACGGTCCTCACGGACGAGATCGCGGCCCGCGCTCCGGGACTGGCGGCGGCCGACGCGTTCGCGCTCGCCCGCATGCTGCTGACCGCTCTGGACACACTCTCCGAGGAGATGGCCACGGCCTACGCCGTGACCAGCGAGGACCTCGCGGGGGACCGCGACCGGGCCCTGCGGCTGCTGCTCGACGACCTGATCGCGGGACGGCACGCCTCGGCGGGCGCACTGACGGACCGGTCGGCCCGGCTCGGCGTCCAGCTCCCCGAGCCCTACTGCCTGCTGGTGGCCGAGACACAGGAGCCGGGCGGCCCGGACCTGTCGTACGAGGCGGCGACGGGACTGCTCGACGAACTCGGCGGCACGGGCACCTCGCTGTCCACGATCCGCGGCTCCCGCGCCGTACTGATGTTCTCCGCCGCGGCCGTCGGCCGGGCGGGCGCGCTGCTGGCGCGCCGGGCCTGGCGCGGCTGCGCCGTCACCGGTGAGGGCCTGGACCGGGTCGCCGTCGCCCACCGTCTGGCAGCCGACGCCCTGGACACCGCGCCCGCCCACGCCCACCGTCCCGGCGGCCTCCTCACGGACGCCGACGCGCAGGTCCTCGCCCTGTTCGCCGGCCATCCCGCGGCCGCCCCCGACCACATCGCCCGCCTGGTCCTCGGTCCGCTCACGGACCCGGACCAGCGCCACCTCCTGGAGGCGCTCACCGCGTACATCGACGCGGGTTCGGCGAGCGCCGCGGCCCGCGCCCTGCACCTGCACCCGCAGTCCCTGCGCTACCGCCTGCGGCGCGTCCGGGAACTGACGGGCCGTGACCCCCGGGACCCCTGGCACCGGCTGACCCTCGACGTCGCGCGCACCGTCGCGGCGCCGAGGACCTGAGCCGGGGGAGCGGCGCGCCGGCGAGCGCGGCCGGCGAGCGGGGCGGTGCGGTCAGCCGACGCGGGCGACCGCTCGCACCGGCGCCCCGTCGGCCGCGGGCAGCCGCAGCGGAAAGAGGAAGACCTCGACCTCCCGCGCGCCCACCAGCTGCTCCAGGCCGGTGAGGTTCTCCGCGATGACGCCTCCCGCACCGCACAGGACGCGATGGGCCGGGAGCCCGAAGTCCGCGTGGGGATCGCCGGGCCGGGGTGTGGCGTCGACGCTGAGCGCGTCGACGGCCACGGTGCGGACGCCCGCCTCCACCATCGCCTCGGCCGCCGCCGGGGTCAGCCACGGATGGTCCAGGTACCCGGCCGTGCCCCAGTGCGCCGACCATCCGGTGACGAGCAGCAGGATCGAGCCGGGCTCCAGGCGCAGCCGGCTGAGGGCGGGTGTGAGCAGCTCCGGGGTGATCGGTGACCGGGCCGGAAGGCCCCGGACGTCGGCCACGACGGCGCGGCCCGCGAAGCGGTCCAGCGGCAGGGCGTCGAGCGTGTGCCAGGCGTCGTCGACGTGGTACGGCGCGTCCACGTGCGTCCCGGACTGCGAACCCATGTGCAGGCGCTGGACGTTGACCCCGTCCCGCGAGGCGTGCAGGGCCTGCGAGATCTCGACCTCCGGGTCACCGGGATACACGGGCATCCCGGTGGCCAGAGGGACGGACAGGTCCAGCCAGCTCCCCATCAGCGGCCCTCGCCGGCGAGGGCGGGCGCCGGGTCGGCGGCCTCCGCGCCGGGCCCCGTGATGGGCGGCACCGGGGCGTCGACGGTGCGGGCGAACCGCGCGCCCTCGGGCCCGTACGCGGCCCTGGGCTCGGGGAAGATCCGCAGCAGGGCCAGGAAGAGCACCGCGGCCACGGCCAGCGACAGCGGCAGGCTGATGTCGACGCCGTTCGCCAGGTCGCCGAGGGGGCCGACGAACTGGCCGGGGATGTTGGTGAAGAGCACGCCGATCACCGCGGCGACCCACCAGGCCGTCATGCCGCGCCAGTTCCAGCCGTGCGCGAACCAGTAGCGGCCGCCGCGCTGACGGCGGTTGAAGACCTGGAGCGCGTCGGGGTCGTACCAGCCCCGCCGGGTGTGGAAGCCGAGGATCATCACGACCATCCACGGGGTGGTGCAGGTGATGATCATCGTGGCGAAGGTCGAGATCGACTGCACCAGGTCGAACCCGAAGCGGCCGATGAAGATGAAGGCGATGGACAGCGCGCCGACCAGGAACGTCGCCTGGACCCGGGACAGCCGGGGGAAGACCGACGAGAAGTCGAGCCCGGTGCCGTACAGGGACGTCGTGCCCGTCGACATGCCGCCGATCAGCGCGAGCAGACAGACCGGCAGGAAGAACCAGCTCGGCGAGATGGCGAGCAGTCCGCCCACGAAGTCCGGGGCGGCCGGGTCGACGTACTTGGGCGCCTTGGTCGCGATGATGGAGGCGGTGGCGAGTCCGAAGACGAACGGCAGCAGGGTCGCGAGCTGGGAGAGGAAGGCGGCACCTATGACCTTGCGGCGCGGGGTGTCCGCCGGGATGTAGCGCGACCAGTCGCCGAGGAAGGCGCCGAACGACACCGGGTTCGACAGCACGATCAGCGCCGCGCCGATGAAGGAGGGCCAGAACAGGGCCTGCGTCGCCGAGTCGGCCGAGGACGTGAACACACCCGCGTACGACGGATCGAAGTCCCCGGCGAAGGCGATCGCACCGACGAGGAACAGCACGGTCGCCGAGGTCACCGCGATCTTGTTGACGAACAGCATGAAGCGGAAGCCGTACACGCACACCGCGAGCACCAGACCGCCGAAGAGCGCGTAGGCGACGCAGTACGAGAGGGTGCTGCGCTCCATGCCGAACAGCCGGTGCGCGCCGCCGACCAGGGCGTCGCCGGAGCTCCACACGGAGATGGAGAAGAACGCGACGGCGGTCAGCAGCGACAGGAACGAGCCGACGACGCGCCCGTGGACGCCGAGGTGGGCGGACGAGGCGACCGCGTTGTTCGTGCCGTTCGCCGGCCCGAACACCGCCATCGGGCAGAGGATCAGCGCACCGACGACCACACCGAGAATCGTCGCGGCGAGCCCTTGCCAGAAGGAGAGCCCGAAGAGGATGGGGAAGGCCCCGAGGACGCAGGTGGAGAAGGTGTTAGCACCGCCGAAGGCGACCCGGAACAGGTCGAGCGGCGTCGCGGTGCGGTCCGCGTCGGGGATGCGCTCGACACCGTAGGTCTCGACCTCGGTGAGGGACGGCGGGGGAGTGGTCGGGGAGTTGTCGGACAAGAGTGCTCCAGCGAAGTGCCTGTACCCGGACGAGCGGTGGAGCGCGTTGTGGCGCGGTGGGAGGAAGGCCGGTGGCCGCCGCCGGGGTGTGCGGCGTGAGGGGACGCCTTCCTTGAAGGGGTGTGCCGACGCTACGGCGGCCTGTCAAGTACACACCAGTGGGCGAACCATCCATCCCTCGCGGACGCTCTGGAGCATTCGTCCATTGCGTGCCGGCCGCCGACGGGAGGGGGAGAGGGAGGGGCGTGGGGTCCGGGTCAGCCGGGCGGGTCTTCGCCGTGCGCGGCGAGCCAGCCGTGCCAGCGGTGGACGGCGACCGCGATCACCGGGCCGTCCGGCGGCCGGTCGCGGTACTGGGCGTACTTCTCCCGCAGCGCGGCGATCGCCGTTCCGTATGTCTCCCGCGCACTTTCCTGCGGCGCGGCGGGCGGCACGACGCGTGCGTCGCCGTCCGCCCGGACCCACCACAGGCGGCTCCAGTCCTCGTCGAACGCGTCCACGAGCAGGCAGACGGCCGGGTGCGCCGCGATGTTGCGCAGCCGCTTCAGCCGCCGGGACCGCTTGGGCTTCCCGTCGACCGCGGTGACGATCTCGTCGCCCAGTAGGGCGAACACGACCGGCACCAGGTGCGGGCGCCCGTCGGCGTCCACGGTCGCCAGTCGCGCCACCCGCGCGGTGAGGAAGCGGCGTCGCGCCTCCGTCTCGTCCATGTCCGGCACGGTGAGCCTCCGGTCCTTCCTGCCGGGCGAAGGCCCGGCGCCGCGGCGAAGGCCCGCCGTGCCGGCGATCCCCGGGGTGCCGTCGCCACCCGCCGTGCCGTCGGCGTCCGGTCGAGCCCTCGGCCGGAACGGCCGAACAGCCGAACAGCCGGAACGGCCGAACAGCCGAACAGCCGGAACGCCGCCGTCCGGTTGTGTCCGCTCCCAGTGTGGCGCGACGGCCGGGAGGCGGGGCCGTCGGTGCGCCGGAGGAGGGAGAACCGGTCACTCCTCGTCGGTGGCGGTGTCCCCCGGTTCGGTGTCCGGACCCTGCGCCCGCACGCGCTGCACGTGCTCCAGCGACTCGCGCAGTTCCGCGAGCCAGTCGTCGGTGTGGCGCTGCACCAGGCGCACGCACCAGGCGAGAGCGTCGCTGCGGCTGCGGGCGACCCCGGCGGCGACCAGGGTGTCCAGGACCTGGCGCTCGGGCTGGCGCAGCCGCGTCATGACCGGTGCCGCGACGTGCGTGAACAGGGCGCGCACGGTGCCGCACTCCACGCCCCAGGACACCTTCTTGCGGAACCGGTGCTCCGCCTCGCGCGCCACCGCGATCCGTTCCTCGCGGGTGCGCTCCCTGAATTCCTGGACGCGTGCCTCGACGGCCGCCTCCTTCTCGGCGTCCGACGCGCCCTCGCCGAGCCGGGGTTCGGGGATGCGGCCGACGACCGTGATCTCCTCACGGTCGACCGTGACCTCCACGAGGCTCTCGAAGAGATCGTCGGGCAGGCGGCCGGCGAACCAGCCGCGCAGCTTGTCGCGTTGCTCCGATGTAATCATGTAATCACCATTACTCTGCGGCCAAAATTGGGCAAGAGGGTCCGGTCGAAGTCCGCTGTGGGCTGAAGGCGCGCCCGGTGCGTGACTCCGCCGAGGGCGCGCACGGGGGCGCCGCGGGGGTCCGGCGCGGGCTGAAGCGGAATGTTTCAGGCCTATTGCCGAGCCACGGAAATCTGGCCATGAGGGCCCGGCGGGCGATCAACGGTGGCTCAATTCCGGGGCCCAGGCGTTCGAATTCCGTAACTTCACGCCACTGCTTCAACACTCAAAGTTACTGAAACGCATGGGGTCGATGTGTGTTTCTCGTGAGGACTCGGCAGACTCGCGCTCGCCGAACCGGCACCCGACCGAGCCGGTTTCGCATTCGATCGAGCGGAAGGATGCACACAATGCCGAACACCGCGCGTTGGGCAGCGACTCTCACTTTGACGGCCACCGCCGTCTGCGGACCCGTCGTCGGTTCCGCCCACGCCGCCCCCGCCGCCGGCCCGTCCGGGCTCTACGCCCCCTCGGCCCTGGTGCTCACCACGGGCCACGGCGCCACCGCGGCCACCGTCACACCGGAGCGGGCCGTCACCCTGAACTGCGCCCCGACGGCCTCCGGCACCCACCCCGCCGCCGTGCAGGCCTGCGCCGAACTGCGCGGCGCCGGCGGCGATCCGGGCGCGCTGACGCTCAGAGACGGCGTCTTCTGTACCAGGCAATACGACCCCGTGGTGGTCACGGTCGAGGGTGTCTGGCAGGGCAAGCGCGTTTCCTACGAACGCACCTTCGCCAACGAGTGCGTGAAGAACTCCTACGGGACGACCGTCTTCACGTTCTGAGAGACCGGGATCGCGAAGTCCCCGTGAAGAGCGACCGAGGTCCGTGACTGGGGAGTGCGGGCCACGTCGCGGGGACACCACGCGATTTCGCACCGAGGGTCGGCCGGACGGAGTGGGGCCGTCGGCCGGCCCTCGGCATTTGCATGCCCAGGGTCTTCCCCCCGGCTCGCGAGCCGGACCTCCTCGCGCCCCGCCTCCGACATCACGTCGGCGCCATGCCCGTGACGCGTGCTCACCCAGGGTCGTGCCACGCACCGGGCCGGGGCCACCAGCCGGGCACCGCCCGCCGGTATCGCTCGTAGTCCGCGCCGAACCGCGCCACCAGCTCCGGCTCCTCGTACCACCGGGCGAAGGCCGCCATCACCAGCCAAGCGATCGCCCCGTACGCCAGGAGGAGCGGTCGCGCGAGCAGCAGGGCCTGCCCGAGGATCACCGCGACGACCGCCACGTACATCGGATTGCGGACGTACCGGTACAGCCCGCCCACGACCAGATGCTCGGGAGGCGCGACCGGCGCCGGGGTGCCGAGGCCCTCGCGGACGAACCGGGCGAAGGCGGTCAGCAGTACGTACGCGCCTGCGACCAGCGGCAGCAGACCGAGCGCGCGCACCGGGGGCCACCAGTGACCGGGCCGCCAGCCGGTCAGCCACCAGGGGATCAGGACGGCCACGGTGCCCGGCGCGAGTGCCAGGAAGAGCGAACTGCCGGCCGCCGCCGCGGATCTGCGCATGCACCCACCATGGCCCCGGCGGCCCGCGCCGGGAACCCGCTGCGCCGCACGGCGCAGCCCCGTCACCGGTCCGAGTCCCCCGGGATGCCGGCCCGGCCGCGACACCGTAGCGGTGGAGCATGCGGGCACTGGGCGAGCTGGACGAGCGGCTGTTCACACGGGTGGCGGGGGCGCGGGTGCCCGGAGCCGATCCGGCGCTGCGGTGGCTGAGCCACTTCGCCGACCACGGAGCGCTCTGGTTCGGCACGGCGGCCGGGCTCACGGCCGCCGGCGGACGCACCGCCCGGCGTGCGGCCCTGCGGGGCGTCGGCGCGCTCGCGCTCGCCTCGCTCACCGTCAACACGGTCGTGAAGTGGAGCACCCGCCGGCCCCGGCCGCTGCTCGACCTGGTGCCGACGGTCCGTCACCTGCGCATCCAGCCGCACACCACGTCCTTCCCGTCCGGGCACTCCGCCTCCGCCGCGGCCTTCGCCACCGGGGTCGCCCTGGAGTCCACGCGGTACGGCGCCCTGGTCGCGCCCTTCGCCGCCGCGGTCGCCTTCTCCCGCGTCTACGTGGGCGTGCACTACCCGGGGGACGTGTTGGCCGGGGTGGCGATCGGCGTCGGCGCCGCGGCGCTCACCTGCCGGTGGTGGCCGCCTCGACAGGCCGTCCCGGGGAGACAACGGCCCGTCGCCGACGCACCCGCGCTGGCCCGGGGCGAGGGACTGGTCGTGTTCGTCAACAGCGAGTCCGGCGCCGGTGCCCCCGATACCTCCCTGCCCTCGGCCGAACGGCTGCGCGCGCTGCTACCCGGGGCCGAGCTGATCGAGCGGGGTCCCGACGACGATTTCGCCGCACTGCTCGCCGAGGCCGTCGGCCGGGCGGCGGAGAGCGGGGGAGCCCTCGGCGTCTGCGGCGGGGACGGCAGCGTCAACGCCGCCGCCCGCGCGGCGGCCGAACGGGGCCTCGCGCTGGCGGTGTTCCCCGGCGGCACCCTCAACCACTTCGCCCAGGACCTGGGGGTGCGGGACTACGAGGACACCGCGGACGCCGTCGTCCGGGGCGAGGCGGTGTCCGCGGACATCGGTGTGGCGCGCGCGGACGGCGGCGAGGACGTGCGGTTCCTCAACACCTTCAGCATCGGCCTGTACCCCGAACTCGTCCGGAGGCGTGAGCGTGCGCAGGAACGCTGGGGCAAGTGGCCCGCCGCGGCGTTCGCCCTGGTCAGGGTGGTGCGCACCGCGACCCCCGTCGAGCTGAGCCTCAACGGCCGTCCGCGCCGTCTGTGGCTGCTGTTCGCGGGCAACGGACGCTACGTCCCCGAGGGCTTCGCCCCGTCCTACAGGCCGCGGCTCGACGACGGACTGCTCGACCTGCGCGTGGTGGACGCCGACCACCGTCTCGCCCGCACCCGGGTCGTCGTCTCCGCGCTCGCCGGGGCCCTGCACCGCTCCCGGGTCTACGGCGCGGAGCAGGTCCCCTGGGTGCGGCTGGAGAACGTCACGGGTACGGACTCCCTCGCGTACGACGGTGAAATCGCGTCGGCCGAGGCGTCGTTGACGCTGGAGAAGGAACCCGGTGCGCTCGTGGTGTACCGGCCCGCGGTGCCGCACGACGAAGCGGCGCGGCAGGCGCGGCCGGCCGCCGGGACGGCGGGCCGGGACGGACGGGCGAGGGGCCGCCGTCTCCCTGCTGACGGCGGCCCCTCGGACCAGAGGTGATCGGTCCGCGACCGATCACATGTGGACGACCGGTGCGGCGTCCGGGTCCTGCGCCGGCGTGCCGCGCCGGTAGAGCAGGAAGGCGATGACGGCGCCCGCGACGAAGAATCCGGCCGACCACCAGAAGGCGGTGGTGTAGCTCTCGATCGTCGACCGGGCCTGGACCAGCTTGTCGGTGGCGTCCTTGCCGGACAGGTAGTTCGTCGCGGCGCTCGCGGCGAGCGTGTTCAGCAGGGCCGTGCCGATCGAACCGCCCACCTGCTGCATGGTGTTGACCGTGGCGGAGGCGACTCCCGCGTCCTCCGGGGCGATCCCGCTGGTGGCCAGCGACATGGCGGGCGGCATCACCATGCCGAGGCCCGCGCCGATCAGCAGCAGCTGCGGCAGGACCGCGGTCGAGAAGGACGAGCCGATGCCGATGCCGGTCAGCCAGGCCATGCCGAGCGCGGCGAGCGCGAAGCCGGCGGGGATGACGGCCTTCGGGCCGATGCGCGGCACCAGCACCGTCGTGGAGACCTGGGCCATGACCATCAGGGCCGCCATCATCGGCAGGAACGCGACACCGGTCTTCGTCGGGCTGAAGCCCAGGTTCAGCTGGAGGTAGTAGGTGAGGAAGAGGAACACGCCGAACATGCCGGCACCGGTGATGAGCACGGTGATGAACGAGGCGGCACGGTTGCGGTCGAGCAGGACGCGCATCGGCAGCAGCGGGTGCTCGGCGACGTTCTGCCGGCGGACGAACGCGGCCAGCAGGACCACGCCCGCGGCCAGGAAGCCCCAGGTGGCGGGCGAGCTCCAGTCGTGCGTCTCGGCGTTGGAGAAGCCGTAGACCAGTGAGAAGAGACCGGAGGAGACCAGCAGGGTGCCCGGCAGGTCGAGCTTGGATCCGGCCGCGTCGCGGTGGTTGCCCAGCAGCACCCAGCCGCCGGCGAAGGCGACGACCGCGAAGACGAGGTTGACGAACAGGGTCCAGCGCCAGTCGAGCGTGTCGGTGAGGACGCCGCCGAGCAGCAGGCCCACCGCGCCGCCGGCGCCGGCGATGGCGCCGTACACGCTGAACGCCTTGGCGCGCTCCTTGGCGTCGGTGAACGTCGTGTTCAGCAGCGAGAGCGCGGCGGGCGCGAGGAGTGCGCCGAAGACACCCTGCAGGGCGCGGGCGGTGACGAGCATCCCGAAGCTGGTCGCCGCGCCGCCGAGCACGGAGGCGGCGGCGAAGCCGGCGACGCCGATGAGGAAGGCGGGCTTGCGGCCGAAGAGGTCCGCGATGCGTCCGCCGAGCAGCAGCAGGGAGGCGAAGGCCAGGGAGTAGGCGGTGACGATCCACTGCCGGTTGCCGTCCGAGAAGCCCAGGTCGGCCTGGGCCGACGGCAGGGCGATGTTCACGATGGTCGCGTCGAGGACCACCATCAGCTGCGCGATGCCGATGATCGCGAGGATCCACCAGCGCCGGTTCGAGGCGGGCGCGGGTGGTGCTTCCACGGCACCCGCGCGGGTGCCGTGGGCCACGGTCTGAGACATGGGAGAACACTCCGGGGAAGGTCGCTCAGGGATGAGTGCACTAAACGAAACGGTTTCGTACACATCGACATCCCGAGACTAGACCCCGTCGAGCGAAACGGCAACGTTTCGCTAAGTGACCTGGATCGCCCTCGTATGCCTTGACCGGCATATAACCAAGGGGGCATATTGAGCCCATGTCCGAGGCATCCCTGTGGGCCGCGCTCGCCGACCCGCACCGGCGCGCCATCGTGGCGCTCCTCCTGGAGCGCCCGCGCGCCGTCGGTGAGATCGTCGAGGCCTGCGGTCTGAGCCAGCCCAGCACCTCCAAGCACCTTCGGGTGCTCCGCGACGCCGGGCTCGTACGGGCGCGCCAGGACGCGCAACGCCGTGTCTACGCCCTCGACCCCGCCCCGATCGCCGAACTCGACGCCTGGCTCGCCCCGTACCGCACCCTGTGGAACGAGCGCCTCGACGCTCTGGGCCGACGCCTGGACGCCGCGGCGGGGGAGCCACCGGACGACCACGCCACACCCTCCCCGAAGGACTGACCGCCATGTCCGCCGAACGCACCGACCTCACCGGCACCTACCTCACCCTGGACGACGGGCGCCCCGCCGTCCGCTTCAGCCGGACCTACGACCACCCCGTCGACCGGGTCTGGCAGTTCGTGACCGACCCCGACGAACTGGCCCGGTGGTTCCCCTCCCGTGCCGAGTTCGAGCTGCGGCCGGGCGGCACCGTCACCTTCAGCGGCGACCCCAACATGGCGGACTCGCAGGGACGCGTCCTCGCCGTCGACCCGCCCCGGCACCTCTCCTTCGCCTGGGGCGGCGACGAACTGCACTTCGATCTCGAAGCCCTGGACGACAAGCGCACCCGCTTCACGCTCACCGACGTCCTCGCAGCCGCGGACACCGCCGCGCGCAACGGCGCCGGCTGGGAGGTGTGTCTCGCCGCCCTCGACACGAAGGCCCGCGGCGAACACCCCGAGGGCCCGCACGCCGGGGCCGGAGCACCCTGGAAGGAGTTCTACCGCGGCTACCTCGAGGCCGGGGTCCCCTCCGGCGCGCCCGTTCCGGGGCTCGACTGAACCGGCGGGCCGCCGCAGCCGCGTCCGTCCCCGGCCTACTGCATCTGCCGTCGCACCAGTTCGTGCAGCCGCCCGCCGGTGTCCGCCAGCAACTGCGCGGGCGGGCCCTGCTGGGCGACCCGGCCGTCCTCCATCACGATGACGCGGTCGGCGTCCATCACGGTCGACAGACGGTGCGCGATCACGACACGGGTGGCCTGCAGAGCACGTGTGCTCTCGATGACCGTGCGCTGCGTCTCGTTGTCGAGAGCGCTCGTCGCCTCGTCGAAGAAGAGGATCCTGGGCCGCCGGATCAACGCCTGGGCGATCATCAGCCGTTGGCGCTGACCGCCGGAGATCGCACCGCCGCCGGAGACGATCGTGTGCAGCCCCATGGGCATCCGCTTGATGTCCTCGGCCAGACCCGCCATCTCGGCCGCCGCCATCGCCTCCTCGGGCGTGTACGGCTCGGTGCCGCAGATGCAGTCCAGGATCGACCCGGTGAACGGCTGCGCGTGCTGGAGCACGACACCGCACTGACGGCGCACGGCCGACTGGTCGAGAGCCGCCAGGTCCTGCCCGTCGTACAGGACGCTGCCCGAGACCGGCCTGTCGAAGCCGATGAGCAGGCGCAGCAGCGTGGACTTGCCACAGCCGCTCGGGCCGACGATCGCCACGAACTCGCCCGGGCGGATCTCGAAGGACACGTCGTCGAGGACCAGCGGACCGTCGTCGGCGTAGCGGAAGGAGAGCCGCCGCGCCTCCAGGCCCCCGGACAGGACGCCCGGGCGTGTGTTCGCCGCGCGCACTTCCGGTGCCGCTTCGAGCACCGGCTTGATCTCCTCGAACATCGGCAGCGCGGCAGCCGCCGAGACGAACGCGCCGGTGATCTGGGTGACCGAGGTCAGCAGCATCGTCACCGACGTGCTGAAGGTGAGGAAGTCCGCCGCCGACAGCGAGCCGCGGGCCGGGCCGGCGAGCAGCATGAACATCAGCAGAGTGCACAGCGGCAGATAGACCGCGCCCATCACCGTGTTCAGGTTCTTGATGCGGCCCACCTTCTGCTGGAGCTCGCGGCTGCGCGCGAACTCGCCCGCCCAGGCGGCGTACGCGTAGTTCTCCGCCGCCGCGACGCGCAGCTTGGGCAGCCCCCGCAGGGTCTGGAACGCCTGGTTGTTGAGCTTGTTGCCGAGCACGACCAGGCGGCGCTGCCAGCGCACCTGCCACAGTCCGAGGCCCAGGAACCCGGCCGCGATGACGACCAGCATGGCGATCGCCGCCAGCGCCATGGGAACGCTGTACCAGAGCAGCAGCCCCAGATTCATCGCGCCGACCGTGCCCGCCTGCATGAGCGTCGGGCCGACACCCGCGAGCAGGCGGCGGATGCCGCTGATCCCCATGGCGGCGCTGGCGAGTTCACCGGTCGACCGGGACGTGAAGAACTTCGTCGGCAGGCGCAGCAGCCGGTCCCACACCGCCGGTTGGAGCGTCGCCTCGATCCGCCCCTCAAGCCGCAGGATCGTGAGGTTCTGCAGCAGCATGAACGCCGCCGACACGACGCTGGTGAGCATCAGGGCCAGACACACCTGCACGATGAGGTCGTGCTGTGCCTTCGGCACGTACTCGCCGAGCACCTTGCCGGTCGCGATAGGCACCAGGGCACCGATCGCGACGGTCACCAGGCCGCTGACCGCGAGCCCGCGCAGATCCCCGCCGGTCCCGCGGAGACAGAACCGCAACAGCCCGAACGGGCTCGGCGTCCGCTCCGGCAGCGGCCGGTAGAACATCACCGCCCGCGGCTCGAACTCCGCCGCGTTGGCCTTCTCGACCGGGGTCTCCCGCCCGGAGGACGGCTGCACGGCCACATAGCCGCCGCGCCGCCACAGCAGGGCGACCGGCGCGCCGGACACGGCCCGGTGGCCCACCAGCGGGCCGATGTTGTCGCGCCACCAGCGCCCGTGCAGGCGCACCGCACGCGTGCGGATCCGCGAGGCGAGCGCGATCCGCTCGACCGGGTCGAGCCGGTCGCTCTCGGTGCCGCTCTGCGCGGGCTCCGCGAGGTCGATGCCCGCGGTGCGGGCTACCAGCTTGCACGCCGCGTACGTGGCGTCCGCGTCGGCGGCGGTCGGACGCTTCGCCGACGACTTGCCGATGGAGGCCAGCAGGGTCCGGTCCGCCTGGGCACGGACCGCCTCACCGGCCTTGATGCCGGCCGCCGTACGGTCCTCGTGGCTGGCCTCCAGCTGCTCGATCCAGCGGTCGAGCGTGGCCAGCAGCCGGTACTGCTGGTCGACCATGCCCTGCCACACGCCGGGGTCCATCAGCAGATCGGCCGCGGCCTCGGCGCCGTACAGCGAGCCGTACTGGACGCTGCCGGGCGGCACCTGCATCCAGAAGACGTCCTCGTCCGTGAGCGCGGCGGCGTTCTCCGTGGCCATCGGGGCCTGGAAGAGAATGGACAGACTGCGGCCGACACCCAGGGCGAGGGCGTACTCCAGCGGGCTGGAGGTCGGAGGCACGTACTGCGGGTTGCCGTACTCGTCGTAGGACCAGGTCTCCGTGTTGACGGGCTGGTACAGCTCGCGCAGCACGATCCGGTGCACCACGCAGTCGCGCAACGGCCGCCCGACGAGCGTGTGCTGGGGACCCGCGACCGGGCCGAGCAGCAGCGAGCCCGCTTCGAGCCGGCCCAGATGGTGCCAGTGACCCTGCTGCACCGCGTCGACCGCGAACAGGTCCATGGCGCCCGCGGCGACCAGCCACAGCACCTGCGGACCCTCCAGGTCCAGCCGGTTGAGACCGGAGCAGTCGACCGGCGTGCCCATGCCGCCGAGTGCCCCGAGGACGAGGTCCCCCTCGTGGACGCCCTCGTGAACCGTGGTCATCTCATCGCTCCTTGACCAGCTCGGCGTACGGGCCGCCTGCCGTCACCAGGGCGTCGTGCCGCCCGCGTTCCACGATCGTGCCGTGCTGGAGGACCACGATCTCGTCACTGTCGCGCACGGTGCTCAGCCGGTGCGCGATCACCACACAGGCGCAGCCGCGCTTGCGCAGGTTGTCGATGACGAGCTGCTCGGTCTCCGCGTCGAGGGCGCTGGTCACCTCGTCGAGCACGAGGATGCTGGGCCTGCGCACCAGCGCCCGCGCGATCTCCAGACGCTGGCGCTGGCCACCGGAGAAGTTGTGCCCGTCCTGCTCGACCCGGCTGTGGATGCCGCCCGGCCGGCGCGTCACGACGTCGTACAGCGCCGCGTCCTGAAGGGCGGACACCACCGCGTCGTCCGGGATCGACGGGTCCCACAGCGCGATGTTGTCGCGCACGGTGCCCTCGAAGAGGAAGACGTCCTGGTCGACGAAGGAGACGGAGGCGGCGAGTGCGCCGCGCGGGATGTCCTCCAGCAACTGCCCGTCGATGCGGATCGTGCCCTCCCAGGGGGCGTACAGGCCCGAGATCAGCCGGGAGACCGTCGACTTGCCGCTCCCGGAGCCGCCGACCAGCGCGACCTGCTGGCCCGGCCCCACCGTCAGCGAGAATCCGCTGAGCAGCGGCTTGTCGAGCGGGCTGTAGCCGAACGTGATGTTCTCCAGTTCGACATGGCCGTGCAGCCGGCGGGTGGACTCGCCGGTGCCGGGGCGTGCGTAGAGCGGGTCGGCCTGGAAGTTCTCCACGTCCTTGAGCCGGGCGACGTCGGCCGCGAAGTCCTGGATGCGGCCCGCGACACCGTTGAGCCGCGTGATCGGCGCCGTGAACCGGGTCACCAGGGCCTGGAAGGCGACGAGCAGGCCGACGGAGATGTGTCCCTCGACGGCGCGCAGCCCGCCGATCCACAGGATCAGCGCGGAGTTCAGCGTCGCGAGCGTCGGCGCGACCACACCCAGCCACGCGCTCGGCACACCGAGACGCTGCTGCTCCTCCAGCGTGGTGGCGTGCTGCCCGGCCCACTTGCGGAAGTAGCCGTCCTCGCCGCCGGTCGCCTTCATCGTCTCGATGAGCTGGAGCCCGGTGTAGGCCGTGTTGGTCAGCCGCGCGGTGTCGGCGCGCAGCTTCGCGGTACGCGTCGCCCGCATCCGGACCACCACGCGCATCGCCACCACGTTGAGCAGCGCGACACCGATCCCGACGGCCGTGAGCTGCGGGTCGTACGTGTAGAGCAGCACCGCGTAGAGCACGACCACGATCGCGTCCACGCCGGCCGCGGCGAGGTCACGGGCCAGCGTCTCGGACACCGCGTCGTTCGACTGGAGCCGCTGCACCAGGTCGGCCGGACTGCGCTGGGAGAAGAAGGTGACGGGCAGCCGCAGCAGGTGCCGCAGGAATCGGGCGCTGCTCAGCGTGGAGGAGATGATGCGCCCGCGCAGCAGATTCGCCTGCTGCAGCCAGGTCAGCACCACCGTGAGCAGTACCGAGGCGCCCATCGACGCGAACAGCACGCCCAGCAGCGAGGTCTGGCCGCCGATCAGATACGTGTCGATGTAGGTCCGGCTGAGCGCGGGCAGCGCCGCGCCGACCGCCACCAGCAGGAGGCTGGCCAGCACGGCCGCCGGCATCGTGCCCGAGGTGCCCCGCAGCCGGGCCGGCATGGCGCCCAGCACCCCGGGCCTGCGCCCGCCCCTGCGGAAGTCGGGCCCCGGCTCCATGACCAGGACGACACCGGTGAAGCTGGTGTCGAAGTCCTCCATGGGGACGAAACGCCGTCCCTTGCCGGGGTCGTTGATGTGCACGCCGCGCCGGCCGAAGCGTCGCCCCATGCCGTCGAACACGACGTAGTGGTTGAACTCCCAGAACAGGATCGCCGGCGCCTTCACCTCGGCGAGGGCGACCGTGTCCATCTGCATGCCCTTGGCCGTGAGGCCGTAACTACGGGCCGCCTTGAGGAGGTTGCTGGCGCGCGAGCCGTCCCGCGAGACACCGCACGCGATGCGCAGTTCTTCGAGCGGGATGTGCCGGCCGTAGTGGCCGAGCACCATGGCGAGGGAGGCCGCACCGCACTCCACGGCCTCCATCTGGAGCACGGTGGGGGTGCGCACCGTCCTGCGCCGCCCCTTGGGGACCGGCCGCTTGGGCGCGGGCGCGCGGCGTCTGCCCCGCACCGGCGGGGGGAGCGTGTCCTGGGGAGCGGTCACGGCAGGAGCCAATCGACGGGTCGCTGATCGGCCATGCGGATCGAACCCGTGGCCAGGGTCATGGAGGTGAGCGCGTACGGCGGTCCGTCCGCCGAGGACCACTTCAGGCCGCTCTTCGTGGCGGACGAACGGTCGAGGCGCACCAGGACGGCCACCGGGCGGCCCTTCTTGGTGAACTGCTCGCCGAGCTGGCTGTCGCCGAGGTAGGCGGCGATCTGCTGCCGGGTCTGCACCGTCCGGCCGACGGACTTCACATGGCCGCGCAGCACTCCGTACTGCTGGGTCGGCACCGACTGGACGCTGAGGTCGACGGCGGCGTCCGCGGGAATGGTGGCGGCGTTCTCGGCGGGGACGTAGACCGTCGCGTAGAGCGGGTCGTCCGCGTGGGCGACCTTCTCGACGGCCGCGACGTTCGCGCCGGTCGAGATGATGGCGCCGATGGTGGCGACGAGCGCGGTGATCCGGCCCGCGGCGACGGTACGGACGACGGCCGTCTCGCCCTGGGCGGTCCGCACCTTCAGCACGGGGGCGTTCGCGGGGAGCCGTTCGCCCTCCTTGGCGAGGACCGCGGTGACCTGGCCGGCGACGGGGCTCTGCAGCACGTAACTGCCCTGCCCGTGCGTGAGGACGGCCGGTGCGCCGACCGTGGAGGTGACGGTGCCCGTGACGGCCCAGACCGAGGCCGCCGCCATGGCGACGAGGGTCACGGAAAGGACGAGCCAGCCCTGCGGGCGGGCGAAGCGCACCGGAAGGTCGAGCTCCTCCGGCGACTGCAGCTTGGCGAGGGCCTGTTGGCGGAACTGCACGGGACTTCCCTCACCTGTTCGAGAGGTTCACGGCATCCGAGAGTCCCGGAACCGGGAAGCGGTTCCGGGACTCAACGGTGTGAAACGGGATCAGAGACCCGCGACCAGGCCGGTGACCGGGGCGGTGTTCAGGCCGGTCACGCCCTCGACGGTGCCGACGGCCGTGCCCACGAGGCCGGAGACCGGGGCAACGCCGTCGACCAGGCCGGTCACGGTGCCGACAGCGTTCAGCGCCAGGCCGCCGGAGACGTTGTCGAGGTCGGCGTCCGAGATCTCGGCGGTCTCAACACGGGGGGTGGAGTTCATGATGGAACTTCCCTTCGTATGGATATTTCATAAGGGGGGAGCGGCCCCCTCTGGGGACAGATGACGGCCGCCGCCGCGGGGCTGCGACACCCGTTTCCAGGTGTGTGGTGCGACCTCCGCGGTGCAACGGATCAAAGCACGGTCGCGGGGCACGCTTCCAATCAACCAGGGCTCTCACCTGGGAACTTGAGTGCGCGACAGCTTGAACCGTGCAGGTGTGCGCACGTCTTTGCGGCGACTTCTTCACATGCTGCGCGGCATCCATTCGCGCACGCGCTTGCCGTCCGCGGACCGAATGGGACAGTCCCGCCGCAATGGCGCGGAGGGGGGCGCGCGGCTGTGCAGATCCCTCGCACGCGGTGACTTGGTTGCGTAATGGATGTGCAGATTCGCTGAAGCCAGGATTCCGCTCGTGCTCGAAGACGATCCGTTACTGATCGGTAGCGGAACGTGTCAGCGGGTTCGCGGACGCGTTCGGCCGGGCGAACGGGCGTGTGTCGCGCGGCCTCGCGACGGGTTGCCGCGCGGGCCTCTGCCGGGTGCCACGCGGCCCTGAGAGGGCGGACGGGGGCGGCTCTGTGAAGGGGGCCGTGCGGCCGGCTCTGCGAGAGAGAACGGCGAGCGGGACCTATTGAGGGGCCCATGGCTCTGCAAGGGCGGCCGGGCAGCCCCGTGACGGAGTGTCGGACGGGGGCTCCCGGCCGCCGGCGTGTCAGCCCAGCAGCGCGTACACCGTGCTCGCGCGCGCGGCGACCTCCCCGGACCCCTCCGCGGCCATCGTGATGTCGGCGAAGGCCATACGGCGGCCGAGCTTGGTGAGGACCGCCTCGACCAGGACGTCGGCGTCCGTCACCGCCCGCTGGAAGCTCGTGGACTGCTGCACCGTCGTCATCGGGACGAACGCGCCGCGTGCCGCCGACACCGCGATCACGGTCGCCGTGTCGGCGGCGGCCATCAGCGCCTGCCCCGACAGGGAACCGCCCTCCCGGGACAGTCGTGCGGACCACGGCAGCCGCAGGACGGCGCGGCGGTCGCCCAGCTCCGCCACGGACAGGCCCAGATCCAGGACCCAGGGGGCGAAGTTGTCGTCGAGGATCTTGTCGGCTTCGGCAAGGTTCAGCGTCATACGGGGCATTGTTCCCCGACTCGCTGGCCGAAGTGGCCCTTTGCCTGGCATTCCGCGCCTTCGAGTCGCCTGGATCCTGCCATTTGCAAAGGCAGTTGAACGCCACCGGTGGCACACGCGTATCAACCACCATCCAGGCGCCCCCAAGTCAGCTGCCGGACGGCGGCATCGACCCCGTCCCCAGGAGGTCAAGAGTTGAGTCACAAACGGATACCCAAGCGCAAGGCCGCCATCGCGGCGGGAAGCGTGGCGGCGCTCGGAGCTGCGGCCCTTCTGCTGCCCAACGCCAACGCGTCCCAGTCGAACGGGGACGACGCCACCCCGAAGACGTTCAAGGCGGGGGACGTCGCGGACGTCGCCTCCCAGCTCGCCTCGCAGCTGGGCCAGTCCTTCGCGGGCTCCTACTACGACGCGGGCAAGCAGCAGCTCATCATCAACGTCGTCGGTAACGACAGCAACGTCGTCAACCGGATCGAGAAGGCCGGCGCGGTCGCGAACGAGGTGCAGAACAGCACCGCCGAACTGAAGGCCGCCGCCAGAACGCTCAAGGCCGACGCGACGATCCCCGGCACCGCGTGGGCCGTCGACCCGAAGACCAACGAGATCCGCGTCACCGCCGACTCGACCGTCACGGGCGGCAAGTGGGACACCCTGGAGTCGACCGTCAAGGGTCTCGGCTCCGGCGTCGCCACCATCAAGAAGTCCGCGGGCACCTTCAAGACGTTCGTCGACGGCGGCGACGCCATCTTCGGCGGCGGTGCGCGCTGCTCCCTGGGCTTCAACGTCACCGCGGGCGACGGCAGCCCGGCCTTCCTGACCGCGGGCCACTGCGGTGTGGCCGCGGCCCAGTGGTCGGACTCCCAGGACGGTGCGCCGATCGCCACAGTGGACCAGGCCACGTTCCCGGGCGACGGCGACTTCGCCCTCGTCAAGTACGACGACCCCAACACGCAGGCCAACAGTGTGGTCAACGTCGGCAACGGCCAGTCCGTCGAGATCACCCAGGCCGCGGACGCCACCGTCGGGCAGCAGGTCCTCCGGATGGGCAGCACGACCGGTCTCAACGACGGCAGCGTCACGGGGCTGGACGCCACCGTGAACTACCCGGAGGGCACGGTCACCGGCCTCATCCAGACCGACGTCTGCGCCGAACCGGGCGACAGCGGCGGCTCCCTGTTCACCCAGGACGGCAGCGCGATCGGTCTGACCTCGGGCGGCAGCGGCGACTGCACCAGCGGCGGCGAGACCTTCTTCCAGCCGGTCACGACCGCGCTCCAGGCGGTCGGCGCCACCCTCGGCGCCGGCGGCGCCGGAGCGGGCGACGCGGGTGCGGGCGATGCCGGGGCCGGTGACGCGGGTGCGGGCGATGCCGGGGCCGGTGACGCCGGAGCGGGCGACGCGGGTGCCGGCGCGGTGGACCCGAGCGCGGGCGCCGGCGATCAGGCGGGTGCCGGTGACGAGGCCGGCGGCGCGGCCGACCAGATGGGCGGCGGCGAGCAGGCCGGTGCGGGTGACCACGCCGGCGGGGCCGCCGACCAGAGCGGCACCGGCATGGACGACGGCTCGGGTCTGGTGAGCTCGCAGCCCTGACCCGGACGCCGAGCACCCCCGACGGCTGGGGAACACGGGAAGCCCTGGCGGTTGAAGGTCGTGGAACACACGCGCCACCGACCGTCCGGGGACACGGGAACCCCTGACCGTCCGGGACACGGGAACCACTGACCGGCCGGGAACAGCCGTCCCGGCCGGCGGTGACAGCGGTCCGGCCCTCCGGCGGGAGGGCCGGACCGCTGCGTGTGCGGTCACCCCGCGGGGCCTGCCGCCTCAGTCGTGGGCCCGTGCCCGCAACAGGAGCAGCGCCACGTCGTCGAGTCGCTCCCGGGACTCCGTCCCGCCGTGCCCCACGAGGCTGTCCGCGAGCGCGTCGAGCGGCAGGTCACCGATCTCGCCGAGCCGCCGGCCCAGGTCGGCGAGGGAGTCCTCGATGTCGACGCCGGGCGACTCGATCAGTCCGTCGGTGTAGAGCGTGAGCAGCGAGCCGGGTGCGAGGGGGACCTCCGTCGTCGGGTACCTGGCGTCGGCGTCGATCCCGAGCAGGGGCCCGCCGGCCAGGTCCAGCACCCGGACATTCCCGTCCGGCCGCCGCAGCAGGGGCGGCGGATGACCCGCGCGCGCCATGACGGCCACCTCGTGAGCGGGGTCGAGGCTCAGGTAGAGACAGCTGGCGAAGAGGTCGACGCCCAGGTCGATCAGCAGCCGGTTGGTGCTGCGCATCACCTCCTCCGGCGGCTGGCCCACCGTCGTGTACGCGCGCACGGCCGTACGGATCTGCCCCATCAGGCCCGCCGCGGTCACGTTGTGCCCCTGGACGTCACCGATCACCGCCGCGGCCCGCCCCTGGGAGGGCACCAGGTCGTAGAAGTCCCCGCCGATGTCCATGCCCCGGGCCGCCGGGAGGTAGCGGGCCGCCGCGTCGATCGAGGGCAGCACGGGCAGGGAGTGCGGCAGCAGCGCCTCCTGCAGACCATGGGCCAACTGGTGCTTGGCGTCGTACAGCAGCGCACGCTCCAGCGCCTGCGCGACGAGACCGCCCAGACTGGTCAGGACGGCGCGCTCGTCCGCGGGGAAGGGGTGCGGCTGCGCGTACGCCAGGACACAGGTGCCCACCGGCCGACCCGAGGCCACCAGCGGCAGGTACGCCCACGCGGCCATGCCGTCGGGCGACCTGCTCCGGGCCGGGTAGAGGCGCTCCAGCTGCGCCCGCGAGCCGAAGAACGCGGGAGCCCCGGTCTTCAGCGCCTGCGTTCCCGGCGTCGGGGCGGTGAGCGGCACCCCGTCGAGATGGTCCACGACCTGCGGGTCCGGGTATCCCCGGTGCCCGAGCACATGCAGCCGCCCGGCCCGTGCGGCGAGGACGACCAGCGCCTGGCTGCCGACCGCGGGCGCGATCTCGTCCGCGACCAGCTGCACCACGTCCTGCACGCCCGCCGCCTGGGTGAGCGCGCTCGCCAGGCTCAGCACGTGGGAGATGGTCACCAGGCGTGGCGTGCCGTCGCCGGGCTGCGGTCCCGCCCGGGTCATCTCGGACACCGCGCGGGCCCGCGAGATCCGCACGCTCAGACCGGTCGTGCTCGGATACAGCCGGAACGACAGCCATTCGCCCGGAGGTCGCAGCGCCACGAACGAGGTCACGTGCTGGCTGAGCAGCGCGGCACGGTAACGGTCCTCGTACACGGGGTCGTTGAGCCACGGCACGGACGCCCACAGCTGGGTGCCCAGCAGCCGGCCGACCGGCAGGCCGAGCAGCTCCGCCGTCGCCGGGTTGGCGTAGCTGACCCGTCCGTGCAGGTCGAGCGCGCACAGCCCGTACGGCAGCCGGGCCACCATGCGGGTCGCCTCCAGCGTGCCGAGGGTGCCGGCCGTGGTTCCCGCGGACGGTGTCAGCAGGTCCGGTTCGGGGGGCACCGGCCGGCGTTCCTCGGCGGCGCGCTCCAGGCGCAGCGCGAGCCGGTCGCAGGCGGCGGTGAGCTGGACGCGCTCACGGTCGGACAGGTCCGGCGGATGCGAGCCGGGCCAGGTCACGAAGACCGCGCCGTACGCCGTGTGCTCGGTCACCACCGGCATCGCCGCGAGCGCGAAGGGATAGGGAAGCACCACGGCGATCCGGGGATAGCGGCGGGCCATCTCCTCCTCGCCGCTCACCCAGATCAGCCGCCGGTTGCGCACGGCCTCGGCCACCGGGATCGGCGCGCTCAGCCCCACCCGCTCCCACGGTGCCGCGAACGCCCGGGGCAGCCCCGCCATCACGGCCATCTCCAGTACCGGCTCGTGGTCCGCGAGCAGGTACACCGCTCCGGAGTGCGCGTGGACGTCGTCCAGCATCGAGGTCAGCGTCAGCGACAGCAGCGGGCGTCCGACCGGCGCCGGCCGGCTCGCCGGTGCCTGCTTGGCCCCCTGCCAGTCGGACACGCCGACCACCTCCTCGCGGGGCCGCACGACTGCTCAGGGCACAAGGCTCCCTCCTGGGGCCGTATCGCGCACGGCGAGCGTGCCCGGCGGGCCGGCGCGGCACTACCCACGACGGCCACGGCCATGCCTCCTGCTTCGAAGCAGAGGCGGCGCGTGGGTGCTCCCCATGCGCCCCCGCGCACCCTCTTGGCCGGTTCTCCGCGCCCATGAACGGTCGCGAACGCCAACAATGGGCACGCGCTCAGGACGACAATGCCGTCGATCGGTCACCTGGAGGAGCCGACGTGATCCGGGTACTACTCGTGCACGACGCGTGTCTGGTGCGGCAGGTACTCGCGGAATGGCTGCGCCGAACGCCCGACCTCGGGGTGTACGACACCCCGTGGCGCAGCGCGCCCGGCCACGTCCGCTCGCTCGGGCCGGACGTCTGCGCCGCCGATCTGGACTGCGCCGACACGTACGGCATACCGCCGCTCGCCGAACTGTGCGGGCGGGGAGCGGGGGCCGCGGCGCCGCGGCTTCTCGTGCTTGCCCGTGCGAACAGGCCCGGCCTGCTCAGGCGGGCCGCCGAGGCGGGCGCCCTCGGCTATGTCGACAAGGAGGGATCTCCGGAGCGGCTGGTGTCGGGGATACGCCGCGTCGCCGAGGGGGAACGTTTCGTCGACGACTCACTGGGCTTCGGGTTCCTCAAGGCGGCCCAGATGCCGCTGACCCGGCGCGAGCTGAGCGTGCTCTCCCTCGCCGCCGCCGGAGCCTCCATCGCCGAGATCGCGGGAAGCCTCCATCTGTCCCACGGGACCGTGCGCAACTACATGGCGGCGATCACGCGCAAGACCGGGGCCCGCAACCGCATCGACGCCATCAGGATCTCGCGGGGCGAGGGATGGCTGTGAGCCCGCGGGCCCGCCGCCGATCAGGTCGCGGTAGAGCGACGAGCGATCCAGCAGGTCCTCGTGAACCCCGAGGTCCACGCACCGTCCGTCCATGACCAGCACGCGCCCGGCGCGACGGGCCGAGCCGGCACGGTGGGCGACGACCACGAGCGTGCCGCCTGGACGCGCGGCGAAGGCACGCTCCGCGCGTTCCTCCGCCGACGGATCGAGGTGGCAGGTCGCCTCGTCGAGCAGCGCGAGCGGTGCGTACGAGAGATACGCCCTGGTCAGCGCGATCAGTTGGCGTTCGCCCGCGGACAGGGCGGCCGGGTCGACCTCGGCCGACGGGCCGCCCAGCCGGTCCAGCAGCTCGTCCAGCCCGACCGTCCGGGCCGCCGCCCGCAGCTCCGCCTCAGGTACCGGGTCCGGCCGCAGGTACCCCAGGTTCTCGGCCAGTGTGCCCGTGAAGACGTACGCCTCCTGGGGGATGAGGACGCGTCGCCCGGCGGCCGCCTCGCCCGGCACCGGGTGCCCGTGCACCCGGATCTCGCCGCGCACCGGCTCCAGGAGCCCCGCGACGAGGCCGGCGAGTGTCGACTTACCGATTCCGCTGGGACCCACGACGGCCAGATGTGTTCCGTGGGGGAGTCGCAGATCGAGGTTCTCGATGACGGGGTCGCTGCCGGGACCGTACGCGAAGGTGACCCCGGCGAGGTGGAGGGCGGCGGCCCCGTTGGTGTCCTCCGGCGCGGACCCGGCGCGACTCCTGTCCTTTCGCGCGGGCTCGGCGCGGCCTGTGTCCTTTCGCGCGGGCTCGGCGCGGCTCGGGTGCCGCCGCGCGGGCCCGGCGGGTTCGGCGGGGTCCGGTCGGGGCCGGCGGGGCCGCGGGAGCGCCGCCGGTGCGGACGGGGTGGCCGGTGGTGCCGGGGCGGCCGGACCCTCGGGCTGCGCCGACACGGCCGGCGGGGCCAGGCGCTGGAGGACGACGACCAGGCGGGAACCGCTGGTGCCCAGGCCGTGGACCAGATTCTGCAGTGCCGGGAGCAGTGACTGGGCGACGTAGGAGAGGGCGCCGACGAGCGCGCCCGTGGTGACACCGTGCGCCAGCAGCCACGGGGCGGTGACGAGCAGCAGGACGAGGGGGAGCTGCCCGCCGACGGTCAGGGACGCCACGCGCAGCACGCCCCAGCGGGCCAGCGAACGGGCCGCCCGCGTCTCGGAGTCGACGCGCGCACCCAGCTCGGCGCCCACCCGGTCCTCCGCGCCTGCCGCCGTGACGTCCCGCAGCCCCGCGCACACGACGCCCAGCCGGGAGGCGAGCTCCTCGTCCGCGAGGAGGAACGTCCGCTGCCGGCGCGCCAGCGGACGCAGCGTCACCACGAACAGGGCCACTCCGGCCGCCAGCGGAGGAGCGACGACCAGCAGGAGCAACGGGTCGAGCGAGCACAGCCCGACCAGCGCCCCCGCGGACGTGAACAGGAACGAGCGCGAGACCATCACCAGACCGGCGAAGGTGTCCCGGGCGATCTCCACCTGCTGGGTCAGCCCCGACAGCGCCGCGCCGTCCCCGTCCCGCACGCCCCGCCCCACGACGTTCCGTACGAGCCCGTCCCGGAGGGGTTCGACGAGCGCGGCGACGGCCCGGTACACCCGGCTCGTGCCGTACGCCCCGGCCAGTACGGCGAGTGCGGCGAGCGCGAGCCAGCCGAGCCCGACGTCCGAACGCCCCACCAGGAAACCGTCGTCCAGGGCCCGCGCGGGCGCGTACCCCATGAGGAAGGTCTGGCCGGTCTCCACCACCGACCAGGCGGCCAGCCGCACGACCACGGGCCACCGGGCGCCCAGGAACCGCAGTCCGCGCCGGTAGTGGTGGGTCACGGCCGCTCCTCCACGTCCCGTGCCGCCGCCGTTCGGCGCACGCCGTCGTCCCGCTGCCGTCCGGCGGCGAACAGGTCGCGGTATCCGGCCAGTCGCCACAGCCGTTCGTGCGGCCCGCACGCGCGGACCCGGCCACCGTCCAGCCACACCACCGCGTCGGCCCGCGCGGCCGTGGACACCCGGTGCGCGACGATCAGCCTGCTGCTCCCGGGAGCGGGCCGGAACAGGGCCTCGGCGATGTGGTGCTCGGTGACCGTGTCGAGGCTCGACAGGGCGTCGTCGAGGATCATCAGGCGGGCGTCCTGGGCGAACGCCCTGGCCAGGCCGAGGCGTTGGGCCTCGCCGCCGGAGAGCGGGGCATCGGCGCACGGCGTGGCGTACCCCTCGGGCAGCCGGCGCACGAAATTGTCCGCGCGGGCCGTGCGGGCCGCCGCCACCACCCGGTCCCGGGACGGCGCGGTGAGGGCGAGGCCGATCGTGTCCGCGACGGTGTCACCGAGCAGGGCGGGGCGTTCGAAGGCGTGGCCGACCGCTCCGCGCAGCTCGTCCCGGGTCAGTTCGCGCAGGGGCACCCCGTCGAGCAGGACCTCGCCGTCGTCCGGATCGGCCAGCCGGCCCGCCAGCGCCGCGAGCAGCGACTTGCCGGACCCGGACCGACCGACCACGGCCAGCGTGGACCCGCCGGGGACGACCAGGTCGATCCGGTCGAGCACGACACGCCCGGCACGCCGGACGCTCACCCCCCGAAGCTCCAACCTGCCTTCTCCTGGAGGCAGTTCACCGCCTCCGTACGGGATCGGCGGCTCCTCCAGCAGCTCACCGAGCCGCCGCGCGGCCGCGCGCGCACGGACCAGCCCGGACAACTGCCCGACCAGCACGCCCACTCCGGTGGCGAGCACCGCGTACCGGGACGCGGCGAGGACGTCACCGACCGACAGCCGATGGCGTACGAGCAGGACACCGGCGACGGCCAGCACCCCGATCTGCAGGAGCGGGGCGACGGCGACCGCCTGTGCGGCGGCGCGCCCCTGGACCTGCCACATCCGGCGGCCCTCCCGGGCGAGTTCGGGCAGCGGGCGCAGGATCCGGTCCGTCTCCCGGCCGGCGGTCCCGCCGGCGGCGATCGTACGGAACCCGCCGAGCGCCTCGGCCAGGCCCGTCGCGATCCGGCCCTGGGCCTCCTGGTAACGCGCCACACAGCGCGACGCGTCGCGGGCGAAGGCGCGCAGGAGCAGCGTGAGCAGCGGGGCTCCCGCGAGGAACACCGCGGCGAGCAGGGGATCGACGAGCCAGAGCGCCACGACGGCACCGAGGGGGGCGGCCAGTGCGGCCAGCAGCGCGGCGGCGGTGGCGGGCGCCGTCCCGGCGTGGGCGGCGTTGCCGACCAGGCGTGCCACGAGGTCACCCGTACCGAACCGGCCCGCGGCCCGTGGTCCGACGGCCAGCACGTGCCCTGCGAGCAGTTTGCGCAGCCATGCGGTGCCGCGGGCGTTCGTGGTCGCCGAGAGGACCGTCTCGACGGCGTCGAGCACGGCGAGCAGCAGGACGAGGGCGGCACACGCGAGTACCCACGGGGTGGGTCGGCCGCCGCCGGGTCCGGCGAGCAGGAGATCGACGGCCCGGCCCAGCGCGGCCGGCAGCAGCAGGCTCGCGGCCGCGGCGGCCGTGGTCGTGAGGAAGAGGACCGTGCAGCGGGCTCGGCTCTGCCGGACCGTCGCGCGCGGCAGCCGGGCCGGGGGAGTCGTGCGGATGTCGTCCGGAGTGGTCACGCGGCGGAGCCCCTCGCATTCCCGGCGCGGCGAAGGACCCCGGACGGGCCCTCCCCGCAGAGGGGAGAGCGCCGCCCGGGGCCGTGCCCGCGCAGTGACGTCAGAGACAGAGCAGCACGCTCGCGGCGGAGACGCAGGAGAGCAGGCTCACCGTGCTCGCGCCGCCGCCGCCCGTGTGCTCGTCGGACTCCATCGTCTGCAGGTCGAGAAGTGCCATCTCGTGTCCTTTCCCTTGGTCGGGGACGGGGTGTCGGGCCACGGCTCCGCCACGTCGCGCAGCCGTGTGTGGTTCACGACTCCGTCGTGTCGCGGAGCCGCGTGCGGGGGCCGCCGTCGAGCGGCGGCAGGAACGGCAGTCCGGAGGGGACCTCGTCGCCCAGGGCCGCGCCCAGTGCGAGCAGGCACCCTGCCGTTCCGGTGCCCAGGTCCATGGAGAGCCGCATCATCTGGTGTCCGGGGAAGGCCAGCCGGTCTCGGTACGCCATCGCGAACCAGCCGAGCCCGGCCACCTGTTCGGCGAGCCGCTCGGGGCGGGCTCCCGGAACGCCGGTGCGGCTGAGGTGCAGGATCATCCCGGCGCGGCCCTGGAAGAGACCCGGCTGCGCGTAGAACCGCGAGGTCGCGGTGGTCAGGACGGCGGCGCGCGCCCGCTCGAACTCCGGCGGCGCGCCGCCGGGCGCGAGCGTCGCGTAGTCGTCGAGGACCATCCCCAATCCGGCGCTGCCGTCCCCGAGATAGGGGAGCGTGCGCCAGCCCTCGTCGACCTCCAGGCCGCCGCCCTTCTGGACGACACAGCAGTCCAGGTCGAGCCGCAGCGCAGCGGCGGCCGCATCGAGGAGCCCGGGGTCGCCGGTGGCCTCGTAGCGCCGCAACAGGAACAGCGCGGGGCCGCTCGCGCCGCGCAGCAGTCCGGCGCGCCGACGGGGAGCGTCGGGCCGTGCCTCGGCGAGCCGTCCGACGAGCAGGTCCGCGGCCGTGGCGGCGTGCCGTTCCAGCTCCGGTTCGCCGGCCGTGCGGGCCAGACGGCCGAGGACCAGGCCGAGTCCGGCGAGTCCGCCGTGCAGGCCGGACGACAGGTTCTGCCACCGCTCCGCGAGGATCCGCTCGACCAGGTCGAGCGCGCGCCGCCGGTGGCCGAGCTCATCGAGGACGTACGCGACGCCCGCGAGCCCGTCGTACAGGCCGAGTGGTGTGCCGACCGGCGGGGGATCGGTGTGGTCGAGCAGCCAGCGCTCGCCCGCCTCGTAGCGGCCTGCCCCTGTCACGGCCAGCGCGTACAGCACGCCCGCGGCCCCGTGCGCGAGCCCCAGCCCGCCGCCGTCGGAGAACTGTGCGATGTCCCCGGGGAAGAGCCGGTCGTCGCGCTCCGGAGTGGCCGACGCCAGGATCGCCGCGGCCATCGAGTCACGGCTGCGGGGCCAGTCGCCGGGGTCGGGAAGCGAGGAGACCGGTCCCCGGAGGGAAGCCGCGGACGGAGGCGCGCCCGCCCCTCGCTCCCCGGGGACCGGCGTGGACAGGCCGGCGTGGTCACCGCCGCTCCCCGCGCCCGGCGCGCGCCGGCCACGATCGTCGTCCGTCGTCCCGGAGACGGCCTCCGCGGGGACCCGACGGCCGCGACCGTCGCCCGTGATCTCGCGGACGGCCTCGGCCAGGAACTCCTCGGGCACGTCCGGGAACTGCCCGGCGATCACCTCCGCCAGATGGGCGGCCTTGTGACGGTCGACCACGAAGAGCGTGGTGACCGGCATGAACAGCGCGAGCCGCAGGCACGCCAGCGCGTACCGGTCGACGGCGGCGCCCGTCCGGTCCGGCGGCGCGAAGAAGCCCGGGTGCGCGACCACCTGACGGCCGTTCTCCTCGACGGGCGCCGCGGCCTCGAAGTCCAGCAGGCACACGGACTCCTCGTCGGGCGCGACCATGATGTTGAAGACGTGCAGGTCGTTGAAGACGATCCCGCGCCCGTGCACCGCCTCGACGGCCTCCTCGACGGCACGGTGGATGCGCAGCGCCCACGCGGTGTACGAGGCGACGGCCGTCGGATCGGGTTCCGGGGTGAGCAGCGGGTGCCGCTCGGCGAAGTACGCGTTGAGGGGGCGCCCCTCGACGAAGTCCATGACGAGGAAGCGGTGGTCGCCCAGCGTGAACCAGTCCCGTACCTCCGGCACCACGCCCAGCCCGGACACCCGCTCCAGCGCGTACTTCTCCCGCTCCAGGCGGGCGATCGCGTCGGCGCCGTCCGAGGCGAGCCCGGCGTGCGGCCGGCCCTCCTTCAGGACGACCCTGCGCCCGTCACGGGTGTCCGTGCCGGCGTACACCCCGCCGCCGTTGGAGAAGTGCAGTGCCTTCTCGATGCGGTACGGCAGTTCGCCGACGGTCGTCGTGTTCCGGGCCGCCAGCTGCGGCTCCAGGAAGGCGGGCAGGGTCACCCACTCCGGTACCTGGAACGAGGGCTGCCGCCGGTCCGGCACGAGCCGTCCCCCGCCGTCGCGCACGGCCGGGACGAGCGTGCCGCGCTCGTCGACGACGAAGGAGCGCGCGAAGGCGCCGTACCGCACGTAGAGCGGCCCCTCGTTCCAGCGCAGATCGGTCAGGACGTACGGCCCCTCGAAGCCCTCCAGCAGGTCGCCGAGTTCGCGCAGCACCCGGTGGAGCTGCTCGTCGTCCGCCGGATAGACCGTCACGAACTTCCCGCTCGTGTCGCGGGCGGCGTACTTGGCGTTGCGCAGATGCAGCAGATGCGGACCCGGCACGAACTTGAAGGGGATCAGCCGGGGCACGCAGTAGTCCCACACGATCCGGGCGATCTTCTCCGCGTTGTCCCGGGTGGCCGAGACGTGGACCTTCCAGCCCTGGGCCGGCCCCGGCAGCGGAACGCCGTCCCGGTCGACGGGCGTCAGCGTCAGCCAGTCGCCGATCCGCGCCGCGCGCCAGCCCTCCGGCACCTCGCGCAGCGCCGTCCGGTAGGCGGGAGGAGCGCTCCCGACACCGCCGGCCATCCGGTCCGGAGTCTCATAGAAGTGTCTGTCGGCCAGCGCGTAGACCTCGTACCGCTTGTCCATGCCATGTCCCCCTCGGCCGTGTGTCACCGAGCCTTCCAGCCGTCCGGGGGCACCGACAGTCACGCCTGTCACCAGATCACCGTGCGGAACGCACGCGTCAAGATCTGTTCGACTGCGTTCGGACATCCGGGTTCCCGTGCAGGCCCGACAGGTCCGGAACGGTCACAGGGGCTGCGCGAGCGCTCCGGAAGCGCTGTAATGACGGACGTGGTCAGTGAGGGCGCTACGGGACGCAGAACGCGAACGCCGCGTGCCGAACTTGCCCTCAAGACGCTCGCCGCCGACCTGGACCCGCGGGAGCGGCTGCGCCGCGTCCTCGAACAGGCGCTCGTCTTCACCCCCGCGACCTTCGTCGCCGTCTACGCGCCAGGGCCGGGCGGTGACGAACTGCACCTCGCCGAGTCCGCCGGAGTGCCCAGAACGCTGTACGGGCTGCGCGACCGCTATCCCCTGTCCGGCGGATCCCCGGCCGCCGAGGCACTGCGCTCGGGGCGGCCCCGTCTCCTCGGGCCCGGGGAACTCGCCCGCTGCGCCGACGCCCCGCGGCTGTCGTCCCAGGACGTCTCGCTCGCCGCGCACCCCCTGCGGGGCGGCGGCTGTCTGATCGCCGTCACCGAGGACCAGGACGGCTTCGGCGGCGAGGACCGCGACTGCCTGGGCCTGGTCGCGGACGCCGCCGTCTGTCCGCCGCCCGCCGAGGCCGAGGGCGCCGAGGAACTGCAGGCCAGCCAGTTCAGCCTCTCCATGGACACCGGGCACGTCGAGGTCGACGACGACGTACTGCACCTGTTCGGACTGGACCCCGCCGACTTCGACGGCAAGGTCGAGACACTCCTGTCGATGACCGTGCCCGAGGACCTGCCCTCACTGATGTCCACGGTGGAGGCGGACCACATGTCCATCGGCGACCGGGAGCTGGAGTTCCGCATCCTCCAGCCCTCCGGCGGGCACAAGTGGCTCCGGATGCGCGCACGGCTCCTGCCCGCGGCCGAGGGCGGCTCCGCCCGCCTCGTCGGCACCGTCTCCGACGCCTCGAAACTGCGGGCCGGCGTCAACGACGTGACGCGCGTCCAGCGGCTCGCCGCCGCCCTGGCGACCGCCGGCACCGTCCGGGACGTCGGCAAGGCCGTGGTCGCGGCCCTGCGCAAACCCCTCCAGGCCGACCGGATCGCCCTCGCGGAGCTGGAGGGCGACCGCCTAGTCGTCACCGTCCTGGACCCGCCCGAGCCCGAGTACTGGCCCGAGCTGTGGCGAACCGAATGGCGCACGGAGTGGCCCGACGCCCCGGTCCGCGCGATGCCGACGCTCGCGACCGCCCTCAACGAGGGCCGGCCCGCCGTCTGGCCCGCCGGGGCACCCCTGGAACCCGCGCTCGCCGAGGTCGGACCCGGCGGCCTCGCCGTGCTGCCGCTCCCCGCGGGCGGCCGCATGGCCGGAGCCTGCCTCATCGGCTGGGACACCCCGCACGAGTTCAGCCCCGAGGAGCGCGCCCTGCTCACCGCGTCCGCGGGCCTCGCCGGCCAGGCCCTGGTGCGCGCCCACGCCTTCGACGCCGAGCACGAACTGATCGGCATGCTCCAGCGCACCCTGCTCCCGCGTCGTCTGCCACGGCTTCCGGGCGCGGTCGCCGTCGCCCGCTACCTGCCGACCACGGCGGGCCTGGAGGTGGGCGGCGACTGGTACGACGTGATCCCGCTGCCCGACAACCACGTCGCCCTGGTCATCGGCGACGTCCAGGGGCACAACGCGTCCGCCGCGACCCTGATGGGCCAGATGCGCACGGCCCTGCGCGCCTACGCCGTCGAGGGCCATCCCCCCGACGTGGTGGTCTCGCACGCCAACCGGCTCCTGATGGACCTGGAGACCGACCTCTTCGCCACCTGCTGCTACGTCGACGTCGACATGGAGGAGGGCTCCGCCTGGTACGTCCGCGCCGGGCACCTCCCGCCGGTGCTGCGTCACCCGGACGGCAGCACCGAGGTCCCCGAATCGGAGACCGGGCCCCCGCTGGGCGTCGTCGCGCAGGCCGACTTCCCGATGAGCCCGCTGCGCTTCCAGCCCGGCACGATCGTCGCGCTGACCACCGACGGGCTCGTGGAGTCCGTCGAGATCGACATCGAGGACGGCCTCGACCGACTGGCCAGGGGCCTCGCGGCGTCCGACCCCGGCCACCTCGGGCTCGTCGCCGACGGACTGCTGGCCCACGCCAACCGCAGCGACGACGTCGCCCTGCTCCTGATGCGCTACGACGGCATGGCCCGGCGCCCGCTCCGCGAGAGCTGGACCATCTGGCGCGTCCCCGAAGCCGTCCGGCACGCCCGGCGCTTCACCAAGCGGACGCTGCGGTCGTGGGGCGTCGACGACGAGGTCGACGCCGTGCTCCTCGTCGTCTCCGAACTCGTCACCAACGCGCTCGTCCACACCGGCGGTCAGGTCAGACTCGACCTCACCCTCATCAACCACCGGCTGCGGATCGCCGTCGCCGACAACTCGCCGCGTACCCCGATCAAGCCCACCAGCATCGGCTGGGAGGCCACCGGAGGCCGCGGCATCCTCCTGGTCGAGGCGATGTCGGCGGCGTGGGGGACGGTGCCGGTGAGCGGCGGCAAGCAGGTGTGGAGCGAGATCCTGCTCGGCGAGTGACGGGCGCGGAGGGAGTGCGCCTGTCTGTGGGCGGGTGGCCCGCGGACGGTGTGCGCCTGATTCCTGGTGGGGGCATGTGGCGGGCGTGCGCCTGATGCCTGGTGGGGACACGTGGCGGGCGTGCGCCTGCCGTTCGGCGGGTCCGCCGTCCGACGCGGGCGCGGTGGCCCGCGGACGGTGCGCCTGCCTGCCGCGGGTGACACCCTGGCCGCGTGCGCCTCCTGCTGATGTCCGACACCCACCTCCCCAAGCGGGCGAGACAGCTTCCCGCCGCGCTCCTGGCCGAACTCCCGCGCGCCGACGTCGTCGTGCACGCGGGCGACTGGGTGGACACCGCCACCCTGGACCTGCTGGAGGACCGCTCCCGCACCCTCATCGGCGTGTACGGCAACAACGACGGACCCGCCCTGCGCGCCCGCCTCCCCGAGGTCGCCCGCGCCGATCTGGGCGGCCTGCGCCTCGGAGTGGTCCACGAGACCGGCGCCGCCAAGGGCCGCGAGCAGCGCTGCGCGGACCGCTTTCCCGACCTCGACGTCCTGGTCTTCGGGCACAGCCACATCCCCTGGGACACGACCGCGGCGACGGGTCTGCGCCTGCTCAACCCGGGCTCCCCGACCGACCGCCGCCGCCAGCCCGACTGCACGTACATGACCGCGACGGTCACGGACGGGCGGCTGTCCGAGGTGACCCTGCACCGGCTGCCGCCGCGCACGCCGGGCTCCGGGAGCTGAGCGGTCCGGGGGAGCGTGGCGCGATCGACGGCACCGCCCTGGGCCGGCACGGCAACCGGTCAGCGGCGCCGCACCCGCCGTCGTATGCGCAGGAGCACCAGGACCGCCACGACGGCAGCGGCGACGGGCGCGAGACGTTTGACGACCGGTACCCCGGCCGTGCCGAACAGGTCGATCGGCTCCGCCTCCGGACGCGCCGTCACCGCCGGCCCGTCGAGCCGTCCGGCCTCGGCGGGCGGCTCGACCCCGGATCCGGCGTCGGCGCCGTGCCCGGCCTCCGATGCCGCCGGCCGCGGGCTCGGCGATCGCTGCGCACCGCCCAGCCGTTCCGCGAGACAGTCGGCGAACCGCCCGACCAGCCTGTCGCCCACGTCCGCCATCACACCCCGCCCGAACTGCGCAGGCCGTCCCGTCACCGTGAGATCGGTACGGACCGACACGAGCGTGCCGTCCGCCCGTCCGTCGAGCGTGCCCGTGACCCGGGCCCGTGCCGTGCCCTGGCCGCGGGTCTCCTTGCCGGTGGCGACCAGCACCAACCGGTGGGCCTCCTCGTCCTGTTCCTCGAAGACCGCGCTGCCCCGGTACGTCAGGGTGATCGGCCCGACCTTGACCTTCACCGAGCCGGTCACGGTCTTGCCGTCGTACTCCTCCACCGTCGTGCCCGGCATGCAGGGGGCGACGCGCTCGATGTCGAGGAGCACGTGCCACGCCTCCTCGACCGGAACGGGGACCGTGAACTCGTGGTGCAGATCCATCATTTCCTCCTGGACCGGAATCGCGCGGAGCCCGCCGGGAGCCGGCTACCTCGGATGAATCGCCCCGGCCGTCGCCGTGAGGGGCGTCCCGGTGCCGCCCCAGCGCAGCGCGACGATCTCCGCGGCGACGGACACGGCCACTTCCTCGGGCGTGCGCGCGCCGAGGTCGAGACCGACGGGTGAGCGCAGCCGGGACAGTTCACGCTCGGTCAGGCCCGCCTCGGCCAGCCGTTCCATGCGTTCGTCGTGCGTACGACGGCTGCCCATCGCGCCGATGTACGCGGCCGGCCTGCGCAGGGCCACCTCCAGCAGGGGCACGTCGAACTTCGGGTCGTGGGTGAGGACACAGATCACGGTGCGTGCGTCGGTCGTCGTCCCGCCCAGATAGCGGTGCGGCCAGTCGACCACGACCTCGACCCCCGGCGGGAACCGCTTCGGCGTGGCGAAGACCGGGCGGGCGTCGCACACGGTGACGCGGTAGCCGAGGAAGTCACCGATGCGGGCGACCGCCGCCGCGTAGTCGATCGCGCCGAAGACCAGCATGCGCGGCGGCGGCGCGAAGGAGTGGAGGAAGACGCTCACCGCGTCCTCGCGGCGCTCGCCGTGCGGGCCGTAGTGCCGCTGTCCGGTGGCGCCGAGGGCCAGTTCGCCCCGCGCGTCGGCGGTGACGGCGACGTCCAGGCCGGTCGTGCCGAGCGAGCCGGCCACCCCGGCCACCCCGACGGCCCCCGCTGTCGCCGCGCCGGACCGCGTAGCAGCGTCCGCTGCCCCGCCGGCGCCTGTCGTCGCGTCCGCGCCCGTCGTCGCGGCCGTACCCGTCGTCGCGGCCGTACCCGCCGCCGCGGCCGTGCCGGGTGTGACCGCCGGGCCGCGCCCGGACACGGTGCCGGTGCCCGCCGCCGTGTCGATCCCTGACACACTGCCCGCACCCGCGCCCGAGTCCTGCGTCGTACTCGTCCCCGCCCCCGAGTCCGACGCCGGGCCCGGTTCGGATTCGGTGTCCGGCCACACGGCGAGCGTGGCGCCGCGCGGCGCCGGTCCGTCGATCACCGTCGCGACGGTCACCGGGCGGCCCGCGGCCACCGACTCGGCCACCGCCGCGAAGGCCGGGTCGTCGGCCGGCGAGACCCGGCGTACGAGCACCGTGATCTCGCCGCCGCAGGTGAGCCCGACGGCGAACGCGTCCTCGTCGCTGTATCCGAAGGTCTCCAGCCGCGCCTCGCCCGACGCGACGACCTCCCGCGCGAGTTCGAAGACCGCGCCCTCCACACATCCGCCGGACACACTGCCCACGACCTCGTCGCCGGGACCGACCGCCATGGCCGCGCCGGGATCGCGGGGCGCGCTCCGGCTGACCGCGACCACCGTGGCGAGTCCGAAGGGGGACCCGGCCGCGTACCACTCGTGCAGCGCCGGGAGGATCTCACGCATCGTGCGCTCCCTCCGCCGTGGGACACGTCTCCCTCAAGGGTCCGCTCCTCTCACCACCGCCGCCAGACGCTCCAGCGCGGCCAGGCTGTGCCCCTCGACGAACGCGTCCACGCTCGGCAGCGCGGCCGCCATCCCGGCGGCCAGGGGTGCGTAACCGGGGCGGGCCTTGCGCGGATTGGCCCAGATCACCCGGTGCGCGAGCCGGTGCAAGCGTCGCATCTGCCCCGCGAGCAGGGCCGGATCGCCACGCTCCCAGCCGTCCGAGAGCAGCACCACCACCGCCCCGCGCGCCATGCCGCGGCCACCCCAGCGATCGAGGAAGCCCCGCAGCAGTTCGCCGAGCCGGGTGCCGCCGCGCCAGTCGGGCACGGCCGTGGCGAGGGCCGCCATCGCCGTGTCGGGATCGCGGTGCCCGAGTTCCCGTGTCACCCGGGTCAGCCGGGTGCCGATCGTGAACACCTCGGTGCGGGTGCCGCGCGAGGCGGCGTGCGCGAACCTCAGCAGCGCGTCCGCGTAGGGGCCCATCGAACCGCTGACGTCCACGAGCAGGACGATCCGCCGCGGCCGCTCCACCCGGGTGTGCCGCAGCAGCCGGGCCGGTTCACCGCCGCGCCGCAGCAGCTCCCGGACCGTGCGCCGCGGATCCACGTCGCCGCGCCGTGACGGGTGCCGCCGGGCGGAGCGCCGCGTCTCGCCGCGCGGCCGGAACGCGGCCAGCAGCCTGCGCAGTTGCTCCCGCTCGGCCGCCGTCAGCCCGGCGATGTCACGATGGCGCAGTACATCGGCCGGGTCGGCCCGCACGGGCGTGGGCACGGCGGCGTCCGGGCCGGACCGCGTCGCCCCGCGCGAGAGGGCCCCGGCGGCCCGGACGACCGTCCGTCGCCGGGGCGGCGGGACGGGGCGCGGCGGCCGGCCGCTGGTGTCCCGCTCGGCGAAGTACGCGGCGAAGACCCGGTCGTAGCGCTCCAGGTCGTCCCGGCTTCCGCACAGGGTGAGCCGTCCCGCCCAGTACACGTCGAACCGTCCGGCCGGGTCGAGGAGGGCGAGCGCGCCGAGCAGGGCCTGCACACGGTCGGGTCCCGCGTCGACCCCGGCCGCGCGCAGAGCCCGTGCGAAGCCCACGAGCACCGCGGTGCCGTCGGCAGCGCCGACCGGTGCGCCCGGCGGCGGGGCACCGGCGCCGCCTCCGGGAACGGACGGACGCCGCGGGCCCGCATCGCCGCCCGGTACGGCCTGCCGCCAGGTCCCGGCGCGGCCGGCGCGCGGGTCGGTGCCGTCCACGCCGTCTCACCCCTCCCGTGCCGCGAGGATCGCCGAGAGGTCCAGTCCCCGGGCCCGGTCCGCGTCCTCGCGGTACTTGAGGGCGGAGCCCAGTGTGACGACCGCCAGTTCGGCGTCCACCTCGGTCGCGCCGAGCGCGTGCAGGGCCCGTGCCCAGTCGATCGTCTCCGCGACCCCGGGCGGTTTGACGAGATCCTCGGAGCGCAGCGCCTGCACCAGCGCGGTGACCTGCTCGGCGAGCCGGTCGGTGACCTCCGGCAGTCTCCTCCTGACGATGGAGAGTTCGCGGGCGAACCCGGGATGGTCGAACCAGTGGTACAGGCACCGTCGTTTCAGGGCGTCGTGCACCTCGCGGGTGCGGTTGGAGGTCAGGACCACGACGGGCGGCGACTCGGCGCGCAGCGTGCCCAGTTCGGGGATGGTGACCGTGTACTCGGACAGCAGCTCCAGCAGGAACGCCTCGAACTCGTCGTCCGCGCGGTCGACTTCGTCGACGAGCAGCACGGACGGCTGTGTCTCCAGCGCCCGCAGGAGGGGCCGCGCGAGGAGGAACCGCCGGTCGTACAGCTCGGCTTCGAGCCGGTCCGCGTCCGTGACACCCGCCGTCTCGGCGGCCCGCAGATGCAGGAGCTGGCGCGGGAAGTCCCAGTCGTACAGCGCCTGGGACGCGTCGATGCCCTCGTAGCACTGGAGCCGGATCAGTGGGGCGCCGGTCGCCTCGGCGAGGGCGGACGCGAGCGCGGTCTTGCCCACGCCCGCGTCGCCCTCGCAGAACAGCGGCCGGTGCAGCCGCAGTGCCAGGAAGCAGGCCACGGCCAGCCCGTCGTCGACGAGGTACCCCGTCTTCTCCAGGCGGGCCCGCACCTCGTCCGGACCGCTCGGGCCGTCCGTGGTCATGGCGGCGATGGGCTCCTCACCCCATCCCGGCGGCGGCGAGCACCGCGCGCCGGGTGAGCACCCGGGCGAGGTGCGCACGGTACTCGGGGGACGCCGACGGGTCGGACGAGGGACGGGTGCCGTCCGCCGCCGTCTCGGCCGCCCGACGCACCGCACCCACCGCGGTGGCGCCCTCCAGCGCCTCCTCGGCGGCCTCGGCGCGCAGCGGAGTCGAGCCCATGTTGGTGAGGCCGATCCGCGCCTCGGCGATCCGCCCGTCGTCGCGCCGCACGAGTGCCGCCACCCCGACGACCGCCCACGCCTGCGCGACGCGCTGGAACTTCTCGTAGTGGAAGCCCCAGCCGTCGCGGGCCGGAATCTCCACCTGCACCAGCAGTTCGTCGGGTCGCAGCGCGGTCTGGAGGTAGTCGACGAAGAACTCGCGGGCCGGGATGGACCGCTGCCCGTCCGGTCCCACGGCGACGAGGGTCGCGTCCAGCGCGAGGATCACGGCGGGCAGGTCGCCGGCCGGGTCGGCGTGCGCGAGGGATCCGCCGAGCGTGCCGCGATGGCGTACGGCCGGGTCCGCGACGGTGGCGGTGGCCGCGGCGAGCAGCCCGGCGTGCCGGCGCACCAGGGGGTGGCGGACGACGTCGTGGTGGGTGGTCATCGCTCCGATGACCAGGGTGCCCTCGTCCTCGCGGATCCCGCGCAGTTCCGGTATCCGCCCCACGTCGACGACGAGTTCGGGGAACGCCAGCCGCAGACGCAGCAGCGGCAGCAGGCTCTGCCCGCCGGCCAGCACCTTGGCGTCCTCGCCCGCGTCGGCGAGCGTGCGCACCGCCTCGTCGACGCTCGTGGGCCTCGTGTACTCGAATGCCGGGGGAATCATGCCGACGCCTCCTTCGCGGACGCTGTGGGACCTCCGGAGGAGTGCCCGTCGGACCGTGCGGCGCGAAGGGCCTCCCAGACCCGCTGCGGGGTGCAGGGCATGGCCACCTCGCTCACCCCGAGCGGACGCAGCGCGTCCACGATCGCGTTGACGACGGCGGGCGTCGAGGCGATGGTGCCCGCCTCGCCGACTCCCTTGGCGCCCAGGGGGTTGGACGTCGCGGGCGTCTCCGTCCGGTCCGTCACGAAGGCGGGCAGGTCGGCCGCGGAGGGCACGAGGTAGTCGGCCATCGTGCCGGAGACGAGGTTGCCCTCGTCGTCGTAGACGGCCTCCTCGTACAGGGCCTGCGCGATGCCCTGCGCGACCCCTCCGTGCACCTGGCCTTCGACGATCATCGGGTTGACGACCCGCCCGACGTCGTCGACGCTGACGTACGAGCGGATGGTGGTCCGCCCGGTCTCGGTGTCGACCTCTACGGCGCACAGGTGCGTGCCGTGCGGGTAGGAGAAGTTGTCCGGGTCGACGAGGTGCTCGGCGTTGATGGTGGGTTCCATGCCGTCGGGCAGGTCGTGCGAGGAGAACGTCTCGAAGGCGATCTCCTGGATGGACCTGCGCGCCTCGGGCGATCCCTTCACCGAGAACACGCCGTGCGTGAAATCGAGGTCGTCCTCGCTCGCCTCGAGCAGGTGCGCTGCCACCTTCCGCGCCTTCTCCACCACCTTCTCGGCGGCGTGGTGGACGGCGGCCCCGCCCACCACGAGCGATCGCGATCCGTAGGTGTCCATGCCCTGCGGAGCCGCCCTGGTGTCGCCGTGCACCACCTCGACGTCCTCGAAGGGCACCCCCAGCACGTCGGAGGCGATCTGGCTCCAGCAGGTCACGTGCCCCTGCCCGTGCGGGCTGGTGCCGGTGACCACCTCGACCTTGCCGGTCGGCAGCATACGGATGCTCGCCGCCTCCCAGCCCCCGGCCGCGTACCGCAGATCGCGGAGCACCCGGCTCGGCGCGAGCCCGCACATCTCGGTGTAGGTGGACACTCCGATGCCCAGCCGCACCGTCTCGCCGCTCTCGTTGCGCTTGCGCTGCTCGGCGCGCAGCTCGTCGTACCCGAAGAGCGCGAGTGCCTTGTCCGTGGCCGCTTCGTAGTTGCCGCTGTCGTACGTCAGCCCCGCGATCGCCGTGTAGGGGAACTCCTCGTGGCCGATCCAGTTGCGGCGCCGCAACTCGACCGGGTCCAGGCCGAGTTCCACGGCCAGCTCGTCCATGATCCGTTCGATGGCGTACGTCGCCTCGGGGCGTCCCGCGCCGCGGTAGGCGTCCGTCGGCGTGCGGGTGGTGAACACGCCGGTGCACGTGAAGTCGTACGCGTCCATCTTGTAGATGGCGGGGTACATGAACGCGCCGAGGATCGGGATGCCAGGGGTGACGAGCATCAGGTAGGCGCCCATGTCGGCGAGCAGGTCGACCTTGAGGCCGAGCAGCCTGCCCTCCCGGGTGGCGGCGATCTCCACGTCCTGGATCATGCCGCGGCCGTGGTGGGTCGCGAGATAGCCCTCGGATCGCGACTCGGTCCACTTCACCGGCCGTCCGAGACGACGGGCGACGGCGAGGGCGAGCGCCTCCTCGCCGTACACCTGGAGTTTGGAGCCGAAGCCGCCGCCCACGTCCGGGGCGATCACGCGCAGCTTGTGCTCGGGGACCCCGGTGACCGTGGCCAGCATGATCCGCAGAATGTGCGGGATCTGGGTGGCGGAGTGGACGGTGTACTCGCCGGACGCGGCGAGCGGCGTGACGACGACCGACCGCGGTTCCATCGCGTTGGGGATGAGCCGCTGCTGCACATAGCGCCGGCGAAGGACGACGTCGGCGCGGTGCCGCACCGCCGGGTACTCCTCGCCGGTGGCCAGCGGCCACACGTAGCAGCGGTTGGTGCCCTTGTCGGAGTGGACCAGCGGCGCGTCGTCGGCGAGCGCGGCCTCCAGGTCGAGGACGGGCGGCAGTTGCTCGTAGTCGACCTCGACGGCCTCCAACGCGTCGGCGGCGGCGTACCGGTCCCGGGCCACGACGACCGCCACCGGGTCACCGGCGTAGCGGACCTCGTCGACCGCGATCGGCGGGTGGTCGGGCAGCACCATGTCCTCGGTGACGGGCCAGGCGCAGGGCAGCGAGCCGAGGCCCGCGGCGAGGTCGCGGCCGCTGAACGCGGCCACGACGCCGGGCTGTTCGAGCGCGGGGGACACGTCGATCCGTCGGATGCGGGCGTGTGCCATCGGGCTGCGCAGGATCGCCAGGTGCAGCAGCCCGTGGACGTCGATGTTGTCGGTCCAGGTGGTCTGGCCGGTGACGAGGTGGGCGTCCTCCTTGCGCGGCCGGGACCGGCCGACCTCGCGTTCGGTGACCTGGTCGCTCATGTCGTTGCCTCCTGTCCGGAGGCGGCGAGGACCGCGCGCACGATGTTCTGGTAGCCGGTGCACCGGCAGAGGTTGCCCTCCAGGGCCTCCCGCACCTCCTGCGGGTCCGGCGCCGGGTTCTCGCGCAGGAGATCGCGGGCGGCCATGATCATCCCGGGGGTGCAGTAGCCGCACTGGAGCGCGTGCCGCTCGTGGAACGCCTTCTGCAGCGGATGCCACTCACCGTCCCGGGCCAGGCCCTGGACGGTGGTCACCTCGCCCGAGTCGGCCTGGACCGCGAGCACGGAGCAGCTCTTCACCGTCTCCCCGTCGAGGTCCACCGTGCACGCCCCGCAGTTGGAGGTGTCGCAGCCGATCGGGGTGCCGGTGAGGCCCAGCCGGTCACGCAGATAGTGGATCAGCAGGAGACGGGGTTCCACCTCGTCCTCGTACGTCGTGCCGTCCACCTTCACCGAGATACGGGTCATGTGCCCTCCCAGGGAACCGTGCGAGGGAATGGGTACGGGGCGGCAGCCGCCCGAGCGGACAGCGGCCGCCGACGTGATGGGCGTCACTCTAGGGCCGTGTTCCGGGTCGGGGGAGTGTCGCGGCAGGCATTTGTTGAGCGTTAATCCGTTGCCGTCGCACACGGCCGCCTGCTGCACTGCTCGGGACGCGTCCACAGGATCGAGGAGCAGCAATGCGCACACCGTTCATGTCCACCCAGGAAGGAACCACTCCCACTTCGAAGGACATGACACCCGGTGCACTTGCTGAACCTGGGAATTCTGGCGCACGTAGACGCCGGTAAGACGAGCCTGACCGAGCGGCTGCTGCACTCGGTCGGAGTCATCGACGAGATCGGCAGCGTCGACGACGGCAGCACCCAGACCGATTCCCTCGCGCTGGAGCGACAGCGCGGCATCACCATCAGATCCGCCGTCGTCTCCTTCGCGATCGACGACGTCACCGTCAATCTCATCGACACCCCGGGTCACCCGGACTTCATCGCCGAGGTGGAGCGGGTGCTCGGCGTCCTCGACGGCGCCGTCCTCGTCGTCTCGGCGGTGGAGGGCGTCCAGGCGCAGACCCGTGTCCTGATGCGGACGCTGCGGCGGCTGCGCATCCCGACGCTGATCCTCGTGAACAAGATCGACCGGAGCGGCGCACGGTGCGCCCACGTCCTGGAGCAGATCGCCGAGCGGCTCACCCCGGCGATCGTCCCGATGGGCGAGGCCGTCGCCCCGGGCACGCGCGCGGCTCGCTTCACCCCTTTCGACGACGACCGGCTGCGCACCCCGCTGCTCGACCTGCTGGCGCGGCACGACGACGAACTGCTCGCGGCCTACGTCGAGGGCGACGTCACGGCCGGTCGGCTGCGCGACGACCTCGTTCGGCAGACCGGGCGGGCCCAGGTCCACCCGGTGTTCCTCGGCTCGGCCGTGACGGGCGCGGGAATCGGCGAACTGATCAGCGGGATCAAGGAGTTGCTGCCCGCCGCCGAAGCCGACGGCGGGGGCCCGGTCTCGGGGACCGTCTTCAAGGTCGAACGCGGAGCGGCCGGGGAGAAGATCGCGTACGCGCGGATGTTCTCCGGGACGCTGCGCACCCGCGACCGGCTGACCATCGGCGGCGGCGAGGAGGCGAAGGTCACCGCCATCAGCGTCTTCGACCACGGGACCGCCGTCCGTGAGGACGCCGTGGCCGCCGGCCGGATCGGCAAACTGTGGGGGCTCGGTGGCGTCCGGATCGGCGACGCCATCGGTGTGCCGCGCACTACGGCGGCCGGACACCACTTCTCGCCGCCGACGCTCGAGACCGTCGTCGTCCCGGCGAGCCCGGCCGACCGCGGCGCACTGCATCTCGCCCTCACTCGGCTGGCCGAACAGGACCCGCTGATCGACGTGCGGCACGACGAGGTGCGATCAGAGGTCTCCGTGTCGCTCTACGGGGAGGTGCAGAAGGAGGTCGTCCAGGCCACGCTGGCCGACGAGTTCGGTCTCGACGTCACATTCCGTGAGACCACGCCGCTGTGCATCGAACGGCCCGTGGGCTCGGGCACGGCGGTCGAGTTCAACAAGAAGGACCCCAATCCGTTCCTCGCGACCGTCGGACTGCGCATCGACGCCGCGCCGGTCGGTTCCGGCGTCTCGTTCGGCCTGGAGGTCGAGCTCGGCGCCATGCCCTACGCGTTCTTCAAGGCGGTCGAGGACACCGTCCGCGAGACGCTGGGGCAGGGACTGCACGGCTGGGAGGTCACCGACTGCACGGTGACCATGACGCACTGCGGCTACTCGCCCCGGCAGAGCCACGCCCACCAGGGCTTCGACAAGAGCATGTCCAGCACGGGCGCCGACTTCCGCGGGGTGACCCCGCTGGTGGTGATGAACGCGCTGCGCCGGGCCGGCAGTCAGGTGTACGAGCCGATGCACCGGTTCGTCCTGGAGGTCCCGGCGGACACGCTCGCGGCGGTGCTGCCCCTGTTGGCGAGCGGGCGTGCCGTGCCGCGGACCACGGAGGTGCGCGGCACGGCCTGCGTCCTGGAGGGCGTGGTCCCGGCCGCCCGGGTGCATGGACTGGAGCAGCAACTGCCGGGGCTGACACGGGGCGAGGGCGAGCTGGAAGCAGCCTTCGACCACTACGCGCCCGTCGCCCGCGGCGCGGTCCCGGACCGGCCGCGCATCGACCTCAACCCGCTGGACCGGAAGGAGTACCTGCTGAACCTGACGCGCCGGGTCGGTGGATGAGGTGTGCGGGGCGCGGCCGGTCACGCGGCCGGCCGTGCCCCGCACCGGGCCGGCGGATCGGTCAACCGGCCGATGGCCCCGTCCAGTTCACCTCCACATGGCCGAGGCGCACGCGCTGCGGGTGGTCGCCGACCGCTACCGACACCCTCTTCTGTCCGGTGGCGAAGTCGATGGCGGTGACCTGATCGGCACCGCTCTCGGAGACGACACAGTCCTTGCCGTCGCCGCTGACGGTCGCCCAGTACGGCTTGGACGCGGTGACGAGCGGGCCCTCCTGGAGGGTGTCGCGGTCGACGACGGTGGCGTAGTCGTCCATCGTGCCCGCGACGCACAGCTTGGTGCCGGAGGGGTTCATCGAGATGCCGTGGTGGCGGGAGTCGTTCACCCACGTCGTACGGTCGGCGCTGGTGGCGGGGTTCTTGGGGAGGGTCTTCACCCGGGTGATCCGGTCGGAGGCGACGTCGTACTCCAGGAAGCCGTTGAAGAACGACACCTGGAAGTAGAGCTTGGACTCGTCGGGCGAGAAGACGGCGGGGCGGACCGCGTCCGAGTAGTCCTTGAGCCCGATCGCGTCGAGCCGCTCGCGCATGTCGATCACCTTGACCTGCCGGAACGTGGTCGCGTCGACGACGGTGATCCGCCGGTCGCCCTTCGTCCAGTCCAGCCACGGGTCGTCGAGAGCGGTGTTGACGTCGCCGATGGCCATGTTCCAGATGTACTTGCCGTCGCGCGTGAAGATGTTCTCGTGCGGCTTGTCCCCGGTGGCGAAGGAGCCGAGCTGTCTGCCGGTGGTGATGTCGAGGACGTGCACGGTGTTCGCGGTCGACGCCGAGACCGCCACGCGCGTGCCGTCGGGGGAGACGGCCATGTGGTCGGAGCGGTAACCGGCCACGGGGAAACGCCAGTTGATCCGGCCGCTGGACAGGTCGATCGAGACGACGTCGGCGAAGCTCGGGCGGGAGACCACCACGGACCTGCCGTCGGGCGTCGAGTACATGTCGTCGACGAACTGGTCGTGGCCCTCGCCGACGCCGTTGCGGATCGCCATGAAGTAGATCCACCTGATGGGGTCGGCGTTGATCGCCGCGAGCCGCTCGGCCTTGTCCGGGATGACGTCGACACGTCCGATCTTCGCGAAGTCGCCGGTGGAGCGGATGACGTCGGCGGTGCCGTCCCAGTTGTTGCCGACGAACATCACCTCACGCAGGTCGGCGGCCGACGTTCGCGCCGAGTCCGTGCCGGCGGCGGTCGCCGTGCCGCCGAGCGTGAAGGTGAGTGTGAGGGCGGCGGCCAGAGAACAGAGGTGTCCGGGTCTGAGGACAGACATGGGTGGGTCCTTGTCGTTGTGGGGAGTGCGGGTGGCTTGGGCATGACAAGGGAAAATCTGAACACGCCCGCGTTCAGAGTTGACTTACTGGAAAGTAAGGAGGGGGTGGGTCTCTCCACAAGGGTCCGTACACGACAAAATCGTCAAGAGTGAACGACGCGTCGGCACAGAGGAGCACCCGCGCGCCGGAGAGCGGGGACGCTGGAGCGGTGAGTGCCGCAGCGGCTGGGGAGGCGGGCATGACGGGCAGGCTCAGAGCGCCGACCGGCCGCTACGGGGGCAGGACCGCCGCGGAGCGGCAGGCCGAGCGGCGCCTCCGCTTCATGGACGCCGCGCTTCGGCTGTTCGGTGACAGCCCCGGCTTCCGGTCCACCACCGTCGCCGCGCTGAGCGAGGCGGCGGGACTGTCCACGCGCCAGTTCTACGAGGAGTTCCGCACCCTGGAGGACGTGCTGGCGGCTCTGCATCTCCAGGTCAACGACTGGGCGGAGGAAGCGGCGCTGGCCGCGCTGGCCGAGGCCCGGGACCTGCCGCTCGCCGAGCGGGCCACCGCGATCTTCCGTGCGTACGCGGCGAACGTGACGGGCGATCCGCGCCGCATCCGCATCACCTTCGTCGAGATCATCGGTGTGAGCCCGCGGCTGGAGGAGCAGCGGCTGGCCCGCCGCGCCCGCTGGGTGGACTTCATCTGCGCGGAGGCCGCCGGCGCCGCGGCCCGCGGGGAGGCGGCCGCGCGGGACTACCGCATCGCCGCCACCGCCTTCATCGGAAGCGTCAACGGCCTGCTCCACGACTGGCGCGCGGGCTGGGTGGACGCGACGCTCGACGAGGTGGTCGAGGAACTGGTCCGACAGCTCCTCGCCATCCTGCGTCCGGCGGGCTGGCCGCCGACCCCATAGGCCCTGTCTGACCATTCCCGCCTGCCCGGCGACACCATGCACGCACGCTCGCCGCACCGGACACAGCCCCAAGTGCATCCAGCACGAGAGGCTGCGTCCGGCGCGCCGAGCACACGTACCTGAAGTCGCCGAGCCGCCCTTCGGGCGACGCCGCGCATTGTCAGACAGGCGCTGGGCGTCCCTTCCGTGCCGGAGGCCGCTTGCGCGCGGCCCGTCGTCCCCGGGGCGGGCCCCAGGAACCCGCCGGTCGAAAGAGAAGGCGGGCCGGTCGCCGTACCCGGCGTTCAGTCCGCCAACCGGCCGATCGCGTCGGCGACCGGCCTCACCCCGTCCTCCGCGCCGATGCGCGCGGCCAGCGCGGTGGCGCGCCGCCGGTACGACGGGTCACCGGTGGCCCGCACCAACGCGGCCGTGAGCCGGGCCGCGCTGAAACCGCGCAGCGGCACGGCGCCCGGTGACACGCCGAGCGAGACGAGCCGCGTGGCCCAGAACCCCTCGTCGAACTGGATCGGCACGGGCACGGCCGGGACCCCGGCCCGCAGACCGGCCGCCGTCGTGCCCGCCCCGGCGTGATGCACCACCGCGGCCATCCGGGGGAAGAGCCGTGAGTGCGGGACCTCTCCGACCGTGAACATGTCGTCGCCCGTGGCGTGCAGTTCGCCCCAGCCCCGCTGGATCACCCCGCGCAGCCCGGCCGCCCGCAGGGCGCGGACGACGTGTGCGCTCAGCCGGCCGGGGTCGGGCACCGTCGCGCTGCCGAGGCCGACGAAGACCGGCGGAGGGCCGGCGTCCAGGAAGTCCCGCAGCGCGGCGGGCAGTTGCGCGTCGGCGCCGTCGTACGGCCACCAGTATCCGGCGACGTCGAGCCCGGCCCGCCAGTCGCGCGGGCGGCGCACCACGTGTGGGCTGAAACCGTGGTGCACGGGCCAGCTCTGCCGTTCGCGGGCGCGGCGCACGGCGCCGGGGCCGAGGGGCGGCAGGCCGAGCCGGCCCCGCAGGGTGCGCACGGTCTCGGCGAAGACCCGTTCCACGGCCATGTTCACCCCGTGTCCCGCGGCCCGGTTCACCGCGGGGCCCCACGAGCGGACCCCGGTCACGGGAGGCGCGAAGTCGCCGGTGGGGGCCAGCGGCTGGAGGTAGACACCCATGCTCGGCAGAGACAGCCCCTCGGCGACGGTGTGTCCGAGCGGACCCAGCGAACCGGACAGCAGGAGCACGTCGCTGGCGTGGGCCGCCTCTACGAGGTCGTCGGCCATCCGCCCGACCAGCGCCCGCGCCATCCCGACGAGCCGGATCAGCTTTCCGGCCCCCGTGGCGCTGCGGTGCAGCCCCCGTCCGCGGGTGGACTCCAGTTCGGCGCGGGGATCGACGGGCAGGGCGTGGAAGCCCACACCGGAGCCGGCCACCAGATACTCGAAGCACCCGTGCGTCACCAAGGTGACCTCGTGTCCGGCGCGCGCCAGTCCGTGCCCGAGCCCGGTGTACGGTGCCACGTCGCCCCGCGACCCCGCGGTCATGATCGCTACTCGCACGACGGCCAGTATGGCGGGGTCCGAGACCGATGGACCCTCACTTCCCGGCCGCTATGCGGCGTTTCCCGCCCGATGCGGCGCCGCGCGCCGCCCGACGCGCCCCGGCGCGCGGCTGTCCGAGCGCGACGCACGCCGAACGGGAGGGCCTCGGTGCGGCCCGCCGGCCGGGTCCGGTCGGCCCATCGCATGATGAATTGATTCGGCCATGGCGCAAAATCGCTCTAGCTCCCCTGTGAACCGGGTGATCGAATCGGTCCTCGATTGAACAGAGTGGTGGGGTGGGCTTGCGTGACTGCGGTGTCGTACGTGGATGTGCATCGGCAGATGGCCGCGGCGATCGAGGCCGAGCGGGAGGCCGCGCTCGGCCTGCTCGGCGCGTCGGCCCCGTCCGTCCGGGCCGTCGTGGCCGCGCTCCTGCGGCACCGCACCTTCAAGTACCCCCTGTCGGTGCTGCCGTTGATCGTCCACGCCGCCGAGACCGGCGCTCTCGAACCGGCCCTTCCGCTGACCGTCGTCCATGACCTGTGGTGGACCTCGGCCTGCTGCCTCGACGACCTCGCCGACGGTCAGGGAACCTTCGCCGTCGGCGACCTCGACGAGAGCGACGCGCTGCTCGCCACCGTCATCGGCGGAACGCCCCTGCCCCTGCTGGTCGTCCAGTCGGAGCGGATCCCGGAGCAGGTGCGCGCCGCCCTGTCGGCGGAGGTCGTGCGGTGCTGGATCGGCGCGACCGAGGGCCAGTTGAGAGACCTCCACGGAGACGCGGCCACCGCCACCCGCGCGTCGGTGGCCGCCGCGTACCTGGGGAAGTCCGGCGCCCCGTACAGCATGATCACCACCATGGCCGCGGAGCTGGCCGGTGCCGCGAAGCCGCGTGTGGAGCTCTGGCGCGAATTCGGTGACGTGTTCGGGGTCCTCTGGCAGATCTTCAACGACCAGGAGGACATCCTGTCCGGTCGCGACGAGGACCTCCTGAACGGCACCGTGACGTATCTGCTCGCCTGCGCGCTGGAGGAGACCGCCCCGCATTCCACCGCCGGCGTCCTCGGGTTGCACACCGCCGCGCGGACATCGCCGCAGGCCCGGACGGAACTGACCGACGTGCTGCTCGCGCCCGCCGTGCTGCGTCGCTTCGCGCAGGACATCGACGAGTTCCGCCACCGGGCCCAGCGCATTCTGGACGAACTCGGCGGCGACCAGGCCTTCGTGCCCGTTCTGCGCGACCTCGTGGACCGGTCGTCCGTCATGCATCTCCAGCCGCGTGCCGTCACCGAGACCGCGATGGCGCTCTAACCTCTCGTCCCCGTCAGCAGCAGCACGGCCGGCGACACCAGGGCGAGGGCCGTGCAGATCAGGACGCCGGCGCACCAGCGCCGCCGCAGGCGGCGGTACCTGTCCTCGTACTCGGCCCGCAGCTCGCCACCGCGTCGCGCGACGTGCTGCCAGGAACGCCTCGCGAGGACCAGGTGTTCCGCCGCGTAGAGCTCCTGCACCTCGGCCCGCTGGGTGTCCGACAGCCAGGGCAGCGACCGGGCGAAACGCTCCGCCTCGGCGCGCCCCTCGGCACGGGCGGCCTCGACGAGCAGATGGCCTTCGAGCTCGCGTATCAGCGGCGACACGTCGAGCGGCCGGTCGTCCATGGCGGTCACCGCAGTTCCCTCCCGGCGGACGGCAGAGGGGTGTCCGACACCGAGGTGCCGGGATGGTGCAGGTCGAAGGCCGGGGATTCACTGCGGATCCGCGGCAGCGTGAGGAAGTTGTGCCGCGGCGGCGGGCAGGACGTCGCCCACTCCAGCGAACGCCCGTAGCCCCACGGGTCGTCGACGCCGACCGGCTTGCCGTACTTGGCCGTCTTCCACACGTTGTAGAAGAACGGCAGGAACGAGAGTCCGAGAAGGAAGGACGAGATCGTCGACACCGTGTTCAGTGCCGTGAGCCCTTCCACCGCAAGATAGTCGGGGATCCGGCGCTGCATGCCATTGGCACCGAGCCAGTGCTGCACCAGGAACGTGCCGTGGAAGCCGGCGAACAGAGTCCAGAAGGTGATCTTGCCGAGGCGCTCGTCGAGCATCTTGCCGGTCATCTTCGGCCACCAGAAGTGGAAGCCGGAGAACATCGCGAACACCACGGTGCCGAAGACGACGTAGTGGAAGTGCGCCACCACGAAGTACGAGTCGGACAGGGGGAAGTCCATCGGCGGTGAGGCGAGCATCACGCCGGTCAGACCCCCGAAGACGAACGTGACGAGGAAACCGGTCGCCCACAGCATCGGAGTCTCGAAGGACAGGGAGCCCTGCCACATCGTTCCGATCCAGTTGAAGAACTTCACACCCGTCGGAACGGCGATGAGGAACGTCATGAAGGAGAAGAACGGGAGCAGTACACCGCCGGTGACGTACATGTGGTGGGCCCACACCGTCACGGACAGACCGGCGATCGCGATGGTCGCGCCGATCAGGCCCATGTAACCGAACATCGGCTTGCGCGAGAACACCGGGATGACCTCGGAGATGATTCCGAAGAACGGCAGCGCGATGATGTACACCTCCGGATGCCCGAAGAACCAGAAGAGGTGCTGCCACAGCAGCGCGCCCCCGTTCGCCGCGTCGAAGACGTGCGCACCGAATGCACGGTCCGCCTCCAGCGCGAACAGGGCCGCCGCGAGGACGGGGAAGGCCAGCAGCACCAGCACACCGGTCAGCAGCACGTTCCACACGAAGATCGGCATGCGGAACATCGTCATGCCCGGAGCGCGCATGCAGATGATGGTGGTGATGAAGTTGACCGCGCCGAGGATGGTGCCGAAGCCGGAGAAGGCCAGACCCATGATCCACATGTCGGCGCCGACGCCCGGCGAGCGGACCGCGTCCGACAGCGGCGAGTAGGCGAACCAGCCGAAGTCGGCCGCGCCCTGCGGGGTGAGAAAACCACCCACCGCGATCAGCGAGCCGAAGAGGTACAGCCAGTACGCGAACATGTTCAGCCGCGGGAACGCCACGTCGGGCGCGCCGATCTGCAGCGGCATGATCCAGTTCGCGAAACCGGCGAACAGCGGCGTCGCGAACATCAGCAGCATGATCGTGCCGTGCATCGTGAACGCCTGGTTGAACTGCTCGTTCGACATGATCTGCAGACCGGGCCGGGCCAGTTCGGCGCGCATCAGCAGCGCCATGACACCACCGACGCAGAACAGCGCGAACGAGGTCACCAGATACAGCGTGCCGATCGTCTTGTGGTCCGTGGACGTCAGCCACTTCACCGCGGCCCGTCCCGGACGCCGTGCGCGCGGGCCTGCGGATGCGGGCGGCGCCGTCACCGTGTTGCTCTCCATGCCCCGCCTGTGTCCGGCCCTCGCCGCACCGTCACAATGGAGCGACGCGACGAGCGTCACACCGAAGGGTGTGACGCTCACCCACCTGCCGGACACAGACGGATCATGAGCAACGACGAGACCTTCGCCGCTGCCTATCGCGAGCACTACTGGGCGGTCAGCCGCTACGTGGCTAGGCGACTGGACGGCCGTGGCAGTGATGTGGAGGAGGTGGTGGCGGAGGTCTTCACCGTCGCCTGGCGGCGCCGGTCCGACCTGCCGCCCTCTCCTCTTCCCTGGCTGTACGGGGTGGCGCGCCGCTGCCTGGCCAACGCGGTACGCGGATACGGACGCCGCCGCAGGCTGCTCGACCGGCTCGGCAACGACGAGAGCGCGCACGGCACCCAGGTGGTGGCCGGGCCCGGCTCCGACACACCGGGCGACTGGGTGCACGAGGCGCTGGCCCGGCTCTCCCCGGCCGACCAGGAAGTACTGCGCCTCACGGCCTGGGAGGAACTCGCCGTCGACGAGGTCGCCGTCGTCCTCGGCTGCGGCAGCCGCGCCGCCGCGATGCGCCTGCACCGCGCCCGCCGCCGGCTCAGAGCCGAGATCGACCGTCTGCAGACCACCCCCGTGGCCACCGGCACCGCAACGCCCCGCCGCGACATCCTGAAGGAGCCCGGCCATGGCTGACGAACTCGAACTCCTGCGCCGCGCCGACCCGGTCCCGTCCGCCGACCCCCGCTTCGGCGACCGCCCGCTCGACCAGCACGCCGAACACCGGCTCGACCTGCTCCTGCACGGCGGCGACCGCAGGCCCGACCGCCTCCCGCACGGCGGCGAACGCCGGCCGCGCCCCCGGCACCTGCGCCGGTGGACCTGGGGCCTCGGCTCCGTGGCGGCGGCCTGCGTGGTCGTCCTCACCCTCACCCTCATGTTCTCGGGCTCGGCCACCGCGCCCGCCGTGGCCGCACCGCGCCCGCTGGTCGTCGAGGCCGGATCCGCCCCCGTGCCGCTCGACCGGATCGCCGGCCGCGCGGCGGCCGCCGGGGACACCCTCCGGCTGGTCCAGGGCACCCATCTCCAGTCGTGGAGCCTCGCCATGACGTCCGGCCCCGGCGCCCGGCCGCCCGTCACCCTGCCCGAGGAACGCCTCGTCCGCTGGAAGGCCGACGGCAGCCACACGGAACTCGTCGTGGCCACCGACCCGCGCCGCCCGGGAAAGCCGGTCGTCACGGACGCCGACCCCGTGCCCCGCACCGTCGAGGACGGGCACGTCCTCAGCAGGCGGACCTATCCGCCGAGTTGGAGCGACGCCCCGCCCGTCGCCCGGCCGCCGCACGACGCCGTACGGCTGCGCGCCTACCTGGACGAGATCGACCGCACCGGCCCCCTGGACACCCCGGGACTCCTCGACGCCGTCGCCGGACTGCTGGACAACTGGACGCTCGGCACCCGGGAGAACGCCGCGCTGGTCCGGATCCTGGCCGACGCGCAGGGCCTGCGCCCGGCCGGTGCGGTCACCGACCGGCTGGGCCGCGGGGGACAGGCGTACGTATACGACGACCGGGCGCACTCCGTCCGGCGGATGCTGGTGCTCGACCCGGTCACCGGTGCCGTCCTCGGCCTGGAAGAGACCGTCACCCGGGACGACCCCGAGTTCGGGGTCAAGGCCGGGGACGTGCTCTCCTACCGCGCGTGGATGCGCTGACGGTGCCGCTCAGACGCCCGGCCGGCGTTCCGCTGCCGCCACGGTCTGCTCCAGCAGAACCGCGATGGTCATGGGGCCGACGCCGCCGGGCACGGGCGTGATCAGTCCGGCCCGCGTGACGGCCGTGTCGAAGTCGACGTCGCCCACGTTGCCCGGGTTGTACCCCGCGTCGATCACGACGGCACCCGGCTTGACGTCCTCACCGCGGATCAGCCGGGGCCGGCCCACCGCGGCCACCACGATGTCCGCCTCACGCACGAGGGACGACAGGTCCTTCGTACGCGAGTGGCAGTACGTCACCGTGGCGTCCCGTCCGAGGAGGAGCATGCCGACCGGCTTGCCCAGGATCGCGCTTCGGCCCACCACGACCGCCCGCCTGCCCGCCGGGTCGACGTCGTACTCGTCGAGGAGCCGCATGATGCCGCCGGGTGTGCAGGACACGAAGCCGGGCAGGCCGAAGCTCATCGCCGAGTACGAGCTCAGCGTCACGCCGTCGACGTCCTTGCGCGGGTCGATGGCCTCGAACGCCGCCCGCTCGTCGATGTGCGGGCCGACGGGGTGCTGGAGCAGGATGCCGTGCACGGTGGGGTCCTCGGAGAGCGCGCGGAGCGTGCCGACCAGTTCGGCGGTCGTCGTGGCGGCCGGCAGGGCGACGTGCCGGGACTCGATCCCCGCCTTGCGGCAGCGGTTCTGCTTCATGCGCACGTAGGTGACCGAGGCGGGGTCCTCGCCGACGAGCACCGTCGCCAGACACGGCGCGGCACCGGTACGGTCCTTCAGGTCGGCGGCGCGCTTCGCGGTGTCCTCGACGATCCGGCGCGCGAGAGCCGTGCCGTCCATGAGCTGGGCCTGGGACATGAGCTGCTCCTCCAGAGCGCTGCTGACGATCGCCCAGGCGCGCGGCTGAGACCCGTTCGTCAGGCCGCTCCCCGGTGGTACTCCACCTCAGCGCCAGTCACGGCCCGCCGACCAGGGTAGCTCCTGCGGGTGACCCGCCCGCGGCCGGTCCGGCCCGCTGGGGGCGGCGGGCCTCGTCACCCGCACCACGAGGTGTGGTGCCGGGTACGGGTCGGGCTCACCGGCGTCGGAGGGGCAGCCTTCGAACGGCACGCGGTGCCGGAGGACGGGAGCGGGCAGCGCGCAACGCTGAGCCCAGCAGCGAGGCGGACAGTCGCAGACCTGCCGCGGAGACGGGTCGCGGCAGCCGAGCGGGGCGCGGGCGCGACCGGCCCATCCCCACTCGCGCCGAGAAGGTCCAGGTCAGACGCGACGTGATCTGGACCTTCGGCCAGTGCCTTTCTACTCGTCCCATGCCTGGAGCAGCGTCTGGTCGACGATCTTGCCGTCACGCAGCGACATCATCGACGTGCTCAGCACCTTCACGCCGTCCGCGTACTCGCAGGACTCGGAGAAGGCGACGTGGTCGCCCTGGACCACGCACTGCTCCAGCTTGTGGGTCATGTCCCGGCTGTAGACGTCGTCGAGCATCTCGGCGATCTCGCCGCGACCGTGTTTCACCATCGGGTGGCTGGGCTGGGTGTTGCGGTCGACGATGCGCAGTTCCGCGTCGTCGGCGTAGAGCGACAGCAGATCCGTCGCACTGTGTCCTTCAATGGCTCGGCGCAGCGCTTCGGTGTCGAAGGCGGGGCCTAGCGAGGTGCCCATGATGACCTCCTTGAAGGCCGCGGCCCGTCGAGGAGCAGGTCGCGAAGGGCCTCATCTCCGAGACTCCTCCGCCGCACGGTCCTCGGCAAGCGCAGCCGCCCCGATGAGCCTGTCGGGTGAGCGGAGCGTGACGGCCGTGTCCGCGGGGGACCGGCGCCGTTGCAGAAGGCATGATCTCAACACGACGTATGGTCGCCGCCATTGGTCTCGCCGTCGGAGTCACCGGACTCGCCGCGCCGATGGCGAGCGCGGCGGGCTCCGAGGCCGCGGACGCGGGGAAGCTGAACCCCGTCGCCGAACTCGACTCCCTCGCCCTGAGCTCCATCCCTGCCGAGCAGCGCGCCGCCATGCCGCTGCCGTCCCGCCAGCTCGCGGGCCTCAACCGGCTGAACGACCTGAACCAGCTGCATCAGGTGACCGACCTCGCCGCGCCCGTCATGGGTGTCGTTCCGGCCGTCGAGGGCTAGTCCGGCAAAGGGCCTGCCCTCTGACGAGCACCGAGGGCCGGCCCGTACGAGCGCGGAGGGCCGGTTCGGTGGGCGAAGACCACTTCGCCCACCGGCCGGCCCTCTTTCTCGTGCCGGGCTCCGCCGCCTCACCCGGCGGTGGCGAGGAACTGCGTGGCGGCGAGTTCGGCGTACAGCGGGTCCGCGGCCACCAGTTCGCGATGCGTTCCCACGGCGCGGACGCGACCCGCGTCCATCACGACGATGCGGTCGGCCATCGTGACGGTGGACAGCCGGTGCGCGACCACGAGGACCGTCGTCGTCCGGGCCACGTCGGAGACCGTGTCGCGCAGCGCCGCCTCGTTGACGGCGTCGAGCTGGGACGTGGCCTCGTCGAGGAGCAGCAGCCGCGGACGGCGCAGCAGTGCGCGGGCGATGGCGACGCGCTGACGCTCGCCGCCGGACAGCTTGGTGCCGCGATGGCCGACCAGCGTGTCCAGCCCGCGGGGCAGCCGGGCGACCAGCCCGTCGAGACGTGTCGTCTTGAGCACACGGACGATTTCGGCCTCGTCGGCCCGCGGATTGCCGAGCAGCAGGTTGTCGCGCAGCGAGCCCGAGAGCACCGGGGCGTCCTGCTCCACGTAACCGATGGCGGACCGCAGCTGCGGCAGGTCCCACCCGTCCAGCTCCCGGCCGTCCACGGTGATCACCCCGGTCTCGGGGTCGTAGAACCGCTCGATCAGCGAGAACACGGTCGTCTTCCCCGCTCCGGACGGCCCCACGAACGCGGTCATGCCGCGCGCCGGGACGGCGAACGTCACACCGTGATGGACGTACGGAAGGTCGTCGGCGTACCGGAAGCGGACGTCGTCGAAGGCGAGCGACGCAGGCTCGGCGCCGGGGGAGGGCAGCGGCGCGGGCAGCGCCACGGGTTCGGCGGGCAGCCGCATCGCCTCCTGGATCCGGGCGAGCGCGGCGGCACCGGTCTGGTACTGGGTGACGGCGCCGACCACCTGCTGGATCGGCGACATCAGATAGAACACGTACAGCAGGAACGCCACCAGGGTGCCGACGTCCACGGCTCCCGTCGCGACGCGGGCCCCGCCCACCGCCAGCACCGTGATGAAGGCGATCTGCATCGCCAGCCCGGCCGTGTTGCCCGCGGCGGCCGACCACTTGGCGGCCCGGACGCTCTGCCGCCACGACTCCTCGGCCGCCGCGTGGACGGCCGCCTCCTCGCGGTGCTCGGCACCGGACGCCTTCACGGTGCGCAGCGCGCCGAGAATCCGTTCCAGCGCGGCACCCATCAGCCCGACGGCGTCCTGGGCCTGCTTGCTGGCCTGGTTGATGCGCGGCACGATCACCCCGAGCACTGTGCCCGCGCACAGGATCACGGCGAGGGTGACCCCGAGCAGCACCACGTCGACCAGGCCCATCATGACCACCGTCGCGACGAGGGTGAGCCCGCCGGTGCCGATGCCGACCAGGGAATCGGTCGTCACCTCGCGCAGCAGGGTCGTGTCGGAGGTGATGCGGGACATCAGATCGCCCGGCTCGCTGCGGTCCACGGCAGGTATGCGCAGCCGCAGCAGATACGAGGACAGGGTGCGCCGCGCGCCCAGCACCACCGACTCCGCGGTGCGCCGCAGGACGTACGAACCCGTCGCCCCCACCGCCGCGTTGGTGACCACCAGCGCCGCCATCCCGAGCAGCGCCCGCCCGATGGGCCGGTCGTGCGACAGGTCGTCGATGAGGCCCCGCGCCACCAGCGGCAGCACCAGCCCGGTGGCGCCGGTCGCGAGCGCCAGCAGCGCGCCGGCCAGCAGGGCCCATCGATGCGGTCGTACGTAGCCGAGCAGCAGGCGCCACGTGGGCACCTCGGGCTGGGCGTCGGTGAGGCTCACGGCGCTCCTTGGCGTGAGTCGGTGCGGAGCACTCAGGCTACGTCCGGGCCCGCCGGGACCGGGAGCGGGTCAACTCCCTTGCGGGAGAGCGCAGTCAGCGTGCCGCCAGCGCGGCGAGGGTCGCCTCGAGGTCGGCGGGCCGGGGCCGGTTGTGCGGCAGCCTGGCCAGCACGGCCGCCATGCCGCAGGTGTTGGTCAGGGCGGAGAAGACCAGGCCGCCGGCGATGCCCGCCGAGAGCAACTGCCAGGCGGGGTGCAGCAGTCCGAGGCCCAGCCCGGCCAGGACCACGCCGCCCGCGGTGAACCGGACCTGGCGCTCCATGGACCAGGTGGTGCGGGACCCGGTCGCGGGACGGTCCAGTTCGTGGCCGCGCGCGGTCCAGGCGCTGGTCCCGCCGGTGAGGGTCGCGGCCGTCACACCGTGTTCGGCGAGCGTCCTTCGGGCGCTGTCGGAGCGCGCGCCGGAGGCGCAGACGACCAGCAGGCCGGACGTGATCTCCTGGAGGGCGGGCAGGGCGCGGTGCAGCTGGTCGAGGGGGACGTTCAGGGCGCCGGGCAGATGCCCGGAGGCGTACTCGCCGGGCGTGCGGACGTCGAGGACGGTGAGCTCGGACAGGCGGGTACGGGCCTGGTCGGCGTCGAGGGTCGAGGGAGTGGTCATGTCGGGTGTCATCCTTGCTCTTCGAGGGTGCCCCGGAGGGCGGAGTACGATACCCCTAGGGGTATCGGTGGAGGAGTGTTGTCGTGGACTTGGATCTCGCGGGTGCCGAGCTGAAGTCGGTGCTCAACCGACTGCGTCGTGCGCAGGGACAGATCTCCGGTGTGATCAAGATGATCGAGGAGGGGCGCGACTGCGAGGACGTGGTCACCCAGCTCGCCGCGGCCTCCCGTGCTCTCGACCGGGCCGGATTCGCGATCATCGCCACCGGTCTCCAGCAGTGCCTGACCGATGTCGAGGACGGCGCGAAGAACGGCGAGGACAGGGACGCGATGCGTGCCCGGCTGGAGAAGCTCTTCCTCTCACTGGCGTGAGGCGGTCCGCCGCCCGGCGTGCGGCCCCGCCGACACCCGCGGGCCGCGCGGCGACGCGCGCGGCGACGTCGGTGGTACGGCGGTCCGCGGCGACGTCGGTGGTACGGCGGTCCGCGGTGACGTCGGCGGCACAAAGGCCCGCCGAGCCGGTCGTCCCGTGACGGACCCCGGTCATACGACGGCGTCGATCAGCATGAACGCGGCCACCGCCAGCAGGACCCAGGCGAAGATCCGGCGCAGCGCGGCGCCCGGGACCTTCGCCGCCAGCCGTCTGCCGTCCCACGCGCCGAGGACCGCCGCGCCCGCGAAGGGGGCGACGACCGCCCAGTCGAGCCGTTCCGCCGTGCCGGCGCGGGCCAGCAGCGCCGCCACCGAGTTCACGGTGATCACCAGCAGGCTCGTACCGACGGCGGCCCGCATCCGCAGACCCACCACGCCGACCAGGGCCGGTACGGCGAGGAAGCCGCCGCCCACGCCCAGGACGCCGGTCACCGCGCCGAGCCCGGCGCCCGCCCCGGCGATCCGGCCGCCCCGCGGGGCCGGTGCGTCCGGATCGCCCGGCGACGGGCGCAGCATCCGCACCGCCGCCAGCGCTGCCACCACCCCGAAGGCGGCCGTCAGCAGCCAGGACGGCAGCCGTCCGGCGACGGCTCCGCCCGCGGCGGCGGGCAGCAGCCCCGCCGCCGCGAACAGCGCGCCTGCCCGCCAGTGGACCGTGCCCTGCCGGGCGTGGGCGGCTAGCGCGGTCACCGACGTCACCGTGACGATGACCAGGCTCGCGGTGGTGGCCGCGGAGGGCGTGAAGCCCAGCAGATAGATCAGGGCGGGGACGGCGAGGACACTGCCTCCGCCGCCCAGCGCGCCGAGCGCCAGGCCGATCACGCCACCGGCGGCCAGGGCGAGGATCAGAACGCTCACGCCGTCGGGCCGCCGTTCCCGTGCTCCCGGACCGAGGGCAGGCCTTCCCGGACCCAGGCGCGCATGCCCCCGACGACGTCGACCGCGTCGAGGCCGCGCGCCGTGAGCAGCGCGACGGCGTCACGGGACCGCACCCCCGAGCGGCACACCACGACGAGGGGGCGGTGCCGTGCGGCCACGGGCAGATCGCCCCCGGCGGTGAGCGCGGACAGCGGGAAGCTCACGGAGCCCGGTGCGTGCCCCTGCGCCCACTCGTCCGGTTCGCGCACGTCCAGCAGGACGGCCTCGGCCCCCGGGCCGGTGCGCTCGCCGGCCTCCGCCGGGGTGATCCGGGCCATGGGCAGACCGGCCGGGCCGGCGGCGGCGAAGGAGTCGTCCACGGCGACCACGTCACGGCCGGCGGCATCGAGGACGGACGCGGCGATGGCGGCCCGCATGCCTCCGGCGCAGTGCACCCAGACGGTGCCGCCCGGTATCTCGCCGAGCCGGTCGCGTATCTCGTGGACGGGGACGTGCACCGATCCGGCGATGTGGCCCTGGGCCCGCTCGGACGCCCGCCGCACGTCCAGGACCACGATCCCGCTGCCGTACGCCTCCGCCAGGTCGGCGAACCGGGCGCGCGGGAAGGAACGCGGTTCCTCCCCCTCGCGCAGCCAGTCGGCGGGCGCGCCGACGGCCGCGGCGGCGGGGCGGTCGACGCCCACGCGGACGAGTTCCCGCTGGGCTTCGGCGATCCGCTGCGGTGACTCGGCGAGCAGTGTGACCGGCTTGCCCCACGGGAGCAGCCAGGCCAGGTATGTCGCGAGCTGGCCGTCGGCCTCGAAGTTGACGGACCCGGCGACGTGCCCGGCCGCGAACGCGACGCGGTTGCGCAGGTCCACGACCCACTCGCCGGCGGCGAGGCGCGCCGCGATCTCCTCGGCGTCCGCGGGCGCGGGCGGGGTGAGGTCGACCGGCGCGGGCCCCTCCGCGTTGGCCGGAGCCATGTGCGCGTAGTACGCGGGCACGTCGTCGAGTCCGGCGAGCAGGTCGGCCACGAAGGTGTCGACGTCCTTGACCAGCGCCTCGTTGACGGCACGCTCCTGCCCGACGGTCGTGCCCTCGCCGGTGGCGTCACCGGCGGAGCAGAAGCTGCCGAAGCCGTGGGTGGGCAGCACCGCGGTGTCGTCGGGCAACTCGGCGGCGAGCCGGTGCGCGGAGGCGTGCTGGGCCCGCGCCAGTTCTCCGGTCAGCCGTGGCTCGACCAGGTCGGGGCGCCCGACGGTGCCGATGAGCAGGGAGCCGCCGGTGAACGCCGCCACCGCGTGACCCCCCTCCTCCAGCACGTAAGACGTGTGGTGCGGGGTGTGACCGGGGGTGGCCAGGGCGCGCAGGACCAGACCGGCGTCGACGTCGAACCGGTCCCCGTCGGCCACCGCGACCCGCTCGAAGGCGACCCGTGCGCCGGCCGGCACCAGATAGGCGGCGCCGGTCAGCCGGGCCAGTTCCAGCCCGCCGGTCACGTAGTCGTTGTGCAGGTGTGTCTCCACGACGTGGGTGATCCGCACGTCCCGTCGGGCCGCCGCCGCGATCAGCCGGTCGACGTCCCTGGGCGGATCGACCGCCACGGCGCCCCGCGGGCCGCCCGCCAGATAGCCGCGGTTGCCCAGGCCCGGCACCTCGATGGTGTCGACGAAGAACACGGCAGCACTCCTTTCCTCGTGAACCCGCAGGGGTGAGTACCCCCGGGGGTATATTCACGGTAGCAGAAGTACCCCCGGGGGTATCTGGCGCCTCCCGGGCCTCGGGGCGGTTCGCCTCAGCGGCCGGCCCGGCGCGACCCCGGAGCAAGGCGGACGTGCGTCACCTGGCCTTCTACCGGTCGGTCACCCCGTAGGGTCGGTTGACGGAACGTCGACCTACGGAAGGGCTCAATCACATGGCGCAGGAAGTGCGGGGCGTGATCGCACCGGGCAAGAACGAGCCGGTGCGCGTCGAGACCGTCGTCGTACCGGACCCGGGACCCGGCGAGGCCGTGGTGAAGATCCAGGCCTGCGGGGTGTGCCACACCGATCTCCACTACAAGCAGGGCGGCATCAACGACGACTTCCCGTTCCTGCTCGGCCACGAGGCGGCCGGGATCGTGGAGACGGTCGGCGACGGGGTCACGGACGTCGCGCCCGGCGACTTCGTCATCCTCAACTGGCGTGCGGTGTGCGGGCAGTGCCGGGCGTGTCTGCGCGGCCGGCCCTGGTACTGCTTCAACACGCACAACGCGAAGCAGCGGATGACGCTCACGGACGGCACCGAGCTCTCGCCCGCCCTGGGCATCGGCGCCTTCGCGGAGAAGACCCTGGTCGCCGCGGGGCAGTGCACCAAGGTCGACCCCGCGGTGTCCCCGGCGGTCGCCGGCCTGCTCGGCTGCGGTGTGATGGCCGGGATCGGCGCGGCCATCAACACCGGGAACGTCGGCCGCGGCGACAGCGTCGCGGTCATCGGCTGCGGAGGCGTCGGCGACGCGGCGATCGCCGGGTCCCGCCTCGCGGGCGCCGCGAAGATCATCGCCGTGGACATCGACGACCGGAAGCTGACCACCGCCCGCGAGATCGGCGCCACGCACACCGTCAACTCCCGCGAGACCGACCCGGTCGAGGCGATCCGGGAGCTCACCGGCGGCTTCGGCGCCGATGTCGTCATCGAGGCCGTGGGCCGTCCGGAGACGTACCAGCAGGCCTTCTACGCCCGCGACCTCGCGGGCACCGTCGTCCTCGTCGGAGTGCCCACCCCCGACATGAAGCTGGACCTGCCGCTGATCGACGTCTTCGGACGCGGCGGCGCCCTCAAGTCGTCGTGGTACGGCGACTGCCTGCCCTCACGCGACTTCCCCATGCTGATCGACCTGCACCTGCAGGGGCGCCTGGACCTCGGCGCGTTCGTGAGCGAGACGATCGCGCTGGACGAGGTGGAGGCGGCCTTCGAGCGGATGCACCACGGCGACGTGCTGCGCTCGGTGGTGGTGCTGTGATGACCACCCGCATCGAACACCTCGTCACCTCGGGCACCTTCTCGCTCGACGGCGGCACCTGGGACGTCGACAACAACGTGTGGATCGTGGCCGACGACCACGAGGCGGTCGTCATCGACGCCGCCCACGACGCCGACGCCATCGCCGAGGCCGTCGGCGACCGGCGGCTCACCGCGATCGTGTGCACCCACGCCCACAACGACCACATCGACGCCGCCCCCGCCCTCGCCGACCGCACCGGCGCCACCATCTGGCTGCACCCGGACGACCTGCCGCTGTGGAAGCTGACCCATCCCGACCGCCTCCCCGACGCCTGGCTCCAGGACGGCCAGGTGATCGAGGCGGCCGGCGCCGATCTGACGGTCCTGCACACCCCGGGCCACGCTCCGGGCGCGGTCTGCCTGTACGACCCGGGCCTGGGCACCGTCTTCACCGGCGACACCCTCTTCCAGGGCGGCCCGGGCGCCACCGGCCGCTCCTACTCCCACTTCCCGACCATCGTCGAGTCCATCCGCGAACGGCTCCTGGGCCTCCCGGCCGACACCGTGGTGCGTACCGGGCACGGTGACTCCACCACGATCGGGGCGGAGGCCCCGCACCTGAAGGAGTGGATCGCGCGCGGCCACTGACGCCGGCGTCCGGACCGACGCCGGTGGCCCGCCGCTGACCCCTCCACACGGAGACCGGCGAAAGGTCTCGGCGAATCCAGACAGAAGATGTCCGGCTTCCGGGAGACGCTCGGGGCAGCACCGGCGCGAAAGGCGGCGCCGGAACCACGCGTACGGAGGTCGGACATGTCCAAGCCGCTGCAGGACACGCTGCGAGGCAGGGTCGCCCTGGTCGCCGGGGCGACCCGGGGCGCTGGACGGGGGATCGCGGTCGAGCTGGGCGCGGCCGGCGCGACCGTCTACGTGACCGGGCGCAGCACCCGCCAGCGGCGCTCGGAGTACGACCGCCCGGAGACCCTGGAGGACACCGCGGACCTGGTGACGGCGGCCGGCGGCCGGGGCATCGCCGTCCCCACCGACCACCTCGTGCCCTCCGAGGTCCAGGCCCTGGTCGCCCGCATCGCGGACGAGCAGGGGCGCCTGGACGTCCTCGTCAACGACATCTGGGGCGGTGAGCACCTCTTCCAGTGGGACACCCCGGTCTGGGAGCACGATCTCGACAAGGGGCTGCGGCTGCTCCGCCTGGCCGTCGAGACCCACGCCGTCACCAGCCACTTCGCGATGCCCCTGCTGCTGCGCCGTCCCGGCGGCCTCGTCGTCGAGATGACCGACGGCACCGCCGAGTACAACCGGGACAGGTACCGGGTGTCCTTCTTCTACGACCTCGCCAAGTCCTCCGTGCTGCGCATGGCGTTCGCCCTCGGGCAGGAGCTGGGGCCGCGCGGTGCCACCGCGGTGGCACTCACACCCGGGTGGCTGCGCTCGGAGATCATGCTCGACACCTTCGGCGTGACCGAGGACAACTGGCGCGACGCGCTGGAACGCGTCCCGCACTTCGGCATCTCCGAGACACCGTCCTACGTGGGCCGCGCGGTCGCCGCCCTGGCCGCCGACCCGGACGTGGCGCGCTGGAACGGGGAGTCGCTCTCCAGCGGGCAACTGGCCCAGGTGTACGGCTTCACCGACCGCGACGGCAGCCGCCCCGACGCGTGGCGCTATCTCGTCGAGGTCCAGGACGCGGACAAGCCGGCCGACACCACGGGCTATCGGTGAGCCGGGTCCGCCCGCCAGGGGGCGAGCCGTCCGGACGGGGGAGGCGGTGCCCGCCCGGACGGCGGGGTCAGGGGCGCCCGTGGAGCGGTGGGACCTGCCACCCGGGCGGACGGCCCGTCGTGAGAGCCAGGTCGGCGCGGACCGCCACGTAGTACGCCTCGCGCACGGTGCGCTGTCGTTCGAGGAGCGCCTGCCAGCCGTCCGGATCACGTGTCCCGTCGTTCAGGAACCGCTCCATCTCCATCACCACGACGGCCCATGCCCGGGCCTTCTCCACCACCTCCGGGATGCCCAGGAGCAGCAGGGCCTCACCGGCCGGGTCGCCGGCCTCCGCGGCCTCGGCCAGCAGAGGAGCCGCCTCGCCGGGCGACAGCGGATGCGGATGCGGATCGTTGCCGAGATGGGCTGCGACCCGGTACGTCAGCGTGACCGACTTCTTCAGACAGCGCGCGTAGTCCGCGTACACCGTCAGCCGCCGTTCCTCCCACCGCGCCGTCTGCTCGCGGCGGAAGCGGGCCCGGTCTCCCCTGACGATCGCCAGGTACGAGCCGAGGGCGCCGATCACCACGCCGATCAGCGCCGGGAGTTGTTGTATGAAGGCGGACATGCGCGCACGGTATCTGTCGCCGTGACGATCATGGCAGTACCTTCCCTGCCATGACTGCGACGATGCGATTCGAGGGACACGGAGTACTGATCACGGGCGCGGCGCGCGGCATCGGCGCCGCCACCGCCAGCCGCCTCGCCGAGGAAGGCGCCCGGGTGCTCGTCACCGACGTGGACGTCGCGGAGGCGGAGAAGACCGCTGCCGCACTGCGTGAAACGGGCGGGCACGCCGAGGCGTTCCGCTGCGACGTGGGGGAGCGGGCATCGGTCGAGGCGGCCGTCGCGTACGCCGTGGACGCCTTCGGCTCGCTCGACGTCCTGGTCAACAACGCCTACCACTGCACCCCCGACGCCCCGCTCTTCGAGGACGAGGCGGACGACGTCTGGGCCCGCGACCTCGACATCACCCTGACCGGCGCCTACCGCTGCTCCCGGGCGGCCCTGCCGCATCTCGTGGCCTCCGGCCGGGGCGCCATCGTCACCATCGGCTCCGTCAACGGCATCCAGGACTTCGGCAACCACGCCTACAGTGCCGCCAAGGCGGGCCTCATGTCGCTGACCCGCACGCTCGCCGGTCACGCCGCGCCGAGGGGCGTACGCGTCAACCTGGTGGCACCGGGCACCGTGCACACCACGGCCTGGGCGGGCCGGGAGGAGCAACTCGCCAGGATGGCACGGCTGTATCCCCTTGAACGGGTCGGCAGGCCGGAGGACATCGCCGCCGCCGTCGCGTTCCTCGCCTCCCGCGACGCGGCCTGGATCACCGGTACGACGCTGCCCGTGGACGGAGGCCTGCTGGCGGTCAACACCGGCTTCCAGCACACCCGCACACTGGCCGACGACGCCTAGGGGGCGTCAGTCGCCCCGCGGCCCGAGGCCCGCGCCGTGGCGGCGCAGGGCGGCGAGCACCCGGTCGACGTCGCCCTCGGTGGTGCGCCAGTTGCTGAACGCCGCGCGCAGCGCGGGCGTTCCGGCGTACGACGTCGGAGTCACGAAGGCCTCGCCGGAGGCGGCGACCGCCTTCGCCAGCGCGCGGACCCGCTCCTCGGAGGGGTCGTCGGCCGGCGTGAAGCAGACGACGTTGAGCCGGACCGGAGCCAGGAGCCGCAGCTGGGGGATCTGCGCGATCCCCTCGCCCAGCCGCCCGGCGAGCGCGACGTTGCGTTCGACGATCTCGCGATGCCCCTCGCGTCCGTACGCCGTGAGCGAGAACCACGCGGGCAGGGCGCGCAGCCGACGGGAGTTCTCCGGTGTGAGGTGCAGGAAGTCCGGGTCACCGGTGGGCGGTCCGAGGTACGGCGACGCGTTGTGGAAGACCCGGACCTGGAGGTCCTGCCGGCGCGTGAACTGGACGGCCGCGTCGTAGGGGACGTTCAGCCACTTGTGCAGATCGACGCAGACGGAGTCGGCCGTGTCGAGCCCGTCGACCAGGGAGGCGTACGTCGGCGACAGGGCGGCGAAACCGCCGAACGCCGCGTCCACGTGCAGCCAGAAGTCGTACCGCTCCCTGAGCGCGGCGATCGCCCGCAGGTCGTCGAAGTCGACGGTGTTGACGGTCCCCGCGTTCGCCACCACGACGGCGGGGCGCCCGCCGAGGGCGTCGAGGGCGTCGGCGAGCCGGTCGACGTCGACGGCCTCGCGGTTGCCCGGCAGCACCGGCACGGCACGCAGCCGGTCCCGTCCGATGCCCAGCACGGAGAGCGCCTTGCCGATGCTGGAGTGCGGGCTGCCCGACAGCACCTCGACCGGACCGAGCGCGCCGACGCCCTCGCGCGAGACGGACACCCCGAGACGTTCGCCGAGCCATTCCCGCGCGATGGCCAGCCCGACCGTGTTGGAGGCCGTAGCCCCGCTCACGAAGGCTGCGGTGTGGTCCTCGCCCAGCCCGAACAGCTCGCGCAGCCAGCTCAGCGTCTCGCGTTCCAGTGCGGTCGCCGACGAGTCACCGCCGCCCGACGCGTTCTGGTCGTAGGCGGCCGTCAGCCAGTCCCCGGTCAGGGCGGCGGGGGTGGCGCCACCGGTCACGAAGCCGAGGTAACGCGGGCCCGCGGAGCCGGAGAAGCCCGCGGACCAGCGGTCCGCGAACCGGGTCAGCGCCCCTTCGGCGCCCACTCCCACCTCGGGAAGCGGCGCACGTGCGGGTGCCGCGTCGATGCGGGCGACAGGACGTTCGGCGAGTCCGCCCACTTCCCGCGCGGCGAAGTCGCGGGCGGACTGGAGGAGGTCGGGAAGCCGCTGGAGATCGTCGGCGAGAGTGCGGTGCATGACGGCAGCGTAGGCAGGACCCGGGCGGCAGGTCCTGGTCCACTTGGGGAAAACTGGACCGATGGACACGGGTTTCGCGGCGACGCTCGGCAGGTGGCGCGACAGGCGGGGCCCCCTCGCCGGCTCGCTGTCCGCGGCCGTCCGCGAGGCGGTGATCGACGGCCGGCTGCCCGCAGGGACCCGACTGCCGTCCGAGCGGGAACTGGCCCGCACGCTGGACGTCAGCCGGGGCACCGTCGTCGCCGCCCTCGCACTGCTGCGGGACGACGGCTGGCTGCACACCCGGCACGGCAGCGGCAGCGTCGTCCGCCTCCCCGCACACCTCACCGAACGGACCACCCCGTGGTCCCTGGACCGGGGCGGCGCGGGCGACATCGACCTCGATCTGACGCTGGCCGTCACGGCGGCACCCCACGAGGCCTACCTCGCCGCGCTGGGCCGCGCCGTCGAGCGCAGCGCGGCCCTGCTCGTCGACTCGGGCGTGGCGACCTCGGGCCTGCCCCGGCTGCGCGAACTCCTCGCCGAGCGGTACACCCGCTCCGGACTGACCACCCGCCCCGAGCAGATCCTCGTCACCTCCGGAGCCCAGGCCGCGCTGACCCTGCTCACCGACCACCTGCACACCGACCGCAGGTCCCCGGTCCTGGTGGAGAGCCCCACGTACCCGGGGGCGCTCGCGATCCTCCGCCGGCGCCGCGCACGGCTGCTGCCCGTGCCGGTGACGACCGCGCACGGCTGGGACGTCGCGCGGCTGGCGCGGACCGTACGCGACCGCGGCCCCCTGCTCGCCTACCTGATCCCGGACTTCCACAACCCCACCGGCGCGCACATGGCCGCACACACCCGCGGGGAGATCGCCGCCCTCGCCGAGCGGCACGCCCTGACGGTCGTCGTCGACGAGACCATGCGCGACCTGGATCTGCGGACGCCGCCGCGGCCGGAGCCGCACCTCGGCGGCGCGACGGCTATCCAGATCGGTTCGACGAGCAAGGTGCTGTGGAGCGGATTGCGGGTCGGCTGGATCAGGGCGCGCGCGGCACTCGTCGCCGAACTCGTGCGCAACCCGCTCCAGGCCCAGCTGTCGCCGCCGCCCCTGGAGCAGCTGATCGCCACCGAGCTGCTGGGCGACACCGACGGCCTCGCCGCGGTGCTCGCCGACCGGCGCGCCCGCCTGCGCACCCAGCGCGACCGTCTCGCGGAACTCCTCACCAAGACGGGCTGGTCGTGCACGGTGCCGGACGGCGGGCTGTCGCTCTGGCTGCACCTCGGCCCCGACACCCTGGCCACTGAGCTCGCGGCGCGGGCCGCGCGACGAGGGCTGGCGGTGTCGCCCGGGCCGCAGTTCGCCGCGGACCGCGCCACCCTGGCACACCACCTGCGGCTGCCGTTCACGGCGACACCGGACGTGCTCACCCGGGCGGTGCGGCTGCTGACGGGGTGACGCGGTGACGCGGTGACGCGGTGACGCGGATTCACGTTCCGGCTCCGTGTGCCGTGTGCCGTGTGCCGTGTGCCGTGTGACGTTCCGCACGCGCACGCCGCCTCCGACGGGCCGGGGCGGCACCTGGAAATGTCACCGTTTGGTCCCGGTCCGGCCGGCCGCACAACGTACGCCCCCCGATGAGGGTCTAGCAGGCGGAAGACACGTGAGAACAGGAAAGGGAAGGCCCGCCATGGGGGACATACGCAGACGGGGCGCCGTCGCGCTCGGGATCACCGGACTGGTCGCGCCGCTGACGCTCGCGCTGGGCGCCGCGCCCGCGCAGGCCGCGAGCTGCACCACGCAGACGGGCCCGTACCAGAAGCAGGTGGAGAAGTTCCTCGGCCGGCCGGTCGACGGCCGGCAGTCGACCACCGACTGCAAGGCCATCCAGGCCTTCCAGAACAAGCACGGCATCACCCCGAACATCGGCTACGCGGGGCCCGTCACCTGGGGCGTGATGGACCTCATGAACAAGCAGAAGGCCGTGGGGAGCAACCCCAACAAGGACGGCAAGTGCCCGGTCAACAAGGGGCGCATCGCCTGTGTGAACCTGACGCTCCAGCTCAGCTGGATCCAGGACGGCGACCGACTGGTCTACGGGCCGGTGCCGGTGCGCACCGGCCGCGACGGGTACGAGACCCGCACCGGCCTGAAGAAGATCTACTGGCGGGACATCGACCACGTCTCCAGCATCTACAACGTGCCGATGCCGTACAGCCAGTTCTTCGACGGCGGGCAGGCCTTCCACTCGGTCGGCCTCAGCATGTGGAACCCGCCGGGCTCGCACGGCTGCGTCAACATGACCACGACCACGGCCAAGAAGTACTGGTCGCTGCTGAAGAACGGCGACGACGTGTTCGTGTACGGCCGCAAGCCCGGCACATGAGTGATGAGCTTCACGGTCCGTAATGTCGTCCGCTGTACCTTTACTCACAACGTCTTCACGTCGAGGACCGTATGCTTCACACCATGTCCACCACTCCTGATGCCGACACTCGGCGCTCCGCCGCCGAGGTCAACGAGGAGATCCGGGCCCTCTGGTTCCGGGCGGGCGGGACGTTGAGCATGGAGGAGCGGCGGGAGTACCAGCGGCTCGTCCTCGAATGGGCGGAAGCCGCCCCGCCGTCGCCCACCCGGGCGGCCTGACGGTTCATGTCCCGGCACGGGGCTCCCCGAAGTCAGCGGGGAGCCACCGCCTCGGGCCTCATCCCCAACTCTGCGCGTACTGCCGCCGATAGGCCTTGCGGTCCTGTTCCGTGCGGATGAACCGCGTCGCCACCAGCGCAACGAGACTGCCCGCGATGACCAGCAGTCCCGGCCCGACATTCTTCGGATCGGTCAGACGCGACACCAGCGTCTCGGCGTTCTCGGCGGCACCCCCCACCGGCTCCACGGCGCCCGGTGCGGCCGAACCCGGCGAGGCGGCCGAGCCCTGCGCGCCGGAAGCCGCCGTCGAACCCGCCGGTGAGGGAGACGCTACGGCGCCGGACGACGCCTGGGACTGCCCCGCGAGCCGCACCCCCAGCGCCGTCAGTGCCTTGTTGACCGGCTGGAAGAACGTCGTACCGCCGGTCCGGCAGTCCCCGTTGCCGCCCGAGGTCACACCGAGCGCGATGCCCTCGGAGAACAACGGGCCGCCGCTGTCGCCCGGTTCGGCGCACACCGTCGTCTCGACCAGCCCGGTGACCGTGCCCTCGGGGTAGTTGACCGTCGCGTTGAGCGCGGTCACCTTCCCGTCGTGCAGCCCGCTGGTGCTGCCGCTGCGGAACACCCGTTGCCCGACGGCCGGATCGGCGGTACCCGTGATGCGCACGCCGTTGCCCCCGCCGATGGCGACGACATTGGCTCCCGCCGAGGTCTGTTGCCCGTCGTCGTACTGCACGAGCGAGAAGTCGCTCCCGGGGAACGCCGTGGTGACGGTGCGTCCGAGCTGTTGCCGGCCGGAGTTGTCGGCGAACCATTCGGATCCGGCCGGACCGCAGTGACCCGCCGTCAGGATGAACTCGGTGCGCCCGTTGGTCACGTTGAAGCCGGCCGAACAGCGCCCGCCGGTCGAGAACATGGGCTGCGCGCCGTTGAGCCGGGTGGTGAACGCGCCCTGGGTGCGCTGCATGCGGACGGCGTCCCCGATCCCGTTCGCCACCTTCGTCATGCGCGACCAGTCGGAGGAGGAGACCGTGCTGTCGGCCCGCACCACCACCTCGTTCGTCGTGTAGTCCACGGCCCACGCCGTGCCCACCACCCGCGGCGCCGAACTTAGCCTCTGCGTAGCCGACTTGAGGTCCTGCATGCTGTGCCGTACGAGCTTCGCGCGGGCGCCCGCCTCCGTGACCTCGGCGGCGGCCCCCGGGTCGGTCACCGCGACGACGGGCCTGCCGTCGGAGCCGATCCAGTTGCCCGCGGTGCGCGAGGTGCCGAGCCGTGACACCAGTGCGGTGCCCGTGTCCACGGCAGCCTGGGCCCGGCTTCCCGCGGCACGCGACGTGTCGGAGGGTTCGCTCGCCATCGCTTGCGTCACCATCAGCCCTCCGCAGAGCAGCCCGCCGACGGCCGCGAGTCGCGCCCCTCGTCGGACGATCCGTCGTCGTGCGTGCCTCATCCATGGGCTCCCGAAGCCGAACGGCACGGCGTCATCGCCGCCGAGGGCCCCGGTCGAGAGCCCTCCCCTCATACGTGCGGCCACGCCCGCGTGTTCACCACGGCGCGCACCCCGGGCGGGACGCCGCCCGGACCGGCCCTCGCCGGCCCGACCCCGTCGCACCGCCGCCGCCCTGCACACCACACTGGGTGCCGCGCTGCCATGATGAGGCCCATGCGCGTGCTGATGCCGGTCCCCGACCACGACTTCGACGTCACCGAAGTCGCCGTGCCCTGGCGGCTGCTGACCGAGGCGGGACACGAAGTCGTCCTCGCGACGGAGCATGCGGGCACCCGTCCCGCGGCCGACCCGCGACTGCTCACCGGTGTGCTGTTCGGGCAGCTCGGCGCCGAACGGGAACCGCGGACGTACTACCGACAGCTCACCGAGGCGCCCGAGTTCCGCCGCACCGTGTCCTGGGCGGACCTGGACGTGGCGGAGTACGACGGTCTGATCCTGCCCGGCGGCCACGCGCCCGGCATGCGCCAGTACCTGGGCTCGGCCGTGCTCCAGCGGCGGATCGCCGACTTCTGGGCGCTGCGGCGCCCCGTCGGCGCGATCTGTCACGGCGTCCTCGTGCTCGCCCGCGCCCAGGATCCCGCCACCGGACGCAGCGTCCTGGCCGACCACCGCACGACCTGCCTGCCCAAGTACATGGAACGGACGGCCTACTTCACCACCGCCTGGCGGCTCGGCCGCTACTACCGCACCTACCCCGCCTACGTGGAGGACGAGGTCAGGTCGGCGCTCACCGACCCCGGCACCCAGTTCGCGCGCGGCCCGCGCACACTGACACGGCGCGGGACCGCGGGCGACGACACGCACGCCTTCGTCGTCCGGGACGGCCACTATCTCTCGGCCCGCTGGCCGGGGGACGCCTACCTCTTCGGCCGCCGGTTCCTCGACCTCCTCCAGGACACGAACGGGCGCTAGCCGCGGACGCGGGCGGTCACTTCCTCCCGCGTCAGATACATGTCCGTGTGCTCGAAGTCCCGCAGCGTGCCCTCACGGTCGTCGAGGAACCCGGTGCGCACGAAGTCGTCGCCCGCGACCGCGTTGAGCAGCCAGTTCGCCCCGGTCCGGAACCGGGCGGTGCCGGTGCGCAGGGCGTACAGGTGGTACCCGCGGGCCACGACCTGCGCGGCCACGCCCTTCAGGTCGATGCCGAGCGGCTTGGACACCGCGTCGTGGCCGCCGAGGTCGACGACGAGCCCGAGGTCCTTGTGCCGGTACGGCGTCGTCGGCTGCCCGCGCAGCAGCGCCGTGACGTTCCTCGCCGCGTGCCGGCCCTGCCGTGCGGCGTGCTGGGCGGTCGGCACGCAGTACGAGCCGTCACCCTTGGCGAGGTCGGGCACGGCCGCCGCGTCGCCCAGCGCGAGCACCCCGTCCAGCCCCGGCACCTTGAAGTCGGGTCCGGCGAGGATCCGGCCGCGCACGGTCTCCGCGCCCAGCGAGTCGACCAGGGGGCTCGCGGCGACACCGGCCGTCCACACCAGCGTGCGCGAGGGCAGCACCCGGCCGTCGGTCAGGGTGACCTTGTCCTCGGTGACGGAGGCGACGGACGTCTTCAGCGAGATGCGCACCCCGCGCTCGCTCAGCATGCGCAGCGCACTGGCACCCAGCCGGTCGCCGAGCTCGGGCAGCAGCTTGGGTGCGACGTCGACCAGATGCCACTGGATGAGGCCCGGGTCGAGACGCGGGTGGTAGCGCTTGGCCGCGGCGGTCGTGAGGCGTTGCAGACAGGCCGCGGTCTCGGTGCCCGCGTAACCGCCTCCGACCACCACGAACTGAAGCCGTGCGGTCCGCTCGGCCTCGTCCGACGTGGCCGCAGCCAGGTCGAGTTGGCCGATGACGTGGTCGCGCAGGCACACTGCCTGGGCGAGTGTCTTCATCCCGCGCGCCTCGTCCAGAAGGCCCGGGATGTCGAAGGTGCGCGTCACACTGCCGGGGGTCAGGAGCAGGTAGTCGTACGACACGTCGACCAGCTCGCCGGTGATCTTGCGGACGACGCACACCTTGGCCTCGGGGTCGACGCCGATCACGCTGCCCGGCAGGAGCTCGGTGCGGCGCAGGATCCGGCGCAGCGAGGGCGCCACGGACTGCGGGGTGACGACACCGGCCGCGACATGCGGGAGCAGGGGCAGATAGAGCTGGTAGTCGGTCGGGCTGACGAGTGTGATCCGGGCGTCACCGGGGGCGAGCGACCGCTCCAGCCCCCGCGCGGCCTCGACACCGGCGAAACCCCCGCCGACGACGACGATGTTCGGTGCGTCCATCCGAGCGCCTCTCTCCCTGTGGGGACACCGCGAGCCCAGGCTCACACGAGGCGGCCGCACATGCCACCCCGCGTCGCACGGGGCCGGTGGGGCAGCAGGGGCTGGCGGTGAGGGCGGGGAAGACGATCCGTGGGGGAGAGGCGGCGATCTCCGGGAGAGGAGGAGACGCACGCGAATCTCTACCGATCAGTACACGCGAATCTCTACCGATCAGTAACTGACGCTTCCCCCTTCGTACATCCTCAGGCACGATCATCACTGCCGCGGCGACGGGGCAGTGCCCCGTCGCCGCGGCACCAGCGGCGGGCGACAGCGGTCTCCCGCTGTTCCGACACGAGCGGAGCGGGGGTCCCGGTACCCCCGCCGCTCCGACACGAGTCAGGGGACGGGCATGGCAGGACGTGGCGTGGGGCGCAGGACGGTCGCGGTCTCGGCGGTCGTGGCACTGGGCATCGGCGGAACCGTCACCGCGGCCGGATCGGCCACCGCGGCGCCGGCCCGGGTGACGGCGAGCACGGCGGCGGCCGCGACGGCATCGGTCGACTACGCCACCTGGCAGCGCGACGTCCGCGCCGTCATCGACCAGGCCGTGCCGTACGTCGAACAGCGCACCGCGCACGCCGACGGGCAGAAGCTCGCGATCGTCTTCGACATCGACAACACCACGCTGGAGACCGACTTCCACCCCTGGTACCAGCTGCCCACCCCGGCGGTCGCGCCCTCGCTGGAACTCGCCCGCTACGCGCGCTCACGGGGCGTCGACATCTTCTTCGTCACCGCGCGCCCCGGCATCATCGCGAGCGAGACGAAGTGGAACCTGAAGGCGGTCGGCTACCCGGTCTCCGGCCTGTACGTCCGTGATCTTCCGGACCTCTTCGACGAGGTGAGCGCCTACAAGACCGGCAAGCGGGCGCAGATCGAGGCCCTCGGGTACACGATCATCGCCAACGTCGGCAACAACACCACCGACCTCGTCGGCGGCCACGCCGAGCGCACGTTCAAGCTCCCCGACTACGACGGTCAGTTGTCCTGACCCGGCGGCAGGAGGGGCGGCCGCCGCGGTCCGGGCGGTTCGCGCGCGCAGGGCGCCGCCCGGTGACGGCGGCATAGACTGCCGCCCATGGACGAGGCCTCGCTGGACAAGCTCGGTTCGGGCAAGTACCTGCTGATCACCAGCTACCGCAAGAACGGGACCGGTGTCGCGACGCCCGTATGGGTGGTGCGCGACGGCACGGCACTCGGCGCGTGGACCGCCGCGGACTCCTGGAAGGTGAAGCGGATCCGCAACCGGGGCGACGTCCTGGTCGGCCCCTGCGACGCGCGCGGCAGGCCGACCGGCGACCAGGTGCCCGCCACGGCCGAGATCGTCGACGCCGAGGCGACCGCCCGTTACCGGCAGTTGATCGCCCGCAAGTACGGTGTCGTCGGCCGTCTCACCCTCTTCGGCAGCCGGCTGCGCCGCGGCGAGACCGGCACGATCGGCATTCGCATCACCCCGGCGTCCTGACCTTCACAGGCGCGGGGTCCGGCAGTTCGCCGGGCCCCGCGCCTGTTGCCGTTCGCACGGCGACCCGGCCCCCGCCGCAGCGACAGTCGCTGCCGACCGGTCCTGGGATTGACAGGTATATGACATCCACGTCTCGGTTCGGTGGTGTCTGAACGGGTCTGCGCGGTGCGGGAGTTGGCCGGAAGTGTGCTGCGCGAGGCGTTGACTAGAAAGCGCTTACCCCATACGTTCCCGTTCAGCAGCGTGACCCGCGTGTGACATCTCGTATGCGAGATGTCAGATCTCTGAGCCGCACCACCTGCGCAAGTCGGCGCACCTGACCTCCAGCGAGTCCCGTACGGGCGTGTCACGCGCCGCGTCACGTTCAGAAACTGGCGCATGGTTCACAGGTATGACCCAGCATTCCTGAAGGGACACACCCGCATGCGTACTCGCCCCCCACGACGTCGATCCCGCCTGCCGGGACAGCGGTGAGGACGGCTACGCCAACCTCACCGGCAACGACCTCGGCGGAGCCGCCGCCGAGATCTCACGGGTGGGCACCTTCACCACCCCGCCCTACAGCTACACCGCCGAGCCCGTCTCGACCGTCGTCGCGTCGGTCACCTCGGGCGCCGGAACCGGAAAGCTCTGACCCCACACCCGGAAGAAGGAATCGGGACATGACTCCCTCGGTACGTCCGCGCGCCCGTCGGCGCGCACTCATCGGCACCCTGGCCGCACTCGGCCTCACCTCCACCACGTTCCTGGCGAGCGGGCTGGCCGGCACCGCCGACGCGGCCGCGGCCTGGCCGACGCCCACCGCCAGCGTGCCCGTCAGCTCGACCATCTCGGTCTCCGGCACCTACGACGGCAAGCTCCAGCGCTTCTACGGCAGCGGCGACCTCGGTGACGGCGGCCAGTCCGAGGACCAGGACCCCCTGTTCGACCTGGCGGACGGCGCCGTCCTCAAGAACGTCGTCATCGGAGCTCCGGGCGCCGACGGTATCCACTGCGCGGGCAGTTGCACCCTGCAGAACGTGTGGTGGGAGGACGTCGGCGAGGATGCGGCCTCGTTCAAGGGCAAGTCGTCGTCCGCCACGTACACCGTCACCGGCGGCGGCGCGAAGTCCGCCTCGGACAAGGTGTTCCAGTTCAACGGTGCCGGAAAGCTCACCGTGACCGGCTTCCAGGTGTCCGACTTCGGCAAGCTGGTGCGGAGTTGCGGCAACTGCTCGACGCAGTACAAGCGCACCATCGTGGTCAGCGACGTGGATGTCACGGCGCCCGGAAAGTCGATCGTCGGCATCAACACCAACTACGGCGACACGGCCACGCTGAGCAAGATCCGCATCCACGGCGACAGCAGCAAGAAGATCAAGCCGTGCGTCCGCTACACGGGCAACAACACCGGTGCGGAGCCCAAGGAGACCGGCAGTGGCCCGGACGGCACGTACTGCAAGTACGCGACGTCCGACATCACCTACAACTGAGGGCGCACCCGTGGGTCGGCCGGACCGGGCGCGGACTGCGCCCCGGCCGGCCCACGGGGGCCGATCGCGCTCTGCGGGGCCGTCTGCCGACGCGGCCGATCACGCTCTCGGGTCCGCCCGGTGGGCAAGGACGGCCGGACCGACCGGCCCTCAGCCCCAGCCGCCGTAGGGGCCGTCGACGAGCTGGAAGACCGGCTGCCTGCGTACCGGGTCCTGGGCGGTGGAGAGTTGTACGCGGTCGCCGCTGTGGATGGTGGCGGGCGACCCCATGACCCGTCCCCGGACGGTGAACCCCTCCGTCATCTCGATGAGGGAGACATTGCGGGCGGCGGGGGTGTTGCGGTGGATCACGCTGGAATGACGCACGATGCCCGATCCCGTGCTCGACTCCGTCCGCAGGTCGCTGCCCTGGCAGACGGGGCAGAGGAGGCGTTGGTACATCGCCGTGCCGCACCAATGGCAGCGCTGGAAGAGGAGGACGTCCCCGGGCTGCTCGTCGCGGGCGGTCCCGAGCACGTCCGTCGCGGGAACGGGCCCCGGATGAAGGGCGATTCCTGGCTGGTACACGATGTCATCTCCCTGCGCTCGGCCGGAATCTGAGGTGCCCGGTTCACCGTGCACGACCACAGAGTATGGCACTGAGTGTCACAGGTAAAGGCACTCGGTACCCTCAATGTGCCGGACCGGGGCCCGGCCCTCCGACAGTCAGTCCCGGCCGAGCGTGGACTCGATCTCCTGGACCACACGCCACAGCGGGGCGTCGCGCCGGGAGACCACGACCACCACGTCGTCGCACTCCTTCGCCCTCGGGCCGCCACGGGGGGACTCGTGCGAGTCGCCGAACGTCGCTCGTACGTACCCGAGCGCGTGGTCGACCGCCGCGGTCGCGTCTCCCTGTGCGTCCGAACGCAGCCAGGACCGCAGGCCGTTGTTGTGCGCGGCGACCACGGCCGCGGCGACGACCTCGGCCCGCAGGGTGCCGTCGCGCCGGGCGGCCAGGCGCCCGCGCAGGTACTCGGCCAGGGCCCGCTCGTATCGCCGGACGACCGACAGCTCGTACGCGCGCAGGCCCGGGACCTCTTTGGTGAGGCGGTAGCGCTGGACGGAGAACGTCGGGTTCTCGGCGTACATGCGCAGGACCAGCCGGGCCGCGTCGCACACCCGCTGCACCGGGTCCTCGTCCGCGTCGGGGGTGTCGTCGAGGAACGCCCTCATGTCCGCCAGGCAGCGTTCGTGGTCCGGGAAGACCACGTCCTCCTTGGAGGGGAAGTAGCGGAAGAACGAGCGGCGGCCGACGCCGGCGAGTGTCACGATGTCGTCGATCGTGGTCTGTTCGTAGCCGCGCTCCAGGAAGAGCTGGAAGGCCGCCGCGACCAGGGCGTCCCGCATGGGCGGCTTCGCGGTCGTCGCGTCGGAGGTCTCGCGGCGCCGGGGTCCGTCGTTCATGAACGGAAACTAACACCGAACCGCGTGGCGTGGCACTCAGTGCACTCTATTGAGGGAACTGAGTTCCATGGTGCGGTGCGGTGGCGAGGGGCGGCGGAGAGCCGTCGAAATCGGGGCGGACCCTGTGACTCCTCATGTGGCTGAAATGTGATCACGCATGAAGTGCTTGTCTGTTCAACGAGGTTGACAGCCTCTCCACGGTGATCGACTATGTGGTCGCGCCGTGGCCCATGTGACCGATGAGCCCGGTGTTTCTTCGACCACTCACCCCCGGCGCGGCCCCCGGCTGTCTCGTGCTGCCCGCTGCCGTCGACCGGGGCACCGCACCATCGAGACGGGATCCGCATGTCCACAGCGAGACGTGTCACCCTGCGCTGCCTGCTGGGAACGGGCGCGGCGGCGCTCGCCCTCTCCGCGGCCACCACCACAGCCTGGGCGACGGGCGAGCCGGGCGGGGACGGCTGGGACAAGACCGCGGGCGGTTACGCCCCGGGGCAGGGCGCCGGCACGGCGACCGCGAGCGACCGCTGCCAGTTCTCCCTGGACGGGACGCACTTCTACGACTCGGTCCGCGTCGACGACGAGAGCCTCAAGCCCACCGACGACGGCAAGGTCCACATCAAGGTCCGCACGGCCGACGACGCCGGCACCTGCACCGCCTCGCTCGCCGCCTACCGGACCCACGGCGCCACCTTCAAGACCTCCGGTGTGCAGGTCTTCCACGACTTCGACTCCGTGACGGTCAAGCCGGGTGCCACCGACTCCCTCGACATCTCGGTGCCCGACGCCGGCTGCTTCGCGCAGATCGACCTCTACCGGGGCGCCGTCAAGTTCGACGGCAAGCACGACGCCGAGGACGGCTTCGAGCACGGTGACCTGCCCGCGGGACCGGACCACGCGGTCATCAAGGACAAGCTGATCATGGCGTGGAACGGCGGCAAGAAGGACTGCACGGCGCAGCCGACCACCCCCGCGACGCCGGCCTCCACGCCGCCCGCGGGGACGCCGGGCACCCCCTCGCCGTCGGCACCCGCGACGTCGGCCGGCCCGGAGACGCCCTCGGCGCCCGAGACGTCCGCGACCCCCACCGCCCCCGAGTCCACCACCCCGCCTGCCGCCACCCCGAACGGCGGTGCGTCGCCGAAGCAGGGCGACCTCGCCGAGACCGGCGGCGGCAACACCCTGACGATCGCGGCCGGGGCCGCGGCCGTCCTCGCGGCCGGTGCCGCGATCACCGTCGCCACCCGGCGTCGCCGTTCCACGGGCGCCCGCTCATGACGCTCGCCGTCAGCGCCCCTCGATGACGGGGCGCCGGCGTCCGGTCCGCGGTGACCGGTCATCAACTCCCCCGAGGTGACCGGCCAACGCCCCGTCGAGACCGGCCGTCGGCGTCCCGTCCACGAGCCCCGGCACCCGTCGTCCGTACCGAGGTGCCGGGGCTCGTCCCCGTCATGGCACGGCATCCGCGAGTTTCCGGCGGATCACGCCATCCAGAAGAAGACCGCGGTCATCCGCTTGTCCTCCATCGTGCTGCCGCAGTAGTCCGTGGCGCTGTGCATCAGGTTGGCTTGGTACAGGAGCAGCCGGTTGTACCGGTGCGGCACGCGGACGTCCTCCACGAAGGAGTCCGGTGCGACGAAGCGCGTGCCCAGCGCCTCGACCAGGTTGTTGTGCGGCGCGGCGACCGTGTTCCCGCCCAGCCGGCCGCCGGGCAGGTTCTGCCGGAAGAAGCTGGTCCCGCAGTCCTTGGGTACGTTCGGATTGAGATAGAGGACGGCGGCGTAACGGCACAGCGCACGGGAGTCCGTGTGCGGGCGCGGCTCGCCCTCGTGCTTGCCGACCACCTGGATGCAGTTGTGGTTGAGGGTGGCCCCCGTCGGCGTCGACTGCTGCCACAGTTCCCGGGCGCCGGTCGCCTTCCTCACCAGGCTTTCCACGCACGTCAGTTCGCCGGGTTCGAGTCCGGGCATGGTGCGCAGGCCGGGCCAGCTCTCCGAGGTGTACGGATGACCCTCGACCCAGTCGTCCTTCGCGACGCACCGGGCCCGGACCGCGTCCACGTCGGGCAGCACGTCGTCGAAGACCCAGTAGTCCCGGTCGCGGGTGGGTTTGCGGTAAGGGAGAACCGGCAGCGCAGGCGTCCTCGGCGGGTGTGGGGGCATGCGGCCGACGATATAGATGAGTGATTCAGCGATCTCCAGAGAATTGGTCAACGTTCCACCAACTCGGCCTGCGCGCAAAGCCGTCGGGCGGTGCTACAGCTGCGACGCCCGGAGGGACTGCTCCGCCCAGATGATCTTTCCCTCGTCCGTGTAACGGGTGCCCCAGCGCTGGGTGAACTGGGAGATCAGGAACAGCCCCCGGCCACCCTCGTCGGTCGTCTTCGGGTGGCGCAGGTGCGGAGCCGTGGCGCCACCGTCGGACACCTCGCAGATCAGGGCCTGTTCGCAGATGAGCCGAAGCCGGAGGGGGCCGGCCGCGTGCCGGATGGCGTTGGTGACGAGCTCGCTCACGACGAGTTCGGTCGTGAAGGTCAGTTCGTCCAGGCCCCAGGCGTTCAGCTGTTGGGCCGCCGCCTTGCGGGCGTCGGCCACGACCGCCGGGTCGACGGGCAGCTCCCAGGTCGCGACCTGACCGGCACCCAGCCGCCGGGTACGGGCCATCAGCAGCGCCACGTCGTCGTACGGTCGCGTCGGCACCAGGTCGTCCACGATGGTGCGGCACAGATCGTCCAGCTGTTGCCCGCGCGCCTCCAGGGCGCGGCGCAGCCGTTCCCGGCCGGCCTCCTGGTCCCGTGCCGCGCCGGGGGTGGCGAGGAGCCCGTCGGTGTGCAGCGCGAGCACCGTGCCCTCCGCGAGCTCCAACTCGACCGACTCGAAGGGCAGTCCGCCCACGCCGAGCGCGGAGCCGCGGGGAAGCTCGACGAACGACACATGTCCTTCGGGCGAGATGAGCGCCGGCGCCGGATGGCCCGCGCCCGCCATGGCGCACTCGCCGCTCACCGGGTCATACACCACGTAGAGGCAACTCGCGCCCAGCGCCTGCATCCCGCTGGTCCGGGTGTCGGCGCCGGTGCCCTCGTCACGTGCGGTGCGGCTGACGAGATCGTCGAGATGGGCGAGCACCTCCTCGGGGGTCAGGTCGAGATCCGCGAGGGTCTGCACGGCGGCCCGCAACCGTCCCATGGCCGCGGCCCCGTCGATGCCGTGACCCGCGACCTCTCCCACGACGAGGGCGACGCGGGCCCCGGACAGGGGGATGACGTCGAACCAGTCGCCGGCCAGGCCGGTCAGTTCGTCGGCGGGCCGGTAGCAGGCGGCGACCTGCACGGCGTCCAGTTCGGGGAAGCGGTGCGGGAGCAGATTGCGCTGGAGCACGAGGGCCGCGTCCCGCTCGCGGCTGTAGCGGCGGGCGTTGTCGATGCAGAGGGCCGCCCGGGCGACGAACTCCTCGGCGAGGCTCAGATCGTCCTCGTCGAACGGGTCCTCGCGGGTGCGCCGGAAGAACGTGGTGATGCCGAGGGTGATGCCGCGGGCGCGGACGGGCACGATCATCACGCTGTGCAGCCCGAGGTCGAGGAAGGACGCGGGGCGGTCGCCGGGCGAGCGGGCCGACCACACGGTGGCCAGCGGGTCGAGGCGCTCCTCGGACCAGGACAGGCCGTCCGCCAGGCACCGGACCGGGGGAGACCCGGCGAGGTACGCGGCCGGCTCACCGACCCGCACCATGGTCTCGGGCACGCCGGCACGGACCGACTGCTGGCCGGCCCGGCGCAGCGGCAGCGCGTCCGCGTCGTCCCGCGGACCAGGTGCGGGTTCCGCTCCCTTCAGGACGGATTCCAGCAGGTCGACCGTGACGAAGTCGGCGAGCCCCGGGACCGCGACGTCGGCCAGTTCCTGCGCGGTCTGCACGACGTCCAGGCTGCGTCCGATGGACTCGCCGGCCCGGTCCAGCAGAGCGAGCCGCCGACGGGCGCGGTAGCTCTCCGACACGTCGACGACGGTGTAGTAGACGCCGATGGGACGACCGAGATCGTCCTCCAGCCGGATGAACGACATCGAATGGGCCGACTGGCGGTGCGGCGCGGAGCGGACCCGGCCGACGTGCTCGTACCCGACCACCTGCTCGCCCGTCGTCAGCGCCCGGAGCATCTGTGCCTCCAGCCGCTCGGCGTCCAGACCGGGCTGCACCTCGGCGAGCCGCCGGCCGAGCCGCTGCCGGGCGGGACCGCCGCCGAACTGTTCCAGCGCCGTGTTCGACCACACGTACCGCAGGTCCGTGTCCACGATCGCGATGCCCACCGGTGAGTGCGCGGCCATCCTCTCCAGCACCTGCCGGCTCATGTCCCAGCCGGGCCCGTCGCCCAGATCGGCGAGCAGCACGACCCACCGCGCCGGGCCGTCGCCGTGCTCGGCGGGAACGACGCGCACCATCAGCCGGAGGGTCCGTCCGTCGCGGTGTCGTGCGGACAGCAGCCCCGACCAGCCGCGGTCCGCGTCGCACCGCTCGGTGAGGTCCCGGACCCGTGCCGCGTCCTCGGGGATGAGGAGGTCGGCCGCGTGGCGGCCCAGCACCTCAGCGGCGGGGTACCCCAGCAGCCGTTCCGCGGCGGCGGTCCAGTTGGTCACCGTCATCCGGGCGTCGAGGAGCAGTGGCGCGGCGTCCGCCATGTCGAAGCGCCGCCGCGCCGACACGTCCCGTTCCTCGCTCGCACCCACTACGACCCTCTCCGCTTCCCGAAGGTGGTCTTACCCCGTCGTGCCCATTCTTCACGCCGCATGACCGGTCCGCGGTTTCGGCGGACCGGCTGACCGTATCGATCGCAAACGATCGATACGACTGTGGGCGTACAGTTGGCGCAGGGGATCACGCTCCGCGTCCGCCCCCAGTTCGTCCGTCCGGCCTTGCCCCAGGGGGAGCCCATGCGACTGCACGTCGACCAGCGCCATGAGCGGGTGCTCGAACTCGTCCGGGAGCGCGGCAGCCTCCGGGTGTCCGACCTCGCGGCCGAACTCGGCGTGTCCGCGGTGACCTTGCGGCGCGACGTGGAGACCCTGGCCGCCCAGGGGCGGGTGCACCGGCTGCACGGCGCGGTCGTCTGGCCGGGCGACACCGCGGCCGAGCCCCGGCCCGGGCGCGAGCCGGCCGAGGGCGCCGTGATCGGCATGATCGTGCCGACCACCGGTTCCATCTTCGCGGACGTCGTCCGCGGTGCCCGCGAGGCCGTCGGCGCCCAGGGCGGCCGGCTGGTCCTGGGGATGACCGGTTACGTGGACTCCGAGGACGCCGTGCAGGCGGAGCACCTGATCGCGGGCGGTGCGCAGGGTCTCCTCGTCGCGCCCAGCTGGTTCGGCGGCGTGCCGCTGGGGGGTCAGGAGAAGTGGCTCCTGGACTGTGCGGTGCCGGCCGTCCTGGTCGAGCGGTCGGCACCGGCCGGCAACCCGGCGGCCGGTCTGGACCGGGTGCGCACCGACCGGGCGCACGGGGCCGCCGTGGCCGTGGGCCATTTCGCCGCGCTCGGGCACCGCCGCATCACCGCGGTGCTCCAGGAAGGGCCGCACGCCGCGCAGATCTCCTCCGGTTATCTGGCGGCCGTGCAGTCGCTCGGACTCGACGTCGACTCCGGCGCGCCGTCGGTCCGCGAGCACGGGGACTACGAGGCGAGCATCGACTATCTCGCGCAGGCCGTGGAGAAGCGCGGGGTGACGGCCGCGCTCGTGCACAGCGACGAGGACGCGATCGTGCTGGTGCCCAAGCTCCAGGCGCGCGGCATCAGGGTGCCCGAGGACCTCGCGCTGATCGCGTACGACGACGAGGTCGCCGCCCTCGCGGACGTGCCCCTGACGGCGGTCGCCCCGCCGAAGCGCTCGGTGGGGGAGCTGGCCGCGAAACTGCTGCTCCAGCGGCTCGCGGAGCGCGCGGACGGGCGGAGCGCGGCGCCCCGCCAGCACCTGGAACTCCTCCCCGAGCTGAGGGTCCGGTCGTCCTGCGGCGGCGAGGCGCTCACCTCCTGAACATCGAGCGATCGTTTTGATTGATTTGGTCGAACGCTCTTGACTCTGATCGCGTGCGCACAAAAGATGTCCTGCATCCGCCTCTGCCCGTACGAGGTCTCGTAGGAGCCGTGCCATGTCGCGCACTTCACGTTCGTTCCGCACAGCCGCCATCGCCGTCGTCGCCGCCCTGGGCATGCTCGCCACCGCGTGCGGCGGCGACGGAGGCTCGACCGACTCCGCATCGGACGGCAAGCCGGTCACCATCAAGTACTGGACCTGGACGCTCGGGGCCAAGTCGACGGTGGAGGCGTTCAACCGGACGCACAAGGACATCAAGGTCGAGTTCACCGAGATCCCCAGCTCGACCGAGGGCTACAGCAAGCTCGCCAACGCGGTGAAGGCCGGCAACGCCCCCGACGTGGCCACCATCGAGTACCAGATGGTCCCGGAGTTCGCGAGCCAGGGAAACCTGATCGATCTGACCGACTACGCCGGCAAGACGGTCAAGTCGAAGTTCCCCGCGTCCGTCCAGAGCCTCGTGACCTTCGGCGGCAGGACATGGACGGTCCCCTACGACGTCGCGCCGCAGCTGTACTACTACCGAACCGACCTGTTCAAGAAGTACGGCATCGAAGTCCCCAAGACCTGGGACGAGTTCAGGACCGCCGCCGCCGAGGTGAAGAAGGCCGACAAGAACGTCCGGCTGGCCTCCATGCCGAAGTCCGACCCGGCGCTCCTCGCCGCCCTGTCCTGGCAGGCCGGCGGCAAGTGGTTCACCACCGAGGGCGACGCCTGGAAGCCCGGCGTCGACGACGCGCCCAGCAAGAAGGTCGCCGCCTACTGGGACGGACTGATCAAGGACGACCTGGTGCAGTCCTTCACCGCCTACAGCCCCGAGGAGACCAAGGCCCGCGCCTCCGGCCGGACCCTCTCCTTCCTCGGCGCCTCCTGGTCCGCAGGAGGAATGAAGACCGCCATGCCCGACCTCAAGGGCAAGTGGGCCGTCGCCCCCCTCCCGAACTGGGGCACCGCGGCGAGCGGCAACTACGGAGGCACCTCCTACGGCGTCCTGAAGGGCAGCAGGCACGCCGAGGCCGCGGCCGAGTTCATCGAGTGGCTCACCACGAACCGCGCCGGCGTCGAGGCCCGGCTCGCCGACCTGGAGTCGCCCAGCAGCGCCCTGCCGGCCGACCCGCGGATGCGCGCCGTCGCGGCGGCGAAGTTCGACACCGCGTACCTCGGCGGCCAGGACCTCTACGAGCTCGCCTCCGAGCAGGTCGACACGATCGTCCCCGGCTGGACGTGGGGACCGAACCAGCTGGACGTCTACACCGCCGTCCAGGACGCCACGGCCAAGTCCGGCTTCGGCGGCGGCGTCACGGCCGGCCAGCGCAAGGCCGAGTCGGGCATCACGGAGCGCGGACTGAAGCTCGCCCGGTGACCCGTCGGGTCCGGCCGCCCGGCGGCCGGACCCCGTCACTCGTCGCCCCCTGCAGCGTCCAGCCCGCCAAGGAGCCACCGTGGCAGCACCTCCCGCCCCGGCCGTGAAGACCCGGCCCCGACCCACGACGAAGCCGCCCGCCACCTCCGCCCTGCGGCGCAGTCAGCGCCGTGCCGCGGCCCTCTTCGTCGTCCCGTTCTTCGTCCTGTTCGCCGCGGTCATGGTGGCGCCCATCGGCTACGCCGTCTGGATGAGCCTCTTCCAGGAACGCTCCTCGGGACTCGGCTTCGGCGGCACCGAGCGGGTGTTCTCCGGAATCGGCAACTACACCAAGGCCCTCTCCGACGCCGGGTTCCGGGACTCCTTCGTCCACATCGCGCTCTACTGCGCCCTGTACATCCCGGTCATGATCGGCGGCTCCCTGCTGCTGGCCCTGCTCCTGGACTCCGCGATGGCCCGCGCCAAGCGGTTCTTCCAGCTCGCACTGTTCCTGCCGCACGCGATCCCGGGCCTGATCGCCTCGCTCATCTGGATCTACCTCTACACCCCGGGACTGAGCCCCGTGCTCGACTGGATCGGCGCACTCGGCGGCTCCTGGGACTTCTACAGCAACGACCATGTGCTGTCGTCCATGGTCAACCTCTGTGCCTGGCAGTGGATCGGCTACAACATGGTCATCTTCTACGCGGCGCTCCAGGCCGTTCCGCGCGAAGTGATCGAGGCGGCCGTCGTCGACGGCGCGGGAGCCCTGCGCACCGCCCTGCGCATCAAAGTGCCGCTGATCGCCTCCGCGCTCGTCATGACCGTGCTGTTCACCTGCGTGGGAGCCATCCAGATCTTCACCGAGCCCAAGCTGCTCAACCAGCGCGGCGCGCCCTCCGTCGACACCGAATGGTCGCCGACCCTGTTCATCTGGAAGGCCGGCTTCGTCCAGCACGACTACGGGCTCGCCGCCGCGGCCTCCCTGCTGCTCGCCCTGCTGGGCATCGTCCTGTCCTACCTCGTCACCCGGCTCGGCAACCGGTGGAAGGCCGCCTCATGAGCATCCTCACCCGCCCTTCGAGCCCGCCGCGGACACCGACCGCGCCGAGCGGCACACGGGTCGCGGCCCGGCCCCGCGCCCGGACCGACGCGCTGCTCTCCAAGGCCGTCGTCAACGGCCTGCTGATCGTCGCCGCGTTCTACACCCTGATGCCCGTCACCTGGCTGGTCATCGCCGCCACCAAGAACGACCGCGACCTGTTCAGCACGTCCGGCTTCTCCTTCGGAGACTTCAGCCTCCTCGCCAACCTGCACCACGTGTTCACCTTCAACGACGGCATCTATCTGCGCTGGTTCGGCAACAGCATCCTGTACTCGGTCGTCGGCTCGGCGGCCTCCACCCTCCTGTGCGTCGCCACCGGGTACGCCTTCGACAAGTACGAATTCAAGGGCAAGGAGAAGCTGTTCGGCGCGGTGCTCGGCGGAGTCCTGGTCCCCACGACGGTGATCCAGCTGCCCATGTACCTGCTCGCCACCGAGGCCGGGGTGGTCAACACCTACTGGGCCCTGCTGCTGCCCGCACTCGTCAATCCGTTCGGTGTCTACCTGGCCCGCGTCTTCTCGGAGGGCTACGTGCCGAACGAGGTCCTGGAGGCCGCCCGTGTCGACGGCGCCGGCGAGCTGCGCACCTTCGCCGGGATCGCCCTGCCGATGCTCGCCCCCGGCTTCATGACCATCTTCCTGTTCTCGTTCACCTCCAGCTGGAACAACTTCTTCGGCGCCCTCGTGATGCTGAACGACGAGAAGCTCTATCCCGTCAACCTCGGCCTGTTCATGTGGAACAGCGTCACCCAGCAGCAGCCCGAGTACTACTCGCTCGTGATCACCGGCTCGCTCGTCGCCGTCGTCCCGCTGATCGCCGCCTTCGTCTGCCTCCAGCGTTTCTGGCGCTCGGGGCTGACCGCCGGCGCGGTGAAGTGACCATGCCCGTACCGGAAGGCACCCTCCTGAACAGCTCGCCACGACCGGCCGGGACCCACCGCCCGCGCACCGCCCTCGCCATGAGCCGCGAGATCCACGGCTCCCTGCTCGCCGACGGCGCACTCGACCGCCTGAGCACGGTCGCCCGGGTGGGCGCCTCCGGCCCGATCAGCGACTTCGCCACGGCAGACGCCACCGAACTCGCCTCCATCGAGGTGCTGTTCACCCACTGGGGCGCCCCGCGGCTGACCGAGGACGTGCTGCGCCGCATGCCGCGGCTGCGCGCCGTCGTCCACGCCGCAGGATCCGTCAAGCACCACGTCACCGAGTCCGTCTGGAACCGCGGCATCAGCGTCTCCTCCGCCGCCGCGGCCAACGCCCTGCCCGTCGCGGAGTTCACCCTGGCCGCGATCCTCTTCGCGGGCAAGCGGGTCCTCGACGTCGCCCACGACTACGCGCGCACCCGGCGCCGGCCCGAGCTGCTGCCGTACTTCACCGGACACGGCAACTACCACCGCACCGTCGGCATCGTCGGAGCCTCGCGCATCGGCCGTCGGGTCATCGAACTGCTGCGCCCCTTCGACCTGCACGTCCTCCTCCACGACCCGTACGTGGACGAGGCCGAGGCCCGCGTCCTCGGCGTCGAAGCCGTCGGCCTCGACGAACTCGTCCGGCGCAGCCACGTGGTGTCGATCCACGCGCCTCAACTGCCTGAGACACGGCACATGTTCGACGCGCGCCGGCTCGCGCTCCTCGCGGACGGCGCGACACTCGTCAACACCGCACGCGGCTCGCTCGTCGACACCGAAGCGCTGACCGAGCGACTGGTCTCCGGACGCATCCACGCCGTGCTCGACGTGACCGAGCCGGAGGTGCTGCCCGCCTCGTCGCCGCTCTACACGCTGCCCAACGTCCTGCTCACCCCGCACATCGCGGGCTCCCTGGGCAACGAACTCGGCCGCATGACGCACTGGGCCGTCGACGAAGTGCGCCGCTACGCCCAGGGTCTGCCCTTCGTCCACGGCGTCGGCCCCGACGAGCTGACCCGCTCGGCGTGACACCGGGTGCACGACAGCCCCCGTCCCATGAGAGGAGCGCCCATGCCGGACGTCGTCCGTCGCGTCCTGGTCGTCGGCATCGACGGAGTACGCCTCGACACCCTGCGCCGCCTGCCCACCCCGCACCTGGACGTGCTGGCGGCGGACGGTTTCCTCGCCCCGGTCGACATCGACGACCGCACCCCCACCATGTCGGGTCCGTGCTGGGCGACGATCGTCACCGGCGTGGGCGTCGACAAGCACGGGGTGTGGAGCAACGACTTCGGCGGCCACCGCCTCGACGTCTTCCCGGACTTCGCGACCCGTCTCGCCGTCCAGTACGGCCGTCGCACCTTCGTCGCCGCGGGCTGGCGGCCGCTCATGCAGGTACGGGACGGCGGGCCGCTGTTCCGGGCCCCGTCGAGGACGGCGTACGTCTCCCCGGTGGCCGACACCCCCGAGGCCTGGGAGACCTGCGACGAACACATCACCGCGGAGGCGGCGCGTGTCCTGGCGGACGACGACATGGACGCCTCGTTCGTGTACCTGGGCGCCCCCGACGAGACCGCGCACTTCCTCGGCTGCCACGACGCGTACGAGACCGCGGTGGTACGTGCCGACGCCCGGGTGGGCCGCCTGCTGGACGCGGTGCGCTCGCGCACCTCGTACCGGGCGGAGCGGTGGACGGTCCTCGTCGTCACCGACCACGGCCACGTCGACGCGGGCGGCCACGGCGGCCGTTCCCCCGAGGAGCGGACCGCCTGGCTGATCGCCGCCGGGCCCGGTGTCGGCACCGCGCCCCCGGCGACGCTGCGCCATGTCGACGTCGCCGCCCAGGTGTTCGCGTCGCTGGGCGGCGCCGCCGACCGGCACTGGTCGCTCGACGGGCGGCCGTTCGCCCCGGCGTGACCGGTGCCGCGGTCAGCCCAGCCTGACCGTGACCTTCTGCGTGACCCCCGCCAGCGAGCTCAGGTCGCCGAAGGTGAGGGTGAGGGAGGAGCCGGTGGTCGCCGAGGTGACGCTCGACGCCTTCGACGTCACCTGGGCGACGGCCCTGTCCCAGGTGAGGGTCAGGCCGGTCCGCATGCGCATCGGGTCGCTGACGCAGATCACGGCGGTGCCGTCGCTCCTCTCGCTGATCATCACGCAGCACGGGTCGCTCGCCGTGAGGGCGCCCACCGTGCCGCCGAACCAGAAGTTCACCCCGGTGAAGCCGAGCGAGGGAACGCTCACGCCCTGCTGGTCGTCGGTGTTGGCGAGCACGGCCAGCCAGTCCGTGTCGTCGGCCCGGGCCTGTGTCCGGGCGGCGCTCGCGCCCGGCATCAGCACATAGGCGTACGTGGCGTCCTCCGGGTCGGTGCCGTGGTCGACGTACAGCGTCAGGTACTTGCGGTTCAGGACCGTCGTCGCGCCGCCCCTGTTGACGGCGCTCCACGTGCCGTCACGGCTGTCGCGCAGCGCCTTGACGGTGGCGCCACCGGGGAAGACATAGCCGCCGTGGCCCGCGAGATGCGCCCACCGGGTGGCGGTCAGCGTCTGCGACCACGGGTACGCGGTGGGCTTCGCCGTACCGTCGACGGTGAGGGCGGCGCCGCCGGTGGGCCCGAGGTTGCGGTTGTCGACGGTCGACTCCACGGCCGTTCCGTCGGAGCACCGGATGCCCGCGCCCAGACAGACGATCGCGTCGTCCAGGCAGAACCAGGACTTCTTCGCCAGCAGGGTGCTCTGCAGCCCCTTGAGGTACTGGCCGATCGCGGCTCGCTGCCCGTCCGTCGCGCCGCCCACCCAGTTCACGTCGGGCAGGGACGCACCCCAGTCGCCGCCCGCCGCGTCCGCGAGCACCTTGCGCGAGGCCGTGGTGCCGGGCAGCCGGCCGGGGTCGACGGTGGGCCAGAAGGCGTCGCTGTACTGGCCGTTGCAGAAGGTGTCGCCCCACCAGTAGAGCATCCCGGATCCGGTGTGCCAGCCGTGCAGGTTCTCCCCGTTGCCCGTCTCGTAGTAGGTGATCCTGCGGTCGGCCATGCTGATCGAGGCGGCCCAGCCGGGGCGGCGGTGGGTGGCCCGGGCCATGCTGGTGAACAGCCGGTGCCCGGTCGGCTCGGCGATCGGCGAGACCGTCGTGTCGTCCAGAACTCCCTTGAGCCGGGCCAGACTTGACAGACTCAGCGCGGGATCGTCCATCGGCGGGCTGTAGTAGTCGCGCTGCATCCAGCCCTTCACCAGCCCGCGCCAGCGCGCGCTCTCCGTGCTGCTCGCCCCCTGTCCGAGCAGCACGATCGAGGCGAGGATCGGATGGCCGCGCAGATGGTCGTCCTGCTGGATGTGCTTGGCGTCCGACGCGGACAGGCCCCGGCTGACGGCCCGCCCGGACACGCCGTCCATCACCAGGCCGTTGTAGAGGAACGGCGCCCAGGCCTTCTCCACCGCGTCGAAGACGATCTGCCGGCCCGCGTCGGTGACCTCCCAGGTCGAGCCGGCGAGCAGCGCGAAGAGCATGCCGAGCCCGCCGAGCATCACCGAGCCGTACGAGCCCGTGTACGGGACGGTGGTGTGCTGGATGAACGAGCCGTCGGTGTACAGGCCGTCGCCCGTGGTGACGTACGGGAAGACGGGGGTGAGCGCGTCCCGGGCCAGCGCCACCTTGGCGGCGTTCGCGCCCACGACGCCGCGCAGCGCCAGTACCCGGCACAGGTCGACCCGGTTGGCTCCGGTGCTCGTCCCGCTGTAGGCGGCGACCGCCGAGTCCGGCACGAAGTGGTCGACCGCGGCCAGGTAGTCGGCGATCCGTGCCGCGGGCAGGGCGTCGTACATGAGGACACAGATGTCGAGCAGAGCCTGCGGGGCGCCGATCTGCCAGCTGTACCAGTTGCCGTAGCGGGTCTGGTTCGCGTGGTAGACCTCGGAGTGGAGGTGGTCGAGGCCGGTGAGGATGTCGTCGCGCAGCCCGGTGTCGTCGGTCAGCCCGGTGCCCTGCCGGCAGTACGCCTGGGCGAGGGTGTTGAGCCGGGAGTAGCTGGTGCTCATGTTTCCGGAGTAGCCGTACGACTCCTGGTCGGTGTCGGGCTCCGGGTCGGCGTACACGAGGTCCGGCCAGAGCGAGCCGGCGGCGGGGGCCATGGCGGACCGCCATTGGGAGGCCGTCGTGCCCAGATCGGCGAGGCGGGTCCGGAACGGTTCGGCGGTGGGGCTGAATCCCTCACCCAGGATCAGGGTGCGCCACTTCGCGCGCAGGGCCGCGAACTCGTCCGCGGCCTCGGCGGTGTCGGTGATCCCGGGTGAGGTGAGGGGGGAGGCGCCGGCGGTGGTGTGCACCCCGAGCGCGAGAGCGGTGCCGCTGCCCGCGGCCAGGAAGCCACGGCGTGACCAACGAGTCGTCATGACGGCGGTTTCTAGCACGCTGACGTTCAAACGCTCAATAACTCTTACCGAATTGAGCGTATCGATCGTTCAGTGTGTGGAGGTGCGCACGGAACGGCCGGGCCCGGACACCCGTATTCCCGCACAAAGACGGCGGAGGACCGTGCGCGGAAGGGGAGCAGTGTGTCGGCACCGCCCGGACCCGGGCAGCCCGCGCGGCGCCTGGACGACAGGGCACGGCCCACCGTCCCGCCCGCCGCGCGGACGCCCACGGCGGCTACGACGCGCCCCTCACCGAGGCCGTCGCCCGCTTCCAGCCCTGGTACGGCATCCGCTCTGGTACGGCATCCGGGGCGACGAGACCGGCGTCCACGGCGACGGCACGCGCGCCGCCCTCGAATCCCGTACGCCGCGCTAGCGTCCCGCGGCCCTGAGCAGGACCCGCGCCATCTCGTGCGGCTGGGAGAACATCGGCCAGTGACCGGTCTCCATCTCGACCAGGTCCCACCGCGCGCTCTTCAGCAGCTCGGCCACGTCGTCATTGGGGTCCTCGCCGTCCATCAGGCACTTGACGTACGTCGTCGGCAGCTCACCGAGCGGCCGGTCCAGCACCGCCGCGTCGGTCAGCGTGATGCCCGGCTGCGGCGTCGACCCACCGGCGATCCGTGAGATCTGCTCGTCCGTGAGGCCCTGCCCGTCGTAGTCCGCGGCCGTCAGCGGCGGCCAGAAGCCCTGGTTCTCCTCGATCACCTCCTCCAGCCGTTCCGGCCCCTGCCACCACGTGGACACGAACGACTCACCGTCCGTCGGGACATTGGCGTCGACGAACACCACGCGGGACAGCCGGTCGCCGATCCGCGCGGCGGCCTGGCCGACCGGGATGCCCGAGTAGCTGTGCCCGACCAGGACGACGTCGCGCAGATCGAGTCGCTCGATCTCGCCCACGATGTCCCGGACGTGGGTCTGCGGTCCGACCGGCGTGCTCTGCCTGTCCGCGAGGCCGGAGAGCGTGAGCGGATGAGCGCCGTGACCGGCCGCTCGCAGCTCCGGCACCACCTCGTCCCACGCCCAGGAGCCGAGCCACGCACCTGCCACCAGTACGAATTCCCTCATGCTCGCAACGTAGCGCAGAGGTCCGACAACTTCCCTAGCCGGCGTGGGATGTAGCCGTGAACTCCCGGACGGCCCGCGCGAGGCCGCCGGCCTGGCCGGCCGGACGAGGGTGCCACCGTCGGCGATCTCGACCACGGCCGGTCAGGACGACTCGTCCTCCAGGTCCAGGAGCGTGCGCTTGCGTTCCAGGCCGGCGGCGTAGCCGGTGAGGGCGCCGGTCGCGCCGATCACCCGGTGGCAGGGCCGCACGACCAGCAGCGGATTCGCGCCGATCGCCGTGCCCACGGCCCGTACCGCCGCCCTCGATGCGCCGATGCGGGCGGCGATCTCGCCGTAGCTGAGCGTGGTCCCGTACGGGATGGCCTCCAAGGCCTGCCACACCCGCCGCTGGAAGTCGCTGCCGCTCGTGACGTACTCGATGTCGAAGCGGGTCAGCCGGCCGTCGAAGTAGGAGCGCAGCTGGGAGGCGATCTCGGTGAACGCCTGTGCGTCCTCGGTCCAGCCGTCCTGGACGACGGCGCCGTTCTTCTGGCCGGGCATCGAGAGCGAGGCCAATGCCGTGCCGCCGTTCGCGGTGGCCGACTCCTCGCCCACGAGCAGCAGCTCGCCCAGCGGGCTGTCGAGGGTCGTGTAGACCGTCATCGGAAGTGTCCCTTCGTGAGTGTGCTTCAAGCGGTACCGGCGTCGCTTCACCTGCAATTTTGCCGCCTGCCGTGCGCACGGTCCGGCGGGATTCGGACACGTACCTGGAGCGGGGCGTGGGCCGCGCGCCGCGGTACGGGAGGATCCTTCGGCCCTTCCTGCGGGCGCACGGACGGGGAACCGGCCGCACACCCCGGGCGTTCCGTCCGCGGCTCGCGGCTCGCGGCTCGCGGCTCGCGGCTCGCGGCTCGCGGCTCGCGGCTCGCGGCTCGCGGCTCGCGGCTCGCGGCTGAGGCCTCGGGCCTCGGGCGGAGGACGCGGTCACCGCCCCGGCTCGCCGCTCCGCGGCACGATCCGGCACCGCCCGGGCCGGGGCGCGCGGGACCCCGCTGATCAGCGCTCCGACGGGCGATGTGCGCCGGGAACCGGCACCGGAGCCTCGTCCGCGGTGATCTCCGGCCCGACGACCAGGTCGGCCCGGTCCCGGGTGGACGCCACCAGGTCGGCGTTGCGCTGGTCCGTGCCCAGCACCCACGCCACCGCCGTGTCGTGGTCCTTGCCGAACTCCTCGTGCCGGGCGACCAGTCGCCGTACCCGGGCGGCCTCGTCCAGCTCGCAGAACCAGACCTCGTCCAGCTGCGACCTCGCGCGCGCCCAGGCGTCGTCGCGCAGCAGCAGGTAATTGCCCTCGGTGACGATCAGCCGCGCGGTCCGCGGCACGGGCACGGCACCCGCGAGAGGCTGCTCCAGGGTCCGCTCGAAGCCGGGCGCGTAGACCAGGTCGTCCTCGTCCTCGCGCAGCCGGCGCAGCAGCGCCGCGTAGCCCGCCGCGTCGAAGGTGTCCGGGGCGCCCTTGCGGTCGCGGCGGCCCAGCCGGTCCAGCTCGACGTCCGCGAGATGGAAACCGTCCATCGGCACGTGCGCGACCCAGTCGGGTCCGTCACCGTTCAGCCGCCGGACCAGACGCTCGGCGAGGGTCGTCTTGCCCGCCCCGGGGCTTCCGGCGAGGCCGAGCAGGGCGCGCCGCCCGGGACGGACGAGTGCGGCCGCGCGATCGAGCAGGTCGTCGAAGGTCATGCGGCGGATCCGGCGACCCGGTCGGTCAGGGGCATGAAGGCGGCGCGTTCCATGGCCCCAGTATCCGTGTCCGGCCGCGGACGAGAAGCGGCGGACGAGAAGCGGCGGATGGGAAGCGGCGGATGAGAAGCGGCGGACGAGAAGCGGCGGACGACGAAGGACGCGCAGCAAGGCGCACCCGCGCAGCAAGGCGCACCCACCCGCGCAGCAAGGCGCACCCGCGCAGCACAGCGCACCCGCGCGGGGCGGCGCACCCGCGCAGCACAGAGCACCCGCGCGGGGCGGCGCGCGGCCGGGCCGACCTGCCGTCCGGCGGGCACGACCCGACGAACTACCCGCGGTGTGGCGCTCGCCACCCGTTGGCCGGATGATCTCGGGGCACACTGCCCTCATGACAGAGCTCGGTCTTCCGAAAGAAATCGTGGCCTGCCTCTTCGACCTCGACGGCGTCATCACCAAGACCGCCGTCGTCCACGCCGCCGCCTGGAAGCAGACGTTCGACGCGTTCCTGCGGCAGCGCGACGGCGAGGACTTCCGCCCGTTCGACGACTCCCACGACTACGCCGAGTACGTCGACGGACTCCCGCGCGCCGACGGCGTCCGTACCTTCCTGGCCTCCCGCGGCATCCACTTGCCCGAGGGAGCGCCGGACGACCCACCGGACCGGGCCACCGTGCAGGGTCTCGGCAACCGCAAGAACGACCTGCTGCTGGAGATGATCCGCACCGGCGGCGTCGAGGCGTACGACGGCACCCTGCGCTACGTCGAGGCGGTGCGCGCGCACGGACTGCGGACCGCGGTCGTCTCCTCCAGCGCCAACTGCCGTGACATCCTGCGCTCGGTCGGCGCCGAGGACCTGTTCGACGTGCGGATCGACGGGGTCGTCGCCGCGGAGCGCGGTCTGCCCGGCAAGCCGCAGCCGGACACCTTCCTGGCCGCCGCGCGCGACCTGGGCGTCGAGGCCGCCGAGGCCGCCGTCTTCGAGGACGCGCTGGCCGGCATGGACGCGGGCCGCTCGGGTCACTTCGGGTACGTCGTCGGCGTCGACCGCGTCGGACAGGGCGCCGCCCTGCGCGCGCACGGTGCGGACACGGTCGTACAGGATCTGTCGGAACTGGGGGAGCAGGCATGATCACTCACAGTTCCTACGGCGTCGACCCCTGGGCCCTGCGCGAGAACGAGCTCCACCTGGATCTGCTGCCGCAGAGCGAGTCCGTGTTCGCCCTCTCGAACGGCCATGTCGGCTGGCGCGGCAACCTCGACGAGGGCGAACCGCACGGACTGCCGGGCTCGTACCTCAACGGCGTCCACGAGGTGCACCCGTTGCCGTACGCGGAGGCGGGATACGGCTATCCGGAGTCCGGGCAGACGGTCATCAACGTCACCAACGGCAAGGTCGTCCGGCTCCTCGTCGACGACGAACCGTTCGACCTGCGCTACGGCCGGCTGCGCTCGCACGAACGCGTCCTCGATCTGCGCACCGGGCTGCTCACCCGGACCTGCGAGTGGACCTCACCGGCCGGTTCCACGGTCCGGGTGCGGTCCGCCCGGCTCGTCTCCTTCACCCAGCGGGCGATCGCCGCCGTGGCGTACGAGGTGGAGGCCGTCGACGACCGGGTCCGTGTCGTCGTCCAGTCGGAGCTGGTGGCGAACGAGCAGTTGCCGGGGCGGGGCGGCGACCCGCGCGCCGCGATCGCCCTGGAGTCGCCGCTGAAGGCCGAGGAGCACTTCGCGGCGGACCGGCGACTGCGGCTCGTGCACCGGACGAGCGAGAGCGGACTGCGGGTCGCCGCAGCGGCCGACCACGCGGTCGTGGGACCCGACGGGACCGTCACGAGCAGCGAGAGCAGCGACGACGTCGCCCGGCTCACCGTCACCTCCGTGCTGACCCCGGGACAGCGGCTGCGCCTGGAGAAGTTCGTCTCCTACGGCTGGTCCGCCACCCGGTCGCTGCCGGCGGTGCGCGACCAGGTCGACGCGGCGCTCGCGGCCGCCGAGCACGGCGGCTGGCAGGCGCTCGCCGACGAACAGCACGCCTACCTGGACGACTTCTGGGAGCGCGCCGACGTGGAGGTCGAGGGCGACGAGGAGATCCAGCAGGCGGTGCGCTTCGCCCTCTTCCACGTCCTCCAGGCGGGCGCCCGCGCCGAACAACGCGCGATACCCGCGAAGGGGCTGACCGGCTCCGGGTACGACGGCCACGCCTTCTGGGACACCGAGACCTTCGTTCTCCCGCTGCTCACCTACACCTCTCCGGGAGCCGTCGCCGAGGCGCTCCGCTGGCGCCAGAACACCCTGCCCGCCGCGCGTGAACGGGCGACCCAACTGGGCCTGAGGGGAGCCGCCTTCCCATGGCGGACCATCGCCGGCTCGGAGGGCTCGGCCTACTGGCCGGCCGGTACCGCCGCGTTCCACGTGAACGCCGACATAGCCGACGCCGTGGTCCGCTACACCACCGTCACCGGTGACGAAGGGTTCGAACGGGACACCGGGGTCGAGCTGCTGGTCGAGACGGCACGGCTGTGGCGTTCGCTGGGACACCACGACTACCAGGGCAAGTTCCACATCGACGGGGTGACCGGGCCCGACGAGTACAGCGCGGTCGCGGACGACAACACCTACACCAACCTCATGGCCCGCGCGAACCTTCTGGCCGCCGCGGACGTGGTCGACCGCCACCCGGCGCGGGCGGCCGAACTCGGCGTCGACGAGGAGGAGAGCGCGGCCTGGCGCGACGCCGCCGACGCCATGCACGTCCCCTACAACCACGAACTCCGCGTCCACGAACAGCACGCCGGGTTCACCCGCTACCAGCGGTGGGACTTCGCGGCCACCCGGCCCGAGCAGTACCCGCTGATGCTGCACTTCCCGTACTTCGACATCTACCGCAAGCAGGTCGTCAAACAGGCCGACCTCGTTCTCGCGATGTACAAGTGCAGCCCCTACTTCGACGAGGAGCACAAGGCACGCAACTTCGCGTACTACGAGCCCCTCACCGTCCGCGACTCCTCCCTGTCCGCCTGCTGCCAGGCCGTGATCGCGGCCGAGGCCGGTCATCCGGGCCTCGCCTACGACTACTTGGTGGAGGCGGCCCTGATGGACCTGGAGGATCTGGAGCACAACACCCGTGACGGCCTGCACATCGCCTCGCTCGCCGGCACCTGGACGGCCCTGGTCGCCGGGTTCGGCGGCCTGCGCCACCACGGGGACACCCTGGAGTTCGCCCCCCGGCTGCCGGAGAGGTTCAGCCGCCTCGCGTTCTCCCTGGAACTCCTCGGCCGTCGCCTGCGCGTGGAGATAGAGCCGGACGCCGCCACGTACACGCTCGCGACCGGTGACCCGCTGGAGATCCGTCACCACCGTGAGCCGTACACCGTCGACGGCGACAAGCCCCACCGCCTCGCCATACCGGCGCCGAGACTGCGCCCCGCCCCCGACCAGCCGCCGCACCGGCGGCCCAACCGTCAGGGGTGAGGCGCGGCCCGCACGCTCAGTCGCGGGTGACGGCCGGCGCGATGTCCTCGTGCCGCTCCACCGGGGCGGCACGGCGCAGCGTCGTCCTGGCCGCGGGCTTGCCGCAGAACGCCGATTCGAGCGTACCGGCCATGGTGTTCAGCACGGCCGAGTTGTTGGAGGTGTTCGCCAGCGCGCTGACGCTGCGCTTGCCGTCCTTGGAGGTGAACGCGTACGTGTAGTAGCCCTGCACGGTGCCCGTGTGCCCGTACACGGAGACCCCGCACGACAGGTCGCGGCGGCGCAGCCCGAGTCCGTACGCCGTGGTGCTGTTGACCTGTGTCCACTTCCGCATCTGCGTCAGCGAGCCGGACGACATGAGCTTCCCGCGCAGCAGCGCGGACAGGAAGGTGTCCAGGTCGTGCGTGGTGGAGATGATCGCTCCCGCGCTCTGCGCCCAGGACGCCGTCTGATCGGTGGAGTCGACCAGGGCCGCACCGGCTTCGTCGGGGGTGAGGTAGCCGTGGGCGTGGGAACCGGGGATCGTCGTGCCGGGGTGGACGTACAGGGTGTCCGTGAGGTCGAGCGGCGCGAAGATGCGCTTCTGGTACTCCGTGCCCACGGCGTGTCCGGTGAGCTTCTCGATCAGCATGCCCGCGACGACGAAGTTGGTGTTCGAGTACGAGTAGGCCGCGCCGGGCGCGTTGGTGCGCGGTTTCTGGAGGGACAGCTTCACCAGGTCCCGGTAGCCGAACACCTTGTTGCGGACGGCCTCGAAGCCCGGGACGGTCCGGGCGAACATGTCGTTGGTGTAGTAGTACAGACCGCTGCGGTGGCTCAGCACATGGCGGACCGTGATGCGGTCGTCGGGGAGCAGGCCCGGCAGATAGGTGTTGACCGACTTGTCCAGCTTCAGCTTTCCCTCGTCCACCAGTTGGAGCAGCACGACCGCGGAGAAGGTCTTGGTGACGCTGCCGACGCGGAAGCGGTCTTTCGTGCTGATGGCCCGTCCGGTGGTCCGGTTCGCGATGCCCTCGGCGATCCGGTGCACCGTGCCGTTGTCGTCGATCCGTGCCATCGCGCCGGGTGCTCCCTGGCTGATCGCCGTGCGCAGCACCTTGCGCAGCCCCGCGTCGTCGGGCGCGGGCGACGCGTGTGCCGCAGGGGCCCGTCCCGCCGTGTGGCCGCCCGTCGGCGTCGGTGTCGCGGCCTGTGCCGGGGCTGCCAGGAGGGACACCAGGACCGCGCCCAGCGCCGTACCCGTGCCCACCGTTGCTGAGACCATCTGATTCTTCTCCCGAGTTCTCTCGCCGGTGCGGAAGCCCGGCACGAACCGCGCGCCGCGGATGCGGACGTCGGCTCCATCTCTACGCGCCGAGAGGGCGCGTGGGTTGCATTGCCCGGGGGTGAACCGGCGACGGTGAACCCGAATTGGTGAATCGCTGCCGGGTGACGGCCCGATCCGGTCCGGGTGACGGCCCGATCCGGCCGTCCCGCGGGGAGGACGCGGAACGGCTGCGTCCGGTACGTGCCGGGGTCCGGCGGTCAGCCGCCGAACAGTTGAGTCCAGTACGTGCCCGCCGGCCCGCCGCCCGCGAAGCCGACGCCTATGTGGGTGAAGTCGGGCTTGAGGATGTTGGCGCGATGGCCGGGGCTGTTCATCCAGCCGCGGACGACCTCGGCGGGGGAGCGCTGTCCGCAGGCGATGTTCTCCCCGATGGTGCGACGGGAGGAGCCCGCGGCCGCGGCCCGGTCCCAGGGCTGTCCGCCCTCGGGAGTGGTGTGGGAGTAGAAGGCGCGGGCCACCATGTCGGCGCTGTGCGCCTGGGCCGCCGTGGTGAGCGGGGCGTCGCCGGACAGCGGACGCAGTCCTGCCGCGGCCCGTTCCGCGTTGGTGAGCGTGATGACCTCACGCGTGGTGCGCTCCAGGCCCGCGGGACTGAAGGGCACTGCCCACAAGGCCGTCCAGTACGGTCCGCCGGGTCGCTGTGCGCCGACGCGGGCAAGGCCCGCCTGGCTGAAGGCCGGGTCGCACAGGGTGCGCCGGGACCGTTCGGAGGACAGGCAGTACTCCACGAACTCGGCCGGGGTGCGCGGGCCGGAGACCAGATGTTCACCGATGGTGAGGTAGGGATATCCGGCGGCTGTGACGCGCTGGTGGAGGGAGAGGCCGTCCGGGCCGTCGGCACCGAGCTGTCCGAGCGCGGCCATGGCACCGGCATGGGCGTGCGCCGCCGCCGTCAGCCGACTGTCGAGGGACACGGGCGGGGAACCGGCCGCGGCGCGGGCCGCGTTCACCGGGCCGAGAAAGCCGTGCGGGTCGGGCGCCGTCCCCGCGGGCACCCCCCGCGCCCGGGCCGCTCCGGGCGCCGCGCTGCGGACCGCGGTGCCCGGAGCGGTCGAGCGGGAGGCGCGGGGGGCCGCTCCTGTGGATGTGCCGGCCGCGGGCCGGCCGGGTGCCGTGCCGTCGTCGGTGACGTCGATTCCGAAGTCCCGTGCGATGCCCGCCAGCCCGTCGGCGTATCCCTGGCCCAGGGCGCGCAGTTTCCAACCGGTGCCGCGTCGGTAGAGCTCCGCGAGCAGCAGCACGGTCTCCCGCTCGGGGCGGGGCGGGGTGAACCGGGCGAGCGGACGGCCGTCGGCGGCGATGATGTGCAGGGTGGGCACGGGCAGCCGTCCTAGGGGTGTCGCGGGATCGGCGGGGCTGACCACCACGGTGACACGGCTCGCCCCGGGCCTCAGCGCGGCCGGATCCACGGTGAGCCGCTCGCCCGCGAGGCGGGCGCCGGGCGCGGCGGGCTGGTTGTAGAAGACGAAGTCGCCGTCGCCGCGCACCTGTCCGCTGTCGTCGGTGACGAGGGCGGACACGTCGAAGGGGCCCGGCACCCGCAGGGTCAGGGTGCCGTCCGGGAGGGGCATGTTGCCCCCGGGAACCAGCTCGCTCATGTGCCGCCCCGTCGACGTCGTGGTCCGTGGCGGCGCCGGACGCGGGCTTCGCGACGCGGGCCGTCGGACCGTCAACGGCCCGCCGGTGTGCGGGGGTTCCCGCCCCGGTCGGCGGACCGGTCTGCGGGCCGGTCGTCGGGGACGGCGCGCAGGGAGCGCAGTGCCAGCAGCAGGACGCCGATGTCGTCCAGGTAGACGGGGTCGGGGAGCAGGTCGGTGGGGAGCACCAGATAGGCGACGGCGCCCCAGAAGACCCAGCGCGACCCGGCCGGAAGGCCGGCCCGTTGCAGCCGGCGGCGGGTGCGGACGAGCCTGAGCAGCAGGGCGACCGCCACGCCGAGAGCGGCGGCGCCCAGGACCGTGACGACGAGCACCACTTTCCAGGTCGTGGAATCCATCGGTCCGTCCAGGGCTCTGGTAGGGCGGCCGGCCTCACGGCGCGGCCTTTGCCCCCTACGTGTTCCCGCCCGGGCCGAACGTACCGCCCTTGTTCACCGACGGGTTCAGCTTCGCGGGGGACTGTCCACGAGGGCCTGGGTCACCGCACGGATGCTGCGCGCGATGTGCTGGAGCTGCATGACCTCGGCGGCGTACAGCTTGATGGTGTGCTCGATGACGCCCTCGTGCAGGCCGAGGGCGGGCAGTTCCGCGCGGGCGGTCTGCAGGGCCGTCCGGGCCACCCGGATCTCGTGCTGCACCTGGAGCTGCGCGTGACGGGCCAGCAGGACGGGGTGCTTGAGCAGGACCGGGTAGCTGGCGTAGCGGGCCGGCACCAGCTCGCGCAGCCACTTCACCGCCGAGCGTTCCCAGTCGAAGCTGCCGGGGGTCTTGACCTGGCACGGCCAGTCCGAGGTGATCGGGGAGTACGTCAGGGCCATGTTCATCGCTTCCGGGTCACGTCGGCGGTAAGGGGTCGCGGGTTCTGGGGCGGCCCCGGTCTAGGGGATGGCCGGGGCCGCCACCACGGGCGCTCGCACAAGGCGGGGCCCGTTTGTACACCCGGGGCCCGATGCGGGTAGGAGCGGACGGCCCCGGGTGGTCCTGGTGCGTGAGCCGGGGTCCTCCCGGTCACGATCCGCGAGAAGTATTTATATATACCGCCGGATGCGCAAGGACATGAAAACATTCATGCGCGCTTTGATGTGAATCATCCCGTGATGCCGCGGTGACGCGCGGTGCGCGTGAGGGCGTTTTGCGTGTTTCGTCGGAGATACCGGCTCGTCGGTACGACCCGCCGTCCGCAGGACGGGCCCCGTCAGGTCCGCTTCGGCGCCGCCGGTCTCGGCCCCGGCCGGTTCCGGCGCGGTCCGTCCCGATGCGGCCGGACCCGGCCCGGGCCGACCCCGAGGCGCCGCGTCCGGCGCGGTTTCGGCGCGGCCCGATCCATCCGGCGTCTCCCGGCGATCGAGCCCGGGGGATCCCGCGGGCTCAGTCCCTGAGGAAGAACTGGTGCTGCTCGGCGACCTGCTCGTACTCCTCCAGGCGGGCCTGGGTCCGCTCCGGATCGGCGTCCGTCATGGCCTGGAGCAGCGCCGCCGACAGCACGACGGGCGCGGCGTACGAGTCGAAGACGAGCCGTGACCCGGTGCCGGTGGCGAAGGTGACGTCGGCCTCGTCGGCCAGCGGACCGAGCGCCAGGTCGGTGATCAGCGCGACCCGAAGTCCCGCGCTGTGCGCGACCCGGATGGCGGTGAGCGTCTCCTGCGCGTGCCGGGGCATCCCGAAGGCGAGCATCCACGTGCCGCCCGCCTCGCGCGACTGGAGGATCGCGTCGTAGGAGACGCTGCCCCCCCGGGTCACCAGCCGTACGTCGGGGTGGATACGGCGTGCGGCGTAGGCGAAGTACTCGGCGAGCGACACGGAGATGCGCAGCCCCAGGACCGTCAGGGGCGTCGACTCCGACAGTGCCCGGCCGAGGCGGATGATCTGGTCCGGGTCGGCGAAGTCGCGGCGCAGGTTCTCCAGGTTCTCGATCTCGGCGTCCACCGCCGCCTGGAGCTCGTTGCTCGTGACCTCCGCCGGCGTGCCCGGCGTGCTGCCGAGGGTGCTGAGCGCGATCGACTGGAGCTTCTCGCGGAGCGCGGGGTAACCGCTGAAGCCCACCGCCGCCGCGAACCGCGTCACCGAGGGCTGGCTGACACCCACCCGCTCGGCCAGGTCGGTGATCGACAGGAACGCCGCCTCGGTGATGTTCTCGATCAGGTACTGGGCGATGCGCCGCTGGCCCGGCGAGAGCCGCGGCCCGTCGAACAGCTCCCTGAGCTGGGACGTGGGTGCCGCGCCCGCCTCCGGGGCGGTCTTTCCCGAGGTGATCGCTGACGCCTGTGCACGTGCCTGCTGCGGCGATGGCACCGGTGCGCCTCCTTCTTGTCCCACAAGAACTCAACATAGCTCACGAACCGTGCTGACCTGGGCGTGTATCGGCGCATGCGATGCGTGCGGTTTCCGTTTCACCGGCACTCGCGGGGTACCCGCTTCACCATCACGACGTGCCGGTTCATCGCCGCGCGCGAGGCGCACGTCCGGTGCGTCGACGCGACGGGAGAGGGTTTTCATGAGCGTGCAACAGATGCCCGCGTCCATGGTCCACGTGATGCTCGGCGACTGCTCGGCGGCCGATGCCCGGAGCGTTCTCGCGGTCCTTTCCGACGCCTTCGAGGCCGACCGGGAGGCCGGGGACGAGCCCCGGGAGTCCGGTGCGGGCCGCCCGACGGTGTGGACGGCGGATTTCGACGCCTCCGGTGTTCCGTCGGGACGCGGCATGCCTGCCGCGGAACTTTCGGGGCAACCGACGGTCGAGGCACAGGGCGGCCCCTGCGAGGTGCGGCACCTGCGCGAGGCCCTCGGTGACGCATTCACCGTGCACGAGTTGGGCGTGGAAGCCGGAGACCAGGAGGTACAGATGAAACTGCGGCTGGAATCGGGTGCTGCGCACGAGACGCGACCGGTGTGAACGCCGGGGCGGTGGCCCGTGACGGCGGGCTCCGTGCCCGCCGCGCGGCGACGGGATCGGTACGGGAGACGGCCGCGAGGGCGGGGCTGGTGGCCCGCGGGGTGATCTACGCCCTGGTCGGCGTACTGGCCCTGCGGATCGCGTTCGGCGACGGCGGGCGACAGGCGGACCGGGGCGGTGCACTGGAGGAGATCGCCTCGAAGCCCTTCGGGGCCGCGCTGCTGTGGGCGCTGGGCATCGGTGTCGTCGGCATGGCGCTGTGGCGGCTGTCCGAGGCCGTCTTCGGCGCGGCCGGTCAGGACGGCGGCAAGGCGGGCAAGCGGCTCATGTCGGCCGCGCGCTGCGTGTTCTACGCGTTCGTCGCCTACTCCGTGCTCCGGTTCGCCGCGGGTTCGGGCGGTGGCGGTTCGAGCGACAAGCAGTCCCGCGACGTCACGGCCCAGGTGCTCAAGATGCCGGGCGGCCAGTGGCTCGTGGCCGTCGCCGGCGCGGGGCTCGCCGTGGCGGGTGTGTGGATCGCCGCTCGGGCCGTCCTGCGCAAGTACCACAAGCATCTGAAGCTCGGCGAGATGTCGCGCCGCGCGCGCCGGGCGGTCGACACGGCGGGAGTCGGTGGCGGGACGGCGCGCGGCGTGGTGTTCGCCGCGGCCGGGGCCTTCGCGGTGCGGGCCGCCGTCGACTACGACCCGGACAAGGCCAAGGGGCTGGACGACACGCTGCGTTCGTTCGCCGACGCCCCGATGGGGCCGGTACTGCTGGCCTGCGTCGCTGCCGGCCTCGTCCTGTTCGGGGTGTTCTCCTGGGCGCTGGCCCGCTGGCGCAAGGTGTGACCGAACGACCGGCGGGCCACACGCGTCGTTCTGCATCATGAACTCCATGCGGGCGTGTGAACACCCGCCAGTTCGCGACAACTTGACGATGCGCCATGGACAGTGCGGGAGAGGGGAGTTGAGGATGAGAATTCCCCATCCGTAGGAGTTGTTCATATGCATAGACGACGCCTGCTCTCCGGCGCTGCCGCGCTCACCGCCGCGGCCGCCCTCACCCCCACACTGCCGGGCACCGCACGGGCCGCCGCCCGTGCGGTGCCCCCGGACGTTCCGCCGCGGGCCGAGATCACGGCCGTCCTGCGGCGCGTGGCCGACCATTGGATCGGCGCGCACACCGACCCCGGCGACAACGGCTGGGCCAACGCCACCTTCTTCAGCGGACTCCTCGCCCTCCAGCGGCTGACGGGCAGCGCCGGCTACCTCGCCTACGCCCGCGGCTGGGCGGAGAAGCACGCCTACGGCCTCAACGGCGGAGTGACCACCCGGCACGCCGACAACCACTGCGCCGGGCAGGCCTACCTCGACCTCTACGAGCGGGAACCCGAGGAAGAGAAGCTCACCGCGATCGAGACCTCCCTGCACCGCATGATCTACGAGGACCAGCCGGACAAGAACGACGACTGGTGGTGGGACGACGCCCTCCACATGGCGATGCCTCCCTTCGCCCGCATCGGCGTCCTGCGCGGAGACCCCGGGTACGGGGAGAAGCTGTACGCCCTCTACGACCACACCAAGCGCGCCGAGGGCGGCCCCGGCCTGTACGACGCCGCGACCGGCCTGTGGTACCGCGACAAGCGGTTCCTCCCCGGAGGGATCACGTCGCCGGCGGGCAGGCCGGTCCTGTGGTCCCGCGGCAACGGCTGGGTGGCGGGCGGACACGCCAAGACCCTCAGGGCACTTCCGCGCGGCGCGCGGCACACCGCCGAGTACCGCGACACGCTGGTACGGCTGGTGAAGGCCGTCGCCGCCGTGCAGCGTGCGGACGGCTTCTGGAACGTCAACCTCGCCGACGACACCCATCTGCCCGGCCCGGAGACCAGCGGCACCTCCTTCTTCCTGTACGGCACGGCCTACGCGATCGGCGCGGGTCTGGTCGGCCGGGACACCCACCTCCCGGTGGCGGTCCGGGCGTGGAACGGCCTCGTCACCACCGCCGTGCACCCCGACGGCTTCCTCGGCCACGTCCAGAACGTCGGCGACCGCCCGGAGTCCAGCCAGCCCGTCACCTACGACAGCACCGCGAACTTCGGCGTCGGCGCGTTCCTGCTCGCGGGCACCGAACTCGCCCGTCTCGCCCGTTCCTGACTCCGCCCGCACGGGCAGGTGCCCCCGCGGCGCGCAGGCCGCGGGGGCACCTTCGGACAGTTCGGTCAGGGCTGCGCGGTGAGCGTGAAACTCTGCGCCGGGGAACCGTCGCAAGCGCGCTGGGTGAGCTGCACGCCGTTCGCTCCGGAGCCGGCCGCGCTCAGGCACTTGCCGCTGTGCCGGGCCGTGAAGTGGTAGCGCCCGCCGCTCTCCCGTACGGGCTGCCACTGCTGGTTCTGGCCGTTCGACCAACTCCACAGTTGGAGCGGCGCGTTGTCCGCGGTCGAACGGTCGGTCACGTCGACGACCTGCTGCGGATTGCCCCGGACGGCGATCCGCGAGAAGCCGCCGTCCGTCGAGCGGAACTGGAACTGCTGCGTCTGGGTGCCGTTGCAGGCGTACTGCTGGATCGGTGTCCCGTTCGCCGTGGCGGCCGAACGGGCGTCCACACACGTGCCGTTGGCGGCACTGGTCAGTGTGTACCAGGACGTCTCCGAGATCGGGTCCGCCGGTGGCACCGTGCCGTCGGCCCCGCCCAGCCACTTCAGGCCGTCCAGCAGGAACCGGTTCTGTGTCGCGCTCGCGAACGTGGACGACAGCGTGGTGTTCGTCGCGTAGTCCATGGCGTTGTGGCCGAAGTTCGCGTACAGCATGCGGTACTTCGTATTGGTCCACAGGATCGGGTAGTAGCCGCTGTACCAGGTCTGGTTCGGGTCGGTGCCTAGCGGGAAGCTGCTGGGGTCGATGGAGGCGAGGATCTTGATGTCGGGGTTCTGCCGCAGGTCGTTCGACCAGCTGTACCACTCGCTGACCGACGAGGTGAAGGTCGCGGGCAGGTTCTTGGTGGCGGCGTGCGTGCGGTCCTCGACCTTCAGGACGGCCGTGGTCGGGCCCCAGGTGTTGGACCTGAAGTTGCCGCTGCCGAGGAACTGGTTGTGGTACCAGGGCCAGCTCTGCGCGTCGGTGGTGAAGGCGGAGACGTGGAAGCCCATCCAGGCGCCGCCCCCGCGCATGTACTGCTCGAAGCCGGCCCGCTGAGCGGCGGTCTGTGGCAGGTCGTCGAGGAACAGCACCACTTGGTAGGCGTTCACGCCTCCGTCGGCGAGCAGGTTCCAGTTGTTGCTGGCCGTGTAGGTGAAGCCGTTCTGCGCGGCCTGCTGCGGGAACCACTCGTTGGCCTCGTGGACGAAGCTGATGTGCGCCGCGTCCCAGGTCCCGTTGTAGAGAGCGAGCACCTTGAACGGCGCGGCCGCGGTGCCCGCGTGTGCGGCGGGAGGAGCGGCGAGGCCGAGCAGCGTCGCCAGCAGGAGGAGGACCCGCAGGGCCGCGCGTGCCGGCCCGGATCTGCTGATGCGCATCGGACGGTCCTTTCCGTACGCGTCAGGGGTAGCTGACGAGGTTGGCGACATTGGTGGCGGAGTTCGACGGTCCGCCGCGGTCGTTGACGACGTGCCGGATCGTCCCGGTGCCGCCCAGGGACACGGTCACCATGTCCTTGAAGCGGACGTTCGCGTTGTTGGGCGCCTCTATGGCGTGTTCGGCGGCGACGGAGGAGTTGACGTTGAAGTAGCAGTAGCTGCCGAAGCCGTACACCTGGTGGCTCGTCACCGAGTTCGCGACCTTGTAGGCGGCGTAGCCCTGCGTCGAACCGTTCATCCAGGCCGCCTGGTTGGGCGGGTCGTAGGGCATCTCGTTCTGGTAGAAGTACGTCCGCCCGCCGTTGCCGTTCCAGATGGTCTGGTGCTTCTGGTAGTGCTCGACGAACAGGCCGTACATGGTGACGTCGTCGCCGTTGACGACGAGCCCCGTGTCCGCGGTGTTGCTGGTCCAGCCGACGCCGCTGCCGTGGTCGGCGCGCCACAGCCACAGGTGGTCGCCGATGACGTCGTCGCTGTTGACGGTCAGGCTCGTGGTCGCCCTGCCGACGCCCGCGCCGCCGATCCGGAAGAACACGTCGTGCAGCGAGCTGGGGTCGCCACTGTGGTCGGCGGAGGAGCCGCTCGGTCCCATCTCCAGCAGCTGCGCCGAGTTGGTGGTCCCCGCGTCGATCAGCAGTCCCGCCAGCTGTACGCCGTCGACGTCGGCGACGGTCATCGCGGTGATGCCGTTGTCCGGGATGAGCGTGGCCAGGCCGAGGCCCAGCACGACGGTGTCGGCGCGGGTCACCCGCAGCGTCTGGTCGAGGTGGTAGACACCCGGCGTCACCAGCAGGTTCTTGCCCTGGGCGAGCGCGTCGTTCATCTGCGCGGCCGTCGCGCCCGGCTTCACGACGAAGAAGTCGGACAGGGGCAGGGATGTACCCGCCGGTGTGCCGCCGCTCCACGTGGTGCCGGAGGAATCGGTGCGCACGGACGGCACGAACACCTTCCAGGCGCCGGCCGTGTCGACGTACAGGAACGGCTTCTCACGGGAGACCGGTGTCTGCGACACCGTGGTGTAGGGCGGGTTGGGGAAGCTGTTGGCGGGAGCGTTCCTCGCCCCGACGAAGACCATGTTCCAGTTGGAGCCGGTCCAGTTCGACCACTCGGTGTTCCGCGACAGCCACTGCTGCTGCGAACCGGAGTTGACCTGGCCGTCGATCTTCGTGTCGGCCATGTATCCGCCGCTGGACCAGCCGCCGTCGTCCAGCGCGAGGTTGCCGCGCAGATGCATCCGCCGGTACGGCGCCGCCTGCGACACCGCCCAGCGGTCGGAGCCGTTCGTCGGGGTCACCGACAGGTTCTCCGCCGAACGCCAGAAGTTCTGGGTCGCGTTGCCCTGGAACCAGTCCGCCTCCGCGTGCACCGCACCACGGACGGTGACGTCGTCCGGGGAGAGACCGAGGCCCGCGACCTGGGTGTAGAAGCCGACGTTGGCGTTGGCGTCGTAGGTGCCCGGCTTGAAGAGGAAGGCCTTGCGCGCGGTGCCGAACTGGTTGGTCTCCTGCTGGGCGAAGGCCGCGTTCAGGCTGCTCTGTACGGTGGCGGTCGGCGTCGAGGGGTCGAAGACCGTGACGTTGGGGCCGAGGTCGGGGGTCCCGGGCGGCGGCGTCGCGTCGACCGCGTCGACGCGGAAGGACTGGGCCGCCGTGCCGTTGCAGGTGTACTGCTGGAGCTGCACGCTGTCCGCGGCGGAGGCGCCCGGGACGTCGAGGCACTTCCCGCTGTTGCGGTTCACGAAGTGGTAGGTCCCGCCGTCCTCGGCCACGGCCTGCCACTGCTGGTTGAGACCGCCGCTGTACGTCCACAGCTGGACGAGGGCGCTGTCGGCCGTCGAGACGTCGGTGACGTCCCAGGTCCTGGTGCTGTCGGCACGGTTGCCGACCTGGCTGTAGCCGCCCGAGGTGGCGGTGACGCGCCACTGCTGGGCCTGGCTGCCGTTGCACGCGTACTGCTGGACCGCGGTGCCGTTCGCCGTCCCGGCGGCACGCGCGTCGACGCACTTGCCGCTCGCGGCGCTGACCACGGTGGCCCATCCGGTGGGCAGCGCCGCGGCCCGGGCGGTCGCCTCGCCCGGCGCGGCGACCGCCACGCCGGACACCGTCGTCGCCAGGAGGGCGAAGACGGACAGCACCTTCGCCGTACGGTGACGGCCGGAGTGTCTGCTGGATCTGGACACGGGTGTTCTCCTGCACTGGTGGGGGGTGGGGAAGGTCAGCCGGTGTACTGGGCGAACACGCGCGTGTAGTCCCAGTTCTGCTGGCTCACTCCGGAGCAGCTGTCGGCGACGCCGCCCGTGCAGGGCCGGTCGCGGTTGACGGACCAGAAGGTCAGTCGGGCCAGGTGGTGCTGCTGCGCGTAGCCGAGGATGGTGCGGAAGTCGGCCACGGTCACGGTCTCGTTCTGGTCGGTGACACCGTTCATGGAAGAGATGCCCATGCCGCGGTACGCCTGGTCGTCGCTGTAGCCGTACGCGTTCTTGAGCGCTGTCTTCAGGCCCTCCGCGGCTCGGGTGGTGAGCGTCCCCATGTTCTGGCCCGCTCCGCCGAAGTCGAACGGCATGATGGTCCAGCTGTCCACGGACAGACCGGAGTTGGCCGCGCGGTTGATCAGGCTCGTGTCGGGCCCGCTCTGGCCGGTGCCTATGGTGACGTACACCTTGAGGCCCGGATTGCTCGCCTTGACGGACTTGAGGGCGTCCACCGTGCGCTGCTGGACCGTCGGGTTGCTGTAGGCGTCGGCCTCGATGTCGATGTCGATCGCCTTCAGGCCGTAGGCGTTGATGACCTTCTGGTACGCGGCCGCGAGCTCCCCGGCGCTGGAGCACGAACTCTCCAGCTTGTTCCCGCTGTAGCCGCCGAAGGACGGGATGACGTCGCCGCCGTTCGCCCGCACCGTGTTCACGGTCTGCTGGTCGACGCCGCCGGTGAGCGGACGGCTCCCGTCCCACTGCGGGTTGCAGTAGCCGTTGCTGAGCACGAAGGCGAGGGTGAACCACTTGACGCCGGTGGCGTTCATGACGGTGGTGGGGCTCGGCGGGTTGCCCCAGCCGTTGTACAGGTACGGGGCGACGGCCATCGGCGCGGTGGGAGCGGGGCCGCCGTCGGTGGGGGCGTTCCACTTCTGGTTGGCGGCGCCGGTACAGGTCCACAGCTGCACCGGTGTTGCGTTGGCCGAAGTGTTGCCGGTGACGTCGGCGCACTTGTCGGCCTGCGGATTGACGAGGTCGTGGGCCGCGGAGACGGTCCACCTCTGGTTCGCGCCGCCCGTGCAGTCCCACAGCTGCAGCCTGGCGCCGTTGGCGGTCGAATTGCCGGTGACGTCAAGGCACTTGCCGAGCGCGCGGACGGTGCCGTCGGAGCCCACGGTCCACTGCTGGGCGGCGGTGCCGTTGCAGTCGTAGAGCTGTACGGCGGTGCCGTTGGCGGAGTTCGCCCCGGCCACGTCGAGGCACTTGCCGCCCAGGCCGGTGATGGTGCCGGTGGCGGCGGAGGCGGGTGCCGCGCTCAGGGCGCCGGCCGAGAGCGCGAGGGCTGCGGTGGTGAGGGTGGTGCGCAGCGCGGTGGAGCGCAGGAGGGATCGTCTGGCCATCAGCGGGATCACAGCCCTTCACGGGTGGCGGTGGGGGGAGTACGGGCATGCGTACGCGGATGCGCACGCATGCCCGTGGGCGCGCGGAGAGGCGCGAGCGTTCATGTTCTTGAACGTGGGGCGTATTCATGGAGCGCTGGTGATCGGTGAACCTAAAGGTCTGAACCAGACACGTCAAGACATGAAGCAGAAACACTCTTCAATTCCTGAACTTGCGCAAGGAGTTGAAGAACGGTGTCGCCGCGGCGCGCCTCCGGCTCGGGCGAACGACCTGCTCGGCGGGTCACACTCGTGGGTCCGGGCGAACGGTGAAAGGGGCGGGCCGGTGAAGGGGGAGACGCCATTCATTTCTTGAACACCGGTCAGAGACCGTCCGCCGGTCAGTCGTTGACACGATTCAGCCGCCTGCCCGGGCGCTGCGCGAAGGTCGGGGGCGAGGCGGGGCGGCCGGCTTCGCGGACGCACAGGCTCCCTCCCGCACCGGCGCGCGGACGCGCTGACCGGGTGGGTGCTCCGGCGTCCCAGGAACGAGGTGTCAGACTGACGGCATGGAAGAGCGCGAATTCGGCAGGTCGGGTCAGCATGCTTCGGTCATCGGCCTCGGCACGTGGCAGCTGGGGGCCGACTGGGGCGAGGTGAGTGAACGGGACGCCCTGGCCGTGCTGGAGGCGGCGGCCGAGTCGGGCGTCACCTTCTTCGACACGGCCGACGTGTACGGCGACGGGCGGAGCGAGGAGATCATCGCCACGTTCGTGCAGAGCAGGCCCGACCTCCATGTGGAGATCGCGACGAAGATGGGCCGCCGCGTCGAACAGATCCCGGAGAACTACGTCCTCGACAACTTCCGTGCGTGGAACGACCGTTCCCGGCGCAACCTGGGCGTCGACCGCCTCGACCTGGTGCAGCTGCACTGCCCGCCGACCCCCGTCTACTCCTCCGACGCGGTGTACGACGCACTCGACACCCTCGTCGAGGAGGAGCGCGTCGCCGCGTACGGCGTGAGCGTCGAGACGTGCGAGGAGGCGCTGACGGCGATCGCCCGCCCGAACGTGGCGAGCGTCCAGATCATCCTCAACCCGTTCCGCATGAAGCCCCTGCGGCAGGTGCTCCCGGCGGCACGCGAGGCGGGCGTCGGCATCATCGCGCGGGTACCGCTGGCCTCCGGCCTGCTGTCCGGCAAGTACACCAAGGACACGGTGTTCGCCGCGGACGACCACCGGACGTACAACCGCCAGGGGGAGGCCTTCGACCAGGGCGAGACGTTCTCCGGCGTCGACTTCGTGACCGGCGTGGAGGCGGCGGCCGAGTTCTCCGCGCTCGCCCCGGAGGGCTTCACGCCCGCTCAGCTGGCGCTGCGCTGGATCATCCAGCAGCCCGGCGTGACCACCGTGATCCCGGGCGCCCGGTCACCCGAGCAGGCCCGTGCGAACGCGGCGGCCGCGAAGCTCCCGGAGCTGACCGCCGAGACGCTGGAGGCGATCGACGACCTCTACCAGCGGCGGATCAAGGACCAGGTGGAGAGCCGCTGGTAGCGGCGCCGCCGACCCGGCGATCGGAGAGGACGGGCCGGGTGCGCGGTACTCGTCGTGATCCGGTGGGACGGGCCGAGCGGTCGGGACCCGGCTCGCCCCGGTCCGGAGGGACGAGCCGGGCGGCCCGGAACTCGTCCCACCGTGTCCGCCGGTGCCCCGCTCAGCTGCCGACGTAGGCCGCGAGGTGCTCACCCGTGACGGTGGAGCGCGTGGCGACCAGGTCGGCGGGCGTGCCCTCGAAGACGACCTGCCCGCCGTCGTGGCCCGCGCCCGGGCCGAGGTCGATGATCCAGTCGGCATGGGCCATGACCGCCTGGTGGTGCTCGATCACGATGACCGACTTGCCGGAGTCGACGAGCCGGTCGAGCAGACCGAGGAGCTGCTCGACGTCGGCGAGGTGCAGACCGGTGGTCGGCTCGTCGAGGACGTAGACGCCTCCCTTGTCCGCCATGTGCGTGGCCAGCTTGAGCCGCTGCCGCTCGCCGCCGGACAGGGTGGTCAGCGGCTGGCCGATGGTGAGGTAGCCGAGCCCCACGTCGACGAGCCGTTCCAGGATGCGGTGCGCGGCCGGAGTGTGGCCCTCACCGCTGCCGAAGAACTCCTCGGCCTCGGTCACCGACATCGCCAGCACCTCGCTGATGTCGCGGCCACCGAGGTGGTAGTCCAGCACCGAGGCGTCGAACCGCTTGCCCTCGCAGTCCTCGCACGTGGTCGCGACGCCGGCCATCATCGCCAGATCCGTGTAGATGACGCCCGCGCCGTTGCAGGTCGGGCAGGCGCCCTCGGAGTTGGCGCTGAACAGGGCCGGCTTCACGCCGTTGGCCTTCGCGAACGCCTTGCGGATCGGGTCGAGCAGCCCGGTGTACGTCGCGGGGTTGCTGCGCCGTGAGCCGCGGATCGGGCTCTGGTCGACCGACACCACACCCGCTTCGGCCGGGATCGAACCGTGCACGAGCGAGCTCTTGCCGGATCCGGCGACACCCGTGATGACGGCGAGCACCCCGAGCGGGATGTCGACGTCGACGTCGCGCAGGTTGTTCGTGCTCGCGCCACGGACGCCCAGCTTGCCGGAGGGTGTCCGCACCGTCTCCTTGAGGGCGGCCCGGTCGTCGAAGTGCCGGCCGGTGATGGTTCCGCCGGACCGCAGCCCCTCGACGCTGCCCTCGAAGCAGACGCTGCCGCCCGCCGCCCCGGCGCCGGGGCCGAGGTCGACGATGTGGTCGGCGATCGCGATGACCTCCGGCTTGTGCTCCACGACGAGCACGGTGTTGCCCTTGTCCCGCAGCCGGAGCAGCAGATCGTTCATCCGCTGGATGTCGTGGGGGTGCAGGCCCGCGGTGGGCTCGTCGAACACGTATGTGACGTCGGTGAGCGAGGAGCCGAGGTGGCGGATCATCTTGACGCGCTGCGCCTCACCTCCCGACAGGGTGCCCGCCGGCCGGTCGAGCGAGAGATAGCCGAGCCCGATCTCCACGAACGAGTCGAGGGTCTGCCCGAGCGCGGTGAGCAGCGGCGCCACCGACGGCTCCTCCAGCGCGCGGACCCATTCGGCGAGGTCCCTGATCTCCATCGCGCATGCGTCGGCGATGCTGATCTTCTTGATCTTCGACGCCCGGGCCCCCTCACTGAGGCGGGTGCCGTCGCACTCGGGGCAGGTGGTGAAGGTGACAGCCCGGTCCACGAAGGCCCGGATGTGCGGCTGCATCGACTCCTGGTCCTTGGAGAGCATCGACTTCTGGATGCGCGGGATCAGACCCTCGTAGGTCATGTTGATGCCCGCGATCTTCATCCGGGTGGCCTCGTGGTGGAGGAAGTCGTGCAGCTCCTTCTTGGTGTACTTGCTGATCGGCTTGTCCGGGTCGACGAAGCCCGACTCGCTGTAGAGCCGGTAGTTCCAGCCGCCCGCCGTGTAGCCGGGGATGGTGAGCGCGCCCTCGTTGAGCGACTTGGAGTCGTCGTAGAGCTGGGTCAGGTCGAGGTCGGTGACCGAACCCCGCCCCTCGCAGCGCGTGCACATGCCTCCGGTGCGGGTGAAGGTCGCCTTCACGGCCTTCTTCGCACCGCGCTCCACGGTGATCGCACCGCTCGCCCGGACCGAGGGGACGTTGAAGGCGTACGCGCTGGGCGGCCCGATGTGCGGCCTGCCGAGCCGGCTGAAGAGGATGCGCAGCATCGCGTTGGCGTCGGTGGCGGTGCCGACCGTGGAGCGCGGGTCGCCGCCCATCCGCTGCTGGTCCACGGTGATCGCCGTGGTCAGACCGTCGAGGACGTCGACCTCGGGCCGTGCGAGGTTGGGCATGAAGCCCTGCACGAAGGCGCTGTAGGTCTCGTTGATCAGCCGCTGCGACTCGGCGGCGATCGTGTTGAACACCAGCGAGCTCTTGCCCGAGCCGGAGACGCCGGTGAACACCGTCAGCCGGCGCTTCGGGATCTCGATGCTGACGTCCTTGAGGTTGTTCTCGCGCGCGCCGTGCACACGGATCACGTCGTGGCTGTCGGCGTTGTGCTGGGCAGGCGACGTCGTGTCCGTCCGCGTGGCCTTGCTCATGGTGTCTCCATCTGTTGGGCGGAGCCGCCTGCGCGGTCTCCGTCGGCGTCGCCCGGCTCGATCCGACCCTCTTCGAGCAGCACGTCCGGTCGTCCTCCGTCGGCGTGGTCGCGGCGACGTCCCCCTGTCTACCTGATCCGCGCCGTCCGCGGGGGCGCTACGGGGCGGGCCCCGATCGCCGGGCGGTCCGGGTCGGCCCGCCGCGGCGCGTCGGGCCCCCGTCCGCGTCGCGGACGGCACCGCCGCGGACACCGTACGGCTGCCCGGTCGGCTCCTCGTCGGATCCGGCCGGTGGCCGGGACCCGCCGGAAGACCTCGTCGAGGTGCGCGACGGCCACGGCGATCACGCTAGCCGCAGCACTGTGACCGGGGCTTCTCCATTCCTGACCGGTCCGGCCGGCTGCTCCCGTACGCCCGCTCCGCGGTCCGTATCGCCCCGTCGTCCGTCCCGGGCGCTGTGGCACACTCATCGGGTGAAACGGCAGGATCTCGACGACCTCGTCCGGCTGCGGAGGGCGCGCGACCGGATGGACCGCGACTATGCCGAGCCGCTCGACGTCCCGGCGCTCGCACGCGACGCCCTGATGTCGTCGGGCCACTTCTCCCGCAGCTTCCGCGCCGCCTTCGGCGAGACGCCGTACAGCTACCTGATGACCCGCCGCATCGAGCGGGCCAAGGCGCTGCTGCGGCGCGGCGACCTCACGGTGACGGAGGTCTGCTTCGCGGTCGGCGGTACCTCGCTGGGGTCGTTCAGCTCGCGCTTCACCCAGCTGGTCGGCGAGAGCCCGAGCGCCTACCGCGGCCGCAGCCACGATCACGCGGCCCCCATCCCGGCGTGCATGGTCAAGATCCATACGAGGCCCGTCAGGAACGGAGAAGCGAGCCCCGCCGCCCGGCCGTAGCGTGAGCGCCATGGATATCAGGCTCTCCCAATGCTTCATCGCCGTCGACGACCACGACAGGGCGATCGCCTTCTACCGCGACGTGCTCGGCCTGGAGGTGCGCAACGACGTCGGGTACGAGGGGATGCGCTGGGTGACCGTCGGGGCTCCCGCACAGCCGGACGTGAACATCGTCCTGGAACCGCCCGTCGCCGACCCGAACGCCTCACCGGCCGACAAGCAGGCCATGGCCGAGCTGATGGCGAAGGGTCTGCTGCGCGGCGTCATCTTCGCGACGGACGACTGCGACGCCACCTTCGAGCGGATCAGCGCCGCGGGCGGCGAGGTGCTGCAGGAGCCGATGGACCAGTTCTACGGCGTCCGCGACTGCGCGTTCCGCGACCCCGCCGGGAACCTCCTGCGGTTCACCCAGCCCCTCGCGAAGTAGGCCGCACCGACGGTCCGCCGTCCGCCCGGTCGCACTTGCCGTGTGCACGGCTTGAGGGCGGCGAGCCGGCCTCCCCGTCTCCCTCACCGCCCCCGCGGCTTCGCGAGGGCGGTGAGCCCGCGGTCGTGCAGCCGGCTCAGCACCAGGACCGAGACGGTGGCGCCGATCAGGGCGCAGAACATGTCCCACTGGGTGTCCCACACATCGCCCTGGGTGGCCAGGAAGTCGTCGGCCGCGTGCCCGCCGATCACGGCCGCCGCCCACTCGAACATCTCGAAGACCGCGCTGAAGGCGAGACAGGCGCACACGGTCAGCGGCGCCAGCCAGCGACTGCCGCGCAGCGGTGACGTCCGGCTGAGCAGCTCCCGCACCAGGACGGCCGGCACGAAGCCCTGCATGAAGTGCCCGAACCGGTCGTACGGGTTGCGGTCGAGTTCGAGCGTGTCCCGGACCCAGTCGCCCAACGGCACCTGCGCGTAGGTGTAGTGGCCTCCCACGGCGAGCACCAGCGCGTGCGCCGCGAGCAGGCAGTACAACAGGTTCGTCAGCGGGAACCGGCGCCGGGTCAGTACCACCAGCGGCAGTCCGACCAGCACCCACACGGTCTCCAGCAGCCAGGTCGTCGGGTCGTGCGGACGCAGGCCGGAGAGGGCCAGGCCGGCCACGACGACCGCGACGAGCACGGCGGGGAGCGTGCCGCGCGGCACGCGTTCGCCGGATTCCGGCAGGCGGGCGGGCAGGGCGAGAAGAGAACCGGGCATGCGTGGGCTCCTTGGGTTCCGGGTGGCCCCATGGTGGTCGGGTGCGGAGGCGGGGGCATGAGTACGGCTACTCAGCCCGGATCTGTGCAGCGGAGCGCCGACGCCGGCCGCTGCCGACCCTCGGGAACGCGGCGCGGCCGCGCGGAGCGAACATGTTCGTCACGTACTTGTTCGCAACGAACATGTTCGTTACCTTGGAGGAGTGACAGAACAGAACAGCCCCCGCCCCAGCCGTCGCGAGCGCCCGGCGAAACCGGCCCTCACCCGGGACGGGATCATCGGGACCGCCGTCGCGCTGATGCGGGCCGAAGGCCTCCAGCGCGTCACCATGCGTCGCCTGGCGCAGGAGCTCGACACCGGACCGGCCTCGCTCTACGTCTACGTGCGCAACACCGCCGAGCTGCACGCGGCGGTTCTCGACGACCTGCTCGGCGCCGTCGACCTGACCCCCGTGGGCGCGAGCGGCGACTGGCGGGACCGGCTCGTGCGCGTGCTCACCTCCTACACGAACGTACTGTTCGAGCACCCGGGCCTGGCCCGCTCGGCACTGGTGGCCCGCCCGTCCGGTGAGCGCTACCTCGATCTGCTGGACGCTCTGCTCGCCCTGCTCGGCGAGGGCGGAGTTCCCGGCGAGCGGGCCGCGTGGGCGGTCGATCTGCTGCTCCAGTTCGCGACCTCGACCGCGGCCGAGCACGCCGCGGGGGAGAAGGACCCCGCGGACGCGGAAGGCGAATGGGCGGCGCTCGCCGCGGCGCTGCGTGGCGCCTCGGGGGAGCGGCACCCCCATGTCGCCGCGCTCGGCACCGAGTTGCTCTCCGGACCCGGCGAGGCCCGCCTGGACTGGGGCTTCCAGGTCCTGATCAACGGCGTCCTGCACACGCCCAGGCCCGGGACGCCGGACACGCCCTGACCGTGCGGCCCCCGGCCGTCGTCGCCCTTCGTCATGTCTCACCGTCGCCTCGTTCCGACGGTCACCCCACACAAGGAGCCTTGTCATGTCCGCACTTCGTCATCACCCCATAGCCGTGATCGGCGCCGGTCTCGGCGGCCTCACGCTCGCCCGCGTCCTGCACCTGCACGGCATCGCCGCCGCCGTCTTCGATCTCGACGCCTCGCCCACCGCCCGCACACAGGGCGGGATGCTGGACATGCACGAGGAATCCGGACAGGCCGCACTGCGGTTCGCGGGTCTCCACGAGGAGTTCCTCACGGCCGTGCACGCCGGCGGCGAGGCGATGCGCATCCTCGACAAGCACGCCACCGTCCACATGGAGGACGACGGTGCGCAGGGCGAGCGGCCCGAGGTCTCCCGGGGTGTCCTGCGCGACCTGCTGCTCGGCTCCCTGCCGGACGGCACCGTGCGCTGGGGCGCCAAAGTCACCGGTGCCCGCACGCTCGACGACGGCCGCCACGAAGTGACGCTGGCCGACGGCGAGTCGTTCACCGCCGACCTGCTGGTCGGCGCCGACGGCGCGTGGTCGAAGGTGCGCCCCCTGCTCTCGGGCGCCGTCCCCGAGTACGCGGGGGTCTCGTTCGTCGAACTGCACCTCCTCGACGCCGACGTCCGGCACCCGGCGAGCGCCGCCGTCGTCGGAGGCGGCATGCTCTTCGCGCTCGGCGACGAGAAGGGTTTCCTCGGCCACCGCGATCCCGACGGCTCGCTCCACGTCTACGCGGCCCTGAGGGCGCCCGCCGGCTGGGCCGCCTCCGGTGCCCTCGACTTCGCGGAACCCGCCGCGGCCAGGAAGGGTCTGCTGGAGCACTTCGACGGCTGGGACGACCGCCTGCGGGCACTGATCGCGGACGCGGACGGCGCGCTCGTCCCGCGGCCGATCCACGCGTTGCCCGTCGGTCACCGCTGGGAAAGGGTGCCCGGTGTCACTCTGCTCGGCGACGCCGCGCATCTGATGTCCCCGTTCGCGGGCGAGGGCGCCAACCTCGCCATGCTCGACGGCGCCGAACTCGCCCGCGCCCTCGCCGCCCACCCCGGCGACGTCGAGAGGGCGCTGGCCGCGTACGAGGCGGAACTCTTCCCGCGCTCCGAGTCCGCGGCCCACGAGTCGGCGGCGAACCTCGCGCTCTGCTTCGGCCCCGACAACCCGCGGGCCCTCGTCGCCCGGATGAACTCGTACCGGCACGAGACAGTGTGACGGTGCGCCAACTCCCGCTCACACAGCGGGACATGTCGATGGACGGCTGATTTTCCGGACTCAAGAAAAGTTCCCGGAAGCGGGAACTGTTCAGGGAGGGTGCTGCGTTCATGTCACTGAGGATGAAGCTTTGGCCGAAGGTTTGGGTGTGAGAAGCGCACGCGCGGACCGGATCAGGGCGGACCCCCGAGTGACAAGCAAGCGGCAAACCCAGCAAAACGGAAACGAGCAAGCCGGAAACGACGCGATGTGATGGCCTTCACCCCGATGTGGCAGAAAGTGATGAATTCCTTACGGTCATGACACGTACGGGTGGGCGTCGAGCATTGTGAAACGGCGGGAGGATCTTTCGTGCGACCGTTCACCCTCAACTACGCCTTGCCCACAGGGCAGTCGGCCGCAGTGCCCCCCTACCACTTCGACGTGTCCCTGCAGTTGAACGTCCTGCCCGACGGCCGACCCGCCGTCAGCGACCGCGCGCTCCTCATGGCCACCGGAACCACCACGTCCACGGCCGGTTCACAGACTCACTTCGACGACTGACGGCCGCCCGCGCGCATGACGGTCCTCATTCTCACGGCAGAGCAGGACGTCACCGCCGACATGGTGGTGGCCAGACTGCACGAACGGGGCGTGCCGATGGTGCGCCTCGACCCCGCCGACGTGCCCGGCAAGGCGGTGCTGTCGGCCGACTACGCCCACGGCGACTTCGACGGCTATCTGTCGGTCAACGGCCACGTGCTCAGCATGGGCGGCCTGCGATCGGTGTGGGTGCGCAGGCCGGGCGAGCCGGCGGCGCACGCGCCCGAACCCTCGGCGTGGCTCACCGCGGAGACGCGGCAGGCTCTGTTCGGCATGCTCTACTCCGCCTCGACCCGGTGGATGAACCACCCTCGCCGGGCCGAGCAGGCCCGGCACAAGCCCTGGCAGCTCCGGGTCGCCCACAGCAGTGGCTTCGCGGTGCCGGCCACCATCATCACGACGGCACCCAAGGTGGCGAAGCAGTTCGTCGAGGAGTACCGGGACGTGGTGGTGAAGTCCGCGTCGGGCCCGCCTCCGGGCGAGCCGCCGGTGGCGCTGCCGACCACCCTCGTCGGGCCCGGAGCGGACTTCACCGGAGTCGCCGCGGGACCGGCGTTGTTGCAGCAATACATCCCCAAGCGTGCCGACATCCGGTTGACCGGTGTGGGCACCCGGCTGTTCGCCGCCCGCAAGGCGGCGGTGCCGGGGCAGGTCGACGGGCGGTTCGGCGAGACCGGACACACCTGGGAGACCACCGCGGTGCCCGAGCGCATCGCCCGGTCGGTCCACGACTACCTGGCCTTCACCGGACTCGCCTACGCGGCCTTCGACTTCGCCGAGGACGAGGACGGCGTCTGGTGGTTCCTGGAGTGCAACCAGGGCGGTCAGTTCGGCTTCGTCGAGCTGGAGAGCGGTCAGCCCATCGCGGAGGAGGTCGCGCTGTGGCTGTCGCAGCGACGACCCGATCCACGTACGTCCAAGCCGCGTTGACGCACCTCGGACGTGGGCCGCGGCCGGGACTCCTCGTTCAGGGCCTGCGTCCGAGGAGTCCCGGTCGGGGCCTGCGTCCGAGGAGTCCCGGCAGGGGCCCACGTACCGGGAGCGTGCCGGAGGACCCGGGTCACGGCGAAGTCGGCCGGAAGGACTGGAGGAACACCTCCAGCGCCCGCCGGTTGGCTTTGCTCTCCCAGTCGTCCGCGGGAGTCGTCCACCTCAGGGAGAAGCCCATGCGCCCGCCGAGGAGGAAGCCCCGGCCGAACGTGCGCTCGCGGACGCCTTCGGACTCCGAGAGCCACTCCATGTCCGCGCCCTTTCGGCCGCGGTAGTCCACGGCCCGGATGTCACCCACCCGGGCGTAGCCGCTGGAGTCGCCGCGCAGCGAAGGCTCCAGCGCGCTCCACACCGCGACGGGATCGGGACCCAGACGCGTGCTGTAGGTGACGGCCAGGGTGCGCGGGTCCCCGCTCGCTCCGAAGGTGACCCGGTAGGACCCGTCGGTGGACTTCTCGGTGCCGCGCGGCTTCCAGCCCTCGGGAAGATCGACGGCGAACCCCTGCGGCGCCCGGTACGTGGCGAAGCCGGCCGGTGTCCTCCCGCCGGCGGTGGCGGACGGGGACGGCGAGGCCGGCCGGCCGGGGAGCGAGGAGCGTCCCGTGGGTGTCCCCGACGGGTTGCCGGACGCGGATCGGGAGGGACCGGCACCGGATGCCGACGTGTCGCCGCCCGGCAGAGCGCCCGCCGCGGTCAGCGCGGCGAAGCAGACGACGGTCACGGCGAGCGCCCCGCCCAGCAGGACCGGCCGGCTCACCCGCCGGCCGCGTACGGTCCACCCCGCACCGCTGCGGGGCGGACCCGGTGGGCTGAAGAAGACGTGCGGCGGGACCGACTGTGTCGTCGTGTCGACGCCCTCGTCCTTGAGGACGCGGGTCAAGGACTCGCGTACGACCGGCTCGGGAACCCGCTCCAGCGGATCCCTGCGCAGCAGCCCCTGGATGGCAGGTCCGAGCGGGCCGGCACTGAGCGGGGCCCTGATCGGGAGCCGGTCCACCGCGCGGAGCGTGGCGTCGAGCCGTCCCCGGTCCCGGATCGCGGGCCGCCCCTCGACCAGCGCGTACATGATCGCGCCCAGGGCCCACAGGTCCGCGGCCGGCCCGGTGCCCTCACCACGGGCCTGCTCCGGAGAGGCGTACGCCGGTGCCGTGACACGCGGCGAGCCGGTGGCGCCCATCAGCCCGAAACCGCTGAGCGTGACGGTGCCGCGCTCGTGCAGGCACACCTGCCCGGGGCTGAGATCCCCGTGCGTCACACCCTCCCGGTGGGCGGCCGTGAGGACGTCGAGGAGGTTCAGGCCGATGCGGGCCGCCCGGACGTAGTTCACGGGCCCGTGTCCGAGCAGCTCGGACAGCACGGTGCCCTCGGTGCGCTCGGTGACCGTCCACACGCAGTCGTCCTCCTCGAACACGTCGAGGACCGTGGCAACCCGGCCCGGACAGATCGTCGCCAGCAGTTCGGACTCGCGCAGGATGCGACGGGCGGTGAGGTGCTCCGCCTCCTCGCGCCGGTGTTCCGGCAGCCGCGACCGGGTCAGGGTGACCGGCCGTCGGAACTCGACGTCCTGGCCGTGCCAGCCGACGCGGCCCTCCTCCCCGTGGGCGACTTCGATCAGCCGGTACCGTCCGGCCACCAAGTCGCCCGTGGAGTCCTGCACCTCGACCATCGTCATCCCTCGCTGCACACCGGGCTGTCGCTTTCCCGGAAGTACGGCGGGTATGACATGGAGTGTTCAACGGTGGGCGGCTTCGGAGCCCGGTTTCTTCCGCGGACCGCTGCTGCCGTCCGCGCGTGCGAAGAGTTCAGGCCACCGTCGCACGCCGGTTCACCGTGCCACGCCCTTGCCGATGTAGGAGTTCGCGAAGGTGGTCGCGGCGGCGGGCGAGCCCAGGATCCGCCTCAGCCGCGCGCCCGCGGACCCGGCCCGGTAGGCGTCGCCGGACGACGGCCCGTGCAGCAACTCCGCGAGCCACTGCGAGAATTCCTGGTACTCCCAGACACGTCGCAGGCTCGCACCCGAGTACGCGTTCAGCCCGCTGTCGTCGCCCGCCGTGCAGTGGGCGACGAAAGCGTCCGCCAGGAGCAGGGCGTCGTGCAGCGCCAGGTTCATGCCCTTCGCGGCGATCGGCGCCACCAGGTGCGCGGCGTCGCCCGCCAGGAACAGCCGGCCGTACGTCATGGGTTCCACGACATAGCTGTGCATGTCCAGCACCCGCTTCTCGATGAGCCGGCCCTCGGTGAGCGCCGGCGCGCCCGCCACCGACAGCCGGGTCCTGAGCTCCGACCACACCCGTGCGTCCGGCCAGTTCTCCGGATCCTCGCCGGGCCGGACCTCCAGGTAGTAGCGGGTCACCTCGGGGCTGCGGGCCATGTGCGCGGCGAAGCCGTTCGGGTGGATGCCGAAGACGACGCAGTCGGAGGACGGCGGCGCTTCGGCGAGCAGCGCCAGCCACCCGACGCCGTAGTCGTACCGGGCGAGCGATCCGTGCTCCTGCGGCACACTCGTTCGGGTCACCCCGCGTGCGCCGTCGCAGCCGGCGACGAACTCGCAGTCGACGCGCCGGCGTTCGCCCGTCTCCGGGTCCGTGTAGAGCACCGAGGGCCGGTCGCCGTCGAGGCCGTGCAGGGCCACGTCCCGCACGCCGAAGCGGATGTCGCCGCCCCGCACGTCGGCGTACTCGCGCACCAGGTCGGTCACCAGCAGGGGCTGCGGGTACACGAAGTGGCGGTCGCCGGTCAGCTCGGCGTACCGGAACCGGTGGCGCTCGCCGTCGACGCGGAACTCGCACTCGCCCTGGGCCTGTGCCCGCTGCACGAGCCGCTCGGCGAGCCCTCTCTCCTGGAGGGCGCGGACCGCCCACTCCTCGATGAAGCCGGCCCGGGGCCGCTGTTCGATGAACTCACGGCTCTCGGTCTCCAGGACCACGCAGTCGACCGAGGCGGCGCGCAGGATGTTGCCGAGGGTGAGTCCGGCCGGTCCCGCGCCGATGATGACGACCGGGACGCTCTGTACGGATGTGGGGGAGGGGGGAATCACCCCAGCATTATGACGGTGGCCCGTCAAGCGTCGTCATCCCCCTTGGCGGTGGACCGAGTTGACACGACCATGTGTGCGGCCTCACCTGCCTGGGGGTGAGGGGATCGCCAGCGGGGCTCGCCGTGCGGGCCCCGCGAGCGTCGGCGAGGTCTGTGGTGTGGGTGACGGGAGTGTCGGCAGGGTCTGCGGTGCCGGTGACGGGAGTGCGGGCAGGGTCTGCGGTGCCGGTGACGGGAGTGTGGGCAGGGTCTGTGGTGCGGGTGACGGGAGTGTCGGCGGGGCCTGTGCTGCCGGCGAGGGGATCCTCCGCGGCGCTCGCGGTGCGGGCGGCGGGATCCTCGCCCGCCATGGACAGGTGTGAGTCCGCCCCGGAAAGATGTGGCATGCACGCGGTACTGCTTCATCATGTCGCGGTTCCCGCGGCTGGACCCAGCCCACCGTCCCGAGACCGGAGGCCGCCCGTATGAGCGCCCGTCCACTGCCTGTCAGCACGCCCGCCGAACAGGGAGTCGACCCGGCGGGCATCCACGCGTTCCTCGACGCCGTCGAGGCCGCCCCGGACATCGAGCCGCACGGCCTGATGATCCTGCGCCACGGCCACGTCGTCGCCTCCGGCTGGTGGGCGCCGTTCACGCCCGATCGCCTCCACCTGCTCTACTCGGTCAGCAAGAGCTTCACGTCCACCGCCGCTGGATTCGCCGTCGCCGAAGGGTTGTTGAACCTCGACGACCCGGTCGTCTCGTACTTCCCCGAGTTCGAGGCGGACATCACCGACCCGCGCAGCCGGGCCATGCTGGTGCGCCATGTCGCGGCCATGGCCAGCGGCCACCTGGCCGAGACCCATGACGAGGCGGTGCGGCACGACCGACAGGAGATCGTCCGCGGATTCCTGCGCATCCCGCCGGACCGCGACCCCGGCACCGTCTTCGCCTACAACCAGCCCGCCACCTACACGCTCGCCGCGATCGTGCAGCGGGTGAGCGGCCGGACGCTGACCGAATACCTGCGGCCCCGGCTGTTCGACCCGCTCGGCATCGGCGAGGTCGCCTGGCAGCAGCACCCCGCGGGCCGTGACCTCGGCTTCAGCGGCCTGCACGCCACGACCGACGCGATCGCCCGGCTCGGCCAGCTGTACCTGCAGGACGGCGTCTGGGAGGGGCGGCGGCTGCTCCCGGCCTCGTGGATCGCCGAAGCCACCCGCGCGCACGTCTCGAACGCGGACGGTACGGCCGAGGGAGCGCAGTCCGACTGGCAGCAGGGATACGGGTTCCAGTTCTGGCGGTCCCGGCACGGCTACCGCGGGGACGGGGCGTTCGGACAGTTCTGTGTCGTCCTGCCCGAGCACGACGTGGTGATCGCGACGACCGCGGCGACCGAGCAGATGCAGGACCTGCTCAACCTGATGTGGCGGCACCTGCTGCCCGCCTTCGGCCCCGCCCCGCTTGCGGGCGGGCAGGACGACGGGCTGGCGCGACGCCTCGCGCGGCTCGCCCTGCCGCCGGTGAAGGCGCATCCGGAACCCCCGGAGCGGGACGCCTGGGCGGGGACGGTGTTCGCCCCGGCGGGCGGCACCTGCGCGGCCCAGTGGAGCCTGACCACCGTCACCGTCGAGCGCGACGGGGCCGACTGGTGCCTCACGCTGTCCGAGGGGGACAAGCCGCTCGGACTGCGGCTCGGTGCCGACGGCTGGCGGGTCGAGCCCGGCCGGGTCCCCACCGCGGTGAGCGGGGGATGGGCCGACCGGAACACCCTCGTGGCCGACGTGCTGTTCCTGGAGACCCCACACCGTCTGACGTTGACCTGTTCGCTTCCCGAACGGACCTTCACCGTGCGGTGGCACGCCACCCCGCTGGGCGGCGGCCGGCTGCGGTCGCTGCGTGCCCCCGTGACCACGCCCTGACGGCCCGGCGGAAAACGCCAGGCCGCGCCACCCCTTCCGCCAGGTAGAAATATCTACCAACATGCATATGCCGAGGGCCTGATGGGCGACCGCGGGCCGCCAGGTCATGTTGGTCCGCCGCGCTCTGCGAGTGCGGCGGCACGTCCCGGGGGTGGTCCATGACGAACGCGATGTGGATGCAGAGTGTGGAGTGGCTCGCCGCTGCGGCCACGGATCCCCGGGCCTGCAAGCGAGAGTGGGACCAGGGCAACGGCGGCGTGCTGCTGGAGGCCGGGCGTTTCTGGGACGTGGTCAGCGTGCCGGAACCACTGGGGCTGCTCGCCCTGGACATCCTGTGGTGCGAACCGTTACGGGTCCCGGGGCCCACCCTGGTGGACTCCGCGGCCCGCCGGGTCGGCTTCTTCCTGCCGCCCGATCCGGCCAGCCACTGGGTGGGGGACGGGCTGCGCCACCTCGGCCGCGGCTCGTGGATCGCCGTGCCACCGCCGTACAGGTCCGCGGGACCGCTGGAGTGGATCATCCCCCCGGACGGGACCGGCGCGCTGCACCTCGCCGTCCCGCTGGAGCTGGCGCTGCGTCAGGCCAACGGAACGCTCGCCGTACTGGAGCCCCTCGGCCAGGACTAGGAGGTGTCGTCCGGGCCGGGCCGGGCCGCGGCGCCCGGCACGGCACCTCGCCGCGTCGTCGTCCCACCCGAGTACGCCCGGTACGCGGGTGAGGCTCCGCCGTGCGTTGCACCGCACCGGACGCCGCGACCTGATCCGGCCCGACCCGAACGACACCCCCTGGGGTCACCAGCCGGGCAGACCCCGGGGAACGGGCACGGCGGGCACGGGGGTCGCTGCGGCCACGGACTCCACCTCGTCCTTCTCCGGGACGGGTGCGGCGAAGGAGGCCCACACCACCTGACGGATCGCACGGCGCTCCGGAACCCCCCGGCCCTCGGCCCGCCATTCCGCGACGAGCTGGGCGTAGATCGGCGGATGGCCGCGCTGGTCGTCGATCGCCTCGGCGTACGGGCGGGCCGTGCGCCCACCGGTGGGGACGGGCCGCAGGGCTGTGTGAGTGCTGTCCATGTGGGGGCAACGCGCGTGTACACGCCGGTGGTACGCGACGGTGGCACCACCCACCGGGTCGGGTGAGCATGCCCCCCGTTCGGAGCAACGCGACCACCCCGTCGGCCGTACCCGCGCCGCAGCGACACGCCGGTTCCGGCGGTGCGCGGCCGGTCATGGCGCGCTTCCCCGCCGCCTCGCGGTGCCGAATTGCTACGCGGCCCCGTAGTAGTGGGCCTGGCCCCCGCGCCACTGCACCCACGACGGGTCGTCGAGGACGTCCTCCGCGTCGGGCAGGCCGGCCCTGCCGAGCAGTTCCATGAGGTCCTCGTCCGAGAAGGCCACGCCCAGATTCTCGCCCCGCGCGGTCACCTGGCGGCCGCTGGTACCCAAGGCCGGGTGCACGATCAAAGGAGCCCGTCCGGACATGTTTCCAGGATCGTCCCGTGCGCCGCGGCCCGCATCCGGACGGAGTCGTCGGAACGCCTCCGCGGCGCGTTCTTGACGGGGAGGGCCGGCGGGAGGTCTAGAGTGGCCGCAAAGTGGTTGAATTCCCCAACAAGTCGTCGTCACTTCCCGTGTGAGGAGTTTCCGATGAGTGCGGTGGACCTGGCAGCGATCGAGGCGGAACGCCGACGGATCAGGGACGCGCATCTGCAGGAGGACAGGCCCGCCAGCTCGGCCCGGGGCGTGCACCACGTCGCGCTGCTCTCCTCGGACGTCGAGCGGACGGTCCGGTTCTACCAGGGCGTTCTCGGCTTCCCCCTCACGGAGATGATCGAGAACCGCGACTACAAGGGCTCCACGCACTTCTTCTTCGACCTCGGCCACGGCAATCTGCTGGCCTTCTTCGACTTCCCCGGTCTCGATCTCGGCCCGTACCAGGAGGTGCTCGGCGGACTCCACCACCTGGCGATCTCGGTCGATCCCGCCACCTGGCGACAGCTGCGCGAGCGGCTGGACGCCGCCGGGGTCGAGTACGCCGAGGAGAGCAGCACCTCGATCTACTTCCGTGACCCCGACGGGGTGCGCGTCGAACTGCTCGCCGAACCGCTCGGCGAGATGTACGGCGCCTCGGTCCTCTGAGGCGCGACAGGTTCCGGCGTGCCGCGTGCCCCGGCTCGGCCGGGGCACGCGGCAGACCGCCGACTCAGCGCAGCGTCTCGGCCCAGTTCGCGGGAACGCGTCCGGCGGGTCCGGGCGTCGGCTGGTCCGCCGGGTGGCACACCGGGGGAGCGAGGTCGGGCCCCGAGTCGAACAGCTCCGACGTGTCGTAGTTCCAGAACCAGTCCTCGCCCGGCTCGAAGCTGCGGATGACGGGGTGCCCGGTGCTCTGCGCGTGCGCGGTGGCGTGCTTGGACGGGGAGTCGTCACAGCAGCCGATGTGGCCGCACTGGGCACAGCGCCGCAGATGGAACCACCATCCGCCCACGGCGTCGCAGTCGCCGCAGCCGGTGCCGCTCGGCGGGACGGACGGGTCGATTCCGTTCGGCGTGGTCATGGTGACTCCTGTGGGGTGTCCGGTGCCGTCAGCGGCAGTCGTACCTGGAAGCGGGTGTCGCCGGGCACGGACTGCACCTGAAGGCTCCCGTGGTGCTTGTTCACGACGATCCGCCACGAGATGTCCAGGCCGAGCCCGGTACCCTCACCCACCGGCTTGGTGGTGAAGAACGGGTCGAAGATGCGGTCACGGATCTCCGCCGGCACCCCGGGCCCGGTGTCGCCGAACTCGACGAGCAACTGGTCCGCGTCGTGCGCGGTGCGCACCGTCAGCGTGCCCTCGCCGTCCATCGCCGAGACGGCGTTGTCGATGAGGTTGGTCCACACCTGGTTCAACTCGCCGGGATAGGACGGGACCCTGGGCGCGCCGCGGTCGTACTCCTTGACGACCTTGATGCCGGAACCCATCTTCCCGGACAGCATCATCAGCGTGCTGTCGAGCAGTTCGTGCACATCCGCGACCTGGTAGGGCGCCCGGTCGAGCTGCGAGTACTGCTTGGCCGCGTCGACGAGGTGCGAGATGCGGGTGGTGGAGTCCGCGATCTCGTTCATCAACAGCTCTGTCTCGACGGTGTAGTTGAGCCACCCGATGGCGCCGGGAAGGATCTCCTCGTCGACGGCCGCGGCGATCTGCTCCAGCCAGTCGACGTCGAGGCCGCCCTGCACGAACGTCGGGGCGATCTGCCAGCCGCCCGTGAGGCCGTGGTCGTCGAGCCAGTCGGTGAGCGCGTCCTCCCGGTCGGAGGCCTCCAGCGGGCTCAGGGACGGCGCCTTGGCGACCCGCTCGGCCGTCCGCTCCTGGATCTCGACGAGCGTCTTCAGCGCGTCGCGCTGATAGGGCCCGGCGGCGATGACGCCGAGCTTGTGCCGCATGTGCGCGACCCGGTCCCGCAGCGCCGAGGTGGCCCGCACGGCCGCCGCGGCAGGGTTGTTGAGCTCGTGCGTGAGGCCGGCGGACAGTGAGCCGAGCGCCAGCAGCCGCTCTCGCTGGTTGATGGTCCGCTGGGTGTTCTGCGTGCCGAAGAACATCCCCTCCAGCAGATGGACGGCCATCGGGAACCAGTCCCGCAGGACCGCGGCGAACGTCTCCGCGGGCAGCACGAAGAACCGCGACGGCTCCGTGACGCGGACGGAGCCCTTGTACCGGGCCTGTTCCCCGCCGGTCAGATAGGCCTGCATGGCCCCGGAGTACGCCCCCCGCTGGGAACTGCGGTTGATCTCCACGTCGTCGCCGCCGACCCGGCGCGACATCACCAGGGTGCCTTCGAGGAGCACGAAGAAGCAGGTGGCGGGCTCGCCCTCGCGGTAGACGTCGCCGGGCTCGAACTCCTCGACCCGGCCCTCCCGGCACAGCCGGTCCAGCTGCTCCGGGCTCAGCTTCTCGAACAGGAAGAGCGTGCCCAGCTCCGCCGCGTCGCACGGCAGCGGCCGCCCGCTCACGACTGCTCCAGATAACGGTGGACGAGCATGACGGCCATGGCTCCCTCTCCGACGGCGGACGCGACCCGCTTCGCGGACTCGGCGCGGGCGTCTCCCGCGACGAACACGCCGGGCACATTGGTCTCCAGGTGGTACGGCGGCCGGTCCAGCTCCCAGCCCCGCGGCGGCTGCCCGTCGGGCGTCATGTCCGGGCCGGCCATGATGAAGCCGCGGCCGTCCCTGAGCACGGTCCCTTCCAGCCAGTCGGTGAGCGGGGCCGCGCCGATGAACACGAACATCCACTGGGCGTCGACGAGTTCGGTGTGCCCGCTCGTCACGTCACGCAGCGTGAGCTGCTCCAGGTGGTCCGAGCCGTGCGCCGCCTCGACGACCGTGCCGGTGCGCACGCTGATGTTGGGTGCTTCGTCGATCTGCTGGATCAGGTAGTGCGACATCGACGCGGACAGCGAGTCGCCGCGCACCAGGATCGTCACGGACTTCGCGCCCCGTGCCAGGTACATCGCGGCCTGGCCGGCCGAGTTCGCGCCGCCCACGATGTACACGTCGTGGCCCTGGCAGGCGGCCGCCTCGGTCAGCGCGGAACCGTAGAAGACACCGCAGCCCGTCAGGTCGTCGAGGCCGGGCGCCTCCAGCTGCCGGTAGGACACACCGGTGGCGAGGATCACCGAGTGCGCGGAGATCGCGGAGCCGTCCGAGAACCGGATGGTGCGCGACGCCCCGGTGACCTCCAGTGCGGTCACCTCGCGCGCGGTGAGGATCTCCGCGCCGAACTTCGTCGCCTGCCGCCGCGCCCGGTCGGTGAGCTGTGCGCCGGACACGCCGTCGGGGAAGCCGAGGTAGTTCTCGATCCGGGAGCTCTGCCCCGCCTGACCGCCGGTCGCCGAACGCTCCACGAGGACCGTCCGCAGCCCCTCGGACGCGCCGTACACGGCGGCGCCGAGCCCGGCCGGGCCGCCGCCGATGACGACGAGGTCGTAGAACTCCGCGGTCGGTGTCGTGGCCAGCCCGACCTGTGCCGCGAGATCCGGGTCCTCCGGCTCCACCAGCGGCGTGCCGTCCGGTGTGATCACGAGCGGCAGGCGGTCCCCTTCCTGCCCGGCCGCGCTCAGCAGCCGCTGCCCTTCCGGCGTGTCGGACGAGTACCAGCGGTACGGCACCTGGTTGCGGGCGAGGAACTCGCGGACCCCGGAGGTGCGCGCCGACCACCGGTGTCCGACCACCTTGCAGGTCGGCACGGGGCGGTAGTCACTGGCCCGCCAGGCGTCGAGCAGGTCGTCGAGGACCGGGTAGAGCTTCTCCTCCGGTGGGTCCCAGGGCTTGAGCAGGTAGTGGTCCAGATCGATCACGTTGATCGCGTCGATCGCCGCGTTCGTGTCGGCGTACGCGGTCAGCAGCACCCGGCGTGCGCCGGGATACACGTCGAGCGCCTGTTCCAGGAACTCGATCCCGTTCATCTGCGGCATCCGGTAGTCGGCGAGGATCACCGCCACCTGGTCGCCGCGCAGCTTGAGCTCCCGCAGCGCGTCGAGACCCGCGTCCCCGGACTCGGCGCGCACGATACGGTGCGTCTCGCCGTAGCGGCGCCGCAGGTCGCGGGCGACGGCGCGCGACACCCCGGGATCGTCATCGACGGTCATAATGACGGTCCGCGCTGGACTGGCGGCCTGTGCCATGCGTCTCCCACCCCGAGCAGGTTCCATGCCTCCGGCCGCGCGGACGCCCCAGGGGGTGCCGGTGGCCGATACACGCCCAATCGTATGTACGATCGGTCACCTTTGCTCAGGAACCGGCAGGGCGCGGCCGGACTGCGCGGTGTCCGCCTGCGTCGGAAGCCCCTCGCGGACCTTGGGCAGGATGTTCGTGACGTAGTCCTCGACGGCGGTGTCCAGGCCGATGTCGTGCTGTGCGCGCTCGGACAGGAACCAGCGGTGTTCGAGGAGCTGGTGGTAGATCTCGGCCGGGTCCATGGAGCCGCGCAGCTCCGGCGGGACGGCCCGCACGGTCGGCCGGAACACGTCCCTCACCCAGCGGTGGGCGAGCACTTCGGGCCGGGCCGCGAGGGGGTCACCGGGGGCGTAGTCGTCCTGGGTGGCCATCCAGCTCTCCAGGTCGTTCAGGAGCCGGCGCGCCTGGTTCTCCTCGGTGTCGAGGCCGGTCAGCCGCAGCAGTTGGCGCTGATGGTGGCCCGCGTCGACGACCTTGGGCACGAAGGTGACGGTGTCGCCGTTGCCGGAGCTCGCGATCTGCATCTCCGCGACGTCGAACCCGAGGTCGTTCAGGCGGCGGATGCGCCGGTCGATGTAGTGGTGCTTGCCCGCCGGGTACACGGAGGTACGGGTCAGCTCCTGCCACAGGCCCCGGTAGCGGGCACAGATCTCCATGCCGAACTCGATCGGGTCCACCGACGGGTGCAGCGCCCCGGCCGCCTCCAGGTCCAGCAGCTCACCGCTGATGTTGACCCGGGCGAGATCGAGGTCGTACTCCCGCTGCCCGTCGCTGAGCTGCGGATGGAGCTCCCCGGTCTCGGCGTCCACCAGGTACGCCGCGTACGCACCGGCGTCGCGCCGGAACAGCGTGTTCGACAGCGAGCAGTCGCCCCAGGCGAATCCGGCCAGGTGCAGCCGCACCAGCAGCACGGCGAGGGCGTCCATCAGACGGTGCATGGTCGCGGGCCGCATCGTCGTCTCGAACATGGACCGGTACGGCATCGAGCCGCCGAGGTGCCGGGTGATCAGCACGGACTCCAAGGGATCGCCCGCCGCGTCGGTGCGGCCCGTGACGACGGCCAGCGGGTCGACCGCCGGGATCGTGAGCCGGTCCAGGCTGAGCAGCAGCCCGTACTCGCGCACGGCCGGCCGCTCGGCGAGCTCCTTGACGGCCACCACCTCGTCGCCGGCGCGCGCGTAGCGCACGACGTGCCGGGAGATGCCGCGGGGCAGGGGCACCAGGAGATGCTCGGGCCACTCCTCCAGAGGGAGCTGCCAGGGCAGTTCGAGCAGGAGCGCGGGGTGCTCCGGATTGGTGGCGCTGATCTGGAAAGCCATCGCTGGGCTGCCCTCACCTCACGGTCGAACACTGTTCCGGCCCCAGCATCTACGAATGATCCAGGCGACGGAAGACGGAGCGGGCAGCGACCGGCATATCCCGTGCCTCCCCCATCCGTGACCAGGCGTTCGCTCACGCCGGCCCCAGGGGCGGGCGGCTCCCCGGCTACCGCCCCACGGCGTCCACGAGCGCCGTCAGCGCCGAGGCGACGCGGGCGAACCCAGGGCCTGCCGGGCCTCCCGGTTCGCTCATGTACACGTCCCGCCGGATCTCCACCATCAGCGCGGCGACGTCGGGCTCCCGCTCGTAGTGGCGCAGCGGCACATAGGCGCCCGAGAACGGGCTGTCCACGCCCACGCCGCCCAGGCCCGCGAACGCCTTCTCCGCCAGGGCCACCAGCTCCGGCGGCGTGTGGAAGGCGTCGGTGCCCAGACACACCGGCGGGCGCGGGCCGTCGCCGTGCAGCTCGTACGGCAGTCGGGCGGTCGGGTACGAGTGGACGTCGATGATCACCGCGCGTCCGGTGGCGGCCAGCCGGTCGGCCACCGCCGCCGTCATCGCCCGCGCGTACGGGTGGAAGCAGCGCTCGATCAGCGGCCGCGGATCGACGTCCGCGCGGCGCAGCGGCGCCCGGTGCGTGGTGCGGGTGTAGACCGCGCCCATCCCGACGGCCAGCATCTCCTCCCGCTCGTCCGGAAAGCGCTCCGGGTCGACGACCAGACGGCTGAGCCGGTTGACGAACCGCCACGGCGTCAGCTGCGCCGACTCGGCCGCGGCGGCGGCCAGTTCCGCGGTGTGCGCGTCCGTGATGTGGTCCAGCTCGCGCTCGAGGGCCTCGTCGTCGAGCACGATGCCCTCGCGCACCCGTGGCGGTACGCGCCGTGAGGAGTGCGGGACGTGCAGGAGCACGGGTGAGTGGGCCGCTCCGGGGAGGAGCTCGAAGGGGGCCGGGGCGTCCAGCGTGTCCGGGCCCTGGGCGGGGGCCGGGGTGCCGGGAGAGGCGGTCGGGTCCGAGGTGCTCAGGGTGTCGTTCATACGAGATTCCTATCCCAGCCGGGCCGGGCCGGGCCCGTCCGGACCGTGTGCCCGCCCGGGCCACGCTCAGTGGCCGCCGCCGTGGCGCGCGTAGTGCTCGATGAGCGCCGCGCGGGTCGTCTCCAGCCGGTGGGCCAGGATGGCGCCGATCGTCCGGGTCAGCGACAGCTCCAGCGTCGGGTCCGCGTCGCACAGGGCCCGCACGTCCGCCGCGTCGAACTCGTAGGCGCGTACGGGGCTGAAGGCCTCGGCACCGAAGTCCCAGGTGTGCGGCGGGAAGAGCCACGACCAGCCGAGCAGGTCACCGGGGCCCAGGGTCGCGACCGAGATCCGTCTGCCCGCGATGACCTGCTGGAAGAGGGAGACCGTTCCGGAGCGGACCACCCAGAAACGGTCGGCGGTTCCCCCTGCCTCGAAGATCCGCCCGTCCGCGGGGAACGACACCTCGCGGGCCACCCCCATCAGCTGTTCGCGATGGGCGGGGGAGAGGGCGGGCAGGAGCCGGAGAGCACTGGGCATCGCGGACCTCCATCGCGCCGCCGCGCGACCGACGGGTGCGGCGGCCCGTGTCGTACCGGTGGTGTCCCGTCACCCTCTATTGGAGCCCGATCCGCGGATTCCGTCGCGCCGTGGCGGCGGCGGGGCCGTCGTGACGGGCCCGCACCGGCCACGTCAGCACCGTGAGTGCCAGGAGCGTCAGCACCCCGCCGACCAGGAACGTTCCGCGCACCCCGACATGGGGAAGGAGGGCGCCCCCGGCCAGTGCGCCCGCGGCGACGCCCGCGTTGAACGCGGCCGAGTTCGCGGCCAGCGCGAGTTCGGTACGCCCTGGCGCGTACCGCAGCACCTGACTCTGCGTGGCCATGAACACGGGGCCCACCGACGCGCCGAGCAGCATCAGCATGCCCACCGTCACCGCCCGGCTGTGCCCGCCGCCCGCGTACAGGCCGAGCAGCGCCGTGGCCTGGGCCGCCACCGGCACGGTCAGCGTGGCGCGTGGGAAGCGGTCGAGCAGCGGCCCGGCCGCCGTGACCCCCACGATCCCGGCCGCCCCGAACACCAGCAGCAGCGCGCTCACCGAGCCTTCCGGGAAGCCGGCCACCTCGTCCAGGAAGACCGCGACGTAGGTGAAGCCCGCGAAGGCCCCGGTGACGGAGAGCGCCGTGGTCGCCAGCACCACGGCGAACCGCCGGGCGTCGGGAGCGGCCCCGTACGCGGCATGCCCCTCCTCCGGGCGCGAGGTGGGCAGCGCGACGGCGATCGCCACCAGCGAGGCGAGACCGAGTGCGCCGAGGACCAGGAAGGGCACGCGCCAGCCGCTGTGCCCGCCGAGCCAGGTGCCCGCCGGAACCCCGAGGACGGTGGCCAGCGACCCTCCGACGGACAGCAGCCCGATGATGCGGCCGCGCTGCTCCGGCGGGAACAGCCCCACCGCCACGGGGCCCATCACCGCCCAGAACAGTGCCTGGGCGAGCGCGGTCGCGACGCGGGCCGTGAGCAGCACGCCGTACGAGACGGAACCGAGCGCCGACACCCAGCTGGCCAGCACGAGCAGGCCGAGCAGGCCCGCGAGCAGGTGACGGCGCGGCACCGAACGGGTGGCGTGCGCGGCGGGCAGCGAGACGACGGCCACGGTCAGTCCGTAGCCGGTGACCAGCAGCCCCACGGACGCCGCCGGCACCCGCAGGTCCTCCGAGATGAGGGTCAGCAGCCCGACCGGCAGGTTCTCCGTGGTGTTGAAGGTGAAGGCGGCCAGCATCAGCGCCGCGACGACGACGGACCTGCGCCGGGAGGTGGGTCGTGCGCTCGCCATCCACGGGCCTTTCTGCGGGGGACTGCCGAGGACCGGGGCCGTTGCGGCCAGGGCAAGCGTGCGGGCCCCTCGCACAGCCCTCTACTGTTTCGGGTGCAGCCGAATCGCTCCTGCCGGACAGCGCCGTGCCGCTGCTTCCGGATGCGGCCTCCCGCCACCCCCGGGTGCGGGCGAGCCGTGCTCGCGGACGGCGGCCGAAGCACCCGCGAGCCCCGCCGACGGACTCACCGGTACACAGGAGGCCCCCTTGCCGTTGACCCTGCGCCTGGGCACCGACGACCTCACCCGGTGCCGGTTCGCGGTGTCCCCGCTCTGCCAGACCCATGAGGCGCTCCGCCTGCTGCGGCGGCCGGCACGACACGCCTTCCACCGGGACTGGCTCCGGCGCGCACGAGGCGTCGTCGCCGGCCTGGACCTGTCCGAGCTGTGGCTCTACTTCCCGCGCAAGGGCGGCTACACCCCGGACTTCCTCGGACCGCCGCCCGAGGCACCGGACGGGTCCATCGAGGAGGAACTGGCGCGGATGCGGGCCACCGACCCGGCCATGGCCCGTACGGAGCTGGCACGGTCCCTCGCCTGCACGCCGGGCGCGGCCCGCACCCCGCATGGACGGGCGGCGCTGGACGACCCGGCGGCCGCCGTACGCCGGCTCGCCGACCTCACCGAACGGGCCTGGCAGGCGCTGCTCGCACCGGACTGGGCACGCCATCGCGCCTTCCTGGAGGCCGACATCGCCCACCGCACCCGGCAATGGGCCGAAGGCGGCCTCGAAGCGCTCTTCGGCGACCTGCACCCGGAGATCGGCTGGGCCGACGACACCCTCACGCTGCGCACGTACCCGGACCACGCGGAGGCACAGGGGGCCGACGGCCGCGGCGTCCTGCTGATGCCGAGCGTGTTCGTGCGCCCCGACGTGGTGAGCGGCTTCGCCCGGCCCTGGCAGCCCACGGTGATCTATCCGGCACGCGGCGCGGCGGGTTCCGGACCGGCGGGCGCCCAGGCACCGCGCGCCCTGGCACGGCTGCTCGGGCCGCACCGGGCGGCGATCCTCGCCGGGCTCGCCGCGCCCGCCTCGACGACGGCCCTGGCCGGCCGGCACGGGCTGGCCCCCTCGTCCGTCTCCGCCCACCTGTCGGTCCTGCGGGAGGCGGGACTCGTGGCGCCGCACCGCCGGGGCTACTACGTCCTCTACGCGCGCACCACGCTCGGCGAAGCGCTGGCGGCCGGGGCCTGAACCCCTCGCGGCAGGGAACGACGCCCCCTAGATGTTGCCCCTCAACGTCACCGTGAAGTGCGCGCCGTCCGGGTCGGTGAGGACCGCGTCCGTCGAGCCGACGCCCTGCTGGTGGGCCGTGCCTCCGTTGGCACGTGCCGCCCGCGCGCACGCCTCCACGTCGGAGACCGCGAAGTGGATCTGCCAGTGCGGCCGGATGGTGGGATCGGGCGCGGCGCCCACCGCCCCCGAGTGGATCCGGGCCACGACGTCGCCGCGACTGCGCAGTACGACCTCGTTCTCCTCGTAGTCGACCTGGCAGCAACCCGGGGAGGCGGACGCCCAGCCCAGGACTTCCCCGTAGAAGATGGCGGCGTCGAAGGCGTCCCTGGTGTGCAGCCGTACGAAGGCCGGAGCCGCGTGGCGCCAGGCCTCCCAGCCCGAGACGAGCTCACCCTCCCAGATGCCGAAGACCGCCCCGTCCCGGTCGGCCAGCAGCGCGGCCCGCCCGGGCGGCAGGGAGATCGGTCCCACCGCGGTCGTACCCCCGCGTTCCTGGCTGCGGGACACCGTCTCGTCCGCGCTCGACACGGCGAAGTACGGGATCCACGCGACAGCCGTCTTCGCCACGAAGTCGACCTCGGAGACGCCCGCCACGGGAATCCCGTTCACCCGGGCCACCCGGTACTGATCGCCCATCCGGGTGCCGGAGCGCCACTCCCAGCCCAGCACGGCACTGTAGAAGGCTTCGGCGGCCCGCAGATCGCGTGTGGTCAGGCTGACCCAGCACGGTGCGCCGAACACCGACCGACTGGTGACGACCTCACGCTTGAGTGTTCCGTCGCTCTTCATGCCGTACCGTCCTGACCTCACTGGCCGGCAGCGGTCGCGGGCGGTGCCGGCCGAGGCCCCGGCACACGTGGGCCGAAGTCCCCGGCCTGCGCCGGCCGAGGCCTTCGGTGTGCCGTGCGGCATCAGCCCAGCCGTAAGAGGCCTTCCGCGCGGAAGGCCTCCGACTGCGTCAGTAGCACCTGCGGGTCCGCTGTCCCATCGACTCCAGCATCCCCCGCCTCGGCTCCGCGCGCACCACGCGGCGCTATTGGCGGGGCCGCTCGAAGGTCAGGAGCAGCCCCTCGACGGCGCCCGGACCTATCCGGCCCTTGACGTCGGCGGAGGTGATCGCCTTGAGCGCCCACCCGTCCCCGGCGTGCTTGTTCAGGACCTTCTCCAGCTTGTCGCTGTCCAGCGCGTCACCGATCAGCGACTCACGGAAGGTGACGACCTTGTACTCGTAGGTGTACGGGCTGCTCATGGCTGCGGTGCTCTCCTGCGTGTCGGGCGGCATGGCCGGGCCCACCCAACCACGCCTGCGCGCCGTGGCACAGAGCCGGACCGGGCGCGCACGCATACCTTGGGTGAAGCCTTACGTGGTGCCGGGCCGCGGCACGCGTCCGACCGGCCCGACCGAGGGGGACACATGGAAGAGTCACGGACCAGCAGCCACATACCGGGCGCCGGGGGAACCCCGGAACCGACACGTGACGCGGGGGACGGCCGCGCACAGGACACCACCGACACCACGGACGCCTCCGGCGACGACGGCAGCGGCACCTTCGCCCGGCTGCGGGAGCGCGAGTTCGGCTATCTCGACGAAGGCGGGCACACCTACCTCGACCACACCGGTGCCGGGCTTCCGCCGCGTTCGGTCGTGACGGGAAGCGCGCGGCGGATCACCGGAGGGCTGTTCGGCAACCCGCACTCCGAGAGCCCGGCCTCGCGCGCTTCCGGCCGACTGCTGGCCGACGCGCGACGAGCGGTGCTGCGGCATTTCAACGCCGATCCCGCCGAGTACGCGGTGATCTTCACGCCCAACGCGACAGGGGCCCTGCGGCTGGTCGGCGAGGCGTATCCCTTCGCGCGCGGCAGCAGACTCGTGATGTCGCTGGACAACCACAACTCGGTGAACGGGCTGCGGGAGTACGCGCGGGCCCGCGGCGCGGCGACGGCGTACGTGCCGGTGAGCGGGCCCGGCATGCAGCTCGACGCGAAGCGGATGCGGGCCGCCCTGTCCGCGGGGCGCGGGCTCGGCTTACCGTCCGGCAGGCTCCGTCCGTCGCGGGAACGCGCCGGGACCCGGCCGCGCCCGCCGTTGCGGGGCGGGGCGGAGGGCGCCCGCCCGCGCGGGCTGTTCGCCTACCCGGCGCAGAGCAACTTCAACGGGGTGCAGCATCCCCTGGAGTGGATCGAACGAGCGCAGGAGCGCGGCTACGACGTCCTCCTCGACGCGGCCGCCTTCGTCCCCGCCAACACCCTCGACCTGGCCCGGTTCCGTCCGGACTTCACGGTGGTCAGCTGGTACAAGGTCTTCGGGCACCCGACCGGTGTCGGCAGCCTGATCGCCCGCCGGGAGGCGCTCGCCCGGCTGCGCCGCCCCTGGTTCTCCGGCGGCACCATCTACGCGGTCAGCGCCCAGGCGCAGTGGCACGTCCTCGCCGACGACGAGGCGGCCTTCGAGGACGGCACGGTGAACTTCCTCGCCATCCCCGACGTGACGGCCGGGCTGGAGTGGATCGACCGCATCGGCATGGACCGCGTGCACGCCCACGTCACCGCCCTGACCGGCCGGCTGCTGGCCGGCCTGCGGGGGCTGCGGCACAGCGACGGCTCCCCAATGGTCCGCGTGTACGGCCCCGAGAGCGGCGTGGCGGCCCGCGGCGGAACGGTCGCGCTGAACCTGCTCGGGGCGGACGGCCGGATCGTCGACGAACGCATCGTCACGCGCGACAGCGCCGCCCGCGGCATCTCCCTGCGCACCGGCTGCTTCTGCAATCCGGGTGCCGGGGAGGCGGCGTTCGCCCTGCCGCTGCGCCGGCTGCGCTCGGCCGCCCGCCGGCGACTCGGCTCGCTGGAGGACTACCTGGACCTGCTCGGCCTGCCGACAGCCGGCGCCGTCCGGGTCTCACTGGGTGTGTCGTCGCAGCCCAGGGACATCGAGACATTCCTGGACTTCGTGACGGAGACGTACCGGGACCGGGTGCCGGGGGTCGCGGGGCTGGCCGCGCGGGTGGGCTGCTGAGGCGGGAGTCCGCGCCTCGCGTACCGGGGACCTGTCAGCGTCCGTCGCGGCTCCGGGCCGTTCCCTCACGGCACTTGCGCACCAGCACGGCCCACGTCACCGCCATGAACACCAGCGTGAAGCCCGCGAGGATCAGCCAGCCCCGGCTCGCCGGATGAGCGAACGAATCCCCGTACGAGGCCAGCAGGGGCGGGCCGAGAGGGGAGCCGCCCCCGCGCCACAGCGCCTCCAGGTCCACCCCGCTGCCCAGGGCCTCGAACGCCCACCGGTTGGTCATCGCCCAGCTGATCGCCTCCCCGGCCGCGGCCATCCGGGGCACCGGCACGAACGCTCCGGAGAACAGCACCTGGGGGAAGCAGAGCAGGGGCAGCATGAGCGTGGCCTGACCGGGCTCCGACACCGCCGCCGACGCCAGCAGTCCCAGCGCGAGCGCCGCCGCCGACGCCAGCAGACTCGACACGAACAGCGAACCGTAGGTGCCCCAGCCGGCCCGGGGCAGCCGGTCCAGTGCGCGCAGCACGACGAGCAGCAGCGCGTCCGCGGCGGCGAGCACGGGGAGCATGGTGGTGAGTTTGGAGGCGACGTACGGTCCGATCCGCAGGCCCGCCAGCCATTCGCGCCGCAGCACGGGCAGCTCGGTGCAGATCTGGAGCAGGCCGTAGGTCAGCCCGAAGAAGAACGCGCCGAACGCGATCCAGAACATGATCATGGCGGTCGAGCCCGGTTCCGGCGCCGTGGGGTCGAACGCGCCCGCGCGGAACAGCACCGCGAACATCGCCACGATCATCACCGGTGAACCGGCCAGTACGGCGACGGAGAGCCGGTTGTGCAGCAGCAGCGCCGTACCGCGGCCGGTCAGCAGGGCCCACTGGCGCACCGCGCCGATCCGTCCCGGCTTTCCGGGAGCCGCCACGGAACCGGGCCGGGGAGCCGGCACCGCCCCGAGAACGCCGGGTTCGGCACGCGCGCCGGCCGCCACGGCCTCGTACACGTCCTCGACCGTCGCGACGCCGAACGCCTCGCACAGGGAGCCCGGAGCGCCCGAGTAGGCCACCTCGCCACCCGGCGAGAGAAGTACCACGTGGTCGCAGCGGAGCAGGTCGGCCGGGACGTGCGAGGTGAGCACCACGGTGGTGCCGCCCTCGGCCAGCTCCCGCAGGGTCCGCAACAGGGCCGCCCCGGTCATTGGGTCCAGGCCCGACGTCGGCTCGTCGAGGAAGAGCACCCGGGGCCGGGTGAGCAACTCGACCGCCGCACAGGCCCGTTTGCGCTCCCCGCCGCTGAGCGCGCGCACCGGAGTCGCGGCGCGGTGGGACAGGCCCAGGGTCTCCAGGACCGCGTCCACGCGCGCGGCGACCGCCTCGGCGGGCGTACCGGCGGGCAGGCGCAGGCCTGCCGCGTACACCAGCGTGCGGTGCAGCGGCAGGTCCTGGTGGATGATGTCCTCCTGCGGCACGAACCCGAACTCCGGTCCTGGCGGCCCGGGCCGGGCTCCGTCGTGCAGCACCTCCCCGCCGGCGGGGACACGCAGTCCCGCGAGCGCCTGGAGCAGGACCGTCTTGCCCGCGCCGCTGCTGCCGGCGATCACGGTGAGCCGTCCGGGTGCCGCGTCGCACGACACGTCGTGCAGTACGCGCCCCGCCCCGCGCACCTCCACGCCGAGCCCGCGTGCCTGCACGAGCAGGCCCTCGACCTGGGTGGCGGGGCCGTCCGCGGTGACGGCTGGACTCGGCTGCATGGGAGTCGACATGGGGGCAGCATGCCAGGGGACGGCCGTGCCGACCCGCCGTACGGAGCGGGCGGGGAGCATTCGGCCGAACGGTCGCTCCCGTGTCCGCCGTGGGCATCGTCGCGCGGCCCCGTAGCGTGGGGGTGCGGTGGGCGAGTTCATGTCGACGGCGGACCCGGGGTGGCGCGATGTGCTGGAGTGCGACGGCCGACCTGGTGGCGGGCATCGGTGTGGCGGCCGTGGGGGTGGCGTGCGTGGCGCAGGTGCGCCGCTGGGGCGATCTCCCGCTGGCGGCACTGCCGTTGCTGCTCGGTGCTCATCAGATCGTCGAGTCCGTGGTCTGGGACTCGGGAGGGGGAAGCGGTCCCGCCACAGTCGCCTGGGCCGTGATGGCCCTTCCCCTGCTCGCGGTCTGGGTGCCGCTGGGTGTGGTGTGCGCGGTGCCGCGCGAGGCCCGGCCACGGGCGGCCGTCCCGCTCGGGGCCGGAGTGGCGACGGCGGTGGTTCTCGCCCATGGCCTCGCCACCCGCCCGGTGACGGCCGAGATCCGTGGCCACACCGTCGGGTACGCCGTGCACCTGCCCCACGCGGGGGTCCTCGTCGCGGGCTATCTCGTCGCCACCGTCGGCGCGCTGCTGGTGTCCGGGGACCGCGGACTGCTGCGGCTCGGTGCCGTGGTCGCCGTCGGCGCGGTGATCTGCTGGGCGCTGTGGCGGCTGGAGTTCGTCTCGACGTGGTGCGCGTTCGCGGCGGTCAGCTCGGTGGTCCTGTGGACGTGGCTGCGCGGACGTCCGCGCGGGGGTGAGGGAGCCGCCGGGTGACGGGAGGCTCCCGCCCGTGTCAGGGAGCCGTCGCGTGACGGGAGGCTCCCGCCCGTGCCCGTGCCCGTGCCCGTGTCCGGGACGGGAGCGTCCGCCCTTGGGCCCGGGAGCGAGCAGCGGCTAGCCTGTGCATGGGCCCGAGCAGCCTCTTGGCCGGGTCCGGGCCCGAGCAGCCACTTGGCCGAGTCCGGGTCGACGAGGCTGATGGGGCCTGCGGTGCGGTTATTCCCGGTGACGCTGGTGTTTCTGGTACCAGGACCGGTGTTCCCCCGCTCAGGAGTGATCTGGTTGTGGTGACGCGCATCGCGCAAGGTGTACGCATGAACCAGATCACCAAGCAGCCGGCGGTCAGGAGCCGAGTGACGCCTCTGAGGTCCCTCCTGGGCGGTACGTACCTCCCGGGCCTCGACCGGGCCCGCCCTTTCCGGGCTCACCGGAACACGTTGTCCGAGTCCTCCCAGATCGACGGCTCGGTCGAGTCGTACTCCCGCGGAACCCGTGACGACGTCTGATACATCGCGTCGATCTCGGCGGCGAAGCGGCTGACGATCGCGTCGCGGCGCAGTTTCATCGACGGTGTCAGCAGGCCGTTGGCCAGGTCGAAGGGCTCCGGGAGGACGCGGAACACCCGAATGGACTCCGAGCGGGACACGGTGGTGTTGGCCGCCGCGACCGCGCGTCTGACTTCCTCCCGGAGCTCGTTCTCCTCGCGGGCGTCCCGGGCCGAGGGTTCGCCCCCGGCCCGGGAACCCCGCCAGTGCGCCACGAATTCGGGGTCCAGGGTGATCAGGGCTCCGACGCAGGGCCGGTTGTCCCCCACGACCACGGCCTGGTGGATGAGGGGGTGGACCCGGAGGCGCTCCTCCAGGGCGGCGGGAGCGACGCTCTTCCCGCCGCTGGTGATGATGACGTCCTTCTTGCGGCCGGTGATGGTCAGATACCCCTCGGCGTCGATCCGGCCGATGTCCCCGGTGGCGAGCCAGCCGTTGCGGAACGAGGCCTGCGTGGTGTGCGGATCGTTGATGTACCCCTGGAACACCGAGGGCCCCCACACCAGGATCTCCCCGTCGTCCGCGACCTGGACCTCCACGCCCGGCATCGGACGTCCCACCGTGCCGAACTTCTCCCGTCCCACCGGCTGTGCCGTGATGCCGCCGCTGGTCTCGGTGAGCCCGTATCCGTCGTGCACGAAGATGCCGATCCCCGCGTAGAAGAGGGCGAGTTCGCGGTTCAGGGGGGAGCCTCCCGACACCGCGCCGCAGACGCGACCGCCGAGCGCGGCACGCATCTTGCGGTACACCGTCTTCTCGTAGAGGGAGTGCTGCAGTCGCAGGTCGAATCCGGGGCCCGGCCCCGTGCCCAGCCGGTGCCGCTCCTCGGCGAGCGCGAAGTCCTGCGCGGTGCGCACGGCGCGCTCGAACAGCGCACCCCGGCCGGCCTGCTGGGCGGTCCGCAGGAAGTTCTTGAAGATCTTCTCGAACACGAACGGGACGGCGTACAGATAGGTCGGCCTGAAAGACAGCAGGGCGGCGGAGAGCGCCTCCTCCCCCAGGTCCGGCTCGTGGCCCATCATGATGCCGCCGCGCAGACACAGCCCCTGGATCATCAGCCCGTACACATGGGAGAAGGGCAGGAAGGCGAGGATCGCGGGCTGTTCCCCGGGAGGAGCGGCCGTGTGTCCCCAGCCCGCGAGGAGCGTGTCGCAGGGGCTGGCCAGGCTGCGGTGGGTCAGGGCGCAGCCCTTGGCGTGTCCGGTCGTGCCCGAGGTGTAGGCGATCACGGCGGTCGAGTCGGGCAGCACGATCCGGCGGAGCGAGTCGACCGTCGTCGCCGGTATCGCCTGCCCCCGTTCGGCGAGCTGCGCCAGCGCGCCGGTGTCCAACTGCCAGACATGGCGCAGGAACGGGAGCGACGCGCACGCGGAGCCGACCGTCATGACGCCCTGCTCGTCCTCGACGACCACGGCGACGCAGTGGGCGTCCTTGAGGATCCACGCGACCTGTTCGTGCGACGAGGTCGGGTAGATCGGCACGATCTCGGCGCCCACCGACCAGAGCGCGAAGCTGAGCACCGTCCACTCGTACCGTGTGCGCGCCATGATGGCCACGCGGTCGCCCGGCCGGATGCCGGACGTGACCAGACCACGGGCGAGGTCGACGACCTCGTCGCGCAGTTCGGCGGCGGTGAAGGGGATCCACTGCGCGCCGGACGCCGAGTCGGCGCGCCGCGCGATCTGCAGCAGGCCGGGAGTACGGCGTGCCGTGTCGAAGAGACTGTCGGCGAGTCCCCCCTGCATCAATGCCGTGGCCGGTGGAGAAACTTCGGACTGGTGCATTTCGCCGCTCCGCAATTCTCCTCGACGTGGCCTCACCCAGGCGCCGGTGCCGAGGAATGCCGAATGTAGCCGACACGGGCGGCCATCGTGCGCGATTCGGTCAGCAGTACGCACCGGCCGAGGAGCCGGGCGGTCGGGCACCCGGCCGGGAGCGGCGTTCGCCGCTCACCGGACCCCCTGTCCGGCCGCCGCCGGACGACCTCGGCCGCATCTCAGGAGGACGCCAGGTCCTCGGCGAGTTCGGCCCTCCAATGCGCCGTCGTCCGCTGGTGGATGATGCTCGCGGCCGCTTCGGGGACCGGCCGCAGGATGAACGCGCGCAGCGCGCCGGCCGCGCCGTGGCGTATCCACCATGCGTTCGTGTCGTCCTGCGACAGCGGCGCCCCGTCGTCCCGCCACGAGCGCTGGGTCAGCTGCCGGGCCGCCCACGCCTCGGCGGCGAGGGTGCGCAGACGCAGGTCCAGGGCGTCGTCCGCCGTGAGCGGTACGCGCTCGCCCCGTCCGATCAGCGCCAGCGCGGCGGCGACCTCGGGGTAGGTGTCGATGCGTGTCTCCGTGGCCAGTCGCGCCAACTGCGCGGCGAAGGCCGCGCGCAGCCGGTCCGCGGGCGTCCGTCCGACGAGCGCCGCGAGATCGAAGTCCCGTACGAACGTGACCGGATTGCCGGTCTCGGGCATGTCGTCGAGCACGGGCAGCAGCAGTGCGCTCGTCAGCTCCGCGGAAACGTCGTCGGGCCGGTGGACGATGCCGAACTCCCCTTCCAGCGCGGTCAGCAGCCGGACGTAGGCGGCCTGCGAGCCGGGGAAGGGGTCGGTACCGACCCGTCGGACGGGCTGGTCCGTGCCGGGGACGCCCACCAGGTCCTCGCGGGGCGACAGGACGTGGTGCAGGGCCTCCGGCCGCGCCACGCCGTCCTCGGCCGGAGTGACGGTCACCTCCGGGCCCCGCTTCGTCAGGGCGACGGCCCGGGTGCCCGCGGAGACCCGGCGCAGCACCTCGGGCCGGCCGAACTGCGCGGCACCGGCCTCCTGCACCGCGTACGCCCATGCCCCGGTCGTGCCCGCCCGGACCAGCGGCCGGTGCGCCGCCCAGAGGGACTGGGCGGATTCCTCCGCGTGCTCGCGGGTGCGGGCGAGGACCGTCCCGGGAACCGCGCCGAGCCTCTCCAGCAGCTGGTCCGCACCGATGCCCTCGACGAAGATCGTGTCGGGCTGGTACGGCGGTGGCGCGGGCGGTTCGCTCTGGCGTACCCGGACGAACACGAGGCGCGGACCGTCCGCCTGCCGGGGCTCCGCGGGAGGTTCGGCCGGGGCGGGCGGCGTCGGCCGGGGCTCGCCGGCCGCGGCGGCGAGCGCGAGGGGCGAGCGCGGCTCCAGGACGACGGACGTCTCGTCGTCCCACAGCAGCGTGCCGTCCGCCACCACCGGTGTGCGGCCGTCGAACCTGCTGCCCTGCTCCAGTGCGTCGGCGTAGTCCGCGAGGACGTGCCGCAGGCTGGGCCATGAGGTGAAGGACGGTGAGTCCTCGTCGAAATAGCGCCCGACACGGCCCCAGTGGGCGCCCGCGTGGCAGGTGAGGAACAGCCCGTCGGAGGACTGCCAGCCGATGCCGAGCGTGATGAGCAGCCAGTCCTTGTGCCAGTACGACGCCAGCTCGTCGTAGTCCTCGTCGTCCTCGTCGTCCTCGTCGAGCGGTTCGTCCTCGGCGAGGTCAGCGCCGATGCCGCGCAGGAACTCCGTGCTATGGACGATGTCGGCGACGGAGGACAACGGTCCGTAGTACGCGAGGACGGGGGCGCCGTCCTCCAGTTCCACGCCGTCGTGGCAGCGCAGCGACGCCTTCAGGTCGGGATGGAACGCGACATCGAGCGTGCGCTGGGCGGCCTCGATGTCGGCCTCTGACGCCGGAGGCCGGAGCCGGGCGTGGCTCACCGGGGCGTGCGCGGCGAGCCAGGCGTCGATCCGTGCCCATGAATCCTCGATGCTGGGAATGCTCATGGCCGGGACACTACGACGCGCCACTGACAATCCACCCGGCAGACGCCCCGCGCCGCGCACGGCGATCGGACGCCGAACACGCCCTCAGCGGTACGCAGTCGGCCGGCGGCGACGGGAAGGGCCCGGATTCCTCGGCGTCTCATTCCGAGCGGCGGCGGACGGCCGAGAGCAGCCGCCGCACCCCCACCGCATGGCCGCCGGTCCCCACCACGAGCCGTCGGTACAACCCGCCGGCGGGTCCCGGGAACGCGGCCCGCGTCTCGGCCCTCAGCCGTGACCGGCCGGGGCCGACGTCCTCCAGACGGAAGATCAGGGCGTACGAGGAGAAGCGATGGCGGCCGGCGAGCACGAGTTCACGCCCCGGCACCGCGGTGACCACCCGGAAGCCGGGGAACGTCGAGCCCTCGGCGAGGGGGCGCGGTCCGCGGGAGGTGCTGTCGGCGCAGCGCACGAGCCTCGCGTACCCGGCGGCCCCCGGACGGGAGAACGTCCGGCTCAGCACGGCGTCGAGTCCGCGCCAGACGTCGTCGGTCTCCGCGTCGATGACGGTCGCGTGCTCATCGACGTAGGGCAGTTCGGCGGTCTGCATCAACGCCTCCGTGAGGTCCGGCCGGTCGCGGCGAGCGCGGCCCTGCCTTCCGATGATGCCACCGCCCGCCGGCCTCCCCCGCCGAGGGGGCCCGTGCTCCTGCGGTACGGCAGCCGTACCGCAGGAGCACGGCGGAGACAGGGCGGCGGGCCGGCGGCTGCCGGGACGACGGCGACGCGCGAGGCGCCATGCCGTGCCGGGACGACGGCGACGCGCGGGGTGCCACCACGCGCCGGGACGACGGCCCGCGGTGACATCGGGGTCAAGTCACGTGAATGATCCTCGGTTCACCCTTCCGGGGGATGGCCTCGGGCTGCAAGACTCCGGAGCGTGCCCGACTTCGACATGCTCGTCATCGGATCCGGCCCGGGCGGCCAGAAGGCCGCCATCGCCGCGGCCAAGCTCGGCCGTCGGGTCGCCGTCATCGACCGCCCCGACATGGTCGGCGGGGTCTCCATCCACACCGGAACGATCCCCTCGAAGACCTTGCGCGAGGCGGTCCTCTATCTGACCGGCCTCACCCAGCGCGACCTGTACGGCCAGAGCTACCGGCTCAAGGAGGACATCACCGTCACGGATCTGACCGCGCGCACCGAGCACGTGGTCAGCCGGGAAGTCGACGTGATCCGCAGCCAGTTGTCACGCAACCACGTGTCCCTCTTCGCCGGCACCGGCCGCTTCCTGGACGACCACACCATCGGCCTGCGCGAAGTGAACGGCGACGAGAAGCAGTTGACCGCGGATCGCATCGTCATCGCCACCGGCACCCGCCCGGCCAGGCCCGCGAGCGTCGAGTTCGACGGCCGGACGATCCTGGACTCGGACAACGTGCTGAACCTGGAGCGGGTGCCACGTTCCATGGTCATCGTCGGGGCAGGCGTGATCGGGATGGAGTACGCCTCCATGTTCGCGGCCCTCGGCAGCAAGATCACGGTGGTCGAGAAGCGGCCCGGGATGCTCGACTTCTGCGACGTCGAGGTGATCGAGTCACTGAAGTACCACCTCCGGGACCTGGCCGTGACCTTCCGCTTCGGGGAGACCGTGGCCGCGGTGGAGCGCCACCCACGGGGCACGCTCACGGTCCTGGAGAGCGGCAAGAAGATCCCCGCGGACGCCGTGATGTACTCGGCGGGCCGCCAGGGCCTCACCGACGAACTCGACCTCGACAAGGCGGGCCTGACCGCCGACGCGCGTGGCCGGATCAAGGTCGACGAGTACTACCGCACCGAGGTGCCGCACGTCTACGCCGTCGGCGACGTCATAGGCTTCCCCGCGCTCGCGGCGACGTCGATGGAGCAGGGGCGGACGGCGGCGTACCACGCCTTCGGCGAACCGGTGAACCGGATGCACGACCTCCAGCCGATCGGCATCTACACCATCCCGGAGATCAGCTTCATCGGCCGGACCGAGGACCAGCTCACCGACGAATGCGTACCGTTCGAGGTCGGTATCTCGCGCTATCGCGAACTGGCCCGCGGGCAGATCATCGGAGACTCGCACGGCATGCTCAAGCTGCTGGTCTCGCCCGACGACCGCAAGCTGCTCGGCGTCCACTGCTTCGGTACCGGTGCCACCGAACTCATCCACATCGGCCAGTCCGTGATGGGCTGCGGCGGCACCGTCGACTACCTGGTGGACGCCGTCTTCAACTACCCGACCCTCGCCGAGTCCTACAAGGTCGCGGCCCTGGACGCGACCAACAAGATCAGGCAGATCGACCGCCTCAAGGACTGATGCGGGCCGTCCCGCCCGCATCACCCCGACGTCCTGATCACCGCCCGGAGAAAGCCGAGATGAGCAGCGCAGCACCGATCGACCTGCGATCCGACACCGTGACCCGGCCCGATGCCGAGATGCGGGCCGCGATGGCCGCCGCCGAGGTCGGCGACGACGTCCTCGACGGCGACCCGACCATGCGCGCCCTGGAGGATCGGGCCGCCGAACTCCTGGGCGTGGAAGCGACCTTGTGGGTGCCGAGCGGCTCCATGGGGAACCTCGTCGCGCTCTTCCTCCACCTGCGCAGAGGCGACCGCTTCTTCGCCCCGCAGCGCGCGCACGTGCTCGACAGCGAGGTCGGCACGGCGTCCTGGCTCGCCGGGGGCATGCCGCAGCCGCTGCCCTGGACGGCGGGCCCGGGGCGGATCACCGCGGAGGACATCCGTGCCTCGGCGGTCGGGGGCGGAGCGTACTTCGCCCTGCGCAACCGGCTGTTGTGCCTGGAGAACACGCACAACGCGGCGGGCGGTACCACCACCTCGCCGCAGGAACACGCCGAACTGGTCGCCGCGGCCCGAGAGACGGGACTGCTGGTCCATCTGGACGGCGCCCGCGTCTGGAACGCGGCGGTGGCCCTGAAGACCGCGCCCGCCGACCTCACCCGCGGTGTCGACACCGTCCAGGCGTGTCTCAGCAAGGGGCTGGGCGCGCCCGTCGGATCGGTCGTCGGCGGCAGCGCCGACTTCGTGCACGAAGCCCGGCGGGTGCGCAAGATGCTCGGCGGGGGAGTGCGCCAGGGCGGCGTGCTGGCCGCGGCCGGACTCGTGGCGCTGGAGCGCGTCGACCGGCTCGCGGAGGACCACGACAACGCGCAGTTCCTGGCGAGCGGGCTGCGCGAGCTGGGCTGGGACGCCGCGGCACCCGAGACGAACATCGTCATGGCCGAGGTGCCGGACCCGGCGGGCGCGGTCGGGCGGCTCCGCCGGGCCGGTGTGCTCGCCCTCTCCCTGGGCGGCCGCCTGCGCCTGATCACGCACCGCGACGTCTCACGGGACGACATCCGGCAGGCCCTCGACCGTATTGCCGCACTGTCCGACTGACCTGCCGGGCGGCACCGGGAGCGCCGGTCCGGGGGGCACTCGGCGCGGGCCCGGCCCGGCCGGGTGCCGGGAGCCCGGACCGGCCGCGCGCCGACGCACCCGGGCCCCGGTCCCGGCAGGGCGCCCCGCGCCGCGCCTTCCGCGGCCGACGCGGCACCGCGTCGGCGGGTCCGCCACAATGACCGGATGATCGGCAGACGGACCACCTACCGCGTGGCGGACGGCATACGCATACCCGGAACCTGGCGGCACGCCTTCATCCGCAACGGCGACTACCACCTCACCGACCTGTTCATCTACGCGGACGGACTCATCGACTGCTGGGGCCTGGTCACCCTGGAGGAGTTCGAGGAGAAACTGCGCAGCGGCTGGGTCGCCACCGAACTCCCGGACGGCGCCCGGGCGTCCGGTTTCCAGCTGGCCGCATGGAAGTTCGGCGAGCCGCGCAGCCGGCACACGCCGGAACTGCTGCTCGCCGAGGTACGCGACACCATCGACGAGCTCAACGGACGTCCGGACTCGACGGACCGGTGCCTGGCCGCGGTCGACGCCTTCCTCGCCGACCGCACCGAGGAGAAGCGGGCCGCCGCCCGCGCCGCCTACCTCGCCATCCCCGCGACGCAGCGCCACTACGCCCTCGGCGACATGGACCGCAAGGACCGGCCGCTCCAGGTCCTGGTGGCCGGAGTCGGCGGACGCATGGAGGGACGCCCCGAGGAGGAGGTCACGCAGGAGGCCCACGACGAGGCGATCGCCTACTTCGAGGAGCGCGCCCGGTGGATGGCGGAACGGCCCTCACGGGTCCTCGCCGACGGTCCCGCGGAGCCCGTGGCGCCCGCGATCCACCTCTACCAGAGCTATCCGCTGAAGCCGTCGGACGACCCCGGCACCAAGGGGCTGCGCAACGACTATCCGGCTCCCGTCGCGGTGGACGGCGTCACCTATCCGTCCGTCGCCCACGCGTACTGGGCCCTGTCGATCGCCGACGCGGCCGTCGGCTCGGCGATCACGGCGGAGAACAGCGTGTTCGAGGCCCGGAAGCTGGCCGTCGGCGCCCCGCTGCACGACGGCTGGGAGCACGCCCGCACGGCCGTCCTCACCGCTCTGCTGCGCGCCAAGTACGCGCAGCACCCGGCCCTGGCCCGGGCCCTGCTGGCCACGGGCGACGCCACGCTGATCTACGACGACAGCGACTCCGCGTTCTGGGGCGACCGGGGCGGCAGGGGCCGCAACTGGACCGGGCGGCTCCTCGAACTCGTCCGCTCCGAACTGCACGCCGGGAGCGCGGGCGTCCTCCCCGGGGCGCAGGTCGCGCCCGGGTACTAGCGGGCGTCGTTCGGACCGGCCCGGCTCCGAACGACACTCCCCGGGTCCCGCAGACGCCCACCCTGGCCCGGCGGCACCGGGTCAGGGCAGCGGGATGACCACCTCGTCCTCGACCGGCGGGTCGATCTCCTGCTCCCGGTTGCCGGTGGCGGCGAAGCAGCGCAACCGGACCGAGGACGGGGTGACGTCCAGACGCAGGAACGACTTGAAGAAGGGCGGGCTGTAGGTCGCCGAGCCCGGGGAGAACAGCTGGGTGTACGCCTTGCGCACCGGGAGGCGGAAGCGCGAGTTGCGGTCGGGCCGCCCACCTGCCCCCAGCAGGGAAGCCACCAGCCGGGTGCGCCGGGTGACGCGGACGGGCGCACTCGCGGAACGGGTCGGGGGGATGCCGAGCCGCTCCGCCATGACGGCCATGGCCTGCTCCTCGGTGAGGGTGAAGAAGCGGCGCATCCGCAGCCGGCGTCCGTAGAGCCTGCTGTAGAAGGCCAGTGAGTCGCCGCGCAGCGGGTAGCAGCGGAAGTCCGCTTCGGTGACCCGGGCGACGGAGACGCGCGGGATCGTGTGCGTGGCGTGCATGAACGCCCCGCCGCCACCGGCGACCACGTACTGCAGGGTGCGGTCGCCGACCTGTACGGGATAGCGCTGGTAGTTGTGGATGTCACCCCCTATCGCGGCGACATAGTGGTGCGCGGGGTCGCGCACGATGTCGTCGACGGTGCCGCCGCCCTCGATCTCGCACGGATGGTGCTCCGCGTCCACGTACAGCGGCGAACCGGTGATCAGGATCTTGGGGGTGTCGCCCGCGGACACCTCGCGCAGCCAGCGTCCCTGCTCGGCGTCGATCGTCCCGAGGAGACCGGTGTCGATGCCGATGATCCGCACCGGACCGGCGTCGACGGCCCAGTACGGCCCTGGCTGGACGGCCTGTTGGGCCGGTGCCGAGCGCAACGTGCGTGCCTCGGCGAGCCGTTGCTCGTCCGCCTTGCGCGGAGTGTGCCACAGCAGCGAACGCAGCCGGGCCCGCAGTGTCCGTCGCTGCCCGGTTTCCGGCGCGAGGGGTGGCGCGTCGCAGAAGACCCGCATGAAGCCGTGCAGGTCCTCGTACCAGTCGTGATTGCCGGGTATGGCGTATATGGGGGCCGGGTAGTCCCGGTACGGCCCGTGGAACTTCGTGCCGTAGTCGTCGGTGCTGCCGACCGGATAGATCACGTCACTGGCGAGGACCGCGAAACTCGATCCCCGACTGGCCTTCAGGAAGCCTGGTACGACGGCGTATTGAGGCGCGTCGCCCTCGCCGGTGTCCCCGATCACCATGAAGGAGAAGTGGTCGGGATCGTCGCGCCGCACCACCGCGTCGGCGGGCGCGCCGGCGCTCCTGCGCTGCTCCATCCAGCGGGCGCGGGTACGGCCCGTGGGGTCCCCGAACCACGAGGCGAGCACACCGTTGCGCGCGGGCCACAGCGTCCTCGGGTCGAGCCACGAGAGTTTCTCGACGCGGGAGGGCATCAGGTGCCGGTAGTCGCCGGGTTCCGGAGTGCCCCAGCCGGCGCCCCGGGCGGTGTCGCGTGAAGAGTCGGACATCGGTGAACCGTAACAACGATCTTCCCGGGCGCGGGAGGAGGGGCACCGTCGCCGACCGTGGCACGTCCGGAGGCGTCGGGCACGCCGATGTGCGTGCGCCGAGAGCCGGCTGACGAGCGATCAGGTTGTCGGCTGCCAGCCGAGGGCCGGGCCGAGCCGGGTCGCCATGTCGGTGAGGATCTGGACGTAGTCCTCGTGCTCGAACGTGAAGGGCAGGGCGAAGGCGACCTCGTCGATCTCCCGGAACGCGGCCTGGGCGTGGAGCAGTTCGGCGATCTCGTCGGACGTCCCGACGAGATCGGGCGCGAACATCAGGCGGGCCGGACCCTGCGGCGCGGCGGTGCGCGGCAGCCGCTTGCGGGCGTACTCCTCGTACTTCGCCCGCTGCGCCGAAGAGGCGCTGTCGGTGGGTATCACGACGAGCCCCTGCGAGACACGGGCGCGGTCGCCGTCGGGGTGAGCGGCGCGGAAGGCCCGCACATGGGAGAGCTGCACCTCGGCGAAGTCCTCGGACTCCTCCGCCTTCACCACGCTGCTGGTCAGGAAGTTCATCGCGTGCTCGCCGGCCCAGCGCGCCGAACTCAGGCTGCCGCCGCCGTACCACATGCGGCGGCCGAGGCCGGGCGAGTGCGGCTGGACGCGGTCGGAGAACACCTCGAACCCCTCGACTCCGCTGAAGTCGCTGGCCGGCTTGCCGCGCACGAAGTCCAGAAGGCGCGCCACCCGTTCGTAGCCGAAGTCCTGGGCGTCGGCGGTGCCGGGATACAGCGCGTCCTTGACCTGGTCGTAGTGCATGGGCGGGCCGACGCTGATGCCCGGATTGAGCCGGCCCCCGGACAGCACGTCGACGGTCGCCAGGTCCTCCGCGAGTCGTAGGGGGTTCTCCCAGCCCAACGGGGTGACGGCGGTACCGAGTTCGATGCGGCTGGTGCGCTGGGAGGCCGCCGCCAGGACGGCGACGGGGGAGGAGATGCCGTACTGGAGGTGGCGGTGGCGCAGCCAGGCACTGTCGAAGCCCAGCCGCTCGCCCAGCTCGATGATGCCGAGCGTCGACTCGTGGCCGCGGGCCGGGTCGTCGGCGTCGAACAGCCCGATGGTCAGGAATCCGAGCTTCCGCAGGGGCTGCGAGGGCTGTGGCACGGGGCTCCTCCGTCGTCCGCGGCAGGTTCTGCCGAACACCTGCCTCGTTGCCATTGTGGCAGGTGACCACGGTGGGAGGCCGGGCGCGGTGGCCTGACCCCGGGCTCCCCGCGGCGAGCCGCCCGGACCCCTTGATACTCCGCCCGCGCGGTAGCAGAATCCGTGGCCGCCGCCGGATCCGAGGACGTGCGGCGGGCCGTGGACGCGGCGGACGCCGCCTTCCCCGAGAGGGCCGCGCACGCTCCGTTCGCGCGTCGCGCGATCTTCCTCAGGGCCGCCGATCTGCTGGACGCGCGCGGTGAACAGGTGGCCGACGTCATGGCCCGCGAGGCCGGCGGGACCCGGCCCCGAATGCGGGCGGGCGGCCCCGGCACGGACCGTGGTCTAGGTGTAGAGATGGACGAAGTGCCACGTCTCGTAGGCGAGCCGGCGCCGTGCGAAACGGGCGGACACCGCGCCGACCACCAGGAACAGCACCAGGGCCACGACCGCGCGCAGCACGCCCTCGGCCGTCGTCGCCAGCTCCGTCAACTCCTCCACCGGCCCCACCGACGCGGGCCGCGCATAGCCGTGGACGATGAACACGACGTGCGCCGACAGCGTCCAGACCAGCCCGAAGCCGACCCGGCGGTGCCAGGACGTCAGACGGTCCATGCCGATGCGGCGGTCGAGCCACGGCAGCCGGGCCACGAGGAACAGCTGGAAGGCCATCAGCAGCGCGCCGTACAGCCCGGCCAGCCGGCCCAGCACGATCAGCGCGTTCGACGCGAACCCGGCTCGGACGAAGAACACGGCCACCACGACCGCGTTCACCGCCAGCAGGGCGTAGAGGCCGGTGCGGGCCACCGCCTTCGGACGCACCGCCGTCGGCGGCGGCTGGACACGATCGACCGTGGTCACGGGGGCAGCTCCTCGTTCAGGTGTGGGGACACCGAGCCTGCCGCGCGTGCCCTGTCGTTTTCCTGTCGGCCGACTTTCAAGTCCTTATCGATGTGGATCACCGCAGGCCCGGGGTATGGCGCCGTCGGACGTGTGACGCAGTATGAGCGGGTGGAAAAAGTGCGCCTCCTGGTCGTGGACGACGACCCGCCCATCGCCGACCTCGTCGCGACGGTCGCCCGCTACGAGGGCTGGGACGCCGTCACGGCGTACTCCGGCGAGGACGCGCTGCGCCGGGCGGCCGAGTTCCACCCCGACATCGTGGTGCTCGACCTGATGCTGCCCGGCCTGGACGGATTCGCCGTCCTGGACCGGCTGCGGCAGTCCGGGACGATGGTGCCCGTCGTCTTCCTCACCGCCCGCGACGGAGTCGCCGACCGGGTCGCGGGCCTCACCCGCGGCGGCGACGACTACCTGGTCAAACCGTTCGCCGTGGAGGAGCTCATGGCTCGGCTGCGGACGGTGCTGCGGCGCAGCGCGGGCCCCGGCTTCCAGCGCTCCGTGCTGCGGGTCGCCGACCTGACGATGGACGAGGACACCCGCGAGGTGCGGCGCGGCGACCGGCTGCTCACCCTCACCCCGACCGAGTACGAGGTGCTCCGCTATCTGATGCGCAAGTCGCCGACCGTGCTGACCAAGGCGCAGATCCTCGACCACGTCTGGGAGTACGGCTTCGGCGGCCGCTCCAACGTGGTCGAGCTGGTCGTCAGCCGGCTGCGCCGCAAGCTCGACGACAGCGGGGCGCCCCTCATCCACACCGTGCGGGGCGTCGGATACGTGGTGCGGCAGGGTGCGGAGTGACCGCGTGACCCGCCCCGGGCGCGGTGCTGCCGGGCGGCTGCGCGACGCCTACCGCCGGCTGCGCCTGGGCACCCGGCTCGCCCTCGGCATGGGCGTGCTGTCCCTCGTGGTGTTCGCCGTCGTCGGCACGGCCCTGACGACGTACATGAGCGACTACCTGGAACGACAGCTCGCCGAGCAGCTCCAGCTCGTCCAGGTCACCCAGTCCAAGGACGCCGCCACCCACGGCACCGTGCAGCGCCGCCCGTACTACGGCTGGTTCACCGCCGTGTACGACGTCTCCGACGGTACGGCCGTCCTCCGCAGGCCCGCCGACGTGCCCGCCGACACCGCCGAACTCGCCGCCGCCGCCCAGTCGCTCCCGCCCAAGGGCACCGAGCACATCGTCCGCACCGTGCGGCTGGCGGGGGAGGGCGCCTACAAGCTGCGCGCCTGCGAGGTCGAACCCGGCGTGGTGCTGGTCACCGCGGCGCCCATGGCGGACCTCCAGGGCACCATGCGCCAGCTGATCGCGGTCCAGGTCGTCGCCTTCGCGCTCGCGCTGCTGGCGCTCGTCGTCCTCGGCCGGGCGGTGCTGCGCCGCGGACTGAGGCCGATCAGCGACATGACGCACACGGCCCGCGCCATCACCTCGCACAACCTGACCGGCTCCGCCCGCCTCCCGGTGCGTGCCGGCGGCGGCAAGGGCGGCCCGGAGGTCGAGGAACTGCGCACCGCCCTCAACACCATGCTGGAACACATCGACGACTCACTGGCCGTCCGCACCGAGGCCGAACAGCGGCTGCGCCGATTCGTCGCCGACGCCTCGCACGAACTGCGCACCCCGCTCATGTCGGTGCGCGGGTACGCCGACCTCTTCCAGTACGCCGCCGCCAACGCCCCCGAGGAGCGGGACGGGCATCTGGCCCGGCTGCGCGCCGAGGCGGCCAGGATGGGCGTACTCCTCGACGACCTGCTGCTGCTCGCCCGCCTCGACGCCGCCGAGGTGGAGACCCCGCTGCGCCTGGAGGAGGCCGATCTGGCGGAGCTCACCCGCGAGGCGGCGGACACCTTCCGCGCCGGGCACCCGGACCACGGACTGACCGCGGTCGTCGGCCCCGCCCCGGTGCCGCTGAGACTCGACCCGCTGCGCGTCCGGCAGGTGCTGGACAACCTGCTCACCAACGCCGCCGTGCACACTCCGGCCGGCACGGAGGTGCACCTGGAACTGTCCGTCTCCTCCGGCAGCACGGTCGTGCGTGTCTCCGACGCGGGACCCGGCATACCGGCCGCCGACCAGGAACGCGTCTTCGACCGTTTCTACCGTGTCGACAAGGCCCGCAGCCGCGACCGCGGCGGCAGCGGCCTGGGCCTCGCGGTGGCACGGTCGCTCGTCACCGCGCACGGCGGCACCCTCGAACTCGTCAGCCGGCCGGGCTCCACGGCCTTCACCCTCACGTTCCCCCTCGCACCGACCTCCCCGCCCGGAATCGTCGTGACCCCGAGGACTTCGTAGAACGCCCGCACCCTCGTCGCCTGCTCGCGTCGGCGGATCGCCGCCCACGTACGGCACGCGCGGACCAGCCGCCCCGCGTACGGCACGAGCGGAAAGGCCGTCGCGGGGTACGGCACGCGCGGGAAATACGGGTGCGCGCGGCGTCGACCGCTGACAGGCTGCGCCGGTGAATCGCGAACAACTGTCCGGCATCGCCCACGCCGACCACCCGATCAAGGCGCCGCTCGACGACGAATCCGTGCGCCGACTACTGGAACAAGCCCTGCCGCGCGGCGACGAGCGCGTGCTGGACCTCGGCTGCGGCGGAGGCGAATGGCTGCTGCGCGCCCTGGCCGGCAATCCGCGGCTGCGCGCCGAGGGCGTCGACACGTCCGAGGAGGCACTGGCCCAGGCGCGCCGGGGTGCGACCGCACGGGACGTCGGGGAGCGTCTGGCACTCCATCACCTGCCGGCCTCGGACTTCTCCTCTCCGCACCCGTTCGACCTCGTGCTCAGTGTCGGTGCCACGCATGCGTTCGGCGGCCTGCTGCCCACCCTGGCCGCGGCGCGCGAACACCTCGCGCCCGGCGGGCGCGTGCTGATCGGGGAGGCCGTCTGGGACCGGGAACCCTCCCCGGAGGCGGTCGAGATGCTGGGGGAGTACGACGACCTGGCCACCACGGTGGAGCGTGTCGTCGCCGCCGGCTGGACCCCGGTCCACGGACACGTCAGCACCCGCCGGGAGTTGGACGACTACGAGTGGGCCTGCTGGGGTTCGCTCGCCTCATGGGCCCTCGACCACCCCGCCGACCCGGACAGCGCCCAGGCGCTGGCCACGGCCACCGAGCGACGGTCCGAGTGGCTGCGTGTCTACCGGGACTGCTTCGGGTTCGTCTGCCTGGTGCTGCGCCGCACGCCGAGCTGACCGGAGCGGGGCGCGCACACCGAGGTGTCCTCGCGCGGCCGGCCGGCCCGGGCGTCCGTCCCGGCCGGCCGCGCGAGCGGCGACGGTGGTCCTACGACGCGTCGCGCACCGTCCCGGTGAACGGCGGCCCCTCGTGCGGCTCGCCGGTGTCGTCGTAGACCGTCGACCGCAGGCGTACCGTCTCCTCCGGCTCGGCCACCCGGTCCACGACGGTGGGAAGGGTCAGCTCGGCGCCGGTGTGTCCTGCGGGCACGTCGACGAAGACGTACAGCTCCTCCACCGACGACAGCGGCCGTGACGGCTCAGGCTGCGCGCCGGAGTGGTCCCGCAGCCACCGCGGGTCGACGTCCGTGGTGGACAGTTCGGTGCCGCCCGTGACGGGAAGGAGACCGAAGTAGGCCTGGATGTCCGCGTCGGCCACCTCGGACAGGGACACCTTCCACTTCAGGCTCCGGCCCTCGGCGACCTGGTCGGCGACCGGAGTCACCCGGAGGGCGGGCGCCGGGTCGTCGTTCACCGCGACGACACCGCCGAGATGCGCGCCGACCACCGCACCCCGGACCGCCTTCACGAACACGTCGTGCGCGACGTCGTAGCCGAAGCGGGTGTTGCCCCGTACCCGGACCCGTACGTCGATGCCGTGGCCGTCGGGCCGCACGGTCACCTCGCGCGCCGTCGTCTCGCCGGTCGCCGGATCGGCGACGAACAGCCGGACCGTTCCCCTGCCGTGCCCGGACACGGACACCGGCACGTGATAAGTCCTTGTGCCCGAGTCGCCCTCGGCGACCGACAGCCGGCCCACGTCGACACGGGGCATCCCGGCCGCCCTGACGGCGGGCAGCCCGGCACGCCAGCCCCAGGCGTCCATCAGCCACGCCCGTCCCGACCGGCTGCGCGGCACCAGCTCCAGGACCGTCACCCTGCGCAGATCGAGCCCCGCGCGGGTGGCGGCGGCCAGCGGCACGCGGACCTCCTGCCCCCAGAAGGAGGCGGTGCGATCCGTTCCCGGCAGGCCGTCGAGCTCCAGCCGCCCCAGAACGGCGCGGCGGCCCGACGCGTCGGCGACCGCGACATCGAGCCGGGTGTCCCTGCTGTCGGGCGGCACGATCACCCGCAGCGCCAGCGCGTCGGACGCGGCCACGTCCACGGCGCGCGCCGCACGGACGCGCGTCGTGGTGCCGGGCGCCGTCCAGCGCACCGCCACGGCGTGCCGGCCGGGCTCCTTCGATGTCTCCCACATCACGAAGTGTGGGGAGCCGCCCCGCTCGCCGGGTCCGAGGCAGGCGGAGTCCACGTCGGTGTCCACCTGGTTGCAGAGCCGTCCGCCGTCCACGGTGACCCGGGCGTCCGGCAGGAACGCCGGTGTGCGGCGGCCGCCGACCGCGTGCGTGAGGACCCGTGCGGGGCCCGCCGAGGGCGCACGCCGGTTCGATCCGTCGAGCAGCGGCCGCACCCGGTCGTCACCGGCGACGAACACCCGTGCCGCCGCGGCCAGGTACGTCGCACCGGCGGCCTGCTGCTGCCGTGCCGTCAGCCTGGTCGAGGCGGAGCGCGAGCACACCTGGTCCGGCTCGTCCCCGGACCAGAAGTCGTCCTCGGCCGGTGCCTGTGCCTGGCCCGGTGTCCACTCGCTGTTGAAGTAGTTGTGGTTGGCGCCGACCATGTAGACCGCGCTGTGCAGGGCCGCGCCGCGACCGACGCCGCGCGTGCCGTCCACGTACATCTCGCCCTGGAGGTCGGACACGTCGCCGTCGCAGCCGGGCAATATCGTCATCGAGGGGACGTCGGGGGCCGGGTTCTGCCCGAAGAGAGTGGGGCCGATCAGCACGGTGCCGCGGATGTGCCAGCGCACCGGGCCCCGGTAGCCGTCCTGGGCGGCCGGCGCGCGGTACAGGCTGTCGGTCGCCGCCCGGTTGACCCCCTCACCGCCCCGCGAGTGGCCCACCAGCAGGACGCGTGAGAGATCGGCGGGCGCCGCGCTGCGCACGATCCGCGGCGCCGAGGACCGGTGCGCGGCCCAGTCCGCCCAGCGGGCCAGGTGCTGCCGCACCAGCGACGACCGGGCCTGCGCACCGCCGTCCTCCGCTACATGGTCCTGTCCGTTGACACCGTTGGCGGAGACGGACACCGTCACGTACCCCTGCGAGGCCAGCAGTCTCTGCGCCCGCAGATAGCCGCGGTGGCTGGGGACCGGCTTCGCGCCGGCTGGGCACGGCCAGTCGCCGGTGATGTCGTCGCGGCCCGTGAAGCACGTGCCGTGGCGGCCGTGCAGGAACAGGGCGAGGGGGCGGTGCCCCGGGGCCGTCGCGGTGGGCGCGACCACCACCGCGCGCATCTCCACCGGCGCGGCGAATCCGGGCAGTCGTATGGAGTGGAGCGCGTACTCTCCCGTCACGGTCCGGTACGCGCCCGGCCTGCCGGGGTCGACCGGGTTGGCCGGAGGCCGGACGGGCTGCGTCGCCGCGAGGCCCGGCCGGCGGTCGTGCCCGCCCTTCTCCTCCTCCTCCGGGGCGTCCAGACGGCGTTCACCGGATCTGGCCCGCAGGTCGGTCAGCCGCTCGGCGCCGATGCCACGCAGCGGGAGCCGGAACGTCCGTCCGTCCCGCGACTCGTGGGGCCTGCCGAGGGTCTCGTGCCCGCTGTAGAAGACGACACCGGAGTCGCTGGGCGGCACCGGCGCGTCCGCGCGCCAGACGAGTTGGGTCGCCGCCCCCTCCCCGGTGATCCGCCAGCCGTCCGGAAGCCGTCGGTCTAAATCCGCGGTGGCCGTGGTGGCGGACCGTACGGAACCGGCCGACGGCTGCTGGGCCTGTGCCGGGCCGGGCGATCCCGCCACCGCCGCCAGTAACGCGGCGGCCGCGATCCCTGTTCGCCGGAATCGGATCAATTGCTTCTCCTCGTGGTCGGTCTGCTCCCCCGTGCGTCCCGGAGACATCGCGGGACGCTCTCCGCCCCACGAGGACGGGAGCGAAGACCGAGGGGTTGCCTTGACGGCAGAGGCACAGGCACAGGCACGGGCACGGGCACGGGCAGAGGCACTGAGGGAAGGTCAGACCCGGGGTGCACTCCGGGTGGCACGGGCGCGGGTGTACGGCCCGGCGTGCGCGGCCCGCGGGAGCTCGCGCCGCGCATACGAGGGGACCGGCCGGTTGCGTGCGACGAGAGGGCCTCGGGCCGGTTTCCCGGTCGGCCGGGTTGCCGTCCGCGGCCACCCGGTCGGCGTACACGCACGGACGGGTGCGCCGGCCGAGTGGCGGTTCCGGTCGGGTCGTGCAACTCCCGCCGCTCCGGGTGCGGTGGAGGCCCCCGGACCGGCCACACACCCGCAGGTGTCCGCTTTGGAAGGTATTTCACCTCTTGTGCGGTTGATTCCGAATCAATCTATCCTGATGCCGTTAGGGCTCCGGCAGTCGACGGCCGGTCACATGTGGCCGGCGGGAAAGCGGGCTTCCATGGCTGATCGACTTAAAAGGCTGGGGTTGGTCGGCGAGATGTCGGCCGAGTTCCTCGGCACCATGATCCTCATCCTCTTCGGCGTCGGCGTGGTGGCCCAAGTGGTCGCCGGTGGAGGGCTCACGGTCCCACCGGGCGGCCTCGGCAACCACGACAGCATCGCCTGGGCGTGGGGCATCGGCGTCACGATGGGTGTCTACGTCGCGGCACGGCTGAGCGGTGCGCACCTCAACCCGGCGGTCACCGTGGCCCTGGCCACCTTCAAGGGGTTCCCCTGGAAGAAGGTGGCGCCCTACGTGGTCGCCCAGACGGCCGGCGCCTTCGTGGCGGCCCTCGTCGTGCGCTGGAACTACACCGAGGCGCTGGCGAAGGTGGACCCCGGGCACACCGTCAAGACCCAGTTCGTGTTCTCGACGCTCCCCGCCAACGGAAACACCAACCTGCCGGTCCACGAGTGGGCCGCCTTCCGCGACCAGATCATCGGCACCGCCATCCTGCTGCTGCTGATCATGGCGATCACGGACCTGCTCAACACGCCGCCCGGCGCCAACATGGGCCCGTTCATCATCGGTCTGGTCGTCGTTGCCATCGGTATGGCCTGGGGCACCCTCGCGGGCTACGCGATCAACCCGGCGCGTGACTTCGGCCCCCGACTGGCCAGCTTCATCACGGGATACGGCGGAGCATGGCGAGATCAGTACGGACAAATCTATTTCTGGGTGCCGATCGTCGGCCCGCTGATCGGCGGACTGCTCGGCGCGGCCATCTACAAGCTCTTCATCGGCAGGTTCCTGCCCACGGCTGAGCCGGAGCCCCCCGGACGCGTCCCGGCCTCCAAGGACTGACCCCCACACAAGAGGCGGCACACCATGGCGGACTTCGTGGGCGCGGTGGACCAAGGGACCACCAGCACTCGATTCATGATCTTCGACCACGCCGGCAACGAGGTGGCGAAGCACCAACTGGAGCACGCCCAGATCCTTCCGCGCTCCGGATGGGTGGAGCACGACCCGGTGGAGATCTGGGAACGCACCAACTCGGTGATGCAGAACGCCCTGCGGCACGGAAACCTCTCCCCGGAGGACCTGGCGGCGATCGGCATCACCAACCAACGGGAGACCACCGTCGTCTGGGACCCGCGCAACGGCCGTCCCTACTACAACGCCATCGTCTGGCAGGACACCCGCACCGACTCCATCGCCGCGGCCCTGGAACGCTCGGGTCAGGGCGACGTCATCCGCCGCAAGGCGGGGCTGCCACCGGCGACCTACTTCTCGGGCGGCAAGATCCAGTGGATCCTGGAGAACGTCGACGGGGTCCGGGAGGCGGCGGAGCAGGGACACGCCCTCTTCGGGAACACGGACTGCTGGGTGCTGTGGAATTTGACCGGCGGCCCGCACGGCGGCATCCACGCGACCGACGTGACCAACGCCAGCCGCACGATGCTGATGGACCTGGAAACCCTCGACTGGGACGACGAGTTGCTGGGGTTCTTCGGCGTCCCGCGCTCGATGCTGCCGACCATCAACCCCTCGTCCCACCGCGAGGCGTACGGCGTGACGCGGACCACCCGGCCGCTGCAGGCCGCCATCCCCATCACCGGAGTGCTCGGGGACCAGCAGGCGGCCACCGTCGGACAGGTCTGCTACTCGCCGGGCGAGGCCAAGAACACCTACGGAACCGGCAACTTCCTGGTGCTCAACACCGGCACGGAGCTGGTCCGTTCACAGCACGGGCTGCTCAGCACCGTGGCCTACCAGTTCGGCGACAGCCCGGCGGTCTACGCCCTGGAGGGCTCCATCGCGGTCACCGGGTCCGCGGTGCAGTGGCTGCGCGACCAGATGAAGATCATCAAGAACGCGGCCGAGAGCGAGACCCTGGCCCGCACCGTCGAGGACAACGGCGGCGTGTACTTCGTGCCCGCGTTCTCGGGCCTGTTCGCCCCGTACTGGCGCTCCGACGCCCGTGGCGCGATCGTCGGGCTCGCCCGCTACAACGACAACGGCCATCTGGCGCGGGCCACGTTGGAGGCCATCTGCTACCAGAGTCGTGACGTCGTCGAGGCCATGGAGCAGGACTCCGGAGTCCACCTGGACGTCCTCAAGGTCGACGGCGGTGTCACGGCCAACGACCTGTGCATGCAGATCCAGGCCGACGTGCTCGGCGTACCGGTCAGCCGGCCCGTGGTGGCCGAGACCACGGCGCTCGGCGCCGCCTACGCGGCGGGCCTCGCCACCGGTTTCTGGCGGGACACCGACGAACTGCGCACCCACTGGCAGGAGTCCAAGCGCTGGGAGCCCCAGTGGTCGGACGACCAGCGGGCGGAGGGATACGCCAACTGGAAGAAGGCCGTGGAGCGCACGCTCGACTGGACCACGGTCGAATAGCCGGCCGGGCCGCCCACCCTTCCCGCTTCCCGAACACACCGCAGTCCGGCGGCACGACGAGTCCCCGACGGAATCCCCGTCGGGGACTCGCCTGTCCGGGGCCGGACGCGCGGCGGGACGGGGATGCCGACGGCGCGGACCAAAGGGGCGGGAGGGCCGTCGTGGTGCCCGCGGTCCGGAGGGGAGCCGGAGGGCTGTCGTCGTGCCCGCGGTCCGGAGGGGAGCCGGAGGGCTGTCGTCGTGCGCGTGGTCCGGAGAGGGAGGAGGGCTCTCGCCGTGCCCGCGGTCCGGAGGGGCAGGAGGGCCGTCACGGTGCCCGCGGGCCGCCGAGGACGGCCGGATCCCGTCGTCCCCGCCGGGGTGCGATGTCCCGTCGGCCAGGCGCTGCACTAAGGTGCTCGCCGCGCCGAGCACGAGGGAGATCATGAAGACCGCGGCAGACTCACCGACGATCCGCAGCGCCCCACTGAGGGTCCCGGCCTTCCGGCGGTTCGTCCTCGCCAACCTGATCTCCGTCACGGGGTCCGCGATGGCTCCCCTCGCGCTCGCCTACTCCGTGATCGAGCAGGGCGGCGGCGCCGGAGCCCTCGGCGTCGTGCTCGCCATGAACACCGTTCCGACCGTCGTCTTCCTCCTGATCGGCGGAGTCCTCGCGGACCGGATGTCCCGGAGCCGGATCCTCTTCCTCGGCAATCTGCTGGCCGCCGCCGCGCAGGGAGCGCTGGCCGCGACCGTCGGCACCGGCCACGCGAGCACGACGTCCATCGCCCTCTGCGGCTTCGCGTCCGGAACCGCCGTGGCCTTCACCAGGCCCGCCGCCCAGGGAGCGGTGGGCCAGATCATCCCCGCGGAACACCTCCAGCAGGCGAACGCCCTGCTCAGACTGCCGAGCAACGCGGTCAAGGTGCTCGGACCCGTCGTCGGCGGTCTCGTCGTCGCGACGGCAGGACCGGCCTGGGCCCTGGCGTGGGACGCGCTCACCTTCGCCGTCGCGGCCCTGCTCCTGCGCGGCCTGCGGCTGGACGCGCCGCCGACCGCGCACAGCGCCCTGGACGATCTGCGCGCGGGGTGGCGCGGTTTCTGGTCGCGTACCTGGCTGTGGACCTACACGGCCGCCGGAACGGTCCTCGTGGCCGCCTGGCTGGCCGGTTTCCAGCTCCTCGGGCCGCTCGTCGCGGCGGAAGGGTACGGCGGGGCCCGCGACTGGGGACTGGTCCAGGCGTCCTTCGCCTCGGGCCTGCTCGTCGGAACGCTCGTGTGCCTGCGCTGGAAGCCGTACCGCCTGCTCACCGTGGCGGTCGTGGCGAGCTCCGTGCTGGCCGTCCCGCTGTTCGCCATGGGACGGGGGCTGCCGCTGCCGTTCGTGCTGGCGGCGGCCCTGCTCGCCGGCATCGGTCTCGACGTCGCCATCGTCGCGTGGACCACCGCCTTCCAGCACCATGTGCCGCAGGCCGAGCAGGGCCGGATGAGCGCGTTCAACAGCGTCGGGGAACTCCTCGCCATCCCCCTCGGCTACCTCATCACCGCCCTCGCGTCCGACGTGTGGGACAACCGCACGATCCTCGTGGCGTGCGCCGGACTCGTCGTCGCGGCCGCCGCCCTCAACCTCTGCGTGCGCGACGTGTATCGCGTCAACCGCCCCGCGGACGCCGTGTGACGTCGTCGCCGGGTGCGCGGCGGTCCTGCCTCACCTGGCCGGACGGTCGACGGCGTGCGGCTGCTGTTCCAGATGCGAGGCGAGCACCGCGGCCTGGACCCGGCGCTGCACCCCCAGTTTGGCCAGCAGCCGGGAGATGTGGTTCTTGACCGTCTTCTCCGACAGAAAGAGCCGCTCGCCGATCTCACGGTTGGTGAGCCCGTCACCGATCAGGACGAGGATCTCCCGCTCGCGTGGCGACAGACTCGCCAGCTCGGGCGGCACACCGGGGCTCTCGGCCGGATCGGCGCGCAGGGAGCGCATCAGGCGGGCCGTCGTCGCGGGATCCAGCATCGACTGCCCCGAGGCGACGGTGCGCACCGCCGAGACCAGGTCGGAGCCCTTGATCTGCTTGAGGACATAGCCCGCGGCCCCCGCCATGATCGCGTCGAGCAGGGCGTCCTCGTCGTCGAACGACGTCAGCATCAGGCAGGCCAGGTCCGGCATCCGGCTGCGCAGCTCGCGGCAGACCGTGATGCCGTCGCCGTCCGGGAGACGCACGTCCAGCACCGCGACGTCCGGGCGCAGCGCCGGCCCGCGGGTGAGCGCGTGCTCGACCGTGTCGGCGTCGCCGACCACCGAGATGTCCGGCTCCGAGTCCAGCAGGTCGGTGAGCCCGCGTCGTACGACCTCGTGGTCGTCCAGCAGGAACACGCGGATCGGGTTCTGCTCCGTGAAAGTGCCTGGCTCGGTCATGACGACCCCTGGTTCCCCGACGGCGGACGGACTGCGGCCCCTCCCTCACGATCATTGCTCGCGTGGGCCGGATGCACCAGGGCCGACCGGCCCCACCCGCAGCGCGGACTCCGGCCCCACCCGCAGCGCGGACCCCGGCCGCTCACCGGTCGCCGCACCACGTCCGGTAGGCGGCCACGGCGGTGGGCAGTGTCGGGAAGACGAGGTCCGGCCCGACGGACTGCGCGAGTCCGTACGCCGTCAGATCGTCGAGGAGGTCCTGCTTGACGCGGGCCAGGGCGAACACGATCCCCCGGTCGGTGAGTTCGCGGCGTACGGCGTCGACGGCGTCGAGCGCGGTGATGTCGACCTCGACATTGGCCTCGGTGTTGAGGACGAACCAGCGGACGGGCTCGGTCTGTTTGTCGACGGCGGCCAGGGCCCGGCGGCGGAAGTCCTCGGCGTTGGCGAAGAAGAGGGGCGAGTCGTAGCGGTAGACGAGGAGGCCGGGAACGGTGTGCGCCTGCGGGTAGTCGTCGACGTCGTGCATGCCCGCCATCCCCGGCACCAGCCCCTCCACCGCGTCGTGCGGGCGCGCCACCCGGGTCAGCAGCTCCGCCACGGACAGCCCCACGGCGACCAGCACCCCGTACAGGATGTCCAGGGCGAGGACGCCCGCGAGACAGCCGAGCGCGAGCATGAGTTCGCGCCGCCGGAAGGACGCCAGCCGGCGAAAGCCCGCCAGATCGATCATGCGGATCGCCGCGTAGACCACGAGCGCGCCCAGCACGGCGGACGGAGTGCGGGTGAGCAGCGGGCTGAGGACGAGCAGCACGGCCAGCACCACCGCCCCGGCCACCAGGGAGTACGCCTGGCTCCGGGCGCCCGCCGAGGAGGCGAGGGCGGTGCGGCTGGCGCTGCTGCTGACCGGGAAGCCGTGCACGGCCCCCGCACCCAGGTTCGCCGCGCCCAGCGCGAGGAACTCCTGGTTGGCGTCCAGCCCCGGCCCCTCGTCGGCGCGGTCGGCGAAGGCACGGGCGGTGAGGATGAAGTCGGTGTACCCGACGAGGAGCACACCTAGGGCGGGCAGCACCAGCTGGGGCAGGTCACGCAGGTCCGGCACGGCGAGGCCGGGCAGCCCCGACGGGACCTCGCCGATCACCTGGACGCCGTACCGTTGATCGAGGTCGAAGGCCACCACGGCGGCGGTGCCGAGCACGACGGCGAGCAGCGGTCCGGGTACCGCGGGGAACCGTGGTGCGACCACGAACAGGAAGACGAGTGTGGCCGCGGACAGCACGACGGTGGCCGGCCGGGCGTCGGGCAGGTTCCGGAGGAAGGACCACAGCTGCGGGAAGAACTCGGTGCCGGTCGTGCCCGCGCCGGTCAGCTTCGGCAGCTGATCCACCATCATGATCAGTGCCACGCCCGCCAGATAGCCGATCAGGACGGGCCGGGAGAGCAGGTCGGCGAGGAACCCCAGGCGCACCGCCCGCGCCACCAGACACAACAGCCCGACCGTGACCGCGAGAGCCGCGGCCAGCGTGGCGTAGCGTCCGGGGGATCCGGCGGCGAGCGGGCCGACGACGGTGGCGGTCATCAGGGCGGTGGTGGACTCGGGCCCCACCGAGAGCAGGCGTGAGGAGCCGAGCAGCGCGTACAGCCCGAGGGCCGGCAGGATCGCCCACAGCCCGGCGACCGGAGAGAGCCCGGCGACACCCGCGTACGCCATGACCTGCGGCACGAGGTACGCGGCCACGGTCACTCCGGCCAGCAGGTCCCCCCTCAGCCAGGAGCGGCGGTAGCCGAGGAGGACGCCGAGGCCGGGCAGCAGACGTCTCCACCCCCGAACGCTCACGGGCGCATCGTGGGTCATGTGCCGCCTTCCGTCCTGTGACATCAGCATCCACCGAGGTGCCCCGCACCGCGAGACGCGCGCCGCTCCCGCGCGTACCGCCGCACCAACACGCCGTGCGAACCGGTCCGTTCGGCCCCCCGGGCGGTCCCGTCGGGCCGACACTGCCCGGCCCCGTCCGCGAGGCCCATGGGCCGGACGGTCCCGGCCCGGGACCAGTGGCCCCTGCACCCGCGGCCCCCGGAACGCGACGCTGGAGCCGGATCCCCCGACCCAGGAGGTGGAGGTCATGCCGCGCACCGTCACCGTGGGCCTGGACGGCTCGCCCGAGAGCCGGGCCGCCGCCGAGTGGGCGGCACGCGAGGCCGGGCTGCGCGGCCTGCCCCTGAGGGTCCTGCACGTCTCGGAGCCGGCACCCCACCCCATGGCCCGGGCCCCGTTCCTCGGAGCCGAGACGCATCAGCACTGGGCCGAACGCGTCCCCCGGGAGTCCGTCGTGGGCATCCGGCTGCGCCACCCCGGCATCGAGGTGTCCGGCGAGAACGTCACCGGCCACCCCGTGGACGTACTGTGCGGGGCCGCCGCGGCGGCGGACCTGCTCGTTCTCGGCACCCGCGGGCTCGGCGGGACCGGCGGATGTGTGCTCGGCTCCGTCGGTATGGCCGTGGTGGCACGCGCCGAACGGCCCGTGGTGCTCGTCCGGGCCGGCGAACAGGCCGCCGACGAGCACGAGAAGGACCCGGCCGGAGTACCGTCCGCCGCCGCACCGTTCCGGCCCGTCGTCCTCGGCCTCGACACCGAGAACCCCGACGGGACGCCGATCGGGTTCGCCTTCGACGCCGCCGTCCGCCGCGCCACGACCCTGCGGGTCGTGCGATGCTGGAAACCGGCGCCGTACCACGGCTACGGCACGTCTGCCGATGCCGGTCGGCGCGCGGCCACGGCGCCGTACGAGTCCGCCGCCCTGGCCGAGACGGTCGGTCCGTGGCGGCAGAAGTACCCGGATGTGGACGTCGTCGAGGAGTCCCGCTGCGGCAGCCCCGCGGTGTGCCTGGTCGAGGCCTCCCGCGAGGCCTCGCTGGTCGTCGTCGGACGGCAGGCCCGCCGCAGCGCCTTCGGCGCCCACATCGGTCACGTCACCCACGCCGTCCTGCACCACTCCACCGCTCCCGTCGCCGTCGTGGTCCACGGCTGACCGACCCACGAGGAGAAGGAACCGATGAAGGCAGCGGTCGTACGAAACGTCGGCGCGCACCCGGTCGCGGCGGAACGTCCCGGCGTGTACCGAGGCGGCGTCCGTGTCGCCGTCCGCACCGGGTGGTGAGGACGGTGGACCTCCCGCTCGTGGTCGGTGTCGACGGTTCGGAGGCCACCCTGTGGGCGGTCGACTGGGCGGCCGACGAGGCCGCGCGCCGCAAGGTGCCCCTGCGGCTGGTGCACGCCTCGCTGTGGGAGCGCTTCGAGGGTGCCGCGCCGGACGGCCTGGCCGAGAAGCCGGCGGAGCAGGTGATGGCCGAGAACATCGTGGAGGCCGCCGCGCGGCGCGCCCACCGGCGCCGGCCCGGCGTGCCCACGACCACCGACGTGCTGCCCGAGGAACCGGCCTCCGCGCTCGTACGGGAGAGCCGGAACGCCACCGCCGTCGTGCTCGGCACGCACGGCCGCGGCGGCCTCGCCGAACTGCTCCTCGGCTCCGTCAGCCTGAGCGTGGCCGAACGGGCGAGCTGCCCGGTGATCGTGCTGCGCGGCAGCGCCGACGACCGCGCCCAGGACGACGAGCCCGGCCTCGTCGTCCTGGGCGTCAAAGAGGCGGCGGCCGACTCGGCGGCGGCGCGGTTCGCGCTCCAGGAGGCGGAACTGCGCGGAGTGCCCCTGGAAGCCGTACGGGCCTGGCGCGCGCACGGGCACGCACGGCCCGCTCCTTCGGCGCCCCAGGACGGTCCGGCCCCCACGCACGAGCAGCAGGCCGTGGAGGCGCTGAAGACGGCGGTGCACGACGCCCCGAAGGCCGTGGAGGTGTACCGGCACGCCGTGCAGGGCGCCCCGCGCCCCGTGCTCCTGGCCGCCTCGCAGGACGCGGACCTCCTCGTGGTCGGTGCCCGGCGCGAGCGAGGACACGCGAGGCTCCGGCTGGGCCGCGTCGCCCGCGGCGTCCTGCACCACTCCGCCTGCCCCGTGGCCGTCGTGCCCGAGCGGCCGTGAACGCGACGACGGGCCCCTCAGAGGGTCGCCGCGTGATCCGGCACGTACGTCTGCAGATCACGCGGCGGGCGCTGGTAGCCGGTCGACGCCGGCCGCTCCGGCAGTTCGAGGACCGGTGGCGGGATCTCGTGGTACGGCAGGGAACCCAGCAGGTGGGCGATCATGTTCAGGCGCGCCCGGCGCTTGTCGTCGCTCTCCACGACGTACCAGGGCGCCTCGCTCACATCGGTGTGCACCAGCATCTCGTCCTTGGCCCGCGAGTACGCCTCCCAGCGGGTGAGCGACTCCAGGTCCATCGGCGACAGCTTCCAGCGCCGCACCGGGTCCTCCAGCCGCCGCCGGAAGCGCTCCTGCTGCACGGCGTCGCTCACCGAGAACCAGTACTTGCGCAGCAGGATGCCGTCCTCCACCAGCATGCGCTCGAAGATCGGGCACTGGCGCAGGAAGCGCTGGTGCTCCTCCTTCGTGCAGAAGCCCATCACGTGCTCGACACCGGCCCGGTTGTACCAGGACCGGTCGAAGAGCACGATCTCCCCGGCGGCCGGCAACTGCTCCACGTACCGCTGGAAGTACCACTGCGTGCGCTCGCGCTCGGTCGGCTTGGGCAGCGCCGCGATCCGCGCCGAGCGCGGATTCAGATGCTCTGCCACCCGCTTGATCGTGCCGCCCTTGCCCGCCGCGTCGCGCCCCTCGAAGACCACGACCAGTCGGGCCCCCTCGGCCCGCACCCACTCCTGCAGCTTCACCAACTCCGTCTGAAGACGAAGCAGTTCCTGCTCGTACACCTTGCGCGGCAGCTTTGCCGCCTCATCGTCGGCCATGCCGCCTCCACCACCCGATGACCTAGTCGATGACTCCCGGAGGGTCACCCATGCCCAAGGTCGAACACCAGGACGCCACCGTACTTTCCGACGAGGAACTGCGCACCCTGGACGCCCACTGGCGGGCCGCCAACTACCTGGCGGCAGGACAGATATACCTGCTGGCCAACCCGCTGCTGAGCGAGCCGCTGCGCCCGGAGCACATCAAGCCGCGGCTGCTGGGGCACTGGGGTACCTCGCCCGGCCTGAACCTGGTGCACACCCACCTCAACCGCGTGATCAAGGAACGCGGACTGGACGCGGTGTGCGTGTGGGGACCTGGACACGGCGGACCGTCCGTGGTCGCCAACTCCTGGCTGGAGGGCAGCTACAGCGAGACCTACCCGGACGTGTCGCGGGACGCCCCGGGCATGGAACGGCTCTTCCGGCAGTTCTCGTTCCCGGGCGGCGTGCCCAGCCATGTCGCCCCGGAGACCCCCGGCTCGATCCACGAAGGGGGCGAGCTCGGCTACTCGCTCGCCCACGCCTACGGCGCCGCCCTCGACAATCCCGGCCTGCTGGTCGCCTGTGTGATCGGTGACGGGGAGGCGGAGACCGGGCCACTGGCCGCCTCCTGGCACTCCAACAAATTCCTCGACCCCGTGCACGACGGCGCCGTCCTGCCGATCCTGCACCTCAACGGCTACAAGATCGCCAACCCGACGGTGCTGTCCCGTCTCCCGGAGTCCGAGCTCGACGCACTGCTGCGCGGATACGGTCACGAGCCCCTCCACGTCACCGGCGACGACCCCGCCCAGGTGCACCGGGACATGGCCGCCGCCCTCGACGAGGCGCTGAAGCGCATCGCCGAGGTGCAGCGCGGGGCACGCGAGGAAGGCGTCACCGAGCGCGCGCACTGGCCCGTCATCGTGCTGCGCACGCCGAAGGGGTGGACCGGTCCCGCCGAGGTGGACGGCGTGCCGGTCGAGGGCACCTGGCGCGCCCACCAGGTGCCGCTGCCCGGCGTCCGGGAGAACCCGGACCACCTGCGGCAGCTGGAGGCCTGGCTGCGTTCGTACCGGCCCGAGGAACTGTTCGACGCCGAGGGCCGGCCGGTCGCGGACGTGCTCGCCTGCGTCCCCGACGGGGCACGGCGGCTCGGCGCCAACCCGCACGCCAACGGCGGTCTCCTCGTCCGCGACCTCCCCGTCCCCCCGCTCGACGACTTCGCCGTACCCGTCGACAAACCGGGGGCGACACTGCACGAACCCACCCGTGTGCTCGGCGACTTCCTCGAACGGATCATGCAGGACACGGCGCAGCGCCGGGACTTCCGTCTGGTGGGGCCCGACGAGACGGCGTCCAACCGGCTGCAGGCGGTCTTCGAGGCCAGCGGCAAGGCCTGGCAGGAACGGCAACTGCCCGTGGACGAACACCTCGACCGGCACGGCCGGGTGATGGAGATCCTCTCCGAGCACCTCTGCCAGGGCTGGCTGGAGGGCTATCTCCTCACCGGCCGGCACGGGCTGTTCTCCTGCTACGAGGCGTTCGTGCACATCGTCGACTCGATGGTCAACCAGCACATCAAATGGCTCAGGACGTCACGGCAGCTGACATGGCGTGCTCCCATCGCCTCCCTCAACTATCTGCTGACCTCGCACGTGTGGCGCCAGGACCACAACGGCTTCTCCCACCAGGACCCCGGATTCGTCGACCACGTCCTCAACAAGAGCCCCGAGGTCGTCCGTGTGTATCTGCCGCCGGACGCCAACACGCTGCTGTCCGTCGCCGACCACACCCTGCGCAGCCGCGACTACGTCAATGTGATCGTGGCGGGCAAGCAGCCCTGCTTCGACTGGCTGTCCATGGACCAGGCCCGGAACCACTGCGCGCGCGGCGCGGGCATCTGGGACTGGGCGGGCACGGAGAACGGCGCCGAACCTGACGTCGTCCTGGCCTGCGCAGGCGACGTCCCCACCCAGGAGGTGTTGGCCGCGGCGCAACTGCTGCGGCGCCACCTCCCGCAGCTCTCCGTCCGTGTCGTGAACGTCGTCGACATGACCCGGCTCCTGCCGGGTGACGAACATCCGCACGGGATGAGCGACTTCGAGTACGACGGACTGTTCACCCGGGACAAGCCGGTGATCTTCGCGTACCACGGCTACCCCTGGCTGATCCACCGCCTCGCCTACCGGCGCGCCGGCCACCGGAACCTGCATGTGCGCGGCTACAAGGAGTCGGGCACCACGACCACACCCTTCGACATGGTGGTCCGCAACGACCTGGACCGCTACCGGCTGGTCATGGACGTCATCGACCGCGTCCCCGGCCTCGGGGTACGAGCCGCTGCGCTACACCAGACGATGGCCGACGCGCGCACCCGCCACCACGCCTGGATCCGCGAGCACGGCACCGATCTGCCCGAGGTCGCCGACTGGACCTGGAACGCCTGAACACCCCTGACCTGCGAAGGAGTTCACTGCCATGACTGTACGCGTAGGCATCAACGGCTTCGGCCGTATCGGGCGCGCCTACCTGCGCGCGGCCCTAGACCGCGCCGAGGCGGGCACCCAGGACGTCAAGGTGGTCGCTGTCAACGACATCACCGCGCCCGCCACCCTGGCCCACCTGCTGGAGTACGACTCGACGTTCGGACGCATCGGACGCGAGGTCGTCCACGACGACAGCTCGATCACCGTCGACGGCCGACGCATCGACGTCACCGCCGAACGCGACCCGGCAGCCCTGCGCTGGTCCGACTACGGCGCCGACATCGTCATCGAGTCCACCGGACACTTCCGGGACCGCGACTCGGCCGCCCTGCACCTGAAGAGCGGCGCCCACTCGGTGCTGCTGTCGGCGCCCGGCAAGGGCGCGGACACCACCATCGTCATGGGCGTCAACGACGACACCTACGACCGCCACAGCCACCGGATCATCTCGGCCGCCTCCTGCACCACCAACTGCGCTGCCCCCATGGTGAAAGTGCTGCACGAGAACTTCGGCATCGAGCGTGGCATGATGACCACCATCCACGGCTACACCAATGACCAGGCCCTCCTCGACGGCCCGCACAAGGACCTGCGTCGGGCCCGCTCGGCGGCGCTCAGCATCATCCCGACCAGCACGGGCGCGGCCCGCGCCGTCGGCCTGGCGGTGCCGGAGCTGGCGGGCGCACTGGACGGGAGCGCCGTCCGGGTGCCGGTGGAGGACGGTTCCCTCACCGACCTCGCCGTGGTCCTGAACCGCGAAGCGACCATGGGCGAGATCAACGAGGCGTTCGCCGTGGCCGCCGAGGGCCCGCTCAATGGCATCCTGCGTGTGTCGAAGGCGCCGATCGTGTCCCGTGACGTCATCGGCGACCCGGCCTCCTGCATCTTCGACCCGGCCCTCACACAGACCAACGGCACCCTCGTCAAGGTCTTCGGCTGGTACGACAACGAGTGGGGTTACACCAACCGGCTGCTCGACCTCACGGCCCTCGTCGCCGACGACTGACCACTCCGGAGGGGACCGGTGTCACCGATCACCGGTCCCCTCCGCATGCCTGGGACGACCAGCGGAAGACCTTGGGCCGACCGGTCCCCGAGCGGCCCCGGACAGCCCATGGGACCCCTCTCCGATCCGCTGGATGCTCGAAGTGCCGTAAGAGGCCTGGAGGAGATCCCCGATGACGGACGACGTGCTCAATCGATCGCCGGTCCACGCCCTGCTCGCGGACGGCACCACCGTGTGCATCCGCCCCGCGGCGCCGGGCGACCACGGTCAACTGGAGGGGATTTACGGGGAGATGTTCCTGGAGATCCTACAGCTCAGGTTCTCCTCCACGAGCCGCCGCTCGCGCACCGCGGCCGCCGCCGCCCGCACCATGACCCGCCAGGCCCTGTTCACCCGAGCCGGCATCGCACCGACCCACTCGGTCGGTGAACTCCTCGAAACCGCATCCCGGCCCGTGGCAGCTCGCCGAGGCCGACGTCAGCCCGGGCCTAGCGGCACCGGGTCGGGTCACCGCGCTCGACGCAGGCATACGCCTGCTGCCGCGTCGGCCCCACAACCCCTATCTGCGCCGCCTGCACTGAGGAGGAAAAGCCATGAAACACGACAAGGTCGGCACCGTCATGACGACTGACGTCGTCCGGGCCGAGTACGGCACCCCGTTCAAAGAGGTCGCACGCTTGCTGGCCGACCGACGGATCAGCGGGCTGCCGGTCGTCGACGAGGACGACAAGGTGATCGGGGTCGTCTCCGAGACGGACCTGATGGTGCGCCAGGCTGCGACGCCGGACCCCTTCGAGCCTCCGCGTCGTCGGCGGCTCGCGGCGCTCACGCGCAACGCCCGGCTACAGGCCGCGAAGGCGAGGGCCCGCACTGCCGGACAGCTGATGACGGAACCCGCGGTCACGGTGCACGCCGACGACAGCATCGTCGAGGCCGCCCGGACCATGGCCCAGCGGCGCGTGGAGCGGCTGCCGGTCCTCGACGAGGCCGACCGGCTGGTGGGCATCGTCACCCGTCGTGACCTGCTCCAGGTCTTCCTTCGGCCCGACGCGGAGATCCGCGAGCAGGTCGTCCAGCAGGTGCTGATGCACGCCCTGTGGATACCGCCGCGCAGCATCGACGTCTCCGTCACGGAAGGGGTCGTCACCCTCACCGGCCAGATGGAGCGCAAGAGCGAGACGGAGATCGCCGTCTCGATGACCCGCCAGATCGACGGTGCGGTCGCCGTGGTCGACAAGCTCACCTATCGGCTGGATGACGCACGGCTGCAGCCCGACGAACAGACGCTGCACGGCGTGGCCGACGACTGGCTGCGCCGGCTGTGAAAGGAGGCGGACCACCATGACCGGCAAGGTGCTGGTGGCGTACGGAACCACGAACAGGTCGACCGCGCGTATAGCCGAGGCCATCGCGGACGTCCTGCGCAAGCACGGGCTGTCTGTGGACGCCCTCCCCGCCCGGTCGGTGAACAGCGTGTCCTCGTACGACGCTGTCGTGGTCGGCGGCGGCCTGTATGCCGGACGCTGGCACAAGGACGCCCGTCGCTTCGTCCGGCGTCACCGTGAGGCTCTCGCCGCACGCCCGCTCTGGCTCTTCAGCAGCGGCCCCCTGGACGCCTCGGCCTCGGAGCGGGACATCCCGCCCGTGTCCGGCGTGAAGAAGGCCATGACGCAGCTGGACGCCCAGGAACACGTCACCTTCGGCGGCTGCCTGGAGGACGGCGCGAGGGGGTTCGTGGCCCGGATGATCCTACGCTCCGGGAAGGGTGGGGACTTCCGGGACTTCGACCGGATCGAGGAGTGGGCCGCCCGGGTGGCCGGAGAGCTGTCGGGCGGCAAGTAGCAACGAACGGGAGAGGCCTCGGCGCACGGATTCCCGGGCGCCGAGGCCATTGTCCATGTCGATCTACGGGCGCGCTGAATTCACGGCTGACATAGGGTTGTTCGGCCTATCGCGGCAGGGCGGCGGCCGACGTTCGAGGCGCGGACGAGTGCCTCGTGCACGCGGCCGTACAGCGCGAACGGCCGAACCGTCCCTGGAGGCTGGGCGCGGTGGGCCCAGGAACATCCATACGGATGCCGCGCGCAACCGGCGCCGTCAGGCCGGCGATGTGGCCCGACCGGCCCAAGCGGTCCGCGTACACGGAGTCCACGCTGGACTTGCGGGGCAAATCCTGCGCGGTGGCGGCGTCAGGCTCCAACTGGTCGCCGAGACCTCACAGTCGGAACCGGGCTCCGCAGCCGATCGAGTGGAGTGAGGAGCGCCATGAAAGCCTTCGTGTTCCACGGCGCCGGACAGTCCGCCTGGGAAGAGGTCCCGGACCCGGCCATCAAGGAACCCACCGACGCGATCGTGCGCGTCGGGACCGTCACCATCTGCGGCACGGACCTGCATATCCTCAAGGGCGACGTGCCCGAGGTACGCCCCGGCACCGTGCTGGGGCACGAGGCCGTCGGTGAGATCGTCGAGACCGGCAGCGACGTCCGCACCGTGCGGCCGGATGACCGGGTCCTGGTCTCCTGCATCAGCGCGTGCGGTCGCTGCGTCTACTGCCGTCAGGGAACGTACGGTCAGTGCCGTGACGGCGGAGGCTGGATCCTCGGCCACCTGATCGACGGCACCCAGGCCGAGTACGTCCGCGTCCCCTACGCCGACCTGTCCGTGCACCCCCTGCCCGCCACCATGGACAGCAAGGATGCCGTCCTGCTGGCCGACATCTTCCCCACCTCGTACGAGGTCGGGGTGCTGAACGGACGCGTGCGTCCCGGAGACACAGTCGTCGTGGTCGGCGCCGGTCCCATCGGTCTGGCTGCGATCGCAACGGCTCGTCTGTTGAGCCCCGAGCGGATCGTCGCCGTGGACCTGGCCGCCGCCCGGCTGGAGGCCGCCCGCAAGCTCGGCGCCGATGCGGTGGCCGACCCAGGGGAGACTCCCGAACAGCTGATCGCCGACCTGACGGACGGGCTCGGAGCGGATGTCGTGATCGAGGCCGTAGGCGTCCCGGAGAGTTTCGAGCTGTGCACTCGCATGGTCCGGCCAGGCGGCCACGTCGCCAACGTCGGCGTGCACGGTGCACCGGCCACCCTGCACCTCGAGGACCTGTGGATCAAGAACGTCACCATCACCACCGGCCTGGTCGACACCTACTCCACCCCCACCCTGCTGCGGATGGCCGCTGCCGGACGGCTGCCCACCACGCAGCTGGTGACCCACACCTTCCCGCTCGACCACATGGAGGAGGCGTACGACGTCTTCGCCCACGCCGCCGACACCGGTGCCCTCAAGGTCGTGCTCGGAGGAGCGCAGCACGAGACCGTCGCCGTGCGCGCGATCTGATCGACGAACGTGACGACCATGCCCGAACGGACCGGAACCGACACCGCAAGGACGGCGGAGCGGCCACTGGGCGATCTGGGACGCCGGCTCCCCGCCCGGCGCGCACAACTCGGCCTCACGCGGCAGGAGACGGCCGCCCGGGTATGGCGTCCACCTAACTGAAGCACCTGGCGCACCGCGGGGCCGACGGTCCTGAACTCACCATCACTTGAACGGAGTTGACTCCGGGCGTCGACGCGCTGCCGCCCTCTCCCGCCGCCGAGGACCTGGCCGGCCTCAATCCTTACGGGACCCGCGGCGACGGGGAGTTCGCCCCGCCGGGCGCCTTCGTCCCGCCGGAGCAGGCCCCACCGACACTCATCCCACCTGCCCGCCCGGAAGGGTGCTCGGCGGCGGTCACGACTACCGCGAGTCCGTCTCCGTCTGGTTCCGCGGTGTCTTCACCGCGTCCGCACCGCGCCGTACGACACGTCACTCTCCCCCGGCGCGGTGCGTGGACCGAACGGCCCTTCTTCATGGGGCCGTTCGTCGTGTCGGCGGTGCCCTCGACCCCTGCTGTGCGCCGCGACGGAGTACGAGCATCGTTGGTGGAAGCGCACTGACAGAGCGAGTAGCGAAAGGAAGCAGGGCCATGACTCACCACCATCACGTGGCCGTCGGTGTGGACGGCTCACTGATCTCCACCCGGGCGCTGGACCTGGCAGCGGACGAGGCGGCCCGTCGCGGGACCGCGCTGCGCGTGGTCTACGCCGTGTCGGATCGTGACGAAGCGGGCCCCGTCCTGGCCGCCGCCTGCGCGCGCGTGCACGGACGATATCCGACCCTGACCGTGGTGGTCACGGCGGCGCAAGGAGACGCCGTCCGGGAGTTGACGCGGGAGAGTGCCGACGCGGCCCTCACCGTCGTGGGCACCAGGGGACTCGGCGGTTTCGCCGGCCTCGTGCTCGGAGCGGTGAGCCCGCGCCTGGCCGCGCACACGCACGGCCCACTGCTCGTCGTACGGGGAGATCGCGCGCAAGACGCCGACCACCGCGACGTGTTGCTCGGTCTGGAGAGCGACGTCGACACCGCAACGGCTCTCTACGCACTGCAGGAGGCGGAACGGCGCGGTGCGCGGCTCCGGATCCTGCACGCGTGGACGCATCGGCACACGCCCCCCGAACTGCCCTCACTGATACCGGCGACGACCCCAAGCCAGCAGCGGCCGGCTCTCCACGACCGGTCGGAAGAGGCGGTCTCCCGCTTCGCCATCTCCGGGATTCGAGAGGAACACCCTGGCGTGGAGGTCGAGAGTCGAACGGTCCGCACCGCCCCGGCGCACGCACTGGTCGAAGCCACACGGGGTGCCGCCGTCGTCGTCATCGGATCGCGCCGACCCGGTGGCCGTCGTGGCGCCCGTCTCGGGCCGGTCGCCCACGCCCTGCTGCACCACTCACACTGCCCTGTGCTCCTCGTCCCGACCGGGTGACCACCCCCGGTATCCCCTCGCATCCGCCGGCGCCCGGGCGTGGATCAGACCCCGTCCGGGCGGCTGCCTGTCGTGAGCAGAACACCGGTGACCAGGTCCGGCCGAATCCGGACCGCCAAGTCCATGGTCCGGTCCACCCACGGCCGCAACATGGTGTGATAACGGACCAGTTCACCAGGGTCGGTGACCAGGTGGGCGTATCCCGTCACCACCACGCTCCAGCCCAGGTGCGTCTCCGGGTCGATGGCGTCGGTCTCATAGGCGACGACCACACCGGGACCGTCGGTCTGCCGGGTGTACGCGGCCAGATCGGCGCCCTCATGCGTCCGGATGAGGACGTCGCCGTCGACAAGGACGTGGTTGACAGGGCGGACGGTGGGCAGGGCGTGCCGGGTGAAGACGACCCTCCCCAGGGACACGCTGCCCAGCAGACGCAGCGCCTCGGCGCTGTCGAGTTCGATGCTGCGACGCGGCTCCGCAGCGAAGGGCCAGTGGTTGTCGTGGACCATGACGGCTTCCGTTGGTGTGCGTTCGAGGTATTGCTCACTGCTCGGTCGACATACGGCGGGAGCGGCACCGCGGGGGAACGCTGCCGCTCGTGCCGTCACTGTGTCCCGGCCTACGGCCCTTTCCAAGGGCCAATGGTCCCCTGTGGGGGCCCGTACGGCCCTCACGCGTCGAAGGGGAACTTCCGCGGCTCCCGCCTCAGCCCGGGGGCTCCGCCTCGCCACGGAGGCGGCCCAGCAGTCCTGCGAGCCGTGCCGGCGCGGTGCGCGGTGCGCTCCGCCTGGGCTCGCAACCGCTCCCCCAGGCGGTCGGCGAGTTGATGTGCGTCGGCTTCACGCGCGTGGACGACGACAAGCCGGCCGTCGATCTCGATCTCCGCCCCGGCCGCCCAAGGCAGCAGGACATGGTGCGCCGTGTCCCTCGTGACCGTCACTCGACCGCTGACGGCCCCGAGCCCGGGCCGGGCCAGAGCCACGTCGACCTTGGACCGGATGTACGAGAGTGCTTCGTCCTCCACGTCACCGTTCGCCCGTATCTGGACGGTGTCGTGGGCGCTGACGTCCCTGTCGGTCATGTGCTCCGCTCCCGTTGGTCGTTCGTCATCGCTGTCCCGTCGATGTGTCGGGTTCATCGGCTGTCGCTGCCCTTGGCCGACGGCAGTGCCGCCCGGCCCGCTTCCAGACGGGCCACCGGGACCCGGAACGGCGAGCAGGAGACGTAGTCGAGTCCCGCGGTGTGGAAGAAGTGGACGGAGTCGGGGTCGCCTCCGTGTTCGCCGCAGACGCCGATCTTCAGGCCGGGTCGCGTGGCGCGACCCTCGTCGACGGCGATGCGGACCAGACGGCCCACGCCGTCGGGGTCGATCGTCTCGAAGGGGGAGGCGGGGAAGACACCCTTGTCGAGGTAGGCGGAGAAGAAGGCCGCCTCGACGTCGTCGCGGGAGAAGCCCCAGGTGGTCTGGGTGAGATCGTTCGTGCCGAAGGAGAAGAACTCCGCCTCCTCGGCGATGCGGCCCGCGGTGAGCGCGGCGCGGGGCAGTTCGATCATCGTGCCGACCGGGCACCGCACGGGAACACCGGACTCCTCGGACACCTCGGCGAGCACCCGCGCCACTTCCGTGCGTTCGATACGCAGTTCCTCGACGGCGCCGACAAGCGGCACCATGATCTCGGCCTGCGGTGAGCCCCCGGCGCGTGTACGGGCCACGACGGCCTCGGCAACGGCCCGCACCTGCATGGCGACCAGACCCGGGACCACCAGGCCGAGGCGGACGCCCCGCAGGCCGAGCATCGGGTTCTCCTCGTGCATGCGGTTCACCGCTTCGAGCAACTCGGCCTCAAGCGGGTCGGGCTGCTCCCCACGTGCCTGAGTGGCAGCGACGCGTACGGCGAGTTCGGTGCGATCGGGCAGGAACTCGTGCAGCGGCGGGTCGAGAAGACGAATGGTGACCGGCAGGCCGTCCATCGCCGCCAGGATGTCGGTGAAGTCCTGCCGCTGGAGCGGCAGCAGTGCCGCCAGTGCCCGGTCGCGTTCGGCGTCGGTGCGGGCCAGGATCATCTCCTCCACCAGCTTGCGGCGCTCACCGAGGAACATGTGCTCGGTCCGGCACAGCCCGATGCCCTGTGCACCGAACCGGCGGGCACGCCGCGCGTCCTCGGCGGTGTCTGCGTTGGCGCGTACCTCCAACCGTCGTACGGAATCGGCCTGTTCAAGGGCTCCGGCGACTGCCGCCGTGACGCCGTCGGTCCGCTCACCGGTCTCCAGGTACCGCATTGCCGGGGAGGCGACCTGCGCAACCGCGCCCGCGTACACCGCTCCGGCGGAGCCATCCACGGAGATGACCGTGCCCTCCTGGACGACGGTGCCGTCGGGGGTGGCGAAACACCGGGCCTCAGTGTTCACGGCGAGGTCTTCCGCGCCGCACACGCAGACCTTGCCCATACCCCGGGCGACGACGGCCGCGTGGCTCGTCTTGCCGCCGCGGTTGGTCAACACAGCCTCGGCGGCGACCATGCCGGGCAAGTCGTCGGGGGTGGTCTCCTGGCGCACGAGCACCACCTTCTCGCCGGTCTCCGCTCGCCGTACCGCCTCGGCGGAGTCGAAGACTGCCACGCCGACCGCCGCGCCCGGGGAGGCCGGGAGGCCGTGGGCGAGTGGCTCGCCAGTGGCGTCCGCGTCGAACCGCGGGAACATCAGCCGGGCCAGGCCCTCCCCGCTGACGCGGGCCAGCGCCTCCTCCGGCGTGATCTGCCCTTCCTCAACGAGCTCGGCGGCGATGGCGAACGCGGCCTCGGCGGTGCGTTTGCCGACCCTGGTCTGCAGCATCCACAGAGTGCCGCGCTCGATGGTGAACTCGATGTCGCACAGGTCGCGGTAGTGCCGCTCCAGAGTCGCCATGTGGTCACGCAGCTGCCGGTACGACCGCGCGTCGATGTGTTCGAGCTCGGTCAGAGGCACGGTGTTGCGGATGCCGGCGACCACGTCCTCGCCCTGGGCGTTGGCGAGGTAGTCGCCGTACGGGCCGGGCCTGCCGGTGGCCGGGTCGCGGGTGAAAGCGACGCCGCTGCCGGAATCGGCGCCGAGGTTGCCGTACACCATGCGCTGGACGGTGACGGCCGTGCCCAGGTCGTCGGGGATCTGCTCACGCCGGCGGTACAGCCGGGCGCGCTCGCCGTTCCAGGAGCGGAAGACCGCGAGGATCGCGAGGCGCAACTGTTCAGCTGGGGACTGCGGGAATGCCTGGCCCGTCTCATCGAGGATCAGCTGCTTGTACGTCTCGACCAGGCCCGCCAGGTCGTTCGCGTCCAGATACAGGTCGTCGGGGGCGTCGCAGGCCTCCTTGAGCCGGGTCATGGCTTCCTCGAAGCGGGCGGCGTCGACTCCCATGACCGTACTGCCGAACATCTGGACGAGACGGCGATAGGAGTCCCAGGCGAAGCGGTCGCTGCCGGACATCTCGGCGAGGCCCACCACGGAGTCGTCGTTCAGACCGATGTCCAGGACCGTGTCCATCATGCCCGGCATGGAGAACCGGGCCCCGGATCGGACGGACACCAGCAGCGGGTCGTCCTGCTGCCCCAGTCGGCGTCCGGCGGAGTCCTCCAGGGCGGACAGGTGCCGGGAGACCTCGTCCGACATGCCCTCCGGCTCGACACCGGCCCCGAGGAAAGCGCGGCAGGCGTCGGTGGTCACGGTGAAGCCGGGTGGGACCGGCAGACGTAGCCGGGTCATCTCGGCCAGGTTCGCGCCCTTGCCGCCCAGCAGGTCCGCCATGTCATGGCGGCCCTCGCAGAAGTCGTACACGTAACGGACCATGACGGTGCGCTCCTCTGCTCAATGGGCTCGGTCGGGCTCTCGCGTTCTTGGATCGCGACGCGGCTCCAGCGTCGAACAGGGCCCAGCGGACGGGGCAGGTGCTGTCGGTCCCCCCGACAGGGCCGAACGGCCCCAGCGCATCGTCTTCGGTGGTCCACGTCGGCGCCCGTTCGGCCTTCGTTCACAGCGAGGGTGACCACCGGACCACCTGCGGCCGGATCGTAAGCCTTACCCCCACGCTCCGTGGCCCGGTAGCGTGAGCAGATATGGGAGCGGTCGGTGTCCGCCCGCCCGGGAGCTCGGAGGAGACGCAGGTGGGAAGCCCCGAGGAGCCTCAGATGGCGCGCATACGGTTGCCGCAACTGAAGCTGGACGAGCTGCTGGAGGAGCTGCAGGCACGGCTGGACGCGGCCCGCGGCACCAGGGACCGGGTGCACAGTCTGCTGGAAGCCGTTCTCTCCGTCGGCCGCGAGCTGGAGCTGGAGCAGGCGCTGCACAGCATCGTCGAGGCCGCGTCGGTGCTGGTCGATGCGGAGTACGCGGCCCTGGGAGTGATCGGACCCGACGGTACGCGGCTGTCCGCTTTCCACACGGTCGGGGTCAACGAGGAGCAGATCGCCCGGATTGGTCCCTTCCCGGAGGGGCACGGCATCCTGGGGGAGTTGATCCGCCGTCCCGAGCCGCTGCGGCTCGCGAAGCTCTCCGAGCATTCGGCCTCGTACGGCTTCCCACCGGGCCATCCTCCGATGCACACCTTCCTCGGGGTTCCCATCCGGGTGCGCGAGCAGGTCTTCGGCAATCTGTATCTGACCGAGAAGCGGGGCGGGACGCAGTTCGACGAGGAGGACGAGTCGGTGCTGTCGACCCTGGCCGTGGCGGCCGGAGTCGCCATCGACAACGCCCGCCTGTACGAGGAGTCCCGGCTGCGCGAGCGCTGGCTGCAGACCAACGCGGAGATCACCCACAACCTGATGTCCGGCGGCGGGCGGGCCGAGGTGCTCGGGCTCATCGCCGAGCGGGCCGGGGAGATCACCGGCTCGGCGCTGGCCGCGGTCGCGGTGCCCATGGACGACACCGAGGCGCTCTCCGTGGAGATCGCCGTCGGGCTGGACTCCGAAGCCCACCAGGGGCTCGTGCTGCCCATGGACCGCAGCCTGATGGGGCTGGCCTTCTCCAGCGCGGCCTCTGTCACCAGCACGGACGTCGGCCATGACGACCGGATCTCCCTGGAACCGCCGAGATTCGGGGGACTCGGCCCGGCCGTGGCCGTGCCCATCGGCACAGGCGTGGCGGGTGCGCGCGGCGTGCTTCTGCTGGCGCGGGAGTCCGGTCGACCGGCGTTCACGTCGACGGAGACCGAGACCCTGCACGCCTTCGCCGCACAGGCCGCCATCGCGATGGAACTGGCGGAACGACGGCAGGACGCCGAGCAGGTCGCAGTGCTCAAGGACCGCGACCGCATTGCCCGCGACCTGCACGACCTGGCCATCCAGCGATTGTTCGCCACGGGCATGACCCTGCAGAGCGCCGGTCGCTTCATCGAGCACCCCGAGGCCTCTGAGCGCGTCGTGCGCGCGGTGGACGACCTCGACGAAACCATCAAGATCATCAGGTCGACGATCTTCGGCCTGCGGGAGCGTGACGGAGCGGTTGGGGCGGGACTGCGAGCCCAGGTCGTGCGGGTTGTCGGTGAGGCCACCCCCGTGCTCGGCTTCGCACCAAGCGTCCGGATGGAGGGCCTGCTGGACACCGACGTACCGCGGGAGATCGCCGACCATGTCGTCGCCGTACTCTCCGAGGCCCTCACCAACATCGCGCGGCACGCTCACGCCGGCCGTGCCGACATCGTCCTCACATCCGACTCCCGCCAGGTCCGTCTCACCGTCGCCGACAACGGCGTGGGCATCCCGCCCGAGGGGCGCCGCAGCGGACTGCGCAACATGGGAGAGCGAGCCCAACAACTGGATGGGAACGTGGAGTTGATCAGCCCTCCCGAGGGCGGCACCACGTTGGTCTGGCGGGTGCCGGTGCCCGCGGAATAGCCGGGCGCCGCGTACCGACAGAAGCGGCGTCTTCGCGGTGCGACTGACCTGGCCGAGGCGCAAGCACTCCAGAACCTCGACATCGAGCGCCTCCGGCGTGACCGCCTCGGCCGACGAGGATTGCGGCGTGACGTCCTTGACCTCACGGCGGACGCGATTGCCGTGCCGTGCTCGTCGAAGAGAGGCTGGTGACCGTGACGGTCGCCGGGTCCCCCTGCTGGGTGTGGATCTCGCCGCAGTCCGTCCAGCCGTCCCCGTCGCTCGTGCAGCGGAAGTGACCGGCGAGGTCCGCCCAGGCCCTCTCATCGACAAAGCTGCCCGCGACGCCGTCCACCACGACAGAGCGGTCGCCGTCCGGGAGGCAGGCAGTGGGCACCACCGGTGGGACGATGTCGTGGGCACCCCTCGCCGTGGGGTGCCCCCAGGAGAGCGCGACGTTCGGAACCTCCCGGGCGGGACGACGTCGCCGGGTCGGCCGGCCACGCGTCAACGCTTCAGGTGCCCCAGCACGGACCCCACCGCTCGTTCCACGGCCCGCCGGGCCGGCTCCGTGTGGTCGATCGTCTCGAAGCCGTGGTGGCCGAGCGGTACGTCGACCACTTCGACATCGGCGTCGCATTCCTTGGCGGCGGCGAGGAACTCCTCGACGGTCGCCGCGATCTCCGCACGCTCCAGTTCCACCCTGGTCAGCACGATCGGCAGCCGGCCGGCGGTGCGCACCTCGACCGCCGGACGGAACCGGGAGTCTGCGAGCCCCCAGTTCGGCAGTGGCGCGAGGATCGGATAGGTCGCCGCCACGCACCGCAACCAGGCCGGCGGCGCCCCCAGCCACTGCGCCGCAAGCGGTCCGCCGGCGGAGAAGAACCACAGCGCCACGCGGTCTTCGTCGACGCGCGGGTCGGCCCGCACGAGCGTGACCGCCTCGGCTATGTCTTCGGCGGCCCGCTCGTAGTCGGCGAGATCGTGCAGCCGGTGGTCCACCGTCACGCCTACGGCACCCTTGCCCGCGACGTACTGGGCGTAGCCGACGAAGCCCGGCCAGTCCCGTGGAGTCGGCCGCACGTCGGGGTGGACCGGGCCGCCGTGGACGAACACCACCGCCGGCCGGGGGCGCCCGTCCTCGGAGAGATCGTCCGGGAGGTGGAGGTCGACGCGTCCCACCCGCTCGCGCGGCCGTTCGGGCACATCGATCAGGAAGGGGCGTAGGTGCCCTGGTTGTTCGCTCACCGTCGCGGACACCCGGTGGCCTTCTCCCGCGGCGGCCCGGAGGAGGACGTCCGCCACCTCGTCGGCCTGGGAGAGCATCGGCCAGTGTCCGGTGTCGAGTTCGAAGAAGCTCACCCGGGGGTCGGTCAGCACCTGGAAGCGGGGGTCTCCCAAACCCACCAGGCCCTCGACCATCGCGATGCTCGAACCGTTCGCGACGCACAGGACGCCCGTCGTCGGCAGCGCGGAAACCGCTCCCGTAAGCCGCAGGGGCTGGGTGAGCGTCCTGGCCGGCTGCGGGACGGCGTTGTCCGTCAGTCGGGCCAGCATCTCGGGTGTGAGTCCTGCGACGCTGCCCCAGCGCTGCCATTCGTCGCGAGACGGTGGCGGGACCCGCCAGTCGTCCTCGGCGGCAGCCGCCGGGCCCGACAACCGGTTGCGAGTCGCCTCGTCGGGCAGCAGGGTGAAGGCCTGGTCGCCGTCCTGAGGCATACCGGCGTCCAGGTGGACGATCCGCGCGATCCGCTCCGGACGCCGGTCGGCCGCGCCGAGCACCGGGTGGATGCCATAGCAGTGACCCACCAACACCACATCTGGCGGGTCCACTTGGTCGATGAGCCGCAGCAGATCGCGGACATGCGTCTCCAGGTCCGTGTCAGGTCCCGCCGCAGGGGCCTGTTCACCCATGCCCGTGAGGGTCACCGGGTACGTCTGGGCCCCCGACTCCCGAAGCCGGTCAGCCACGTCCCGCCATATCCATCCGCCTGTGTGGGCGCCCGCCACCAGGATGAATGCCGTCATCGCCGTCTCCTCGCACACGATGGTCCGCGGGGCCTGCCGTACCGGCGCTCCGCGCTCGCCGGTACGGTAGGAACTCCCCCTGAGGGAGGTTCAAGTCGTGTCGCCCGAACACTTGTTGAGCATCGGAGAGCTCGCCGAGCGCGCGGGCGTCACCGTCAAGACCGTCCGCTTCTATTCCGACCGCGGCCTGCTGCCCGAGGGCGCCAGGAGTTCCGGGGGCCACCGCCGTTACGGCCCCGAGGCGCTCGAACGACTGCATCTGATCCGCTCTCTGCGCACCCTCGATCTTCCGGTTCCCGAGGTGGGCCGGGTCCTCGACGAGGAGGTCACGCTGGAGGACGTCGTCGCGGAGCGGCTACGGGAGGTCGGCTCACGACTGACCGCCCTGCGCTGGCAGGAGGCGGCCCTTCAACTCCTCCAGGACTGTGCTCCCGACGAACGCTCCGAACGGCTGCGGCTGATCGGCTCCGTGGCCGTCCCGCCCAGTACGGCCCCGCTGGCGCGGTTCTGGCGACGCTGGCTGCCGCCCAGGCTCCCGGCCCGGCTGGTCTCCGCCATCGTCGAACAGGCGGTCCCACATCTCCCCGAAGGCCCCACGCCGGACCAGGTGCTGGCCTTCACCCGCCTGCACGCCTTCGTCAGCGCCCCCTGCCCCGGCAAGGGCCGCCAGGGCCAGCCCGCGGCGCACGGACCGGACGGTGGACGCCCGGCCGTGCTCTACGACGGTCTCCGCGAGGCGTACGGGCTGGCCTCGAAGCAGCTGCGCGCGGACCGGCCACCGCACGAGGGCGAGGCACTCGACTGCTTCGTCGCCGCCTACGCCCGCTCACGCGGTACGCGGGACACCCCCGACTTCCGACACCGGCTCAGCCGCCTGCTGGCCGCCGACCCCCGCATCGACCACTACTGGAAACTCACCGCCGAGCTCAACGGCCCCACGGAACCGACCCCGGGCGCCACCCACGACTGGCTGTGCGCAGCGCTGGACAGCTCGACGGTCCACCTGACGGGCTGAACCCAAAGAGCCGCGTTCATTGAGCTCTTTCAGCGTTGCCGCTCCAGGGTGAGGACGGCAGCGACGATGGACGACATTCGTTTCGGGCTGCAGCTCGCGAGGTGGAAGATCCGCCAGGACTTCAGGCGGGTGAGGGGGCTGTCGAACAGGACGAGAGCCGGGTCGGCTTCACGCAGGATTTTGAGGGGAGCCAACGAGGCTCCTGGGCCGACGGGTTGAGACGTCGAACACCTCCCCAACCACACAGGAGCCTCGTGTATTGCGGGTTCCGCCGCCATTGTGCCGAGGCTCAGTAGTCGTCACCGGCACAGCCGGATGACGTGGTGATGGGGACTGGTCGAAGCAATCCGGCTGGCATCGGTGAGGCGCACGGCTCGTCACACGCCCTGACGCAGCGGCACTTCTGCCACCGCCTGCGGAGGGTGTCTGACAGGCTCGACAGTTCATTGGATCAGGTCGGTATGCGGATGCTCGGGAGACGTCGGGCAGACTTGACATCCTCGCCCACCTAAAGGAGGGCGATTCCCGTCTGCCGCACTGTTGTCGGGCGCGGCTTCGGGTGGGTTCCTGTTTCTTCGCGCTGCGCCGGGATGAGTCCCGGTCTTACCCGCGCTCCGCAGGCTGACACCGCCAGTCCGGCGGCCTTGGCGACGTTGACCGCCGCATTGATGTCCCGGTCGAGGACGGCCCCGCAGGCTCCGCACTCCCAGGCACGGACGTGCAGTGGCTTGGGACCTGCCTTGACGCCGCACTGCGAGCACGCCTGAGTCGTCGGCTCGAACCGGCCGATCTTCAAGAGGGTGCGCCCGTACCGAGCGGCCTTGTATTCCAGCATGGTCACGAACTGCGACCAGCCGGCGTCGTGCACTGACTTGGCCAGGCGCGTGCGGGCGAGTCCTTTGACCGCCAGGTCTTCCACCGCGATGGCTTGGTTTTCGCGGATCAGCTTGGTGGAGAGCTGGTGGTGGCACTCGCGCCGTGCGTCGGCCACCCGTGCGTGAGCGCGGGCGACCTTGAGCCGGGCCTTTCCTCGGTTGTTGGATCCTTTTGTCTTCCGGCTCAGGGACTGCTGTGCCTTCTTGAGCTTCTTCTCGGCCCGCCGCAGGAAGCGGGGGCTGTCGATCTTCGTGCCGTCCGAGAGGATCGCGAAGTGCGACAGACCCAGGTCGATACCGACCTCGGGCATGGTCTCAGGCAGGACTTCGCACGGGTCGGTCTCGACCACGAAGGACGCGAAGTACCTTCCGGCCGCGTCCTTGATCACGGTCACCGTGGACGGGACGGCCGGCAGGGAACGGGACCACTTCACCGCGATGTCGCCGCCCTTCGGCAGGCACAGCTTCCCGCCTGGCGTGATCTTCCACCCGGCGTTCGCGGTGAAGCGGATCGACTGCCGATTGTCCTTGCGGGACTTGAACCGGGGCGCCCCCATCTTGGGCCGCTTGCCCCCAGGCCGTCGAAGAAGTTCCGGTAGGCGATGTCCAGGTCGCGAAGGGACTGCTGGAGGATCACCGACGAGACCTCGCCGAGCCACCGTGTCCGGACTGTGCGTCAGACTTCTCGGTACCGGAGCGGATCGCGGCCTTCCAGACGTAGCAGTTTGTGGGCGAGTTCGACGCGGTGGGTTCGTGGCGGGTCTGGCCAGGGGCGGGGCTGAGGCGCTGGCGGCTACGCACCAGACGTGGCTGCGGGATACGGCGGGCTGGCGGGGCGAGCGGCGGGGGCAGCGCCAGTGCATGGCCAAGGACTACGTCACGGCTGGCACCTATTCATCAGCAATGGGTGCGGTTCGCATTGGGGGACGCCCGCGATCGAGCAGCGAGTGCGTAGATGCGCCGACGGGGTGCGAGCGTTCGTGTTGCGGACGGCGGCCACGTTGCGGCAATCACGAAGCAACTGTCAGTCCGACGTTGCCGAACCCTCTTCACGTGCGAGCGCCACGTCCGGGCCACACCCGGCCCAGGTCCGCCCGGGTCAGAAGTGCAACGGCGGAGCGGCCTGTGCGAATCTCCACCGCAGCGGACGCACTTCGGGACAGCAGTTGCTCGTCGGCGACGACCAACGCGTCTCGCAGCTGGGCCGCATGGTCCAGGCAGATCAAGGCGTGCTGTTGGTCCAGCGTCCGGATCTGGTAGGCGTTCCGCCCACGCGGCTCATCGAGCAGGCGGACGTCGAACCGGGAGATCGCAAGCACCAGTCGTTGCCGATTGAGTACCTCGACGCGGTCAGCGATGCCCTTGCGGATCCAGAAACTCGCGATGCCGGCGGCTTGGGCCAGACCGTCCACCCCTGTCACGTCCAGAAGGTTCGAGGGGCCTTGATGCCGCGTGACATCGCGCCGGAACTGGTACATCGGCTCATCCGAATCTATGCGTCCTCCTTGTGTGGCCTCGAGTCTGCCACGCGGTCCGAAGCCACCCGCTCACGGAAGGAGTCACCTCCGAGCGGGGAGCGGTTGCTCATCCGTCGGGCAGCATCCCCAACCCCTCCCTTCAAAGCAACTGTCCCCATCAGCAAGGGCGGACTGAGTCGTTACAGGACATCATCCCGTCGGTGCGCGGGCCGTCGGCTGCGCGACCGCCCCAACTTGGCTGCCCCTGCCCCTGCCCCTGCCCCTGCCCCTGCCCCTGCCCCTGCCCCTGGACAGCCTCATCGACCGTCTGCCGGTCCGCGAACGCCACGCATCGTCCAAGGCCGGTGGAACAAATCGAGACAACAACGAGTACGCAACAGGTGGGTGGCGAGCCGATGGCGCGCCGCCGATCGCTCTCTACCATTCGGGGACTGGGGGCTCGTGCGCGCTTCCGGACAGGGGGACTGGCATGGGGTCGATCACTGCACGGTCGGCGTTGCGGCGCTTGGTCACAGCCCTCGCGGTCGGCGTGGCCCTGACCACAGCCTCGGGGTGCACGGTGCCCGTCGATGCCGTGGCCGGCATCTCTGTGACCGGCGACGGCCGTCTGCTCGGCGTCATGATGGTCTGCGGACATCACATCGATGGCGCGACCCTCTACGTGGACAATGCCGACGTCGACAAGACGGTGACAGTAGGTTCGTGGACCGCCGACCGCGCCCTCGGGACCGGTCTCGCCACATGGACCCTCGATGCTCCTGCCGTCGGGTGGACCGCGACCAGATCTCTCGCTCCGCTCACCACGAGGACCACGTACACCCTCTACGGCTGGACCAAGGACAACTCGTGGTCATCGCGCAGCGTTTCCTTCACCCCGGCCGAACGGGACCGGCTCACCCCGGGAAAGGTCCGCTACCAGCGGATCTCGGACGACGGTGACGAATCCGCAGTGACCGTCTCCATAGCGGAGTTCAAGGCCAAAGCCTGCTAGGACGTGTGACGCCTCTATTGCCCTGGCCTCGGGCACCAGATCGTCGCGGTCGGCGCGCCCCGCGGCGAGCCGCTCGGGCGCCGCTCCTGATGCGGGCTGGACGTGCGAAGGCCTGGCCGACGATGCAGCACATCAGCACTGCGCTTGTATGATCACTGTGCGGGAGGTGCTTGAAGCCTCCGCGCGCCGGATCATGCGGACGGCTCCGTCCGGGCGGGAGACATTGCACCGGAGACGACCGTCCAGGTCGATCGGTCCGCCCGTATGCGGCGTCACGATTCCTGGAGTTCTCGATGCGCAGACCCGTCCTGCTGGCCACCGCCGCCGCGTTGCTGTGTGCCGGATGCTCCACTGCCGACTCGGACGGCGCCGCCGACGCCCGCGCCTCCGCGGCTCCGACTTCTTCGGTCACGTACCGAAACGCCGTACGCAAGGCCGCCGAAACCGTCGGCAAGGGCAGCGCCGGTGTCGATGAGCGGATCGAGATCACCGGCGACGGCAGCACATACACGCTCACCGTCGCCGGTGACTTCGACTTCGCGGCAGACCGGGGCAGCATCGCCGTTGACTTCCCCGGCGGCGGTATCGACCACAGCGAAGAGGTCTTCGCGGACGGCAAGATCTACGTGAGCGGCACCGCGGGGACCGACGACGGCGCCTGGGGAGTCGTCGCCCGCGACAAGGCGGAAGTCCATTACGCACTGCGGGCTCCCCTCAACGATCCAGAACATGTCCTGCGACAGGTGTCCGCGATACGCAAGGTGTCGAAGGTGGGCTCAGAAACCGTCGATGGGGTACGTGCCGTGCGCTATCGCGGCGTGTTGAGCCACGCCGCCCTCACCCTGCGGATGGCTGACGACGTGCGGGACAAGATGGACCAGGTCCGCACCTCTGTCGGCAGTGACATCCCGGTCTTCGTCGACGCATGGGTCGACGGCAAGGGACGGCTCGTGCGCACGCGAATGGCCTTGAACATGTCGGGCTCCGGCGTGACCGCGACCATGGATCTCTCGGACTTCGGTGAGCCGGTGAAGCCGAAGGTCCCGAAGGCCGCTGACACCTACCCGGCCACCAGCGTCAGCGGAGTGCTGCTGGGCTGAGCCGTCCCGCACGCGAGTCCGCGACCCGAGGGACCGACGGGCCGGCCGCCGACGCAGCGGCGGACCTGACGTCCGTCCAGCGGGGCCAGAATCTCTCGCGCTCCGGCACGTCTGAGTCCTTGTCCAAGCCAGGATCCCAGGCACCCGACGAGGCCGGCGGCAAAGCGCAGTCGTCCAGCGCCCGGATGGCCCCGTCGGCTCTCCGCTGCCGGCGCACGGCCCCTGGGCCGTCGAGCGGGCTCTCAACTCCGTCGCCTGCAGCCAGGTCGGAAGTGGATCTCAGTGGGTTGGGCGCTGCGGGGTACTGGCCACCCCTGTCTTCCGACCGCTCAGCGCGGCATCCAGGGTCTCCTGGGCCGTACGCATCGCGTCGGCGTACTTCGGCTCGGTCATTCGCTGCCAGGCGAGGTCCGGTGCGATGTGCTCGACCCGGCTCATCACCCACCAGATGTTGCCGAACGGGTCCCGCACCCTGCCGCCGCGATCCCCCCACGCACTGTCTGCGGCCTCGGTGATCACCTGAGCCCCGTGCTCAACAGCGGCGGCCATGGCAGCGTCCGCGTTCGGGACATAGACCCGCAGCAGGGAGGGCATCACCGGCCAGTCGGGCCGTCGGTCGAAGGCCAGCACGACTGTGTCGCCGACGCGGATCTCGCCGTGACCGATGGTGCCGTCCTCGACCGGCACCCGTGCGATCTCTTCGCCGTCGAACGCGACGGTGATGAAGTCGAGCAGTGCGCCGGTGTCGTCGGTGACCACCCACGGCGCAACGCTGGTGTAGCCCTCGGGTGCAGTCCGATTCATCGGTGTGGTCCTCTCTTGTCGTTCCTTGTCGTTCTTCGTGACGTGGCGACGCTAGGGAGCAACTAGGACAGATCTGTTCCTAGATGATTTGGGTGTCAGCACGACCCTCGTCAGCGCCCTGGTCATGGCCGTACTCCCGCTAGAACCTCGCGCTGAGGACGAAAAGGGTCATTCTCGTTCGCTCTGACAGATTCTCATCGGGTGGGCTCTGAGCGCTGTTGATCGTTCGTGAGGTTTGATTCCACGCGGGAGGTCAGGGCCGCTCGGCGATGCGGTGCGCCAACCAGGCAAGAGCGGGCGGCATCCGGTACTCGACGGCGTGGTGGCCACCCTCGAACAGCTCGAAATGCACGATGTCGTCGGCCACTCCGACGTCCGTGAGCGCATCGCGGAAGGCCATTGCGCCCAGGTCGAGGAACCACTCGTCACGGGTTCCGGCGTCGATCCAGATGCCGCGCTGGGAGCGGAGGGCGTCGGCGTGCGTGGTGGCCATCCGTACCGGATCCCAGGCCAGCCAGCGCTGCCATTCGTTCTCGCGCAGCGCTCCGGTGCGGGGGTCGAAGGGAAGGACGGGGGTGCCGTCGTGGCCTGGGGAAAAGCAGGCGGAGACGCCGAGGATCTCCAGGAGGTTCAGGTCCTCCTCCTTGGTGAAGGCAGTCCGCGAGCGGAAGTCGTCCCACCAGCGGAAGATGTCGCCGCCGTAGGGCCGCAGTTGGCGGGCCGCGGTGAGGAAGTGCGGGTGGTACTGGGCCTCGGACAGCGAGTCGCCGGAGTGGGTGGCGAAGGCGCCGAACAGGTCCGGGCGGAGCATGGAAGTGATCGCCGCGCCGAGTCCGCCGCTGGACTTGCCCGCGATGGCTCGGTGGTCGCGCGCGGTGAGCGTGCGGTAGCGGGCGTCGACGTACGGCACGACCTCCTCGCACAGGTAGGAGTGGTAGCGGCCGGTACCGGGTGAGTCGATGAACTGGCTGCCGCCGTAGGTGGTCCAGGCGTCCACGAACACCAGCAGCATCCCGGGCGCCTCCCCGCGGGCGAAGATCTCGTCGGCGAGCTCGGGGACCGGCTTCCGAAAGGCCGTGCGGTTGCGCCAGACCGGGAGCGTCCCCGCGTAGCCGAGCAGCAGATACGTGACGGGGTAGCGGCGTTCGGGCGCATCGTCGTAGCCGGGTGGGGTGTAGACCCACAGCGGTCGTTGCGTCGGGTCGTCGAGGGGGTTGCCGCGGAGCAACGCGCTGTCGATGACGTGTTCGTCTATGCGGCCGGCGAGCGTGAAGGTCGACATGCCTCGGGACAGTACTACGATTTCAAAATATCTGATTCCATAATTTCCGGAGGGTAAGGTGACGCCGTGGCATCACAGCACTCGGCGGCGGAATCGTCGCAGGCACAGGACTCGATCGACCTGCACATCGCTCGCTGGGGACGCGAAGTCTCCGGCTTGGTACCGGAGTTGGAGGGCACCGTCACCCGCATGCAGATGCTCGTGCGGCACCTGCAGCAAAGGAAGGAGGCCGCTCTGGCGCGGCACGGCCTGAAGCTGTGGGAGTACGAGATCCTGTGGCGCCTGCGCTCAGCGGGAGAGCCCTACCGCATGACACCTACACGTCTCGCCCAGGGACTCGGCGTCCACCCCGCCACCCTCACAAACCGCCTCGACCGACTGCAGTCGGCGGGGCTGATCACTCGCGAGCACGCACCTGAGGATCGCCGCAGCCTTCTCGTCGGCCTGACTCCCCAGGGGGCCGCGACATGGGCGGCGGTGATCGACGACCAACGGGAGGCCGAAGGCGCACTGCTCGCACCCCTGGACAAGAAGGAGTTGAACCACCTGGCCGCCCTCCTGCGGGTCGTGACCCTCGCCGTCGAGGAGGACGGCCCGCCCCTCATGCCGTACATCGACTGAACCTCCAGCACCACCACGCAGACGGCCCCTTCGACGATCTCCTCCACCCGGAGGGAAACAGCGGGACACCACGACGCACCTCAGCCAGTTGACGCATGTCCCTGGCGGTCGGTTCTCGAAGGCCGCGCAGGAGCCGTCCCGAAGAGCTCGCTCCGATGCGCAGCCTGCGTCATGTTCGCGGCGCGGCCCGACAGTCGGGGCACATGCCCCAGAAGGTCACCGCGGCCTCCTGGGTGTCGTAGCCCTCCGGCAACTGCGGCTCCATGCACGGCGCCGCACCCACTGAGCACTTCACATCACGGATGGCACCGCAACCGCGGCACACGAAGTGATGGTGATTGTCGTGGCGCTCGGTCTCGTAGCGGGCCGGGTGACCGGGGAACTGTGTGCACCGGACCAGCCCGGAGTCCGTGAGGGCGCGCAGCACGTTGTAGGTGGCCTGCAGGGACAGGCGGCCAGTGATGCGCTGCGCGCGCTCGCGCAGGGTTTCGGCGTCGAGGTGACCGCGTGACTCTGAGACAACCATCAGCATGGCCATGCGCGGGGCTGTCACTCGCATGCCTGCCGTGCGCAGCTGTTCGGCAGCCAGCGCCATGGGTTCGTCGTCGAGTGTCATGCCGCCATGCTCCTGCCGGCGTTCAGGTCGCGCAGATCGGTCTCGCCCGTCCTCGCAATACCGTGACCGTCGCCCGTGGCACGGCCAGAATTGTCCGCCGCTGCGGCGAGCTCGAACCACACGCTCTTGCCCACGAGTTCGTGCTCCCATCCCCACCGCGCTGCCAGCATGTCCACGAGTGCGAGGCCGCGGCCGTTCTCGTCATCGAGGTCGGCGACGGTCGGCCGCGGCGGCACGGGCGAGCCGTCGTTGACCAGGCAGCGCACATCGGAGGCCCACACCAAGGTGAGGCTGAGAGGTCCGGCGGCATGACGCAGGGCGTTGCACACCAGCTCGCTCGTCAGCAGCTCGGCGGTGGCGATCAGTCGGGCAAGACCCCATTGAGGCAGCACTTCGCGTACCACCGCCCTGGCCTGGGCGCAGGAGGTCGGCGACCACGGCAAGGACCAGGGCCCGCCCACGATCGCTTCCTCACGGGCGGCAACCAGGGGTGTACTGCCTGTCATAGTTCGAGCAGGTGAAGCGCAGTGCTGCGGGGCAGGGGCGACCTCGTTGGCGATCGTTGTGATGGAGCGGGGATCCGTGCGGTCCATGGAGGCGTGCCTTCTGGGGACGGGTGGCGATCTCTTTTTCCACCATATGTCTCTTTTGGAGTCGGTCAAGTGTCTTGAGAAAGCCAATTTTCGCTACGGATTCAAGTATCTTGCGATAGATCTATATGGAAAGGCTGCCTATCGCTTGAGGTTGCCTGGGTTTGGTGGGTCGCACGAGGCCTAGCACGCAGCAAAACAAAGAATCAGACGAAATTAGTTGCTAGATCCTAGAGAACGGGCGGGTCACGGAAGACCTTCTGCACCGCTGACGGCGTGAGCGCCGGTCGCCGTGTCGGGAAGCCGTCCTACAACTGCCCCAGAGAGTGCGTACAACCATTCGACCGCCGCGTTCGTCGTAGAGCGCAGTCGATCAGATCAAGATCCTGTCAGGCCAGGGCCAGGCAGGGTGGTCAGATCGCTCACAGCACGCTCTCGACAACGGAGATCCATGCACGCCAGACGTACCGCCCTCGCTGCTGCCGTGGCCCTCACGGCAGCGGTCGGCACACCGCTCCTGACCGCCCCCGGAGCGTCCGCGGCCCCCGCCAAACTGTCCGACGACTTCAACGGCGACGGCTACCGCGACTTCGTCATGCTGGGCGGCTCGCACGGCAAGGACGGCCGGGTCACCGTCGTCTACGGCACGTCGTCCGGTCCCGGCACCCGCGTCCAGGTCATCCACCAGGACTCGGCGGGCATCCCGGGCGCGGTGGAGGCCGAGGACGGGTGGGGAACCGCCGCCACCACGGCCGACCTCGACCGCGACGGCTACGCCGACCTGGTGGTCTCCTCGCCCGGCGAGGATGTCGGCGACGTGCAGATGCGCGGCGGGCTGACCGTCGTCTGGGGCAGTGCGCAGGGCCTCGGCTCGGGCACGGTCTTCAACTCGCCGGTCCCGCAGGAATACGAGGGCTCGGGTGACGCGTTCGGCGAGGACGTGGTGGCCGGCGACTTCGACGGCGACGGGGACCAGGACCTGGCCGTCACCAGCAACAGCCGGGCGGGCGTGGTCCTGTTGAAGGGCCCCTTCACGCGCACCGGCGGCAAGAGCGGCTGGGACTCCCTCGGCAACTCCTACGGCCTCCTGTGGGCCCCCAACCTGGTCGCCGGCCGCGTCACCGCCGACGCCGCCACCGACCTGTACATCCTCGGTTCCGACCTCCAGCGCAACAGTGACGTGGACCTGCGGGCCTACTTCCACCGCGGGGGCAGCACCTTCACCCAGCAGGCGGGCGCGATACGGGTGCCCGACGACGGTGGCCACCAGGGCGGCGACATCCTCTCCGTCGCCGACTTCGACAAGGACGGCTACGGCGACCTCGCCATCGGCCGCGGCTACGAGACGGGCGACAGCGAACGCGGTTACGTCACCGTCCAGTACGGCGGCCCCAGCGGTCCCGACACTGCCCGCAAGCCGGTCAAGTTCACCCAGAACACCACCGGCGTGCCCGGCTCCTCCGAGAACGAGGACTACTTCGGCTCCGCCATCGCCGCCGGTGACATCAACGGCGACGGGTACGCGGACCTCGCCGTCGGCGCCCGCGGCGAGGACCTCGGCACCACGCGCGACGCCGGCGCGGTCACCGTCCTGTTCGGCCGCGCGGGCGGCCTGTCCGGCACCGGCGCCAAGTCCTACACGCAGGACACCTCCGGCATCACCGGCACCGCCGAGACCCAGGACCAGTTCGGCTCCCATCTCAAGCTCACCGACTACACCCGCGACGGCCGCGCGGACCTCGTGATCGACACCAACGAACAGCTGGGCTACGAGGACCGCTGGGGCCTCGTCCACCTGCTCAAGGGCGCCGGATCGGGCATCACGACGACCGGCTCGAAGTCCTACTCGGTGACGTCACTGAAGCTGTCGTACACGCGACTGGGCGGGCCCTTCGCACGCTGACCCACCGACGCTGAGAAGCGATCCACACCCAGCCCCCGCCTGCCGGGCACCGAGCCCCGCAGGCGGGGGCTTTGCGTCCAGTGCTCTGACCGGAAGGATCCGCCGTGGTACGCGCGCCGGAGCGCCGGTACTTCCCGTAGCAGGCCAAGGAGCCAACCTGCCTGATCAGTCCCGTGCTTGGGGTTGACCTTCACACCGATGAGAGGCTTTAGCCTTCTTCGCAGAAGCCCGAACCATGAAGGAGACACATGCCCGGAGCAGTGATCATTGGAGCGGGGCCGGGGATGGGCCGGTCGGTCGCTCGTCGCTTCGCGCGCGAAGGCCTGCCGGTCACTCTCGTGGCACGGTCCGAGGACACTCTGGAGGCTGCCGTCGACTCAGTGTCCTCCCTCGGGGTGCCGACCGCTTCCGCGGCCGCCGATGCCACCGACGCGCCTGCCCTGCGCGCGGCACTGGACACCGCCATCAAAGAATTCGGCCTTCCAGACGTCGTGGTGTACAACGCGGCAGCTGTTCGGCCGGACTCGATCGGCGAGCTGTCAGTGGACGCACACCTGGACATGTGGGCGGTCAACGTGGTCGGAGCGATCACCGCCGCAGCACACGTCTTGCCGAAGATGGCCGAGCGGGGCGGGGGTTCATTCCTCATCACCGGAGGAATGCCCGAGCCGAAACCGCAGTACGTGAGTCTCTCGCTGGGCAAGGCTGGTGTCCGGACCTTGGTGAACATGTTGGACGAGCAGTACGGTGCGGCCGGCGTACATGTCGCAAGCATCACCATCGACGGGCCTGTCGTCCCTGACACGGACTTCGATCCGGATGTCATCGCCGAGCACTACTGGCGGTTGCACACACAGCCACAGCACCAATGGGAGCGGGAGGTCCTCCACAGGGGGCGTCCTGCCGTCACCGAGGCCGGCCCGGACTCCGACAAGGAATAGCGGTCTTGTGGCAGCCGAGATGCCGACACTTCATGACCCGGCTGTTCGGCCCGCGCCAGTACGCGGGCGGGTGCACGATGCAATGACAGGCGTCGTTGTCACCAGGACACGAATGGCACGCGACCTCATCCGGCGGCTCGCGACAGGTGCGCGCGCACCTGGTCCGCCGCGTCCAGGTACGCCTCACGGATGACGTAGCGAGTGATGCCCCAGCGGAGTTCGTGGGCGGTCAGCGCGGCTCCGATCTCCTCAACCGTCCCGATCCACGCGTACGGAGAGGCGATCACCTCGGCAGCGCTGCAGTGGAGTCGCTGGGCGATTTCGTGTGCCGCCTTCTCAGCGTCGTCGGTGACTTCCACCATTTGGACGAATGCTTCGCGGGCCGGGGCGGTGGCCCGGCCGAAAGCCCCCTGTTCAATGAGGTCTATCTGGCGGTCGATATCCGCCCCGTTCCACCGCACTTCGTGCAGGTACCCGTCGGGCAGGGTACGTCCGAGACCGCTCAGCCCCACAATGTCTGCTTGCGCCCCGGCCAAGCGCAGCAGGCTGGTGTTGGCTCCTCCGAAGGTGATCGGAATCCGCTCTTGAACGGGGCGAGGGTTGGTGAGCCGGGCCTGGTGGGCGCGCACTTCGGGGCCGTCGATGGTGACTGTCTCGCCCGCCAGGAGGGCACGGCAGGCCTCGGCCACGGCTTGGAAGCGCCGGACGCGTCCCGCGACGTCCGGCCGTTCCGCCCCCACCATGTCCCACTCGGCCGGGGTGTGACCAGCGCCCAGTCCCAGGCGCGCGCGTCCGTTCGAGATCACGTCCAGCGTCGCGACGTCCGACGCGAGCAGGAGCGGCTCTCGGACGCCTGCCTGGGAGACGTACGTGCCGACGCCGATGCGCTCGGTGACTGCCGCGGCTGCAGCCAGTGCGACGAAGGGAGAGGCGGTGGTGCCTGGGTGATCGGCCGCGAGCAGCGCATCGTATCCGTCTGCTTCCACGCGCTGGGCCAGAGCTGTCCAGGTAGTGGCATCCAGGGGTTGAGCCTGTACGGAGACGATCGGTGGTTGCATGTCAGGAGACTATGGCCACGAGTCCAGCAGGCGAAGGTGTGTGCGCGGACGGCGAAACACCTCGACCCTGTAGGGAGGAAAGACAAGCCGGTGTGCGGCGTCGGCCCTGGATCACGGGTGCCGTGTCTCCTCGGCCGTGTCGTGCCGGGAGAGCTGCAAAGCCCCGCCGAGCAGCTCGTCGAGCGCTTGTTGAGCAGTGCGGAGTTGCGTGATTGCGTCAACGACCCGCGCTTGTTCTCGTCGCAGGTGGTTGGTCACGCCTGGACACGTTGAGGGGATCAAGTGCGTGCCGTCGTCGTGGACGCAGGCCAGGATGTGAGCAATGACCGCGGTCGGCAGGCCGGCCTGGATCAGGGTTCGGATGCGCCGCACTGCGGCCATGTCGGCTTCGGCATACTCGCGGTAGCCGTTCGGCTGCCGAGTCGGCCTGAGCAGGCCCTGTTCTTCGTAGTACCGCAACAACCGCTGGCTTACCCCAGTTGCGCGCGCCAAGGCACCGATCCGCACGTCAGTCCTCCGTCCGTGGTTGACCTTCGCACCGACGAAAAATCTATCGTGAGTCCTGCGGATCGGAGGGCAGGAGGGGGCGCATGAAAGTGCGTTCGTAGCGAATGACGCATGAGCTGTCGTCACGCACGGCATCAGCGGCAATGAATTCCGGGTCCTGACCGAAGAGCATCCGGTAGCGCTCGTAGGAGGCAAGGTCAGGGAAGCTGAACAGCGCAAGCGCCTTGTCGCTGGCGCCTTCGCCGGGCAGATAGTAGCCGTGGTGCGTTCCGCCGTGCCGGTTCACCAGATCGATCCAACGACGCGCGAACTCTTCGAATGCGTCGATCTTTGCGGGGTCGATGGTGTAGTCGATGACACAGGTGATCATCGGGCTCCTTTGTGAAGGTGGGTGGGATGCTCGTCGTCGGTCGCCGACTCAAGCCTTTGCCTGACACTGTCGCACTGTGATGGAGCGTGGCCAGGACCCCTTCATGGTCGTAACACGGTGGCTGAAGGCTGACTGGTGTTTACGTGTGGAGCTCGACGTGTTCGCTTCTACCGCTACGGACGAAGGTCCAGGCGGACATGCGGGGACAGGGCGCGGAGGAAGTCGGGCGCGTCGAACAACTTGCCGGGAGAGGCGACACCGGCCGTCCGTGTCTTTCCCATGAGGATGCGGTCCACGGCTTCCACCACGATCGGTGCAGTGACGGCGTAGATGTCCTGGCCCTGCGCGATGGCACGCCGTTCGCTGGTGCCGGAACGGACGATGACGTCTACGAGGAAGGTCTGCGCGGATCGCCCACGTTCATCGGTCGCGGCCGGCGGCGGCGTGTCCGCGTTCAACACGTCCCGGGCCGCGTCGATCGTCATGTAGTTGTGGACGTCGCGGATGGACAGATGACTGGGAACGGTGACGACGTCGGCCATCGTGAATCCCCCGACCACGGCCCGGGGGCCCACCGGGGCAGGGAAGGGCCACTCCAATGCCGGCAGGTCGTCCTGGTGGTACTCCAACTGTCCGTTCGCGTATCGGATACGCCGCCCGCTTCGTCGTTGCTGGGACACGGCGCCGGCGGCACGCGTCCCGGGGGTTGGGTGCCAGTTGCTCAGGCCGTATGCGATGTGTGCCTCGTCCGCCGCCTCCCAGTCGCCCATCGCAGCGGTGGTCAGCAAGTCACTGAGGCCTCCGAAGAAGCCCATTGCAGGGACGATCACAACGCCTGCGGCTTGGGCGTGGTCGGCGAAGTGTGTGAACGTATCGAGGGTGGCCTCGATCTCGCCTGTCACATCCAGGTAGGGGATTCCGGCGCGCAAGGCCGCTTCGATCACGGGCGGGGCCGTCGTGGCAAAGGGCCCAGCACAGTTGATCACGGCGTCCGCGCCGGCCAGGGCACGGTCCAGCGAGGCCGGGTCGTCGATCGAAGCCGGCCGAGTGTCCAGCTCGGCGTATGAGGTCGCCAGCTCTTTGAGCTTGTTCGCGTCGCGCCCGGAAAGAACGGGGACAAATCCTCGATCCCGCAATTGCGCTACGACGAATTTTCCGGTGTGCCCGTAGGCACCGAACACCGTCACCGTGGGCCCACTCATGATTCTCCCGTGCTCAAGATCTGCTGTGATGGATCGCAATCATCCTGCTGGAGGGTGGATGTCCCAGACGAGTGTCTGGAACGCCATGGCTCGTACAATTCCAGACATGAACACTGTCGCGCTGGCCGTCACTGACGGCATGCTGCACTTCGAGCTCTCCGTGGCGTACGAGGTCTTCAGCACCGACATGACGGACGTGGTCGATCCGTGGTACAGCGCAGTCGTCTGCGGCCCAGCACCCGTGCGATTCGGCCGGTTCCTGATTGAGCCCGATCACGGCCTCGATCATCTTTCGACCGCTCACACCGTGATCGTCCCTGGCTGGGCCGATATCAACGAGGACCCGCCCACCGACCTGGTCGACGCGGTGCGTGCTGCGCATGAAGCCGGCGCACGCGTTGCCTCCCTGTGCACGGGTGCGTTCGTGTTGGCCGCCGCGGGCCTGTTGGACGGCCGTCGGGCAACCACTCACTGGGCGCACGCTCGCGCCCTGGCTGCGCGTTACCCTCAGGTGACGGTGGACCCCGACGTTCTCTACGTGGACAACGGCAGCGTCTTGTCCTCCGCCGGCAAGGCCGCCGCCATGGACCTGTGCCTGCACCTCGTCCGCCTCGACCACGGTTCGTCGATCGCCAACTCGATCGCCCGCCGGTTGGTCGTGCCACCGCACCGGGACGGCGGCCAAGCCCAATTCGTGACCACTCCGGCCCCTGCCCCGAAGAACCATCCTCTTGCCGAACTGCTCCCCTGGGCCATCGAACGGCTGGACCAACCGCTGACCGTCGAGGATCTCGCTCGACAGGCGCGCATGAGCTCGCGCAGTCTGAGCCGCCACTTCAGGTCCGTGACCGGAACCACTCCCCTGCAATGGCTGCTGACCCAACGGATCCTTCACGCCCAGGAGTTGCTGGAAACCACCGACAGCGGCATCGAAACCATCGCCGCGGCCACCGGGATGGGCACCGGCGCATCGTTGCGCCGGCACTTCCATCGCACGGTCGGCGTACCTCCGGACGCCTACCGCCGCACGTTCCGCTCCAAGGCGTGCTCCGCTGGTCCTGTTTGACATGTCGTCCGGTGCTCCGGCGACCCGCGGCTTCGAGTGAGTGTCCGGACGGTCTGCCGGCGGGGCCGTCCAGCCGATCTGTCGTCTCTGGCGCCGAAGTGCGGTCGCCTCCTGTCGGCCCATGGCGCTCACCGGCCATGGCTGCAGCGCCGGCCTGCGGGTGGTCCGGATGCGGCGGTCTCATCGGCGAGCTCTGCGAGCATCGGGCCGATGCGGGTGGCGAGTTCGGGTGCGGATCGACGCAGCTCATCCGTGGCGACGGCGATGGTCACAGCCAGAGCACGGTTGAGTTCGGATGCGTTGGTGGAGGTGACGAGGGTTGCTTCCATGTCCGCCATGAGTTCGTCCGGCAGGAGATGGGCACCCTTGGCGTAGGAGTCGGGCAGGCCCAGGCGCAGGCTTGCCAGCGTGATCACATGGTCACGCATGGCGCTGATCCAGTGCTCCGCCTGCCACCAGCGGTTGCGATGGATGCAGAGTCGGGCATGCAGGGCGTGATGCCAGACGAGCCCGACGAGGGTGTTGCGGTCAGGGAGCGAGAAGGAATCGACCGGCTGTTCCTGACCGAAGAGGGTTCGCCACTGCGGGCCGCGCGGACCGAAGTCGCCTTCGGGAGCGAACGTCAGATCGATCTCGATCCATTGAGACAGGAGGAAGACGCGGATCCTGCTCGCCCCGGCAGGTAGATCCCAGTGGTGCTGGGCGTTGAGCTTCTCGTAGAGCCACCGGGTCCACCGGTCCAGCGTGGTGGTGAGGTCGCCGCGGACGGCGAGCACAAGGTCCGTGTCCGACCAGCGGTCTTCGGCGTCGACGGCCAGCGAGCCGGTGTAGGCGGCACCCACGATGGCGTCATCCGCCTCCGCGTACGCGAGGAGGCGCTCTCGGACCCCTGTGCGATCTGCGACGGTGAACAAGGCACAACTCCTCTCGATTCGAGCCGACTCGGACTTGTGGGGCCAGGGGCAGAGGCTAGGGGCTGGAACCGATCGTGGCCCGGCCGGACTGCGTGCGGCTCGACACGGGGCACTGCTCGAACAGCCGGATACCACCGGAACTCGTGGGCGACGGCCGCCGGCGCCTTACCCCAATACAGTCCTGCACTACGACCGTTGTCGTTCCCTCCACTTCTGCCCTCATGGCGCTTTGAGTCGTGGGTCAGTTTGCCGTCACGGTCTTCCCCACTGCGGCGAGGAGGACGTGTGCTTGCTCACGAGCATGGCCGATCGGGTCCGGGAAGATGTTCAGGCCGTGGGCGACGAGTGCACCCTCGTGCAGCAGCATGAGGGTTCGCCCCAGCTGGTCGGCCCGGTCCGAGGCGATGCCCTTGGCGAGGCCGGTGAACAGGGCGAGCATCCAATCCTTTTGTCCGCTGATGATCGGGTGCGCCGGATGGGACGCATCGCTGATCTCGGCGTGGGCATTCACCATGCTGCACCCCTTGGGACTGTTCTGCCGCGCCCAGGCGGTCGAGGCATCGAAGACGGCCAGTACCCGTGCCGACGGCTCCGGCTGTGCGGCGTCGAGACGCTCGGTGAGGAAGGCCCGCCACCGTTCATCGCGATCCGCCAGGTACTCCACGACGACCTGCTCCTTGGAGCCGAATCGGTCGTAGAGGGTCTTCTTCGTGACCCCGGCTTCGGCGGCGATCAGATCGACGCCGACGGCGTGGATTCCACGCTCGTAGAACAGCCTCGCCGCGGCCTCCCGGATGCGCAGGGCCGCAGGCGTCATCGTGACGCGTCGTGGTTGCACCGTAGGTCCCATGCCCATGGAGTTTACCGATCTGTATAGTCGGCCGGGTGAGCAAGTATACAGATCGGTATAGTGGAGATGGGCCATGAACGTCTTGCTTTCGGCGGCCTTCGTGCTCTGCTGGAGCTCCGGTTTCATCGGGGCCAAGCTCGGCGCGGGAAGCGCATCCGCCGTCACGATCTTGATGTGGCGATTCGTGCCGCTCGCTGTCGCCCTGTCACTGCTTGCAGCGGTCCGGACGTCGTGGCGGGGCCTCGCACTGCGGGACGCGGCTCGGCAGGCCGCGATCGGAGTCCTGTCGCAAACCGGCTATCTGCTCACCGTGTACTACGCAATCCAACTCGGGGTTTCCAGCGGCACCACCGCTTTGATCGACGGTGTCCAGCCCCTTGTCGCCGGAGCACTTGCCGGCCCGCTCCTGCATCAGTACGTCTCACGCCGACAGTGGCTTGGCCTGTGCATTGGGCTGAGTGGCGTCGTCGTCGTCACCAGAGCCGATGCCGCGGCGGGTGACGGCGTGGTCTGGTGGGCCTACGCCATGCCTTTCCTCGGCATGCTCTCGCTGGTGGCGGCGACGTTCCTCGAAGGCCGCTCCCGGACCCGGGTGGCACCCACGGTAGCGCTGACCACGCACTGTCTGACCAGCGCCGGCGTCTTCACCGCCCTCGCCATGAGTACGGGAGACGCAAGACCTCCCGCTGAGATCACGTTCTGGGCCTCGATCGCCTGGCTCATCCTCTTGTCCACTTTCGGCGGGTACGGACTGTACTGGATCATCTTGCGGCGATCGGGAGTCACCAAGGTGAATACTTTGATGTTCCTCATGGCTCCTGTAACGGCCGTGTGGGGAGCCTTGATGTTCGGTGAACCGTTCGGCCCTCAGACCGTCCTCGGTCTCGTCGCGGGTCTCGCAGCAGTCGCTGTCGTTCATCGCGGCGAGCCGTCGTCGCCTCGTGACCGTGACCGTGGGCAACAGGCCACCAGGGTCGAAGAGTCAAGGGCAGCCTGACGTCGGACACCGCTCGGGCCTCATCTCGCCGGACTCACGTCCAGGGCCCACGGGTTCACGCCCTGTGCCGGATCCGCACATGACGCTGAGTAGCTGTGGTTGTACTCCGGGGTCACCACGAGGAAGGCGTCCGCGCCTTCGAGCACCGACGCGGCGCCGCCATGCCAGCCGGGGGTGGTTGTCTCCCGCGAACTTCGGCGATGCCGCGGGCAGTGAGAGCGGGATGTCGATCTCGGCAAGGCCAACCACGTACGCGTCGCAGCCGGCGGATGGCCCGCCGGCTCAACTGCTTCAGCGGTACGGTCTTCTCGGCACTCACCCTCCGGCTTGCCGCCACACCGAACCAGTCCAGCAGGTTGCAGCAACTCCATCATGAGACGCAGACCCATGGCCTGCCGTGCCCGCACCTACAACCTCAGCAACCGCGCACGTGCAGCCCGAACCCCCTGCGGCCCGCGGGCTCCAGTCCCTCCTTCAGGTGCAGAGAGGGAATCTCGTAGTCGCCGAAGTTCTGCGGCCGGAACGCGATCGGCTCGGTCGAATCCAGGGTGAGCAGGCGCTGCTCCCATGCCTTGGCGACGTCCGCGTAGTCCTCGTCGGTCATCCGGTCGGTTCCGTACAGCACGAACGGCGGCAGCACCTCGATACCCGGGTAGTAGAGGATGCCGTGGTGGATCGGGAACAACAGATCGTCAATGGGGCCGTTGATCCCGCGAGCGGCGTAGTGCGACTCCGGTCCGCCGGCGGTCACCGACAGCAGAGCCTTCCTGCCCGAGAGGGTGCCTTCGCCGAAGCGCTCGCCGTACTTGGTGTCGCTGTGCTCGCCGACGCCGTACGCGAAGCGGTAGGTGAACACCCGGTCCACCCAGCCCTTGAGAATCGCGGGCATCGAGTACCACCACAGCGGAAACTGGAAGACGATCGTGTCGGCCCAGAGCAGCTTCTCCTGCTCGGCGAGGACATCCGGGGTGAGCGTCCCGGCCTCGAAGGCCTGGCCCGAGTCCAGGGCGACCTTCAGCGGACTTGAAGCGTGGGAGCCGTAGTCCGCGGCATCGACGACCGTCTTCCAGTTCATCGCGTACAGATCGCTCACCCGTACTTCGTGCCCGGCGTTCTCCAGCGTGGACACCGCGAGGTCCTTCAGTGAGCTGTTGAGCGACCGCGGCTCCGGGTGGGCGTGGACGATCAGCGTCTTCATGGGAACTCCTTCGGATCGGCTGCCTTCGATCCTGGGCGCTGCGGCGCCCGACGTTCAGGGGCGGCACTTCCGTCGGATGGGACTTCCTGGTACTGGCAGGACCACCTTCACGTGCAACATCGAGGTCATACTGGGTACATGGACGATCTTGCGGGCTTCCTGCGAACCCGGCGTTCCAGGGTCGATCCGGCGGCCGCCGGCATCACCACCGACAGCCGCCGCCGGGTCGAAGGGCTGCGCCGCGAAGAGGTGGCGCACCTGTCCGGAGTCAGCGTCGACTACTACGTACGCCTGGAGCAGGGCCGGGCGACGCAGCCCTCCGAGCAGGTCCTCGACGCGCTCGCACGCGTTCTCGACCTCGACGAGACCGAACGTGGACACCTCTACCGACTCGCTCGGCAGCGCCGCCGTCGCACGAAGGTGCCTGGCGGGCGCGTCCGGCCGGAGCTCCTGCGTGTTCTCGACCTGGTCCCCGACGCACCCGCGCTGATCATGGACCATCGCCTGGACGTACTCGCCGGCAACCGGCTTGCCGGGCTCCTCTACGGCAGGCCGATGCCGGGCCTGAACACCGCCCGGCACCTCTTCCTCGAGGAGGCCGAGCGCGGTCTTTACGCGGACTGGGAGACGTGCACCCTCGACGCGGTCGGGCACCTGCGCCTGGGCGTCGGCAAATACCCCGACGACCCTCGACTGGCCTCGCTCATCGGCGAGTTGGCCATGGGCAGCGAGCGCTTCCGCCGGCTCTGGGCTCGCGCTGACGTACGGGCTCGCACACATGGGCGCAAGGCGTACCGGCACCCGCTGGTCGGACTGCTGGAACTCCATCAGGAGAACTTCGCACTACCCGACGAATCAGGCCTAGAGTTGCTGGTGCTTTCCGCGGCCCCCGGCAGCCCCGCCGAGGACGGGCTGCGCCTGCTGTCGGGCCTGGGCGCGGACACCCGCGACACGCATCCCACAGTGAACGCGCCGGTCCGCGAATAGATCGACAACGCGCACCCACCGCCGGGATCGCCTCAACACACTGCCACCCTTCCGGACCCCAGCGGCCTGCTTCTACGGCCGGTGACACCCTTCTTACCCGATGCCCCAAGTGCGCGAGACGCTCGACGATCGCGGCAAAGTAGCGGGCGGCGCAGGTTTTACGACGGTCCTGGAAGCCCGACGAGGGTCCGCGCCGAACGCCGCCGGCACGGACCCTCTGCCTGACTGCCGCAAGCGCCAGTTCTAGCGAGGCATCGTGGCCAGCCACCCTTCGCAGGGCAGGACTTCGAACCCCCGGCTGGGGAAGACGACGTCCATGAAGAAGCTGTGCATTGCCGGATCGCCGTCGGCGCAACCGTCACGCAGCACTGTCACCTGGTAGCCGCGGTCCGCCGCGTCGTAGCACGTCGCGGCCACCATGGCGCTGGTCGCGACTCCGGCGATCGCCAGACTGTCGACGCCGCCGGCGCGGAGCACAAGGTCAAGGTCCGTGCCGGCGAACGCGCTGGCGCGGCGCTTCAGTACGACGACGTCCTCGTCGGCGACCGCCAGATCGAGCTCGGTTCCGGCCGATCCCTCATGGAAAGCGTCCCCCGCTTCGTAGAACGTCCTGAACAGCGCGTTTCCCGGCGGCAAGTCGGCTCCGTTGCCGCGGACGGCGAAGTGCACAAACACAACGAGAGCACCGGCGGCACGAGCACCGGGGAGCAGTTCGGTGATCGGTGGCAGGACTTGCCTGGTGAAGGGGTAGCTGCTCGTGATGCCTCGCTGGAGGTCGCCGATGATCAAGGCTGTAGTCACAACAAACTCCTGTCCAGCCGCTTCATCCGGCGCCCCATGGTGAGCACGACAGCCGGTCCGGCGGCCATGATGATGTGATGGCCAACAGTGCTTGGGTGAAGCTTCCTCGCGATCACGATGGTCCCGGTGGAACAGGGCTCGATGATGCCTGATGAAGTTGCCGGCGGACTTGAAGCAGAGCGATTCCACAAGTCAGGGCTACTTCGGTCAGGGCGAAGCGTCCCTGTCCCCTTGCCGTCAAGTGCGCTCTAAGCCCTAACCTGACCCTCAGCCACCTCACCTGTGACGGAGCACCTGTATGCGCTATCGCGTCCTCGGCAAGACCGGCATCGAGGTCAGCGCCCACTGCCTCGGCACGATGATGTTCGGTGCCTTCGGCAACCCCGACCACGAAGACAGCGCACGCATCATCCATGCCGCGCTCGACGCCGGCATCAACTTCGTGGACACCGCCGACATGTACTCGGCCGGCGAATGCGAGGAGATCGTCGGCAAGTCGCTCAAGGGCAGGCGCGACGACGTCGTACTGGCCACCAAGGTGCACTTTCCGCTGGCAGAGGGACGAAACCGCGGCGGAAATTCGCGCCGCTGGATCCTCAAGGCCGTCGAGGACAGCCTGCGACGCCTCAACACGGACTGGATCGACCTCTACCAGGTGCACCGCCCCGACCACACCACCGACATCGAGGAAACGCTGTCGGTGCTCAGCGACCTCGTGACGGCAGGCAAGATCCGGACGTTCGGGTGCTCCACGTTCCCCGCGGAAGACCTCGTCGAGGCTCACCATGTCGCGGAGCGGCGCGGACTGATGCGACTGCGCACGGAGCAGCCGCCGTACTCGATTCTCGCGCGCGGCATCGAACGGTCCGTACTGCCCACCGCGCAGCGCCTGGGCATGGGAGTACTGACCTGGTCACCGCTCGCCTCGGGATTCCTGTCCGGCGCCCTGCGTGCGGGCAAGCCCGTCGACCTCACCGCCGGCCGCGCCAAACGCACGCCACACCGCTTCGACCCCGCGCTCCCCGGCAACGCCGCGAAATTCGCGGCCGTCGAACAACTCGTCACTCTCGCTGAGGAGTTGGGCTGCACCCTGCCGGAACTCGCCGTCGCCTTTCCTCTGGTGCACCCGGCCGTCACATCGGTGATCATCGGTCCGCGCACCATGGACCAGCTCACCTCGCTCCTCAAGGGAGCCGATCTGCTGCTCGACGACGCGGTCCTCGACCGTATCGACGAGATCGTGGCGCCTGGCACCGATCTCTACCAGGCCGACGGTGTCTGGCAGCCGCCGTCACTCACCGATCGCGCGTGGCGCAGGCGTCCCGTTGTGGAGCGGGCGGCCGCGGACTGAGCCGCAGGGTGGTGGTGCGGGTGGTGTCGACCGCTGCGGCCCCTCGGGGCGGCTGGGTTGCCACGCAGTCGGGGCCCGCCGTTGCCGCGTTCTGCTGATGCCTCGGCACCTGAAGGAAGGGGCCGAGGCATGACTACGCCGCCGGAACCGACGATGCGATGAAGTCACCGGGGCTTCGGTGTCAGTCGCCTTCAGCAGGTGGCAGCAGTTCTTCCAGGGCCGCGCGAGCTTCGCCTATCCGCATCTTCCAGGCCACGCCGCGCAGGGTGGCGAAGTCCTCCACGACCACGGGCTCGGCGCCGCTCACGCAGTATCCGTAGACCGAGGATGCGATGTCCTCGGCGAGGAGGTGGTCGTAGTGGAACGAGCCCTCGAAGCCGGCCCAGGCCACGGCCCGGCCGTCCGCACACAGACGGCGCAGGGCCTCGCACGTGTAGGTGGACAGCGCGAGAGAGGTGTCGCGGAAGGTGAGGTCGTACGACATCAGGCCGAGCGACGCGATCGCTGCCGGCTGGTCCATCAGCACGAAAGGGTGCACCTCGTCGGGCACGAGTCCCGCGAGGTGGAACGCCTCCGGCGGCAGCGGTTCGTTGCCCGCGCCGATGACGAATACGGTCACCATGGCGGAACCCATGAGGCAGAGTCCTTCATGTACCTCGTTGATGGGGATCCCCTCCTGGTGTGCGCGGCCTGGTCTCCTCATCTTCGCAGGGAGAACGACACGCGCCCGGACCACCTGTCCCGCACCGACGGCCGATGCCACCGCCGGCGCACGCCACCCCAGAGACCCTGGATGGTCAACTCTCAGTCGAGGCGGCCGCGACGGCGGTCTGGAGTCGATTGCACGGGTCTTGCCGGTGGGTGACCATCGTCGGATGGAAGCGGATGATGGCTGGAAGCTGGTGCGGGTGGTGCAAACGTGTGCCGCCTGCCCGTCGCAATGGGATGCCTGGACGGCAGACGGCCAGTACTTGTATCTCCGATATCGGCATGGTGAAGGCTGCGTCGAGTGGCATCCTGGCCCCGATGTCGACACGCCGGAGTCCTGGAACGAGGGCCTCTCGGGGCTCCTGGTCGAATGGGACGACGGCACGGACAGTGGTGTCATCAACCTTGAGGACTTCCTCGTGGCAGCCGGTTTGGTTTTGGCGCCTGGTGCGTCGGTGAGTTGAGGTCGTGGCACGCGGTCATGTGCGGAACCAGGTGCCGAGGGCGGCGGCGACGGCGGTGACCAGGAAGACCTACGCGCGCTTCTCGAAGCGGATCGCTACCGCTCGGTGGTGGCTCATTGCAGGATCGTCAAGAACACCCCCATCAGGCATCCGAGATCGAGTGGTTGAGTCCGTCCTTCGCGCCGGCCCCGTTGGGCTGGCAACTGCCCGTCTGTTCGGGGTCCGGCCTCGGCGCGGGGGCCGGCTTCCTCGACCAGCGGGCGGAGCCGGGTCTCTTGACGGTGCCCGGTGGCCAGTTCGAGAATGACACGTCATTCCGTGTTCCGCCGACGTGAGAGGAGCCCCCGTGCCCGAAGGTGTGGTCGACAAGCGGGAGGCGATCCTGCGCGCCGCGGGAAAGGTATTCGCCGAACGCGGCTACCACGCGACCGGCATCTCCGACATCGCGCGGGAGCTCGGCGCCGGACACGGCACGTTCTACCGTTACTTCAAGAACAAGGAGGACATCGCGCGGAGCGTGGTGTCGCGGGCGCTCGGCCGGATATCGGACGCGCTGTCCGACGAAGACCCCGGTTCCGCGGAGACCCTGTCGCAGTACCGGGAGCAGGTCAGACGGATCGGCCGAAAGTTGTTCGAACTCGTCGTTGCGGAACCCGAGTTGGGCCGCATTCTGTTCTACGACGCGATAGCCATCGACCGCGCCGAACCCGACCTCGCGGGCCAGGCCATGGAGGCGGCGGCCGCGTACACGGCCGCGTTCATCCGCAACGGCCAGGACCGTGGCTTCCTGCGTCGCGATCTGGACGCCCACGTGGTCGGGCTCGCGGTGAACGGGATGATCGTGACCGGAGCCGTACGCCTGCTGCACGTGCAGGACCCGGCCGGCATGGGTCAGCCGTGGATCCACACGGTGGAAACCCTCATGTTCGACGGCCTCGGCTCCTCCTGAGCCGCAGGCCCGCACGACTGTTCCTTTTTCTGCCTTCGAAGCGGAATGACGTGTCATTCCGGAATGGAGAGCACGATGGTCCAGGTCGACGTCTTCTGGTCGTACGGCATCGGCGCGAGCTTCGCGACCGCCGCCGCGTACCGGCTCGCCAATAGGCCCGGTTCGCCCCACCACCGCGTCCTTCGGTGGTCGGACCCGTATCTCATGGGTACCGTCCTGTACTGCTCACTGCTGTTCGCGCCCAGCGGCGTATGGCTGCTCTGGGGCTTCCCGGACTGGGAGACGATGCAGGTGGCGCGTGGACACGAAGTGCTGCCCGCCTGGCTGGTCGCCCTGTTCGCGGCGACCAACGTGAGCCAGGGCCTGCTCGGATACTGGGTCGCGGCGCGGCTGATCGCGGCCGGCCGCGTGTACGCCGCCTTCCTCCAGGCCGGAGTGGGCTACCTCGGAATGTTCTTCATTCTCGTCCACGGCTGGGACGGGCGCGGGTACCAGCGGTTCTTCTCGGCCGACCGGAAGACCTTCGCGGCCTGGCCGGAGCACCCGGGCTTCGGGCAGGCCCTGACGCGTGTCGGCGACTGGCTGTCTTCGCCGGTCGCGCTGACGCTGTACGGGATGGGAGCTGTCCTGGTCCCCGTGATGCTGAAAGCGATCGTCTCCTGGCTCGGCTCGGGCCGGCATGAGCCGGGCAGCGGTGCGGCACCCGGGCACGTCCGCATCGTGCTCGCGGTGCTGAGTGCCGTCTTCGGCGTGGCGCTCGGCAGTGCCGTAGCCTCAAGTGTTCTGATCCACCTGCTGGGTTGGTGGCTCGGTGTGCCCGCAGCGGTGGCCCTCATCGCCCTGGCAGTCGTCCGGCGTGGGACGGGTGCGGCCCACCGCGCCTTCGGGCTGCTGGCCCTGCCCGACGTCCACGGTGGCCGCCCGCGGCAGGTGCCGTCGGCCGGCTGACGGCGTCGCGCAGGACATCACCCGGGCCGGCTCCTGGACGGCGCCGAGCCCGGGGGCGGCGCAGCGTCATTGCGGTGAGGCGTCCAGGCGCGTGGCCGATGGCTCCAGTCGGACGACGATGCCCTTCGAGGTCGGCTGGTTGCTGGCCTCGGCCACGCTCTCCAGCGGCACCAGAACCTGGGTCTCGGGGTAGTACGCGGCGGCGCAGCCCAGCGAAGTCGGATAAGGGACCACCACGAAGCCCTCCGCGCGACGCTCCACATCGTCGGTCCACACGCTCACCAGGTCCACCGACTGTCCTTCGCGAAGACCGAGTTCGGTGAGGTCCGCGGGGTTGACCAGCACGACGCGACGGCTGCCGTGGATGCCCCGGTAGCGGTCGTTGTTCGTGTACGGGATGGTGTTCCACTGGTCGTGGGAGCGCAGGGTCTGCAGCAGCAGGTGCCCGTCGGGGGCCTGCGGCATGGCCCAGGCGTTGCAGGTGAACATGGCCTTGCCGGTGGCGGTGGCGAAGACGCCCTCGTTGACCGGGTTCGGCAGTCTGATGCCGCCCGGCCGGACCACGCGCCGGTTGAAGTCGTGCAGCCCCGGCACGACGTGCGCGATCCGGTGGCGGATCGTTCCGTAGTCGGTCTCGAACTGCTTCCAGGGGATGTCGGTCTTGCCGTCGAGGGTGTGACGTGCGAGCCGGCACAGGATGGCGATCTCGCTGAGCAGCAGTGTGGAGGCCGGCTCCAGGCGCCCTCGGGAGGTGTGCACCTCGCTCATCGAGTTCTCGACGGTGACGAACTGCTCTCCGCACGGCTGGACGTCCCGTTCGGTGCGGCCCAGGGTCGGCAGGATGAGTGCGGTTCCGCCGCAGACCGTGTGGGACCTGTTGAGCTTGGTGGAGATGTGGGCGGTCAGGCGACATCGCCGCATGGCCTCCTCGGTGACCGTGCTGTCGGGCGCGGCCCGGACGAAGTTGCCGGCGAGCGCCAGGAAGACCTTGATGCGGCCCTCTTGCATGGCTTTGATCGAGTTCACGGAGTCCAGGCCGTGGGCGCGTGGCGGGTCGAAGCCGAACACCTGCTGCAGCGCGTCCAGGAACGAGTCCGGCATCTGCTCCCAGATGCCCATGGTGCGGTCGCCCTGCACATTGCTGTGTCCGCGCACCGGGCAGGCTCCGGCTCCGGGCCTGCCCAGGTTGCCGCGCAGCAGCAGGAAGTTGACGATCTCCCGGACGGTGGGGACACCGTGCCGATGCTGGGTCACGCCCATGGCCCAGCAGACGATGACGCGTTCACTGCGCAGGACGTCGTCCCGTACGCCCTCGATCTCTTCACGGGTGAGTCCGGTCGCGGGGAGGATCTGGTCCCAGCCGATGCCGCGGGCGTGCTGGGAGAACTCCTCGAAGCCGCTGGTGCTGGAGCGGATGAAGTCGTGATCGAGCACGCTGCCCGGCCGGGCGTCCTCCGCTTCCAGCAGCAGCCTGTTGAGCCCCTGGAACAGTGCGAGGTCGCCGCCGCTGCGGATGTGCAGGAACCGGTCGGCGATCTGGGTGCCGTGTCCGACGACCCCGCGTGCTTGCTGCGGGTTCTTGAACCGCAGCAGCCCGGCTTCCGGCAGCGTGTTCACCGCGATGATACGGGCGCCGTTGCGCTTGGCCTCCTCCAGGGCGGAGAGCTGGCGCGGATGGTTGGTGCCCGGATTCTGCCCCACCAGGAAGATCAGGTCGGCGTGGTGCAGGTCGTCCAGGCTCACCGTTCCCTTGCCCGTGCCCAGGGTCTCGTGCAGCGCGGTGCCACTGGACTCGTGGCACATGTTGCTGCAGTCGGGCAGGTTGTTGGTGCCGAACGCCCTGGCGAAGAGCTGCAGGACGAAGGCTGCCTCATTGCTGGCCCGGCCCGAGGTGTAGAAGCACGCCTCGTCGGGCGACTCCAGCGAGTTCAGCTCAGCGGCGATCAGATCGAAGGCGTCACGCCAGCTGATCGGTTCGTAGTGGTCCGACTCCGCCCGTTTGACCATCGGCTCGGTGAGCCGACCCTGCTGGTTCAGCCACAGATCCGATTGCCGTCCCAGCTCGGAGACCGGATGCCGCCGGAAGAAGTCGGCGCTGATGCGGCGCGTCGTCGCCTCGTCGTTGATGTGCTTGGCACCGTTCTCGCAGTACTCGTTGCGGTGCCTGTGACCGGGAGCGGGATCCGCCCAGGCGCAGCCGGGACAGTCGATGCCGTCCACCTGGTTCATGGTCAGCAGCGTCACTCCGGTCCGCCGGACCGACGTCTCCTCGAGGGAGTACTCCAGCGCGTGCCTCACCGCGGGCACTCCCGCGGCCCACGTCTTGGGCGCAGTCACGCTGAGTGCGTCATCCGGCTCATCTCGCGGGGCCTTCTTCATGAGGTTGCAGTCTCTCGTTCTCTCGTACGCGAAAACTCTTACCCGACCGGCCACCGCGGGACCCGGCTCCGTGGCGGTTCCGGCTCCACCGGCTGTACGTGTCCGTTGTGAATGGACGCCCGCCAGGCACCGCTCTCCTCGCCCACGCCCTCGATGTACTCCTTGAAGTTGCGCAGCTCGGCCCGGACGACGCGGCGCGTGAGGCCGAGGGCGTGCGTGGCGGTGTCCGCGAGTCCGGGCCGCGTGGTCTCGAGCCGTACGGTCACCTCGGTGCGATCCGCTGCCACGGAGCGGAACGACACCCTGCCCCGGTGAGAAGGGCTGCGTCCCAGGCTCTGCCACACGAGGTGCGAATCCGGATGCTGCTCCACGATCTGCGCCTTGAATTCCCTGTGCACCGGGCCGAGCCCGATGACCCAATGGGTGAGCGCGGGGTTGATCTGCTCGACCCTCTTCACCACGGACATGAACCGCGGAAAGCTCTTGAACTGGGTCCACTGGTTGTACGCGGTACGCACCGGGACCGCGATCTCGACGACTTCTTCGACGGTTGGCATGGCCCACCTTCTCCAGGCGCTGCTTTCCCCAGTGTCACCGCCCGGCCGGAACGTCGCCATGTGGACGCGCCAGGGACGCCCAGGGCCCGCTCGGGGCCCGATCGGGGCCCGATCGGGGCCCGCTCGGGGCCACGCGTCACTTCCCACGCTCGTGAGCCTTGAGGCGGCGGATCAGGACGGCAAAGCAGCCGCGGGCCAGGTGGCCGCGGCAGGGGCCAGGTGACCTGGGCCAGGACTCGGCATCAAGGCGGTCCTTGCGATAGCGGCAGGCCGTCGGTTCGGCGAGGCCGTCGATGACAGATCTGTCAGCGAGCGTCTCGTCAGCGCCTCACCGGCCATCGGCCGGGCACCGCGGGCGCATAGCCCTCGGCCGGTGAACGCAGCCGCGAGGCTCGTCGGCAGGGCCAGGCTGCCGCTCCCCCACCACCAGCCTGCTCCCCCAGGCATTCTTGGCCTGATTGCGGCCCTGCTCAACCACCATGCTGCGGGAGGGTGTCGTACCAGCGCAGGTGCCTCCGGGTCGGCCGTGGCACCTCGGTGCGGGACACACCAGCAGGGGCCACCCTCGCGGGCCACGCGCGAAGGTCACCCGCTCGGCCAAGGCACGGGGTAGGCCGAGAACGGCAGACTGAGGAAGACCGACAACGTTCCGGTGCCGGTGAGTTGGGATTGGCACACCCCTCTCACCGGCACCAGAGCAGTGGGACGCGGACCCTACTTCGCTACCCGGTCAGCGGCCACGCCGGAAGAACTCATCGGCTCAGCCGCCGCTCTTGCGCCGGAACGACCGCTGGCTCGCGGCCGGGCCGTGCGCTCCACGGATCTTCGACGCGTTGGGGTTGGCAGCGAGGTCAGCGGCGTCCGCCTGCACAGCGCGCTTGCGCGCCAGGGCTTCCCGGAACTTGCGTTTCAGGTCGTACTGGCCGTCGCTGTCGGGCACAAGGGCGGACGTCTCGGCGTCAGCCGACTCCGAACCTTCTGGTGATGCAGACTCTGCGGTCATCGTGACCTCCTGGGTTCGGACAGTGGGAGGCACAGCTTGTCATGCCGGGCGTCGGCAAGATCACAGGATGCCGACGGCCGCGGCCGGCACGCACGCGTGGACGAGGTACGAGGGCGCCGGATCCGGCCGCGAAACGCCCCCTACGGCATGCCGTACGCAAGAACCAGGTCAAGATCCCGCACCTCCTCCACGTCGCGCCGCAGTGGCACCGATCGGGCGTGCCCAGCAACAGCACTCACCCTGACAGGTCCGTGCCCAGGATCACGGGCAGGCTGAGCTTCGGCCCCGTCTCCGGAGGCAGGTTGCTCAGGCCGCGGCACAGCGCAGGCGCGCCGACCGATCACTCCCTGACCGGCTCCCGACGGCCGGACCCGGCCTCCGTCGTCACCCCTCGTCCAGCTCGGCGCGTCCGGGTCACGCAGGGCGCGTCAACTGCCCGCCCGTCGCGCTTCGTCGCTGGGGAAGCGCGGCTGATAACTACGGGAGACCTCGTGCACCTTGCGCAGTCCGAGGAAACCGAGGACGACCGCGGTCAGGACGGCCGCGGCGCAGGCGACCACGGTCCGCAGGACGTCCCCCGCGCCGGCGGCCTCGCAGACCACCGCGGTCAGCACGCCGGTGACCACGGAGTTGATGACGCCGACGACAACAGGTGAGCCGGACAGCCAGTGCGTTACCCCGATCCGGCGGCGGAAGCTGTAGGTCGTCCAGATTCCCGGCGGGTCGTCGTGATGGCTCGCGATGAAGTAGGGCTCGAGCTCCGGCGCGAGCTCGACGTACGCGTGTCGTAGCCGGTTCATGCCGATGATCAGCCAGGTGTCCTCGATGTCCGCCTCGATCAGCCGGAAGTACGTCCCGAATCCGACGAGCAGGACGACCGGCAGAACCAGCAGCGCAAACGTCGTGAACCCGGACCCGAACCCGGTGGCGTTGGCCACCAGCGAGAGCGCCACCACCGCGGCCGACAGCACCGTGAGATACGTCCCGGTCCGGCTGAAGATCTCCTGCCACGTCATGCTCCGCGTCGCCAGCAGACTCCAGTGCTCGGCGGCCAGAAACTGTGCATGCGGCGTCCCGGCATCGACACCCTTGAGCTCTCTCATCCCCCGAGTGTGACCTCGGCCGTCCACGACTCCGGAAGGGCCCGCCGGTGATGTCGGCGGCAAGTTCGACGAAGTGCCGGCCGTGGAGGAGACCATCGATCGAGATGCGTCCCCCACACGGGGCACCGGGGGACCACGCCACCCAACTGAGTCCGGTGCACCGACTCAGTTCCTTTGCCGACGCAAATTCCACAACACTGCTCGCGTCGTCACATGCGGTTGCCGTACCGGTGCGACGGGCGAGGTGCAGCGGCCCCGTCGGTCCGCTGCACAACGACGTCGGTCACGGGCCCGAAGGCGGGGTTCCCCCCTCGGCTTCACTGCTCGGCCGGCGTGGGCCGGGGTAGGTCAGAGCGCCAGTTCGGGAAGCTCTCCGGGCTTGACCACGACGATCTCGACACGGGTGCAGCCGACCGCTTCCAGCGCACGCCGCCGCCGTGTGGCGGAGCGCCTGTCGTAGCGGCCGGCGGAGGCCTGTGCGGCACCGTCCGGGTCGGTCCACGTCAGGCTGTAGCGTCGTTTCGTGCTCGTCATGCAGCCATCCTCTCCGGCACCACCGGTACGTGCGGGCGCACACCGACCGGTTCACGGTCCGTTCGATCCAGCAGTTTCACACTCCCGGGCCGCATCCGGAAGATCGCCTCCACCGTTCGCCCAGCGCAGCGGACGTCCTTGCCTCGAGACAGGACGAGCGACTGCCCTTGGGGCTCGTAGCAGACGGCCGCAAAGCGGATAGCTTCAAGATCCTTTTCGTCGCCGCCCATGCCTGGTGGATGAGCACGTGGTCGCGCGGGTACCGGTGCACGTGTGATGCCCATCGGGTATCACAGGCGACAAATGAGGTCTTGGACGGAGCCCCGAGTGCGGGCGGACACTGCGAGAGCAAGCCACCGCAAGACAGGCAGGAGCCAAGATCATGAGGGTGTTCCTCACCGGCGGATCCGGATACATCGGCAAGGCGACCGTCAGCGCGCTGGTCCGGCACGGGCACACCGTAGAAACCCTGGCCCGCACCGATCGGGCTGCTGAGTCCGTCAGCGCTCTCGGAGGGACGCCGGTGCCCGGCGGGCTGGGAGACCTCGGCGTGCTGAACGCCGCGGCGGCCCGCGCGGAGGCGGTCGTGCACCTGGCGCAGGCCACAACCGGCGACGAGGACCTGGCGGCCGCGACCGCCATGCAGGACGGCATCGGGAGCGGCACCTACATACACACGGGCGGCACCTGGGTCTATGGCGACACCCAAGGTGTGGTCGACGAGAGCGCCCCCTGGAACCCGCCCTCCCTGGTCGCCTGGCGCGAGCGGGTCGAGGATGCCGTTCTGCAGCGGGCGCAACAGGCCGGCCGACCTGTCCTCGTGCAGCCCGGCCTGCTGTACGGCGGCGAGAACCGCCTCATCGACCTCTTCTACACCAACCCCGGCAAGGAGGCAGGCGCCATCCCCTACATCGGTGATGGTCAGAACCGCTGGGCCCTGGTGCACATCGACGACCTCGCGGAGCTGTACGTCGCAGCGCTGAAGGCCAAGCCGGGTGCGGTGTATGTAGGGGTGGGCGGTGTGAACCCCACGGCCAAGGACTGCGCGCTGGCCCTCAGCCGGGCCGCGGGCATCCAGGGCAAGGTCGCATCGATCAGTCTGGAGCAGGCGCGCGAGCAGATGGGGCCGGTCGCCGACGCCTTCGCTCTGGATCAGCAGTTCACGCCGGCCCGCGCCCAGGCCGAACTGGGCTGGAGCCCCACCCACACCGACCCGCTTGCCGTCCTCGCCTGTCGCTGAGCGAGTCCGTCTGCACACAGGCCGTCCACACCGTCTGCCGGCCTGTCGTGCTGGAGCGGTAAGTTTGTGATCGGCTGGCGTGGCCGCCCCTGTGAGGACGGCCAGGACAGTCGCTCTCCGGAACGGCTGACTGACCAGGAATGCCGTGGCGACAAAGTGAGCGGTGAGTCCGGGTGGATCTTGATCTGCGGAAGCTCCGGTATTTCGTGGCAGTGGCGGAGGAGTTTCATTTCGGACGGGCGGCGGAGCGACTGCACATCGCCCAGCCGGTGTTGTCCCGGCAGATCCGCAGTCTGGAGGACGACCTCGGAGCGGAAGTGTTCGACCGCGGCCGCCGCGGCACGCTCCTCACTCCAGCGGGAGAGCAGTTGCTGGAGGACGCCGTCCCCCTGCTCGCCTCGGCCCAGGCCCTTGTCGGTCGAGTGAAATCTGCAGCGCAAGGCACACAGTCGCTGACCATCGGCTTCATGCCCGGCATCACGCTCACTCCGGCCATGGTCGCCTTCACCGCGCACCATCCCGGCGTGGATGTGCGTCTGCTGCGCACCTCTTGGGACGACCAGGTGGCTGTGCTGCTGGACGGCAGAGCCGACATCGGCATCGTGCGTCTGCCCATCGACCGGCAGGGTCTCAAGTTGCGCCCGCTCTTCCGCGAACCCCGGGTCGTCATGGTGCCCATGGGACATCGCTTGGCCGACAGGACGTCGGTGGCCGTCAAGGAGCTCGCCGCGGAACATCTGCTGCAGGACCCGAACGCCGTTCCTGAATGGCGCGACGTGGCCCTGGAACTGCAGGACGGGCGGCGCCTCGCCGTTCCGGTGATCCACCAGGTGGAGGAGAAACTCGAGCTGGTGGCCGCCGGGGCCGGCATCTGCGTACTTCCACTGTCCACCGCCACCTTCTACACCCGGCCGGACGTCATCGCGCTGCGCGTCGATGACATCGGCCCCAACGAAGTGGCCCTGGCGTGGGCGGCAGCACGTCGCTCCCGCCTCGTCCACGATTTCGCCCAGGCAGCAGCGGACACCCTCGCCCGGCCCCACACCGAGGAACAGCAACCGTCGACGCACTACTGAGGTACCTGCTGCAGGACCTGGAGACCTCCCACGCCTCGGAATGCCCCGTCTGCCAGGCGGGAGCGGCAGATCACGCCCGTGCACGCGGGGCTACGGTCTCCAAGGCCCGGTGTCCGCTGGGCGCCCGCACTCTCGGGTGTGCCGCAGACGAGCCGCACGCTGTGCAGTCCGCTGCCCGCCCTGCCGCCTTGGCAGGTCACCGGAGCCGTGAAACGCTTGCTTTAGTGGCACATCCGTCCGCGTCTACACATCGATCACGAACGAGTGAGCCCGGCTGACTGTCGGGAGCCGCGCGGATCCACGCTCCCGTTCGGCGTTCGTTCGGTCTGGACGGCGGGAGGGCGCGCGGCGCCGGGCGAGCGAGGGCGGAGCGAGAGCAAGGAACAGCCTTGGCTTCCTCCCCCGCCTAAAGGAGGGGGATTCCAGCGGTCGCCCGCTGGGGTTCCTGCTTCGCCGACGACTGCCCCGTCCGGGAGGAGTCCCGTTGAGGTCTTACACCGTCTCCACAGGCAGTCGCCGCCAGCCCGGCGGCCAGGATGTTGCGTGCCGCGTTCACATCGCGGTCATGCACGGTGCCGCAGTCACACGTCCACTCGCGGACGTTCAGAGGCAGCTTCTCGCGGACCGTGCCGCAGGCCCCGCACATCTTGCTGGACGGGAACCAGCGGTCGATCACCACGAGTTCGCGGCCGTACCAGGCGCACTTGTACTCCAACATGGAGCGCAGTTCCGTCCACGAAGCGTCCGATACGGCGCGCGCCAGGGTGCGGTTCTTCAGCAGGTTACGGACGGCGAGGTCCTCAATCACGACCGTTTGATTCTCACGGACGAGACGAGTGGTGAGTTGGTGCAGGAAGTCCCGACGGCGGTCGGCGATCCGAGCGTGAACCTTGGCGACCTTCCGGCGGGCCTTGTCCCGATTGTTCGAGCCCTTGGCCTTGCGGGACAACTCCCGCTGAGCCTTCGCGAGCCGGCTCCGGTCGCGGCGCTCGTGCCGGGGGTTGGTGATCTTCTCCCCGGTGGACAGGGTCAAAAGCGACGTGATCCCGGCGTCGACACCGACCGCCGCATCCGTGGCTGGCGCGGGAGCCATGGTGTCCTCGCAGAGCAGGGACACGAACCAGCGCCCCGCCGCATCGCGGGAGACAGTCACCGTGGACGGCTCCGCCCCCACTGGGAGCGGGCGCGACCAGCGGATGTCGAGTGGCGTAGTCATCTTCGCCAACGTCAGGCGCCCGTCACGCCACTTGAAGGCGGAGCGGGTGTACTCCGCGCTCGCCCGGGACTTTTTCCTCGTCTTGAACCGCGGGTACTGGGCCCGCTTGGCGAAGAAGTTCCCGAACGCCGTCTGAAGGTGGCGCAACGCCTGTTGCAACGGGACGCAGGACACCTCGTTCAGGAAGGCAAGTTCCTCGCTTTTTTTCCACTCCGTCAGCGCGGCGGAAGACTGCACGTAGGAAACGCGACGCTGCTCGACGTTCCAGGCGCGGCTGCGTTCCTCCAGCGCCCGGTTGTAGACCAGACGGACACAGCCGAACGTCCGCGACAGCTCCGCCGCCTGCCCGTCCGTCGGATAGAAGCGGTACTTGAACGCCCGCTTCACCTGCTGCGCCACGCACCCCAATCTATCAATTTCTGTGTGAGCAACGGGTGTTGGTTGGCTGCCCGCGAACGTCGAATCATCCTGCCGGCGACGTGGCTCTCCCTGCCCTGCTCCTCAGGAGTCCGTTTCCCAGCCGGCCTGGAGGCCGGGGTATCCACGGAGGAAATCCCGATGACGACGACCGAGCACGCTCACGACCGCAACGACCAGAGTGACCCCACCTTGTACCGCACTCCGGCGGACGCCGTCTCCGCGCCCCCGGAGAAACTCGCCTACGTCGTCGGTTTCGACCCGACCGCACAGCGCGCGGACGCGTTGTTCACCGTCGGCGCCGACCCGGAATCCCCCGAGTACGGCCGCGTGATCTCCCACGCCGAGCTGCCCGGCCTGGGCAACGAGCTGCACCACTTCGGCTGGAACGCCTGCTCGAGCGCGCTGGCGCATGCCGGTCATCAATACGCTACGCGGCGCTACCTCATCGTCCCGGGACTTCGCTCCTCCCGGCTGCACGTCCTCGACACCACCCCCGACCCCGCCCACCCCCGCCTCGTCAAGGTCATAGAGCCCGAGGAGCTGGCGGCCAAGGCCGGATATTCGCGTCCCCACACCATCCACTGCGGCCCCGACGGGGTCTTCATGTCCTGCCTGGGCGGCGCGGACGGTGCCGACGGGCCCGGCGGGGTCGCGCTGCTGGACCACGAAACCTTCGACGTGCTCCGCGCCTGGGAGAGCGACCGCGGACCGCAGCGGCTCGCCTACGACGTCTGGTGGCATCTGCGCCAGAACATCGCCGTGACCAGCGAGTGGGGGACCCCCTCGATGGTCGAGGACGGCCTCGTTCCCGAACTGCTGCTGGGGCGCAAGTACGGCCACTCGCTGCACTTCTGGGAGCTGGACTCCGGCCGGCACCTGCAGCGTGTCGATCTGGGGGACGAGAACCAAATGGTGCTGGAACTGCGTCCCGCGCACGACCCCGAGGCGACGTGGGGCTTCACAGGCACCGTGGTCAGCGTGGAGGACCTCTCGGCGTCGGTGTGGCTGTGGAACCGTGAGGGCGAGGACTTCGTGGTCCGCAAGGTGGTCACCATCCCCGCCGAACCCGCACCGGCGCAGGACCTGCCCCCGGCGCTGCAGCCGTTCGGCGCCGTGCCCCCGTTGATCACCGACATCGACCTGTCGGTGGACGACCAGTGGCTGTACGTATCCGCGTGGGGCACCGGCGATCTGCTCCAGTACGACGTGAGCGATCCGTTCCACCCACGGCAGACCGCCTCCGTGCGTCTGGGTGGGGTCGTCGGCGGACAACCGCATCCCGCCCGGCCGGACACTCCATTGACCGGCGGAGCACAGATGGTCGAGCTGAGCCGCGACGGGCAGCGCGTGTACCTGACGAACTCCCTGTACGCCGCCTGGGACGCACAGATCTATCCCGCGGGCATCGACCCGTGGATGGTCAAACTCGACGCCGACACCGTGAACGGCGGACTCGGCGTCGACAGCCGGTTCTTCCCCAACACCCCCGATTTCCTGGGCTTGCGCGTACACCAAACGCGCCTGCAAGGCGGCGACGCCTCCTCGGATTCGTACTGCTACCGCCGCTGACCACCTGCGCCCTGTCGCCACCGGCTGACCGGCTCGGCAGGAATCCCTGAACTCCCGCTGCTGCACGCCCTCTGCGCGCCTGAGAGCGTCGACTCGCTTAGCCGGTCCGGCAGAAATCTGCTTCACGCACCAGAACGTGGTGAGTCCACCGCGGGAGCGGCCGAGGAGCTGGCCGGCCGATTCGCCTGTCCGGGGACACTTCTGACGAGCCCCGGCGGCGTGCTGGACATGCCCGTGGACCCGTGACGGAGGCGACGCTGCCGTCCCCGGACGGTCAGAGCAAGTGCCCGCAGACTGTCGTCACCCGCCGCCGTGCTCCGGCGGGCCTGCCGAAGCTGTCACTCAAGCGCAAGAAGGAGCAGGGCTCACTTCTTGCAGGGGAAGGTCACCTGCGCGCTGCGGACGCTCTTCTTCTGGTCCGGCAGGTGGAGCGTGACGTACCCGGTCACCGCCTTCGCGTTCTTGGGAGCCGGCACGTCCACGACCTGAAGGACGACCTTCGTGGAGGTGCCCATGCCGAAGGTGAACGATCCCGGGGAGACCCGGGCTCGGCTGGTGTTCACGGTCCAGTAGAAGGGGACCTTGCCCGGCCCGCTCGCCGTGATCTTTCCGTCGAAGGCCATGGCCACGGGAGTGCCGTTGCACTTGACGGTCTCCCCCGACTTCAGCAGGGTGACCACTTCGACCTTGGTGACCTTCACCGCCTGCTTGCCCCCGCTCGTCCCGGCGGTTCCGGCCTGCGCCCCGTGGGCGGGGGCGAGGGCCACCGAGGAGGCGAGGAGCGGGGCTGCGAGGAGCATGAGGTGTCGATGCCGCATCGTGCTGCCTTCCGGATGAGGAAAGCCCCCGATCTCCGTCCCAGGATATCGGCGGCACGCCCGGGCGGCCCGGCCGCCGGGGTCAACCCCGCGAGAGGTCGACGCCCTGGCCGGATCCGGAACAGTACCGCTCAGCAGCACGACGACTTCGCCGCCCGAACCTCGACTGCCGCGACCGCGGCCTCCGAGACCCGCATACTCGCCCCCACTGTTTCCACGGACCACGGACCACGGCCCTGTCCGCCCACGCCGGGAGGAGCGGGCCCGCTTGCATCGGAATGGACAGTCCCGGTCCCGATCACTGCGATCGTCTGCCACCATGTGCCGGTGCCAACTCAGGGAAGCCAGACGACAGTTGAGAGGAATCGATCATGTCGACTCTCGGCACAGGAATCAGGCGCGCCATGTCGGCCATCGGGTCGGCCGTGCTGCTCGCCACGCCGCTGACCCTCGCGATGCCGGGCACGGCGACCGCCGCTGAGACCGCAGCAGCGACCAGCCTCGACCGGTTCGCGAACTACGAGTACAAGCGGTGCATCGAGGAGAACTCCTTCTACAACTTGTGGTCCCAGGACTGCGGGATCGGCTACTCGGACCTGTACTGGCGGTGGACCGGCACCACCAACACGTCCTCGACACTCCAGAACTACGCATGGGACCACTGCCTCGACAGCAACTCGGCAGGGGACGTCTACGCCAACGGGTGTAACGGCGGGAACAACCAGCTCTGGCAGGTCATCCAACCCGCGCCGACGAGTGCCGTCATGCTCCGCAACACAGCGACCCGCCTCTGCCTCTACGAGACCTCCGGCGGCCTCTACAGGACGACGGTATGTGACCGCAACGCGCGCACCCAGCGGTGGACCATCGGTTGAACGACCGATACCTCACCGCGAGAGCGACGGTATGGTGGCCTCCGGGGCGCGGAGGCGGAAGACGGCACCGCGGCCGATGAGCCGCGGGACATCCCTCAGCCTTCGTGCGGGTCCGGGACCGATACCGGACGCGTCGCTCGACCGTCACCTTCGGCACGGAAGTGTCCTGCGAGTACCTGGGCATCGACGACGTACGGTACAACTGCCCCTCCGGGCACCTGGGCCGCTGCCCCGCCACCAAGAACGTGGGGCGCGACATGGTGGTCGTGGAGTCGTTCAGCGGACCACCCTCCGGCGGCAGGACACCCCGGCTGTCGTCACCGGTACGTCACGGGGAGTCGGTCGTGGTATATCCGGCCGCCAAGGGAGACCTGTCGGTGGACATCGACATTCATGTCTCCGGCCGGGCCCCGGCCGCACTGCGCATCACAAGGATCGCCTGAGACCTGAGGCGGTTGGCACGCTCATCGGCAGCTGGGGCAGGACGCCGTCCTCACGCCCGACCGGCTCAGGCCACTTGGAAACAGTTCGCGGAAGGGCCCCGGTTCGAGAACCGGGGCCTGACCTGTCCGTGCAGAAATCCGGCGAAGCTCGGGCCACCGCGGCGCATCGGATCAGTCGCGTGCGGGCTGCGCCGGGCCGGAGGGTCAGCCGCGAGGACCCGGCTCAGTCCAGGACCGCGACGGCGATCACCTCGGCCAGCTCGGCCGGCATCGACAGGAACGCCGAGTGCCCCGACGGAAGCTGGTAGGACTTGCCGGAGCGAGCCGCCAGTCCTTGCTGAAACTGCAGTGGAAGCGCGTTGTCCAGCTCGCAGACGATGTACCGCGACTCCACATCCTTCCAGGCCGTGGCAGTCAGCGGCTCGCTGAAGGACTTGATGCTCTGCGGCACCAGCCGTTCCGCCGCCCAGACGGCGTCCTCGTCCGTCACCCCGTTGTAGAAGTACTCACGGTGCTCGGGGTTCGGGGGCAACGCGCCGGTCTCCCCGGCCGGAAGGGCTCCGCCCGACTGGCCAGCCAGCGAGTCGCCCTCCTCGAGTTGGAATGCCGCCAGGTAGATCAGCCGGGAAACGTTGTCGGCCTTGGCGGCGGCCTCGGTAGCGGGGATACCGCCGTAGGAGTGTGCGACGACTGCCACTGGCCCGTCGATCCCGGCGAGCTTCTCGCGGATCGCCTCGGCATCGTCGTACATGCCTGCCGGGTGCTCGGCCTCGGCCGACGCACTCGGAAGATCCACCGTGGCGGCGTCCCATCCTCGTACCTCGAGCTCAGCGACGAGCTTTTCCCAGCACCAGGCACCGTGCCAGGCGCCATGAACCAGCAGGATGGTGGGCTGACTGTACGTGTCAGCAGGCATGCGCCGTCCCCTCGGGTCATTATTTCCTGATGAATACGTGGATTCCCGAAGGGGTCTGCGGCAGTCGTCGTCCGGAAAGAGTCACGGAGCAGATGACACGCCGACACAATGGGAGCACCCCTTCAGCGGATCTTACAGTAGACGGTCATACCGGCGAAGGACATGCTCAGGAATCCGAGATCTATGCTTGCACGTTCCACCCTGTGATCATTAGAGACGTGTCGCGCGCTTCGCCAGTATCAAGTTGCTCAGGTCACACCCGTGGAAATTCCGTCGCGAGCGACAAAGCCAGGAGCCTGCAGGACCCCGCCGATTCGACGCCGGCGCTTCCGGCGTCGAACCCGCCGCGTGATTTCACTCCACAGTAATCCGTACGACTGATTTGCCGGCCGTCGGCGCCAGCTGCCTGGCGATCATTTCAGGCACGTCCAAGAAGTCGTACACGTGACCCACCGGTGTACTGATCGCGCCTCTGTCCGCCAGGTCGGCCAGGCGGTCCCATACCAACGCCTCTTCCGCCGCACTGCCGGGAGTGGCAAGAACACCCACGGCCGAGTAATTGCGCAGCAGCATGTCCATGGAGTTCAGGGCCACCGGCTCGCCGCTTGCAAGACCGATGAGCACCATCCTCCCGTCGCGGGCGATCGCCTGTAGTGCGGTGAGTGCCGTGGCCCCGCCGACGGGGTCGAAGATGACATCCGCTCCGCGGCCTCCGGTGAGCTCCCCGACACGTGCGGGCAGATCCTCGGTCCGATGGTTCACGCCGTGGTCGGCGCCATGGAGTCTGCAGAAGTCCAGCTTCTCCTGGCTCCCGGCGACTGCGATCACCGTCGCCCCCAGCGCCTTGCCGAGTTGTACGGCGGCTCCGCCGCTGCTGCCGGCGGCACCGAGCACGAGCAGCACCTGGCCGGCTTCGAGGGGGGCGCGGTCGACGAGACCGGCGTACGCAGTGCGGAAGGCGATCGGGAAGCCGCTGGCCTGCTCGGTAGTCATCCGCGCCGGAATCTTGATCGTGGATTCCTCGCGCAGGTACGTGTATTCGGCGTATCCGCCCCACCCGTCGAGGAAACCGGTGATGCCGGTCACCTGATCGCCGACGGAGAAACGTGATCCCGACGGTACCGCGACCACTTCTCCCGCCGCCTCCTCACCGAGACCGAAGGGCGGATTTCCCAGCAGCGGGAAATGACCTGCCGCCATCATTACGTCCGGGTATCCCGCCCCCGCCGTCCGCACGCGAATCAACACCTGGCCCGGCACGGGCTCGGGCCACGTCATCTGCTGGAGCTCGATGGAGTCGGCCGGTGCACCGAACTTCACGAGACGCCAGGCTCGACCAGAAAACACTTCTCGATCATCCCCTTTATTCCTATCGCCTGCATCAGCATCACATGACGCCGGTACCTTCTTCACCGATCGCTTCCAAGAAGTCAAATATCTGGACGCGCAGACATGATGATCAGAGTGCCGAGCATGTCGGGGCGATCCACTTACTCCGCCGCTTTCTCTCCACGGGTGACATGCGTCTCGGTCCTGCGGGAATCAACATTTCCGTTCGTCACAGTGAACGGCGAGTTCACACCAATCACCGAAGTGACACCGCGATACAGGTCCCTGCTCACTATGCGGACTCGTACGAAAGGCAGGCCCGTACGAAGGGGTCGCCGTCGGCCGACGTGACGTCGCACCTTGGGGGGGGCAGTCGAGCGCTGTCCGACGCCGCCGGCGCCGGTCAGCGTGAGCAGACGCGACAGCAGATCACTGGGCCTGCGCGTCGAACTCGGCGCGCGAGGACCCGATCTCTTCTGCGTGGGCATCGGCCCACCCCGCAAGGTCACGGAGCACATCCAGCAGCGACAGTCCGCGGCCGGTCAGTGCGTAGTCGACCCGCGGCGGCATCGTGGGGTGCACCGTCCGGCTCACCAGCCCGTCACGCTCCAGTGCCCGAAGCGTCACACTGAGCATCCTCTGGGTGATGGGATTGACCAGCCGCCGCAACTCGTTGAAGCGGTAGGTCGATTCACCCAGCTGGCACACCACGGAGACGCTCCACTTGTCGCCGATCCGTTCCAGGACGCTCCGGATGAGGGGACGGGAATCCTCTCGGCAGTCGGGCGTTCCAGCCCCGGGGACACGGGACTCCCCTGCGGCGGTCACTGCCATAGTTCCCTCCGGGGTACCTGGGCACCCGAAAGTGCCTTCTTGTTCAACTTCGTCCCCCGTGTGACGCTCGGTGCTGCCTGCACGGAACGACAGGTGAATCACTTGCGCCTCTCCCCCACTGTATGAGCTCTGCACGAGCATCGGAGGCGCGTGGCGTACTGCCCCACTGCACGAGGAGAACCATGGCAGAGATCGGCGTCGGCATCATCGGAGCCAGCCTCAACAGCTGGGCGGCGACGGGCCATGTGCCCGCTCTTGATGCCTTGCCCGACTACGAACTTCGTGCGATCAGCACGACCCGGCCTGAGTCCGCCGAGGCGGCAGCCAAGAAGTTCGGCGTCCCTGGAGCGTACGACAACCATCACGACCTGATCTCCCGCCCTGACGTGGACCTGGTGGTCGTCGCGGTGAAGGTCAGACACCACCACGCGCTGGTGTCGGCCGCTCTGGAGGCCGGCAAGGCCGTCTACAGCGAGTGGCCGCTCGGCGCCGACCGTGAGGAGGCCGTCGGCCTCGCGGCTCTGGCGCATGCCGCGGGGGTCCGTACCGCCATCGGCCTGCAGGGGCGTTTCGCTCCATCCGTCCGTCACGCCGCCGACCTGATCGCCGACGGATACGTGGGCAAGGTGCTGAGCACGACGCTTGTCGGCTCGGGCGTGGCCTGGGGCGCAGAGACCGACCGCTCGCACGCCTACATCTTCGACGACGCCAGCGGCGCGGCCACTCTCGAGGTGCCCGTCATGCATGCCCTGGACGCGCTGACCTCCGCCGTCGGGGAGTTCGACGAGGTGTCCGCGCACCTGGTCCGTGGCCGTACACAGGTCCGTCTCATGGACGAGGGGATCACGATTCCGGTCACCGCACCCGACCAGGTGTCCGTCACCGGCACGCTGCGCAACGGCGCCGCCGCCTCGGTCTTCTACCGGGGAGCCCATTCACGCGGCGACAACCTGCGCTGGGAGATCAACGGCACTGAAGGCGATCTCGTGCTGACGGCCGCCGGCATCAACGGAAACCTGCAGGTGATCGACCTGGTCCTGGAGGGCGGGCGCGGCAGCGATGCCGGGATCGCACCGATCGACATCCCGGACCGCTACTTCGACGGAGTGCCCCGCCACCTGACGGGACCGGCCCACAACGTCGCACACGTCTACGCTGCTCTCGCCACCGATCTGCGTGAGGGAAGGGCAACCGTGCCAGGCTTCGATCATGCCGTGGTGCAGCACCGTCTGCTCGACACCATCAAGCGGGCGTCGAAGACGCGCGCCAGTCAGTCGTTCCTCGGCTGACAGCGCCTCGCTGTCACCGACAGAAATCGTGAGGGCCCACACCACTCGTCGGCCCTCACTCGGAGGGCCGCCGTCAAGAATTCCGGGGAAGTCTCACACTCCACACGGGAGCCGGCAACGACCGAAACGGGCCGCCGGCGAAACGGCTCAGGGCAACCGGGCCTGCTTGCGGTACCGACCGGGAGCCACACCGGTCACGCGCTTGAACGCGTGACTGAAGGCGCTCTCCGAGCGGTACCCGTATTGAGTCGCGAGTGAGGCGAGAGTGCGGTTTCCGGTGCGGAGTTCCCGTGCCGCGGACCGGATTCGCCAGTTGGCGAGGTACTCGAGGGGAGGCGTGCCGACGAGTTCGCTGAAGCGTGCCGCGAAGTGCGATCGAGACATGCCTGATTTTGCGGCCAGTTCGGCCACCGTCCACAGATGGGCGGGATACTCGTGTATGAGGGAAAGCGCTGTGCCGACTGCTGGATCGGCCAGAGCGGTGAGCCATGCCCGGCCACTCGAACCCTGAGCGGCGACATAGCTGCGGAGCACCTGCACAAGGACGATGTGCGCCAGCCGCTCGACGATCAGGGCGCTGCCGATCCCTGGGTTGGCTGTCTCCTGGCGCAACATGTCCAGTGCGGAACGGATGGCACCGGCCTCGCCCGTGTCCGCAGGAACGTGCACGAGTGGCGGCAGCACGTCGAGAAGGACCGCCGCGTTGGCGGTGTCGAGGTGGAACCCGCAGCCCACAACGACCCCGTCCGGTGGGCTGCCTGACGTCCCGACACTGACGCTGTCACCCTCGATGAAGCCCATGAAGACCTCACTGCTGGGCTGAGCGGGGACCGTGGGATCGCTGGAGAGCCGATACGGGCGGCCGTTGCCCAGTAGATAGCAGTCGCCCGCCACAGCCCGGATGGGCGGGGCGCCTTCGGTCTCCACCCAGCACTCACCTTCGAGGACGGCGCCCAGCTTGATGTGCTGGTATCCGGCGAAGGAAATCGCCCATGCGCCAGCTGCTTCCAGTCGAGCGAAATTCGCGCTGCGCATGTCCAGAAGGGCAAGAACATCGTTGAGGGGATCCATCGGCTCCCTTATCAGAGTGCGGCAGCGCCTCGTCGGCGAGACTGCGAACCGGGTGAACGGTGAGGATGAAACAGGACAGGCCAGTAGCGAGTCCCGATGATCCGAGGCAGGATGTGTGAACAGGCTGCCTCGCGACCGAAGGGACCCGGTCGGCGCGAAGGGCCGACAGAAAACACAGCCCAAAAGGATACTGCTCGAATTCTTACGAGGAGTGTTCATCCGCGCAATGCGCGGGGCTCCTCGATGCGTGCGCCATCGTCCTAGATCACCGAATGGAAAGCCACACAACGACCTCACTGGCGTCTTCCAGGGCTCTCGAGTGACTCATCGGCGGACGGACTGGTGGTTCTGTGGGGATTTCCTGACGGCCTCCGCCGGCACCGCGAGTCATGAAGATCGAGTGCGTGGAATGCAAAGGTGTGGCTGGGCGCCGCTGGTGTCGGTGACGGTTTCGGCATCCCTTCGAAGGAGCTCCGCCATGTCCGTCCCGTCCGCTCTCACAGGGCTCGAAGGAAAGCGCCTGGTCATCATCGGAGCTGATTCCCACACCGGACGGAAACTAGCCGAGGTGACGTCCACGGCCGGCGCCGAATCGGTCCTTGCCGGTCCTGACCCCCGGAAGGTGGAGCGCACGGCGGAGTGTCTGGCCGGGACACCGGAAGTCGTCCCGTTGGACATCACCGACGAGGACTCGATCGCCGGACTCTCCAAACGAGCCGGCGCCTTCGACCACCTGGTCCACCGCCTCCATAGCAGCCACCGGCCCGCTCGCCGAGCTGGAACTCGAGGCTGTGCAACGCGCCTTCGCGGCCAAGGTGACCGGTCCCCTGTCGGTCGTGGCAGCGGCCTGGTTCTCGGCCGTACTCGCCCGGGTTTTCTCCCTACCCAAGATCACTGCGGGATACCGCCGCGCGTGCCGTTACATCGACGGCGTAACCGGAGTGATCCTCGCCGGACCGGCCGTCCGCATCGGCCTCGAGGGCTGACACTGCCCCCCGAGGACGGATGCACGCCCCGCTCGAGCACACGGCGCCGAGCGGGGTGTTCTCCATGCCGGGCCCGGCACGTCGCAAGGCGGTGGCTGCGGCGGCTCCCCGCCGACCACGCCTTGCGCGCACATCGACCGGACCGTGATTGCCTCCTCGATCAGAGACGGACTAGTCTGTCTGATTAGGGAGGACCGATCATGGCAACCAAGATCCGCAAGACGAAGTCCGAGGAGAGGATCCTCGCGGCTGCGGCGGACCTGTTCTACACCCATGGCCTTCGCGGTGTGGGCATCGATCAGGTCATCGAGGTGTCCGGGGTCGCGAAGTCCACCCTCTACGCGCACTTCCGGACCAAGGAACAGCTGGTGGCGGAGTATCTCCGCAGGACCGACGCCTCATGGCTGGCACAGCTGTCCGCGGCGGCCGAACGTGCGGGAGACGATCCGCGCGAGCAGCTGGTGGGTCTGTTCGACGCACTCACCGACGCCTTCGACCGCCACGGCTTCTTCGGTTGCCCGTTCGTGAGCGCGGCAGTGGAGGCCGAAGCCGGTTCGGAGGCGCATGCCGTGACCGAAGAGCACTCGGTGCACCGGCAGGACTGGCTGACGGAGCTCGCGGCACGCGCCGGAGCCGCAGACGCCGCGAGTCTGGCCCGGCACATCGGCCTCCTCATCGATGGCGCTCTGACATCGGGTCGGCTGCTGCAGGACCGAGCCGTCGTGGCCGAGGCCAAGACGGCGGCGAAGCTGCTGGTGGCCGCGCACGTCGCGGCAACCGTCTGATCACTTCGCGTCCGCTCGGCCCGCGATCGCGGTGACCGACGGCCCTCGCTCGGACTGCAGGTCGAAGGTCCTGGTCAGGGGGGGGCGCACACGTTCCAGACCAGGCCGCCCAACGGCCGCGCGTCACGGACACCTTGACAGGGAGCCGAACCGGCACCCGAGCGCCGCCCGCACGGTCGCAGTGCACCACAGCCCGGTTGCGTTGCACCGAAGGCGCCAGGCGCGCCCGACCTCACACAAGGGCGCGGGGCGATCGCTTCTCTCTGCCTGACCTCCAAGGAGGGCGGGGCGATTGCCTCTCTCCGCCCGTGGGCGCGGACCGATCCCCTCGCTCCGCCCGGCCGCGCCTCGACCGCCCCGCGAGCACAGGTCCTCCGAAGAGGCCGTTCCCCGCAGCGCCCTGGACCGCGAACGCCTGCCCGGAACGGCCCGCGGGTCCACAGCTGCACCTGGCGAGCCCTCTCTGCGCATGTCGCAGCCATCGTCCACGTCATTCACCGGCCGATGAGGGCCGTGGCCAGAGCTCACTTGCCTCCCCTAATCGAACGAACTAGTCTGTCCGATTAAGGGGGCCGGCGGCCATGCCGGACCTGCCGACACCTGGTTCAACAACGCACATCTGAAGGTGACACCATGCGTGCAGTAGTCCTGGAAGAATTCGGCGCCCCCATGGTGCTGAAGGAGATCGCGAAGCCCATGGCCGGTCCCGGCCAGGTGCTGGTGCGAATCGAGGCAAGCGGCGTCAACCCTCTCGACATCAAGATCGCTGCCGGCCAGGCCGCGCACGCCAAGCGCACCCCCCCTGCGGTGCTCGGTCTGGACATGGCCGGCGTGGTGGAGGAGGTCGGCCTGGGCGTCAGCGAGTTCGCCCCGGGCGACGAGGTCTACGGAATGACCGGCGGCGTAGGCGACCTACAGGGCTCGCTGGCCCAGTACGCGGCGGTCGACGCCCGCCTGCTGGCGCACAAGCCGAACTCCGTCGACATGCGCCAGGCGGCCGCACTTCCTCTGGTGACCATCACGGCATGGGAGGGCCTCATCGACAGGGCGCAGGTCAGCGCCGGCCAGAAGGTCCTGATCCACGGCGGCGCGGGCGGTGTCGGGCACGTGGGTATCCAGATAGCGCACGCGCGTGGCGCTGAGGTCTTCGGTACCGACGCACCGCACCGCCTCAAGGTCGTCGAAGCGCTAGGAGCGACCGCCATCGACTACACCACCGAGACACCGGACCAGTACGTCGCCCGCCTCACCGACGGTGAGGGCTTCGACATCGTCTACGACACCGTCGGTGGTCCAGTCCTCGACGCTTCCTTCGCCATCGCGCGGACCTACACCGGCCACGTGCTGAGCTCTCTGGGCTGGGGAACCCACAGCATCGCCCCGTTGTCCTTCCGCGGTGCGACCTACTCCGGCGTCTTCACACTCGCCCCCATGCTGACCGGCCGCGGCCGCGAGCACCACGGCGAGATCCTGCGCCACATCGCCAGCCTGGTGGACACGGACAAGCTCAGGCCGACGTTGGACCCCCGCCACTTCTCCCTCGCCGACATCACGGACGCGCACAGGGCCGTGGCGGACGGAAGCGCCACCGGCAAGATCGTCGTCAGCATCGACCACTAGGCTCGGATCGAAGGCGCCGACCGGGTTGCTCAAGAAGCCCGCGTGTCGGCCTCGCGGTGGGGCTGGGTGAAGTTCTGCGCGCCGCAGGCCTTGAAACCCCGGTGTGCTGCATGAACTCCAACGCCAGCCAGACGTCGCACCCCCGCTCCTGCCCTTCGCCGAGCGGACCGCGGGATGCGGTCGGAACGGCCCTGCTTCGACGGGTCAGACCGTCACGGGACGGACGGACGCGGTGATCCGGTCGGCGACGGCCTTGATGGCGCTGTAGGCAAGGTGATGCATGGTCGCTCTCCTGCAGAGTGGGAAGGCCCTCATCGGCTCGGCGCCGAGGGCAGATGTGCGGCGTAGCGCGAACGTCTCCGTACGCCGCCGGATCGAACGGAAGTGGAGCGAGTACGGCGTGCTCTGAACCGTCTGGCCGACATCGACCTGGCACGGCATGGCCCCTTGGGCCAGTACCGGCCGATGAGGCCCGAGGCCGCTGGGGCCGACCTGTTGAGCCGTCGACGGCTGGAAGCCGGAAAGGGGTTCGCCGGCGTGCACGCGGCAGTGTCGGACTTGACCGACCAGTGCCGCGCCGGGCGACTGATCGGGGGTGCCTACGACACCGTGGCAGTCCCGCATCCCGCAGGGCTGCTCGATGCCCTCTTGGAGCTCTATCTGGCCTACTGGGAGCGCGCGCAGCCCTGCCGTGATTCTTCAAGTCACGCGGAGTCGGACGCACCCACTCAGGAGGAGCTCATGCTGCTGGAGATGCTGAAGGCAAGCTTCAAGGACCAGACCATCGCCCGACGTCTCGGCCGGAGTTCTCGCACCGCCAGTCGACGTATGACCGTACTCATGAACGTCTGAGCGCGGAAACTCGGTTCCAGGCCGGCATCGAGGCCAGAACGCTAGGCTGGATCTGATCGCGCAACTGCCCGTAGGAGCAGTGAACTCGGATCTGACCGAGACCCACGAAAGCGCCCAGAACATGGCCTTTCACTCACATTCCGCGAGAGGCCCACGGCCCTACGCGTCCATGCCGCCCTCGAGAAAGCGGCACCGATTCCGTGCGGTGTCAGGTCACTCTCGGTTCAACCCGCCACCGCTCTGCCCCGCCTTGAGATGGGATGCGCAGCCATCAGTCCGGGAGAAGGCCATGTACCAGTCGAATCAAGGACACCCGACGACGACCCGCCCGGAGCTCGCGAAGGCGGCTCGACCGTGCGAGCCGGCGGGATGGGGCCCGGCCCCACGACGTGCGGATGTTGCGCGGTCGGCCCGCCGCACCCGCACACCGTCAACGGTCCCAAGCGCAGCCGGTGATGACGGAGCGTGTAAGTTCCTCGCCGGTGGACCGAGGCGCGACGGGAGCAGGCAAGGTCCTCAGGCGCGGCAGTGCGGGACAGCTCCGCCGGGGACCCGGCCGCGGCCGGCAGGCGGGGGCAAGGCCCGCGATCTGTGGCGCGCTACCGGAACCCGAAAGCCTCAAGGAGCGATGACCAGTCGGCGGATCAGCCCGTCCTCGAGGGTGAAGTCGTAGCGGAGTTCGATCGTGTTGCCGGGGAAATTGCCGTCGAGTCGCTGGGTGACGGTCCAACGGTCCGGTGCGACCTCGGCAGCCCCCACATAGGTGGTCGTGTACGTGTACTCCGAGGCAGCGCGGTTGAGCCACTGCTCTATGGCAGGCAGACCGTCATACGTCTTCCCGTCGTCGGTGACCTGGGCGTTCGGCGTCATGAGTGCCGCCGACGCCGAGGCATCGCCCGCGTTGTGCACGGTGAGATAGCGACGGATCACCTCGGGCAGGCCGTCGCGGTCCACCGGCGCGGAGGAGAGGGTGTCGGTCATGATTGCCTCGCTTTCCATGGGTTCGCAGCGTTGGAGGGTTCAGAGGGTGGGGACCGTACCGCCGTCGATCACGTGCTCAGCGCCGACGATCGCCGACGCGGCATGGCGCATGTCCGTTCCGGGGTACACCTGTGGCACACCCCTACTCACTGCTAAAATAGAACCTAGTCACTTTCACTTTAGCAGTAACCCGAGGGGGTCATTCCATGGCGAGCCGGATCAGACTTGAGGACCACGAGTGTCCGCTGTCGACAACTGCGCAGCACGTCGGCGAGTGGTGGACCCTGCTGATCCTGCACGACGCCTTCGACGGCTACACACGGTTCGACCAGTTCCAGCAGAGCCTCAACATCTCGACGAGCATGCTGACCGCGCGACTGAAGACACTGGTGGCCGACGGCCTGCTGGAGCGGCGGCCCTACCAGACCAACCCCCTGCGGCACGAGTACGTCCTCACGGAGCGAGGACGCTCGCTGCGCCCTGTGATCGTCGCCCTGGCGGCCTGGGGCAACCAGAACCTCACGCCGGAGCAGCGGTCGATGATCCTGGTCGACGCCGAAACCGGCGAGGAGGTCGAACCGGTCGTCATCGACGCGCACACCGGTCGCCGACTGGACGACAGCGAGGCATTCGTCTTCACCGCGGGGCGCGCGGCCAGCCCGGCGATGCGCGCCCGCTACACAGAGCTCGGACGCAGCCGGCCCCGGCCGACGGCGAAGCAACAGACCTGAATCCCGGCAGTGCACCTGTGACCGGCCCGGCAAGGGACCCACACCATCGAGCGGCTCGGCCGGAACAGGGAGATACCTGGCTTCGCGACCAAGCCCCGCCGGCAGGCCGGCGCTGCGGCGTCCCCGCCCAGCACGCCTACTGCCCCGGCGCACACCGCGAACACTCTCTCGTCAGGCCTACCCACGACGTTCGCCGGGCGCGGACCAGGCGCTTTGCAGTCCTGTATGAAGGGGCACGAACGGAAGCGCGGTCAGATCCTCAAGCGCCTGCGACCGCCGCCGTGGTGTCAGCTCCGGCGTCGGGCCGCGGGTCCCGGCAGGACGGTGACCTCTGTCGGGGAGAGCGCCGCGTGCTCGTCGGAGCACTCGACCACGACGCGTACCGGGGCGCCGCATTCGCTGTGCTGGATGTCGAGCACCGGGCCCTCGGGATCCCCGACGTGTGTCTCGCCCCACTGTCGGAGCGCCACGAGGACGGGCCACAGATCCCGGCCTTTGGGGGTCAGGCGGTACTCGTGCCGGGTTCGGCTGCCCTGCTCCTGGTACGGAACGGTCCGCAGGATCCCGGCCTCGACCAGCTTGCGGAGCCGGCCGGCCAGGACCGCCTCCGAGAGCCCCACATGGCGGCGGAAGTCGTCGAAGCGACGGACCCCGTTGAAGGCGTCACGCAGGATCAGCAGCGTCCACTTCTCGCCGATCAGGTCGAGGGTGCGCTGGACCGTGCAGTTCTCTGTGCTGATCTCCAGCCACTTCATGCCGTCATCGTAGGCAAGCCACCTGGCTTTGTCATTGACAGTCAGCATTCTTTCGAGCTAGCTTCGAAAAACAAAGTCAGAGGAGGTAACACAGCCGCATGGAACGGTCTCGCACATACGACTGGGAAGACCCCACGATCTCGGCGGCCGCCGTCGGCCAGGGCTCGGGGCTGGACTTCCTCCGGGAGATCCTCGCCGGACGTGTGCCCCCGCCTCCGGTCGCCTCGACACTGGGCTTCGCTCTCGAAGAGGTGGACCACGGACGAGCGGTGTTCTCCCTGGTGCCCGGCGAGGAGCACTACAACCCCATCGGCAGCGTGCACGGCGGGATCTACGCGACGATGCTCGACTCGGCGGCGGGCTGCGCGGTTCAGTCCACCCTGCCGCAGGGCATGGGCTACACGTCGCTCGACCTCACGGTGAAATTCCTGCGCCCCATCACGGTCGACACCGGCAAGGTCCGCGCCGTCGGCGGCGTCCTGAGCAGCGGCCGACGTACCGCGCTCGCCGAGGCCCAGCTGCTGGACGGATCGGATCGTCTCCTCGCGCACGCCACCAGTACGTGCATGGTGTTCCCGCTGCCCACCGCCTGACCCGCACTCCCCCAGCTCACACACCCGACACGGAGACGCCGTGACCCGCGACCGCACCATTCGGCTCGACAGACAGTCCCCCTCCGATCCCGCCGGGACGATCCGCGTCGAGCGCGCGGGGGCGCTGGTCACCCTCACCATCGACAGGCCCGACAAGGGCAACGCCCTGACCCTGGCCATGTACCGCGCTCTGGCCGACGCCGTCACCGAGGCGGATGCCGACCCGGGCGTACGGGCCATCGTGCTCACCGGTACGGGCCAGGACTTCTGCGCCGGGAACGACCTCGACGACTTCCGCGCCCACCCCGGAACGGCCCTGACCCTCAGCTCCCCAGTCCTGGAGTTCCACAAGGCGATACGGCACAGCCACACCGTTCTCGTCGCGGCCGTCGACGGGGCCGCCGTCGGAAGCGGCGCCACCGCGCTGCTGCACTTCGACCTCGTCTACGCGACCCGTCGCAGCCATCTGCAGTACGCGTTCGTCGACCAGGGCGTCGTACCGGACGCCGCCGCCAGCCTCCTGCTCCCGCAGCGTCTCGGGCCCCAGCGTGCCGCCCAGCTCCTGCTGCTGGGCGCACGCGTCTCCGCCGCGCAGGCCGCACAACTCGGCCTGGTCTCCGAGGTGTTCGAAAGCCGCGAGCACCTCGACACTCGCGTCGCCGAGCAGGTGGCGACCCTGCTGGCCGCGCCCGAGGGGGCGCTCAATGCCACGCGCGCACTGCTCAGGCCCACCGGGAATGACCCGCTGCTGCGGATGTCGGCCGAAACCGCGACCTCGGCCCGACTCCTGAGCACGACGAACTCGTCCATGCGCAACATCTCCCGCGCAGGCGGCCCGACACCTGCTCCCTAGGGGGCGGGTCCTGGGGCACAGGCGGTCGAGCGTCGTCGACGTTCGGCTGAACGGATGGTGCGGAAGACCCCCACGGTGACGGCTCGTGCGGAAGTCTCTATTGATGACCGTGTCGAACCCGCGCGCGACCTGGACATGGGCTGACACTCTGGGGAGTCCAGCCGTCGTCAACGCGTCCTGCGCCGACGACAGTTCAGTCCTGTCTCAGGAGGTCGTCATGCCCCAGCCCTCCGTCCTCGCCGCCCTGGCGGCCGGTCTGCACAGTGGTGCGATCGAAGTCGTCGACCTCACCTCCCCCTTGTCGTCGTCCACTCCGGTGATCCAACTGCCCCCCGAGTTCGGTCAGACGGCGGTGTTCGAACTGGAGGAGATCAGCAGGTACGACGACCGGGGTCCGGCCTGGTACTGGAACAACTTCCGCAGTGGTGAGCACACCGGCACACACTTCGACGCGCCGGTGCACTGGGTGACCGGGAAGGATCGTGCGGACGTCGCGTCGGTGCCGGCGCGTCGGCTGATCGCACCCGCGGCGGTGCTGGACTTCTCCGCCGCGGCCGCCAAGGACCCCGACTTCCTCGTCGAGGTCGACCACATCAAGGCCTGGGAGGCGGACAACGGGCCCCTGCCCGACGGCGGTTGGATGTTGGTCCGCACCGGTTGGGACGCCCGCTCGCACTCTCAGGAGGCGTTCGTCAACGCCGACGAGAACGGCCCGCACACCCCCGGTCTGTCGCCCGATTGTGCCCGGTGGGTGGCGCAGGAGTCGCCGGTGATCGGTCTCGGCGTCGAGACGGTGGGCACCGACGCCGGGCGCGCGCACGCCTTCGACCCGGCCTTCCCCTGCCACTCGTACCTCATGGGCAGTGACAAGTACGGGCTGACCCAGTTGCAGAACCTGGCGGCGCTGCCCCCGACCGGTGCTGTCGTCGTCGCGGGCCCCCTGCCCATCGTCACGGGATCCGGGGCTCCCGCACGGGTGCTGGCTCTGGTGGAGCGCTGATGAAGGTCGCGGAAGCCGTGGGCCGGGCGGTGGCCGCGGCCGGGGTCGACCACGTGTTCGGTGTGGTCGGTTCGGGCAACTTCCATCTGACCAATGCCATGGTCGCGGCGGGCTGTCGGTTCGTCGCCGCCCGCCACGAGTGCGGTGCGGCGACCATGGCCGACGCCTACGCGCGGACGAGCGGCACGGTGGCCGCGCTGAGCGTGCACCAGGGCCCCGGCCTGACGAACGCCATGACCGGCATCGCCGAGGCGGCCAAGAGCCGTACACCACTTCTCGTGCTGGCCGCCGAGGTGACCGAACCGAGATCCAACTTCTACGTCGACCAGGAGGCGCTCGCCCAGGCGGTGGGCGCTGTCACGGCGCGCGTGACGTCGGCGGAGGACGCGGTCGCGCAGGCCGCCGCCGCGGTGCGACGAGCCGTGCACGAGCGGCGCACCGTGGTGCTGAACCTTCCGCTGGCGGTGCAGGCCCTGGAAGCCCCCGACAACGCACTGTCCTCGATCGCCCCACCGCCCGGACGGACCGCGGTCGAGCCGGCGGCTGCCGACGTGGCCGCGCTGGTGGCGGCGCTCGGACAGGCGCGGCAGCCCGTCTTCGTAGCCGGCCGGGGCTCCCGCGCGCCCGGCTGCCGGGACGCCCTCGCGGCACTCGCCGAGCGCTACGGCGCACTGTTGGCGACCTCGGCCGTCGCTCGCGGACTCTTCCACGCCAGCCCGTGGTCGCTCGACGTGTCCGGGGGCTTCTCGTCACCCGTGGCGGCCGAGTTGATCCGGGGGGCTGATCTGATCGTGGGCTGGGGCTGCGCACTGAACATGTGGACGATGCGGCACGGTCGGCTGATCGCCCCGGACGCCACCGTCGTGCAGGTCGACGACGACGCGGACGCGCTCGGCGCGCACCGGAACGTGCAGCTCGGCGTCGTCGGCGATGTGGAGCTCACGGCGCGGCGCGCGCTCGACCTCACGGCGGGCGACGCATCGCGGCAGGGCTACCGGACCGCCGACGTCGAGGCGGCCATCGGCGGACGGATCCGGTGGCGGGACGTGCCGTACGACGACGAAGGCGGCCGCGAGCGGATCGACCCACGGACCCTGAGCATCGCGCTCGACGACATCCTCCCCGCCGAGCGCGTGATCGGCGTGGACTCCGGCAACTTCATGGGCTACCCGGCCATGTACCTGTCGGTGCCGGACCACAACGGCCTGTGCTTCACCCAGGCGTTCCAGTCGATCGGCCTGGGGCTGGCGACCGCGATCGGCGCCGCGCTGGCCCAGCCGGAACGGCTGCCGGTGGCCGCACTCGGCGACGGAGGCGCGCTGATGAGCGCCGTGGAACTCGACACCGTTCGCCGCCTCGGGCTTCCGATGGTGGTCCTGGTGTACAACGACGACGCGTACGGAGCGGAGGTGCACCACTTCGGGCCGGACGAGCACCCGCTCGACACGGTCAGGTTCCCACCCACCGACATCGCCGCCATGGCGCGAGGGTACGGCTTCGAGGCGGTGACCGTACGTGCACTCGCGGACCTGAAGGCCGTCGAGGACTGGGTCGACGGACCACGCTCCGTGCCTCTGCTCATCGACGCCAAGGTGGTCAGTGACCATGGGGCATGGTGGTTGGAGGAGGCGTTCCGTGGCCACTGACCTTCGTTGAGGTGGCGGGGGCAGCCTCGGCGGACGGCGCGAGCACCGCCCCCGTGCCGGTCTTTCCACGACCTGCAGAGCCGCTCCTCCCGGCGGCTCAAGTCCGCCATGAGGCGACGGTGCTGGTCGCAGCCGTGAACGAGCGGCTGGGACCAGCACCGTCGCAGCGACCCTCAGACGACGTCGAATTCGTTGCCCTCGGGGTCCTGCATGGCGGTGGCGTAGAACCCCATGTCCGGCTCATCCTTGATCCGCAGCACGGTGGCACCGGCCTTGACCAGTCGTTCCACCGTGGCCTTGACCCTCTGCGTGCGGACGTCCAGCAGGACGTCACGGCCCCCACCGACCTTCAGGTCGAAGTGCCACCGGTTCTTGGCGGCCTTCGGCTCCGGAACCTGCTGGAACCACACCCTCGGTCCACGTCCTGCGGGGTCGATGATCGACTCCGGAACATCCCCGGCACCGGCCGGCAACTCTGCCTCGGGAACCCCCATCGCCGCCCAGTAGGCACGCCAGGTGGCGTGCCCGCCCGGCGGAGGCTCAGGCACGTAGCCCAGGGCCTCGGCCCAGAACGTCACCATTCTCTGCGGATCGGAGCAGTCGATCGTCAGCTGCACTGTCATCTCCATCCTCGGAGCATCCCAGGCAGGTCTGACAGACGATCCAAAGTCCCGGAGTCGGGACCAGCCCCTAAAGGTCTGTGATGGCCATCCAAAGGTCCACGTCTGAGATCATCAGCCGGCCCGGTCGCTGTGCGGCCGTGTCCGGGACAACCGCCCGTACCAAGGGCCGGTCCCCCTTCTCTACGGTCACCTTCGTGCCGTCGAACTTCGGTGACTTGGCGGTGATGACCGAACGCAGCTCGGTGGCGGCCCGGTTGGCGGTCGCCTCGTCCTTGACCACCAGGCACAGCACCTCGGTGTTCTTGGCGGCGGCAGAAGCCTGCTGGCCGAGGGCGGACAGTCGTACCGGCCTGGTGGGGGTGAGTGGATTGAAGTCGGCCCGGTAGGCGTCACCCAGGCACTCGGCAGCGCGCTGATACTCGTTCTTGTCGGCCAGCGAGGCGCCGTCCTTCGGGTTGACGGCGGACATAGGTGTGTCGCCCTGAGAGGAGTAGGAGATCTCGTCCTTCGAGACCTGGAACGAGACACCCGTACGGCCGGGACGCGTCCAGGACTCGTCGTCCTCGCTTTGCTTGTAGCCGTTCGACTTCAGCGAGGTGGTGATGGCCGCCGCGTCGAACGAGCCCTCCCAGTGGCCCGCGTTCTTGGTGTCGACAGCGGTGTCGATCTGAGTGACCTTCAGGTGCTGCCCCCACGGCCCGGGCTCGTACGCGTTCAGCAGGCTGCTGCCCGGTTGACCGACAGAGGCGAACCGCTTCTCATCGCCCTTGCTCAGCTCACGCACCTTTTCGGCGTCGAGGTAGGTCACCTGGTTCGCGCTGGTGTCCTCGGCCAGACTGCCCAGCCCCTGCAGCACCCCGGAACTGCTGTCGCCATGACCGGAGTCGGACGAGCAGCCAGTACCGGCGGCCAGGAAGACGGCGAGTGCCGTGGCACCGAGGACAGATCTGCGCGCTGATGTGGGCATGGCGAAGAAGCTTAGCGGCGTGCTGCGGAGCCGGAGGTGCGGGAGGGGTGGCGGCAGCACCGGACGGTGCTGCCACTCAGTCATGCGACTCACTCGGGTCGCGGTACGGCGAGGGCCTCCTGCAGAAGGGAGTACGGCGGGTCGGTGATGAGGTAGAAGTGGTTCCCGGTGACGCCGACCTCCCGGACGGGCATCGCGCTCAGCGCGCTCCACGGGCGGAGGTCCGCATCGTCGTCCTGGTCGCCGACGATGGTGGTGACGGGACACTTGAGCAGCGGCTCGGGTGCCATGTCGTACCTGTGGAACATGCGGCCGTCGGCCATCAGGTACGGCATGACCACCTCCTGGAAGATCGGGTCGGCCGCCATCTCCGCGTCGGTGCCGCCCATCCTGACCAGGTCCGCGAGCAGTTGGTCGGGGTCTTCCTCGGGCCCGGCGAGGTGGGGAAGTGCGGCGTCCCGGGAACCCGAGGCAAACAGGTGCTCGAGGTGGATGCCCCGGCTCTGCAGCGCGCGTGCCGTCTCCAGGGCGATGGGAGCTCCCAGGCTGTGCCCGAAGAACGCCAGCGGGACATCCGCCAGCGGTTCCAGCGCATCGGCGATGTCCGAGGCGAGCCGGACGAGGTCGTGCGGGGGCTCCTCGTCGAACCGGTCGGCACGCCCCGGGTACTGAACGGCGTGCACCTCCACCTCGGTCAGCGTCTGGCCCCAGGCGCGGTAGAAGGCGGCCGACCCGCCGGCGTGCGGGAAGCACACCAGACGGATACGCGCCTCGGGCCGGGCGGTGTCGCACACGAGCCAGCGCGAAGAGTACGTGGTCACTGGCCGGCTCCCTTGCGTGCGCGCTGCTGGCGAAGTCTGGCCGTACGGGCTCTGCGGGCGGCCTCGGCGGTGCCGGAGGGACCCGTGTCCTCTCCCTGCTCACGGCCGGTGCGGATGAGCGTGGCCTGTGCCGACACGGTGGTCTCCTGGAAGAGGGAGACGATCGACGGCCGCAGCCCGCAGAGCCGCTCCAGCGCGTCCTGCAACTTGAACATGGACAGCGAATGGCCGCCGAGATCGAAGAAGTTGACGTCCAGCGGCACCGTGGCCACGCCGAGCACCTCCGACCACGCGGCCGTCACCTGGGCGGTGAGCGGATCGCCGGTGGCGGGCGCGGGCCGGGGGGTGGGCGGCTCCATGGCGAGCGTCCGCAGCAGCGCGCGGTCGAGCTTGCCGTTGAGGTTGCGCGGCAACTCCGGCAGCACGCGCAGTTCGCCGGGCACCATCACCGGCGGCAGCTTGTCCGCGAGGGCACGGCGCAGCGCGACGGGGTCTGCGTCCTTCGGGGAGGCGACGAAGCCGATCAGACCCGTTCCCTGTGCGTCGGGCAGGACGACCGCCTCCTGGACGTCTGCCAGCAGGCGCAGCGTCGATTCGACCGCGCCGAGTTCCACGCGGTGGCCGCGGACCTTGATCTGGTCGTCCTTACGGCCGATGAAGTCCAGCCGGTGCTCCGCGTTCCAGCGCACGATGTCACCGGTGCGGTACATGCGCGCGCCGGGCTCGGCGACGAAGGGGTCGTCGAGGAAGACGGCCGCCGTGGCCTCGGGGCGGCCGAAGTAGCCGCGTGTCACTCCGGCCCCGCCGATGAACAACTCGCCTTCCGTGCCAGGAAGTACGGGCTGGAGTTCGTCGTCGAGTACGTAGAGGCGGGCGCCGGGGACCGGGCCGCCGATGCTGACCGGTTCGGGTCCGGTGCAGCGGTGGAAGGCGGCCCACACGGTCGCCTCGGTGGGGCCGTACTCGTTGACGAGATCCACTGTGGAGGAGTGCACCGCGAAGTGCCGGTCGGCGAGTGTCTGCGGCAGGGCCTCGCCCGCGACGATCACCTGCCTCAGCGATGCCAGTGGCGTGGTCCCGGCGCGTTCGGCGGCGTCGAGCAGCAGCCCGTACAGCGTGGGCACACACAGGGTGCTCTCCACCTGGTGGCGGCTGACGAGGGAGACCAACTGTTCGGCGTCGCGCAGTTCGTCCGCGGTCGCGACGACCAGGCAGCCGCCCGCCTGGAGCGTCCCCCATACACCGGCGACCGACGAGTCGAAGGCCAGCGGGGACAGCAGGAGGAAGGTAGAGGTCTCCGGATAGACCATGAGGCGGGCCTGCGTGGACGCGGCGAGATTGCGGTGCTCGACGATGACGCCCTTGGGCTCGCCGGTACTGCCCGAGGTGTAGATGAGGTAGGCGGGATCCGCCGGACCGGGGGTGGCGGCGAAGGAGTCGGAGTCGGACGGAGCGGCGTCCGGGACGCTCGGGACCGTCACGACGGGCACCTGGGAACCAGCCGTCCGAGGCTGCGTGTGGGCCGTCGCCACGACGGCCTTCACCTGCGCGTCGTGGAGGATCGTGGCGAGCCGGGCATCCGGCTGCGCCAGATCGATGGGCACATAGGCGGCGCCCGCGCCGAGGATGCCGAGCACGGCCCCGATCATGGCGGCGGAGGGCTCGGCGAGGAGAGCGACCCGGTCTCCGGCACCGATCCCGGCTGCGGCAAGGCGGTGGGACAACTGCCGGGCCCCGGAGATCAGTTCGCCGTACGTGACAGCGATGTCCCCGCAGCGCACGGCGACCGCCGCGGGGCGGTCGCCGGCCAGCCGGGCCACCGCTTCGTGCGCGGGAACGAACGGGGCTTCTGGCAGTGGTTCGCCAACTGCCGCGGCGGTCGCCTCCGGTATCGCTCCTTCGCTGCCCTTCGCCCTGGACGGAGCGGATTTCACCTGCTGTAAGGCCGACATGAAGAAGAACTCCCCAAATCTGTCAACGGGATCCCTGGAGCCTGTTCGCAGTTCATGCGCGCCGGCCGGGTTCACCACCACTACGTCAACGAACTCATGGGTATGAGTTCGCTTATTGCTCGGTTTGGGTTCGAGAAGGATTGTGCGGTCCTTGTTGTCGCCAGTGACCACGCCGTGGTGGGGTGATCACAGGAGGGCGGATTAGCCGACGCAACCGTTCAGCACAGGAGGCGAGTTGGGTGTCCGGATTGGATGCCGGTCGGGGTTTCATGTCATGCGGCCTTACAGAAAGCGGAGTTGCGGAATCAGCATCACGGGGCCCTCTTTTGGTTCGTATTCGGTTCAACGACAAGAACTCCTGATGAGCAGGCGGACCGTGCAAGCGTTTCTGCTCGTCAAGAGAGGCGGGTCGGCACGGCGTCCGCTTCGCCGCGGATCCGGCGGACCACGGCGATATGCCCGCTCAGCGTCCGCCGGGCCAGCATCTCGCGCACCGGGACACGGATCCCGAACTCGCTGTTCACCCTGCGGATGAGCCGGGTGATCAGCAGGGAGTCGCCACCCTGGGCGAAGAAGTCGGCGTCCGCCGGGACAGCCTCGTGACCGAGCAGTTCCGCCCAGATCCGGGTCACTGTCTCCGTCGAGTCGACCGGGGCCGGGCCCTCGGGTTCGGACTGTTCCGACTGCTCCGGCAGCGGCACGGAGGCCGGGGAGCGGCTGAGATCCTTCGCGGGCGGGGCAAGCGCTTCCTGCGCCACCGAGGAAGGGCCCGCGAAGGGGTAGCCGGGCAGCCTGGTCCTGCAGCCAATGCCGGTCACCCCGGCCGGCGCGACCGGCTGTCCCAAGGTCCACAGGGCGCCGACGCCACTGAGCGCCGAGGACCCCGGCGCGTCCTTGACCTGGTCCAGGGCGACCGCGGGGATCCCGGCCGCCTCCGCCATGGGCGAGAGGGGACGCCCGGGACCGATCTCGACGGCCAGAGCGCCCGGCAGGTGCGCGGCCAGCGAGTCGAGGGCGGCGCCGAACAGCACGGACTGCCTGACCTGCGTGACGAACATGTCGCGCGGAAGTCCGGTCCCGGCCACGACGACCCCGCCGGAGACGTTGAGTGCGATCGGCAGGGTGGACGGCCGGAGTTCGATCCGGGCCATCGCCTCGGTCAGCGCGGGCAGCGCGGGCTCGATCAGCCGGGAGTGGCCTGCGTGGCTGTAGCGCAGGCGCCGCACGAAGAAGGTGTCCCCGAGGCGTCGCTGATATTCGTCCACCTCCTCGACCGGCCCGCCGAGAACGCAGGAGTCCGGGCCGTTGACCGCGGCCACATCGAGCTTGAGACCCCACTCCTCGGCGAGCGCCAGGGCCTGCTGCACGTCCGCACCGATGGCCAGCATCGCGCCCTCCGGACAGTCCTGCATGGCCCGGCCGCGCGCCGCGATGAAGGCGGCCGCGTCCTGAAGCCCGAAGACTCCGGCGACAGCGGCTGCGGTGATCTCGCCGGAGCTGTGTCCGCAGACCGCGGCGGGCCGGACCCCCAGGTCCTGGAGTGCTGTCGCCGCCGCGTAGCCGATGGCGAAGAGGGCCGGCTGCGCCAGCGCGGGCCGGTTCAGCTCGTCCGCGGGGAAGTCCGGGTCGTACAGCGCCTGCCGGATACGCTCCGCCGGCGGGGAGGCGAAGGCCGCGAGGCATTGGTCGAGCGCCCGGCGGAACCCGGGAAGCGCGGTGAACGGCTCGGCCATGCCCGGGCGTTGGGCGCCCCCGCCGGGGAAGAGGAAGACCACCGGGGCGGAGCCGGTCGCCGGCGCCGTGCCCCGGGACACGCCGGACCGGGCGGCGAGGCCCTCGGCGACCTCGGCACTCGTCCGGCCGGTGATCGCGAGACGTTCACCCAGGGCCGGACGGCCATGAGCCAGGGTGCCGCAGACGTCGGCGAGATCGGGGTCGTGGGACTTGAGGTGGGCCGCCAGATCGTCGGCCATGCGGTCCAGCGCCTCAGGGTCCGCCGCGGACAGGAGGACCAGGCGCTCGCGCGGGGCCTGCTCATCCTGGGCGGCCGGTTCGCGCGGCGGCGCCTGCTCGATCACGACATGGGCGTTGGTGCCGCCGATCCCGAACGCGCTCACCCCGGCGCGCCGCGGCAGCTCCCCGGTCCACGGGACGGCCTCGGCGGGTATGTACAGCGGCCAGTTCTCGGTCTCGAGCAGCGGATTGTGCTCGGTGAACCCCGCGACGGGCGGGATCATGCCGCTGCGCACCACGAGCAGGGCTCTGATCAGCGCGGCGACCCCCGCGGCAGCGTCGAGATGGCCGACGCTGGCCTTCAGGGCACCGACCGCCACACTGCCCGGCCGGGCTCCGGCCCGACGCAGCGCGGTGCCTGCTGCCGCCCACTCGATCGGATCGCCGATCCGGGTGCCGGTGCCGTGGGCTTCCAGATAGCCGATGGTCCCGCCGTCGACGTCGGCCGCGCTCAGCGCGGCGCCGATGACTCGCTCCTGTCCCGCGGAGGACGGCGCGTAGTAACCGGCCTTGGTCTGCCCGTCGTTGTTGATCGCGGTGCCCAGGATGACCCCGTACGGCTCGGGGTCGTCCTCGGTGATGTCCGACAGCCGGCGCAGTACGACGGCGCCCGCACCGGACCCGGCGATCACCCCGTCCGCGTGCCGGTCGAAGGCCCGGCAGGCGCCCGCGGCGGACAGCACACCGCCCGGTGTGTGCAGGTGGCCCGCCTGGGGGTAGCCGAACCCGGCCCCCACCACGAGGGCCTGGTCGCAGTCGCCGCTGAGCAGGGCCTGCACGGCCAGATGGACGGCCACCAGCGAGGAGGAGCACGCTGTCTGCACGGCGAACGCCGGTCCGGTCAGCCCGAGTTTGTACGCGACGCGGCTCGCCATGAAGTCCGGCTCGGTACCGTGGATCAGGTCGTCGAGGAGCCCCGGATCGGTGTGTCCGGCGCGGACCATCGCGCGCATATAGCCGCTGCCCGTCATGGACGCGTAGACGCTGGTCACCGCGAGGTCGTCGCGGGGCGCTACTCCCGCGTCAGCAAGCGCGTTCCATGCCACTTCCAGCATCCAGCGATGCTGTGGGTCCATCAGTTCGGCCTCGCGCCCCCGGATCTGGAAGAAGTCGTGGTCGAAGCGGTCCCAGTCGTCGAGATGACCGCGTACGGGCACGTAGTCCGGGTCGGCGGCCAACGCGGCGGGCACTCCGGCGGCGAGCAACTCCTCCTGCGTGTACCGCTTGCTGTGCACGCTTCCGTGGAGCTGGGAATCCCACCAGGCGTCGAGGTCACGAGGGCCGGGGAGCCGCGCTGCCATGCCGGTGACCGCGATATCTAAGGAGCGGTCTCGACTCGTCATAACGTCCCCCATCATCTTGTTGGAAACGGGATGTTGCATCCGATGTCGCGCTGATGGCACGTGAATTGAGCGGTCGTCGGTGGTTCCTCGTACCGCGCTGCGATCATGACACAGACCGCCCTCCGTGAACGAGGTGTTGTCGGCCGTCACATTCGTGACGAAAGGTGGCCTCAACACCCTTTACAGGCAGGGAGACTGGCTGGAGGCGTCAGAGCATGGCACCGTCATACGCTCCTGATGTTGGGCTCCAAACCCGTCATCGTCTCGGATTCCGAAGGGAGTCGACGTGCCGCAGTCGAATGCCGCGCGGGCCGCAGTTGGCACCAGGGAATTATCAGGGGAAGGACTGCATGAGGTCTTCTCCGCACATGCACGCGCTCAGCCGCGGCGCATAGCTCTCATAGCTCCGGACGCCCGGGTCTCGTACGGTGAATTGGACGCCCGCGCCGAGGAATTGGCCCGTCGGCTTGCCGCCGCCGGTGTCGGACAGGGCCATCTGGTGCCGCTTCTGCTGCCGCGCTCCGTCGACCTGATCGCCACGCTGCTGGCCGTTCTCAAGCTCGGCGCCGCCTACGCGCTGCTCGATCCGGACTGGCCGCCCACTCGTCTCGCGGCGGTGGTCGATCAGCTCCGGCCGCCACTCGTCGTCGCCCGGCCGGGCGTGGCGAGCGAGCTGTCCGCGCCGCTGTGGACAGCGGCCGAGGGCGGTACGAGTCAGAGCCCGGCCCGCCCCACGGTGGCGGTACGCGGGTCCGACGCATGTTCCGTGTTCTTCACCTCGGGCACCACAGGACGGCCCAAAGGGGTGGTCACCCCGCACCGGGCGACGGCGCGGCTCTTCCGGGAGGGCACCTTCGCGCGTTTCGGCCGGGACACGGTCATCCCCCTCGCGGCGGCGCTGCCGTGGGACGCGTTCTCCCTCGAGCTGTGGGCCGCGCTGTGCAACGGCGGCACCGGCGTCCTGATCGACGAACCGTTCCTGACGGCCGAGGCCCTGCGCGCGATGGTCGCCGGCCATGGAGTGAACACGGCATGGCTGACCAGCAGTCTGTTCAACCTGATCGTCGATGAGGACCTGACGGCACTGAACGGCCTGTCCCAGCTCATGATCGGCGGTGAGCGCCTGTCGGGACGACACGTCGCCCGCTTCCTCGACCGGTTCCCCGACACGGCCCTGATCAACGGCTACGGACCGGTCGAGAGCACGGTGTTCGCCACCACGCACCGCATCACCGCCGCGGACTGCACCCGGGGCGGCGGCATCCCGCTGGGCCGGCCGGTGCCCGGCACCTCCGTCTTCGTCCTGGACGACGGCCGCCCCTGCGCGACCGGGGAGCTGGGTGAGATCTGCGTCGCGGGCGACGGCCTGGCCCATGGCTACCTCGGCGAACCGGCCCTTACCGCGGAGAAGTTCACGGACGTGGCCATCGATGGAGCGCAGGTCCGGGTGTACCGCACCGGGGACCTGGGCACCCAGGACGAGAACGGGATCATCGAGTTCCGCGGGCGGATCGACCGGCAGGTGAAGATCCGCGGCAACCGCGTCGAACCGGCCGAGGTGGAGCGCCAGATCGAGCACCTGGTGCCCTACGTCGCCGACTGCCGAGTGGTCCCGCGCTGGAACGAACTCGGCAGCGTCTTCGAGCTGGTGGCCTTCTGCATTGCGAGCCGGACCGGCGCCACACCGCCGGATGTACCGGCGATCCTTGCCGAGCACCTGCCCGCGTACCAGCGTCCCGTCGCCGTCGCCTTCGTCGACTCCTTCCCGCTGACCGGCACCGGCAAGCTGGACGACCGGGCCCTGCTGGCCGGCGTGCCCGAGGCGCCCGCCGAGCACCATCACGGCCCCATCGACGACCCGCTCGTCCGCCTGGTGGCCGAGGAGTTCGCCGCCGTGCTGGGCGGCCGGGCCGTGCCACCGCACATACCCTTCTTCGGACTGGGTGGCTCCTCGCTGCAGGCCGCCCGCGCCTGCACGCGCATCGGCAGGAGAGCGGGGCAGCCGGTACCACTGCCGATGTTGTACGAACACTCGTCAGCCGAAAGTCTGGGAGCGTGGCTCAAGTCGGCGCGGAGCGCGAACGCAGTACCCCCGCCCACCGGCGACATCCCGCTGACCTCCATGGAGCTCGCGTTCCTCACCCGCCATCTGACAGCACCTCAGGACCGTGCCGGCTACTGCCTGATGACCTGGCATCTGGACGGCCGACTCGACCAGGACGCCCTGGAGGCGGCCATCGCCACCGTCCACGAACGGCACCAGGTGCTGCGTACGGCCTTCCATGTGGATCCCCGGCCGCACGCAGAGGTCACCGACATCCCCGCCCCGCCCCTGGAACTCATGGACGCCCGACCGACCGTGGACGAGGCGGTCGACGCACTGCGGCAGCTCTTCGACGAGCCCCTCGAACCCCAGGACGCCGACCTGTGGCGCACCGCGCTGGTACCGCTGACCGAGACACGCGGCTGGCTGTTCGGACTGCTGGTCCACCACATCGCCTTCGACGGCCGGTCGGAATCCGTCCTGGCACGTGATCTGTCCGACGCCTACGCCGGACGTGAGCCGAGCGCCGCCCCGCCCACCCTGGCCGAGCGGGCCCGGCTGACGACGGCGGCCACCGCCGTGACGAACGCGGCCGGGCGGACGGAGCGCATACGGGAGGAGCTCCAGGACGTACCCCAGATCCACTGGCCGGAGCAGCCCGGCGCTGGGGAAGCCGGAACCGGACACCTCGACGTGACCGTCCCCGCGGCCGAAACGGCTCGCCTCGACGCGCAGGGCGCGGCGCTCGGAGTGAGCCGCTTCGTGGTGCTTCTGTCGGCATGGGCCGACACCTTGGCAGAGGTCTGCGGGCAGCAGGACTTCGCGGTCGGCGTGCCCGTCGCCGAGCGCACCGTCCCGGGCCTGGAGCAGACCATCGGCTGTCTGATCAACATGGTGCCGGTGCGCCTGCGCGGCGACGCGTCGGGCCGCGGCGAGGACGGCATCCGTGAGATCGGGCGACTGGTCCACCAGGCCTTCAGCCGCAGCGACGTCCCCTTCACGGACATCGCGCAGGGCATCGGACCGGCGACGCCCGGGCGGCCGCCGGTGTTCCAGTCCCTCTTCGCCCTCCAGGACAACCCTCCGCCCGGGCTCGACCTGCCCGGTGTCGTCTCCACGCACCTGCGCCAGCCGTACGCCGCCCTCCCCCTTGAACTGCACCTCGAAGTGTGGCCGGACGCGGAGGGCGCGCTCGACGCGGTGCTCTCGTTCCGGCGCGACGTCGTCGCCGAGGCCACTGCCCTGAACCTGCTCAAGGGTTTCCATGACCGTCTTGCCCTGATCGCCGCGGGAGCTGCATCGTGACCGTATCCACGTACACCCCTGCCGACGTACTCGACCCGGAGCTGCACGCCTCAGGGCAGGTGCACCGGCTGTGGCGCTGGATGAGACAGCACACCCCCGTCCACTGGCACGAACCAGGTGACCTGCCGGGCTTCTGGTCCCTCACCCGATACGAGGACGTCCGGAACGCGTACCAGAACCCGGCCGTCTTCAGTTCGGCGCAGGGCGTCCTGCTGCGGCCGACGGAGCTGGGCGTGGATCCCGGCAGCGGTCGGACCATGGCCCTGACCGATCCGCCCCGGCACCGCGCCCTGCGCGGGCAGGTGGCCGACCGGTTCACCGAACGATGCGCCCGCTCCCTGGCGGACGAGATGCGCACCGAGATCCGCTCGGTGGTGAGGCGCGCCGTCGAGGAGGGCACCTGCGATGTGGTCCACGACATCGGGGCCCGGCTCTCCAGCTACAACATCTCCCGGCTGCTCGGTGTGCCGCCGAAGGACCGCGAGCAGCTGCTGGCGTGGAGCACAGAGGCGTTCGAGTCCGGCAAACCCCTCACCAGCCACGTCGCGTTGATGCGCTATTTCATCGACATGATGTACGCGCGGATGGAGACGCCCGCGGACGACGTGATGGGCATGTTCGTGGACAACGAGGTGCAGGACGAACTACTGACCGAGACCGAGATCCTGCTGAGCTGCGAGAACCTCGTCGGAGCGTCGGAGAACGCGGGCCTGTCCATGGCCGCGGGGATCCTCGCCCTCGCCGAGCATCCGCAGCAGTGGCAACAGCTGGTGCGGGAGCGGGACGGCGAACTCGTCAGGACCGCGGTGGAGGAGGTGCTGCGGTGGACGAGCAGCGCCACGCACAGCATGCGAACAGTGACGGCGGACACGGTCGTCCAAGGTCGGCGCATCGCCGCCGGGGACCGGGTCGTGCTGTGGATCCCCTCGGCCAACCGGGACGAGTCGGTGTTCACGGACCCCGACCGGTTCCACCTCGGTCGGCAGCCCAATCGCCATCTGGCCCTGGGGACGGGCGAGCACGTCTGCATCGGGAGCACCATGGCCCGCCACCAGATGCGGATGCTCCTGGAGACACTCACGGAGCTGGTCGCCGTCATCGAACCGGACGGAGACGTGGAGCCGCTGCATTCGATCACGGTGAACGGACCGGCCCACGCCCCCGTGCGCCTGGTCCCCCGCTGAGTCAGGCCTTCGCGTTCTCCGCAGCCTCGGGCTGCGTCTGCCCGGCGTCCTGCCGGCTCTGCGCCCACCGGACGGCGAAGGGCGCCGCCAGGCCCGTCAGCGCGAACAGAGCTCCCACGACATACCACCCGGGGCGGCCCCAGGTGATGCAGAGCGAGATGAGCAGTGCCGGTCCGAGGGCGTCGGCCAGCCCTGCTCCCAGGCCGAACACGCCCAGGTACTGACCGGTGGCATGCCGCGGGGCAAGGGCGAAGGACACCTCGAACCCCGCGGCGGAGTACCACAGTTCGCCGATCGTGTGGATCACTGCGGCAGTGAGGAGCAGCGCCGCCGCAGCCCACCCCGGTATGCCCGCGGCCGATGAGATCAGCGCGCAGGAGAGGAGAAAGGCCATGCCTGCCCGGCGGTAGGCGTTTCCGCCGGCCGCCGGGGAATCGATGCTGCGGCTCGCTCGCACCTGGAAGGCGATGACGATGAAGGTGCTGGTGAGGATCGTGCCTGAGATGAGCCAGTGCGGAGCGGTGGTGGCACCGACGAGCCAGAGCGGGATGCCCACGGTGAGCACCTTGAACTGGACGGCCATCATGCCGTCGAGGGCGGTGAGCAGCAGGTAAGGGCGATCGCGCAGGGCGGTCCAGCGGGGGCCGGCGACGGCGGGGACCGGTGCGACCGGCGGGAGGAGGAGCAGGATCACCGCGGCGACCACGAAGGCGACCGCGTTGCCGATGACCATGAGTTGATAGGCGGTGAGCGTGCCGACCTGAACCACCCAGCCCGCCAGCACGGCACCGAGCGAGATGCCGAGGTTGGTCACCGCACGCAGAAACGCCCGGAACTCCTGCGGCCGGTCCCCTCCGTAGTGCCGGATGAGCGGCGAACGGGCGGCGACTCCGGCCGTCCTCGCCCCGGCAGCCGCGCAGACCGCGAGCACGAACGGCCCAAAGCTGTCCGCCAGTACGAAGCCTGCCGTGGCCAGCGCCTGGACGGCAAGGGTCGCCGTATAGACGCCGCGCGCCCCGTACCGATCTGCCAGATGGCCGACGGTGACCCCCAGAGTCAGCGCGACGATCCCGGCTATGCCGAGCCCGAGTCCCACCTTGTCTGCCGAAAGGTGCACCGCCTGGGTGAAGTACAGCACCCCGGCCGTCAGATAGAGGCCGTAGCCAATGGTGTAGACGAAGTTGACGGTCGCAAGAACGCGCTGCGGTCCGGTGTCCGGAATCAGGCGGGGCATGCAAAACTCCACGTCACAGGTGGGAATCGAGTGCCTGGCAAGCTTGTTGTGCGTTGCTTGCAATATCAAGAGTGTCGCCTTGGCCGGACAGCCCCGACTGCGCCCATCGGCACCGCAATGCCGGCTCTGCGGCCTGTAACCGGTGCGGCCGCAATGGCCGATCACGCGCACACCGGGCCACCGTACGCAGCCGGCCCGCCGCATAGCAGGGCGAGAGCGCATACCTGTGCGGTCGTGCGCGGGGGCATGGGCGGGCGAGGGGGACGCATCACTCCCCCTCCACATATTTACAAGCATATACTCATGTTTGCGGGATGGTAACGAAGATCACCTCGCGCACCCTGTCACGCAACACCGAAGAACGGACTTACGGCACACTTAGAAGTAGGAGCATATGCTCCTTATGTCTGCGCACAGGCAGGGGCGGCCACACCGCCGCACCAGGGGTGGGATCCCCGGGCGTACCCGCCAGGGGCCGCGCGACCGCGGGCGCCCAGTTCGGCGACATCCAGTCGCCGACCCCTGCGCACCTCGGGAGAAGAAGCCGAGAGCCCCGAGGGCCGGGCGACCTTCACCTTGGCGCACGCGAACCCGCACCCGCGGGAGTCGGCCACGGAGGGACCTCCCGGTCGACGCGTACACGGGCCGGAAGGGGCGACACCCCTCCCGCGTCACCGCTTCGACAGGTGACACGTGATGTGCGCACCCATGTCAAACCTGATGTTTTGCGAAAGGAAATTAAGTGAACACCTCTCCCACGGAGTCCGCCGATCAGAACGCCGCCGGCACCGAATCGGCGGAGGCCGGCCGCGGTTTCTCTCGGCGTGCGTTCGTCGGTGGCGCGGCCGCCGCGGCCGCCGGCGTGTCGCTGGTCGGGGCGTCCGCGATCCCCGCAGCGGCCCATCCTGTCCGGCGGACGACGGAGCAGGGCTTCGGGTCCGTCTCGACGGCTCCGCGGCTGCCCGCCGGGTTCACGAAGACGTTCAAGAGCCGCTTCGTCCGGGCGAACGGGATCCGTCAGCACGTCGTGGTCGGCGGTGACGGTCCGCCGCTGCTGCTGGTCCACGGCTGGCCGCAGAACTGGTACGCCTGGCGTCTGCTCATGCCGGAACTCGCCAAGAAGTACACGGTCATCGTGCCCGACCAGCGAGGCATCGGCCTGACCGAGAAGCCGGCCGACGGGTACGACACCAAGACCCTGGCCGACGACCTCGTCGCCCTGATGCGGGCGCTGGGCCACGAGCGGTTCGCCGTCGTCGGCCACGACACCGGCCTCATCATCAGCTACGCCCTGGCCGCCGACCACCCCGAACGGGTCGCCCGCCTCGCCGTCGCCGAGGTCCCCGGCCCGCCCGGCGCCGGCCCGTCCCCGGAGTTGTTCATCGAGGAGAAGTACAACAACAAGCTCTGGCACATCCCGTTCAACCGGGTCAACCACGAGATCACGGAGAAGCTGGTCAGCGGGCGCGAGGACCTCTTCTTCGGCTACGAGTTCGACATCCAGGGCGGCAGGAAGCAGCCGGATTACGCCCGCGAGTACTACGTCCGCCTCTTCTCCAACCCCGAGGCGCTGCGCGCCGGGTTCGGGCTCTACCGCGCCTGGGACACCATCGTCGCGCAGAACAAGACGCGCTCCGCGACGAAGCTTCCGATGCCCGTCCTGGCCGTCGGCGGCGCCGAGAGCTGGGGGCCAGGCGTCGGTGAGGGCTTCAAGCCCCTCACCACCTCGCTCGAGACCGTGGTCATTCCCGGCGCCGGCCACTGGATCGCCGAGCAGGCCCCCGAAGCCATGCTCGACGCACTCGGCACCTTCCTCGCCCCGTACCGCAGGGGTCGCTGATCCCACTTGGCGGGGCCGCACCGCTCCGCAGCCCCGCCACCGGGCGGCCGGGCCCCGGCACCCACACGCCGCGGTCCGGCCGCCCTACCTAGCGCACGCCTTCGCCCTCGCGCACGCCCACGCCCTCGCCCTCGCCCTCGCCCTCGTCACCCTGAAAGGCACACGTCATGTTCGGCAAACTCGGCGCACCCGAAATCCTGCTCATCCTCGTCGTCCTGATCATGCTCTTCGGCGCCAAGCGCCTACCCGGCATGGCCCGCTCCCTCGGCCAGTCGCTGCGGATCCTCAAGAGCGAGACCGATGCCATGCGCGACCGTGATGCGGAAGAAGACGCCACGACCACCGCCGCGTCCACTCCCGAGATCGTCGAGAGCAAGCCGCTCGCAGCCTCGACAGCAGCCACGCACAAGATCGTTTCCAGCTCACACTGACCGCCGGCAGGGGGCGAGAGACGAACCGAGGTCCATCCGTGATCACCACCGCGGCCAAGGCCCCTCAAGGGCATATGACCATCACGGCACACTTGCATGAACTGCGCATCCGCCTCTGCAAGGCGATCGGCGCCCTTCTCGTGACGACCGTCATCGCCGGGCTGTTCTACAAGCAGCTCATCGACTTCGTCATCGATCCCCTGCCCGGCTGCGACCTCGCGACCGGTAGGGCCGCGGGACCGCAGCGATGCGGAATCGTCGCGACCAACGGTCTGCTCTCCCCCTTCACCCTCGCTCTGAAGGTGTCCCTCACCGCGGGACTCATCGGCGCCAGCCCCGTGTGGCTCTACCAGCTGTGGGCCTTCCTCGCCCCCGGCCTGCACCGCAACGAGAAGAAGTACACCCTCGCCTTCCTCGGCGCCGGCATCCCGCTCTTCCTCGTCGGCGCCACAATCGCCTACGTCACCCTCCCCACAACCGCGCGGGTGCTCATCTCCTTCACCCCCGACCAGGCCACCAACATCCTGCCCGTCGACGACTTCCTCGACCTTGCCACCCGTGCCGTCGTCGTCTTCGGGCTCGCCTTCGAACTCCCCCTGGTCCTCATCATGCTCAACCTCGCCGGCGTCGTCAGCGCCCGCCGGATGGCCGGCTGGTGGCGGCACATGGTCATCGGCGTCACCGTCTTCGCCGCCATCGCCACCCCCAGTAGCGACCCCCTCACCATGCTCGCCCTCGCCGTCCCCGTCATCGCCCTCTACCTCCTCGCGTGCGCCGTCGCCCGGCTCAACGACCGCCGCTCCGCCCGCAGAACACCCGACGCCCTCGGACCCGACGAACCCTCACCGCTCCCCCAGCCCCACGAGTACAGCTAATGACCGCCCCGCCCCTCGGCGAACCCCCATCCCTCAGGAGGCCCCGCATGTTCTTCGACATGGGCCCACTCGAAGTACTCGCCATCGCCGTGATCGCCGTCGTCGTCCTCGGCCCCGAGAAGCTCCCCAGAGCCATCCAGGAAGTCTCTGCCGTCATCCGCAAGATCCGCTCCTTGTCCCAGAGCGCCCAGACGGAGATACGCAACGAACTCGGCCCGGAGTTCGCCGACTTCGACCTCCAAGACCTGAACCCCCGCGCCCTCGCGCGAAAGGCCGTCTCCGACACACTGAAAACCCCCGGTCTTGGCGACCTTGCCAAGACCGTCGACCTCAACGGCCTCCTCGCCCCGCCAAGCGGCGACTCAGGGCCCGTGCCCGCAAAGAGCAGCGCCACGCGAGGAACCAGAACCACATCCTCGCCAGGACGATCGTGACCGAGGCTGAACACATCTCGGCCCGATCTCCCTGGAAGAACTCAAGGGAATCCCGCAGGGGGTATGAGGTCACGTCACCTCCAGGGGCGCCCTGCCTCCGAGCCCGGTCCTTTACTGCCGGATCAATTCGACTTGGTGTCGTCTCCGCACTTCGGCTCGGCGAGCCTGTCCTGCCGAGCCGTTCGTTTCGACGGGGAAGACTGGGTGCCGTGCTTGGCGGCCGGCTGGAAGTAGCGGTCCAGCGCCCAGGCGGCCACCTGGGTACCGGCCCGGCAGCCGACCACGTCTGCCGTACGGGAGTGGACGCCGCCCCACACACGGGCGTCGACGACATCCCGGTTGAGGTCGTCGGCGGAGTCGTAGAACCGCGTGGTCCCGGTGACCTCGGAGGGGACGTAGAGGTCGATGTGCGAGGTGCCGAGGACACCGGTCAGGGCGCGTGCCACGGCAGCGGCGACGGTCGTGTGGCCGGCGACGTAGTCCGGGTGCGGTGGGGTGAGGAGCAGAGGCTCCCAGGCCGGGTCCGGCGTCGTCGCGGGGTTGCCGTCGGTGTCGGCGAGGCGGATGGCGGTGATCGGCCGCCAAGTGCCGTACTGAAGCTTGGCGTCCCAAGCGGTGACGACGGCATCGGTCGCCGACGCGTTCACCGCGGCGAACAGCCGGGCCGTCTCGGCGATGCCGAGCCGGTGCCGGGCGGCGTGGTCCCGTACGGCAGTCTGGACCTGTGCGATCAGGTTGCCGCTGAAGAACAGGGCGGTCTCGGTCTGCTGGGCGCTCCTGCCCGAGCCGGTCTTCGCGCCCATGGTCTGCAGCTCTTGGACATCCTCGGCGTAAGCGGTCGAGGAAAGCGCGGGTGGTGCGCCGGGGCGGAACTGCTGCGGGGAGGCGAGCACGAGCGGGCGGAGCCTGGCGAGCCAGGTGTCGATGAAGGGCTGGAACGCGGGCGGAGTGGGCCGCCAGACCCCCGGTGCCGGGGAAGCGGTGAACGGAACGTCCGCGAACCGGCCGTCCCCTTCCCGGAGTTTGATGATGCGGGCGGCGGCGCGCTTTCCGTAGTCCACGCCCTGGTCTCTCGCGTGACCGGCCGGAAGAGCGGCGAGCGAGTCCGCGTAGGCGGTGTCGAGCTGGTCCTTGAACGCAGGGAAGTAGGTGAGCAGCACGTCGTGGGCCGCAGTGGCGGCGGCTGCCGCGGAGGATGCCTTGGCCGGACCGCGCTCGTGCCATTTGTACAGGGTGTAGCCGCCTTCGATCCCCACCACGGCGTTGTACACGGCGACGGAGACGAACCCCTCCCAGATCGCCACCTGTCCGGAGGGACGGGGGCCCAGGCTGGTTTTGATCGTGTCGGTGGCGATGGCGTTCCACTCGCGGACCACGGCTGCCGGGTCCGCCGCGGTCCGGGTGTCCGCGTCGGCGGGACTTGTCGCGGCGGTGAGCGTCACGAGGGCGGTGGCCGCGACGGTGCAGACGAATGCCCGGACACGTGAACGCGGAGGAACGGGAAGTGGGGGCTCTTGATGCACTGCGTGCTCCCTAGAGTCGAGTGCCCAAGGCTTAGCAACGGTCCACTGGGTGGGCAAGACAACTCGCCGCGAACCGGGCAGGCCTGGGCTCCAGCTCGCCGCGGACGCGGTCGCCCTTGGTCGGTCTGGCCCATTTGTGGGGCAGCCCTCGTGTGCCTCCTCATGGCCACCACCCTGGTCACGCACCCCCGACGCCGGCGGTGGCCGCTCTCCGCGGACGGGCACACCGGCTGAGCAGCGGAGGGGCGTGGCGCCGACCCGTACAGGGCTTGGCCGTGGGTCATCGAGCCGCCCGGCCGGCGACAGCGCCACGCGCTCACCACCGTCGGCCTCGTGTTTCGATTGGTAGGGTCGGCGAATGACCAGTCGCAGCGGCGACCGCGTCGCGGACGTCCGCAGCGTCGTGGTCGCGCACATGCCCGACTACCAGGTCGACTCCGTTGTTCAGCTCGGCGAGGGTCTGGACAACTTGGCCTACGAGGTCAACGGCGAGCTGATCGTGCGCTTCAGCAAGGAGCCCGACCTGGCGCGGCGGGCGGCCCTGCTGGACCACGAGGCCCGTGTCCTCGCCGCCGTCGCCGGCGTGGTGTCCCTGCCCGTCCCCGAACCGACGTTCACGTTCGCGGAACAGGGTTGTCTGGCCTACTTCAAGCTCCCCGGCACGCCGCTGTTGGACATGCCCCGGCACCAGCGACTGGCCCACGGCACGTCGATCGCCGCCGTACTCGGCGAGCTGCTCACCGCGCTGCATGCTGTTCCGGTCGACCGGATGGCCGGTCTGGCGCAGACCGACGATCAGCCGCTGACCGAATGGCGACGTGAGGCCACGGAGTACTATGCGACGGTGGCCGGGCAGGTACCGAAGGCACACCGCGAAGGCATTGAGGCATTCCTGAACGCCCCGCCACCGCACGGCGGTTGGACCCCCGTGTTCTCCCACAACGACCTGGGGATCGAGCACGTTCTCATCGACCCGGTCGCATGGACGGTGACCGGCATCATCGACTGGAGCGATGCCGCCGCCGTCGACCCGGCCTACGACTTCGGGCTCCTCCACCGCGATCTCGGCCCCGCCGCCACCCGCGCCGCAATCAGAAACTATCGAACCGACGCCGACAACGTCGCGGCGCTCAGCGAGCGCGCCGTGTTCTATGCCAGGTGCAGCGTCTTCGAGGACCTGGCATACGGCATCGAGACGGAACAAGAAAAGTATGTCGCCAATAGCCTGACCGCGATGGAGTGGCTGTTTCCGACCTGACTTGGGTTTTGACATCCGCGACCGTGCGGATGGCTGTCGTGGCGCCCCGGGGACTGCCCTTCGTGGACACCCCGGGCGCCAGGGTGAGCCCCGCGTGCAAGGGCGCCCCCGATTGCCGTGACAAGGCCGCTCGGAGCGTTCCCAGCCGTAGGTGAGCTAGAAGCCGTCGTGTTCGACCAGCGAGCCGCCCGGTCCCAGTGAGAAGAAGCGTGGCGAGCTCGTGGCCCCATTGGCCTTTCGCAGCGCTGCCTCCTGTTGTGCGGTGTCAGGCGCATGCGGGTCCCGTACATGGAAGCCGTGGAGGACGATGCTGTCTCCCTCGACGTCATCAGGCTCGGGGCGGCCCTCCAGGACGAACCCGCACAGCCCACGCAGCGCGTCCTCGCCCAGTTCCAGCGGATGGAACGGAAGCGCGTACGGCTTGTCCTCCCGGCCGGGCCAGGCGATGACCTCGGCGGGCCGGTCGCCGGCCCAGTAGGACTGCTCGAAGGAGAGCGGCTCTCCGATGTTCTCCATGATCCCGCTGCCCGGGGACAGACTCAGCGAGCGCACCAGGCGGCCGTCCTCCCAGACGGCGAACGCGAGCCAGTCGACGACGCTGTGCATCGCGTGCAGGACCAGCCGCCGACCGGCGCTCGCCGCAACCAGGTGCTCCGGGAGTTGAGACGGGAAGTCGATCATCACCCGTTGGTCGCCGATGACCTCCACGTCCGGCCAACTGGCCGCGTAGGCCGTGCCCTTCGGGGGGCACACACCCTCCCACAGTTCCCTGCCCTCACGCGGTGCGATCTCCCAGCCCGGATACAGTCCCCGCATCATCGCGGACGTCCGCGCGTGATCGGCCGTCCCCACCTGCCGCAGCAGGCTCGGCACGTCGCCGTCGGCGTACACGAGCAGTCCCGTCTTGGCTCCCATGGCCCCTCCCCCAGAGTTGTGCGCCTGATGACGCGCACCGTAGCCGCCCGCACTGACAATGGACGGTCTCCTGGAAGCCCTGGGCTACACGCCGTTCCAGAGCTGGAGCAATGGCCGCAGCCGGCGGCTCGGAGTTGCGTACCTGGTCGTCGAGCGGTCCCCGGCCCTCACCGCCGGTCGGCACGACCGGTGCCGGCCTGGGACGACAACTCCCGGTCACCTCAGGAAGGTCGATGCCGAAGCGGTGGAACTGGGGGCAGACGCCTCGCTGCTGCTTCGCGGTGAGACGTCCGACTCCACACCTGCGTCCAGAAATTCATGCGCTCTGCGAATTCCCGGCATCCGCCCGAACCGCCACAGGCCTGCGCCCCGGGATCGTTGTCTCAGGAGTCGTCGGAGAGGAAGTGGTCGGCGAGTGGGGTGCCGGCGAACCTCTTGTGCATCAGCCGGGAGAAGAGCAGCAGCGAGTTACGCGGCCTGTGCAGCACCGCAAGGTCCTGGGCCTGCCCCGCGGCGTTGCGGGTGACCGTGACGACGACCTTCAGGGGCTCGCCCTGGACCGAAGCGTCGTAGATCTCCAGGAAGCCGTTGTCGCCGAAGTCGCCGGCGTAGCTGAAGTCCTGGAACTCGTACAGTTCGCGGGCCTTGACCACGATGGCCCGGACCGCTTCTGCTCCCCGCGCCGTGCCGTTCATCGCGCCGCCCTCCAGGGTGGCATCGTCAGCCAGGTTGTCCAGCCACCACGGGTAGTAGGTCAGGCCCTGGCGATCGGCCGCGCTGTGTTCCGTGCTTGTCATGTCATGTCTCCTTCGATGTTCCGGCTGCGGGTCGGGGGTATGGGGTGGCGCTGTTGGCTGCCGTCACCCGTGTGCGCAGCTTCTCGAGGGTGTTACGGCCTACACCGCCCGCGCCTGCGACGAGGACGACGTGACTGGCAGGCGTAGGCCTGGCTCCCCTTCTTTGTGACCGGGCAAGGTTGCATACGCATCTGCCCCCCGCAATGGTGGGCGCGGGTGTCCGGCGGTGCCCCCCTGGTGTCGCGGGAAGAGCGGAGAGGGGACCCGATGAACCCACGCGGCCATTGGGAGCATATGCTCCTAATGGGGAGTGGCGCAAGGGCTCCCCCCCTCGCGAAGGGCGACGGGCGGTCACGGCGACTACCTCCGCACAGGACGCCTCACGGACCCGACAGGGCGGTCCTGGCAGTGCATACGGAAGGCCCGGCCCTTAGGCCACCGGGCCGGCCCCAGGACGGAAGGCATCCGACCCCGTCCGAGTGACCGTCCCCGCGGGGAATTCAGGCGGCGCCCACTGGCTAGTCAAGTTGCTCCTTGGCGTACGAGAAGACGACGGTCCTGCACGATCGGCAGATCCGGGCTCGGGGACACCCCCGGCCGCCGGCGCGGGGAACAATGACCTTCTCGGAACCCTTCGGCCGTCGGAATCTGCGATATCCAGGCTTGATCGGCTGCCAGTTGACAAAATTGAGAAGAAAGAGTGGATTCCACATCGCAAGCCATCCCTCTTCCATCAACGTGCCGCAATTCACACAGCTCGAATAGTCGTGTCGGACGTTCACCATGGGAGCCACCTTTGGATCGAAGGGAAAACTGATGAAGGGGTCGGGCAACCCTTGGGTTCACGGCGCCAAAGCCGCGCTTCCGGCTTGCCTACTTGGTCACGGGCAGTACGGATCGCGTTCTTCCGGAGTACCTCATGAGTCAATTACGCATCGTCGAGGCCGCCTTTTCATGCCACTGGATGACGTGACTTGACAGATGAGTCGCGTGTGAAAAATAGGGTGCATCTCGCCTCGAGAATCTTGAGGCATCACCACGCACGCCAAGTTCCGAATTACCGCGTGATGGCGAACGGCGAGAAAGACCACGGCCGCCACTGCATCTCGTTGATGGTCGTCTCTGGGTCCCTCTGAGGTCACACCTGTTTGTAGAGCCGCTGAAGAAGTAGGCCTCCAGGGGACGTGCCCACTGCATGTGGCCGGCCCTGCGAACCGACAAGCTCGCCACCGCCTACGAGGCGGTACTCCACCTCGCCGCGATCCTCATGCGGACCCGGCGCTGATCGCCGAGAGCCAGGACAGCGGCCGACCGCCGGGGCCCGTCCGGCTGACGGCGTGAGGCGAGAAGATCATCGGACCTGTCCGGCCCCGCCGTATGCGAGCGACCTGAGAGATGGGACGGCGTCATCAATTCAGTGCGTCGGCCCCGGAGCGGCTGAAAAGACGTTGGCAAGCCGCTGCCGGGCTGCGACGATGCCCCCGTTTCCAGACGGAGGGCAGTTGTTCGTTTTCGTGTGTGCGGGGTGCGGCTCCGAGCTGACCGCCTCGTTGTCCCGGGTCGCGCTGCCGGTCCATGCCCATCAGCGGTTCGGGAACGGGCTTCAGCTCCCGGTGCTCATGGAGTCGGGCACGTTCGCCGTGGAGCCGGAGCCGTGGGGACCCCCGTGGCGCAGGTGGAACGAGATCCATCCGGACGAAGCGGCGGCCCGTGGCATCTACGCACCGGTAGAGGTCCTGTCCGACGGCGCGCCCGGCGCGGTCGTCATCGCGCCCGGCGACATCCGTGGCACCGTCCTGATCCCGGACAAGCGGGGCGGTGCCTGTTGCGGCCTCGCCGGGGCGGACGGCCCCAACATGGCGTGCGAGGCGTGCGGCCTTCCGGTGGCCAGCCGGATCGACGACTGCTCGTCCTGGCAGGCGATGTGGCTCGCCCCGGACGCCGTGTGCCGCCTGCCCGCCGCGGGCCGCGACGCCGTTCCGCTCACCTGGGCGGAGCTGATGACGCAGGCGAAGGGCACGCCTCCGTTCGAGCCGATCACCAGGTGGGGGTCGCCACCGGGGTCGGACCTTTCGTGGTCTTGGAGCCCCCAGTGGGTGGCGGCAGCAGGCAGCGCGCTCGCCCACCTGGTCGTGGCCTCCGAGGGCCGGCCGGTGACCGTCCCTAACGGCCTGGCACAGGAGGTGTTCCAACCCACTCTCGACGGCCTGCTGCCGACCGGCCCGCCGACGCGGCGCGCCGTCCTGGCCGGACCGGGACTGCCCGCGCCCGACATGGACGCAGACATCCTCCTCGTGCCGTCCCATCCGCAGACCGGGCAGACCTGGGCCCCGGCCCACCCGACCACCTCGGCCTATCCGGTGCCGCTCCCGTTCGGGGTGTGGTTCCGGCTGGTCTTCCCCGAGCCGCACCTGCCCGTTCCCACGTCAGGTCCCATGGCCGACGGCGTGCTGCGGGACGACCCGCCCCCTCCGCGTCCCCGCCACGCGTTCCAGGGCGACATGCAAGTCTTCAGACACACCCTGGCCCGGTTGCCCGCCGTCCGCAGCCCGTGGATCCGCGAAGCCCTCCACAGCGTCACGCACCACATGCACATCCGCCTCGTCTAGCGCACCGGCAGAAGACGGCACACCCCATCTCACCCACCATCGCGATCGAACAGCGCCGGGCAGCGACGCCTTCTGAAGTGGCCTGCATCCGCTGTGCGTTCACGTGACGACGATGCCGTCACACGGACCTCCACCTGACCGCGAGGGGATGGCCGCCTCGGTCACGAACTCGTAACCCGGGACAACCTTGCGGGAAACGGCGTTGTCTTCAACGCCATGAAGATTTCTTTCCTGATTCACAATGCCTACGGAATCGGAGGCACGATCACCACCACCTTCAACCTCGCCCAGGCGCTGGCCGAGCGGCACACCGTGGAGATCATTTCGGTGTTCCGGCACCGGGAGCGCCCGAATCTCGTGTTGGACCCCCGCGTGTCCCTGCGTCCGCTGGTGGACCTGAGGCAGGAGGAGGAGCACCCCCTGCATCGCGTGCCGGCGCGGGTGTTCCCTGCCGCCGAGTACCGCTACCAGCAGTACAGCGAGCTGACCGACCGGCGCATCGGCGAGTGTCTGGCAACCATCGACGCCGACGTGGTCGTCGGCACACGGCCCGGGCTGAACGTGCACTTGGCGCGCCAGGCGCCGGATCAGGTCGTCCGCATCGGCCAGGAGCACCTCACCCTCGACAATCACTCACCGCGGCTGCGCACCGCACTCCGTCGCGCCTACCGTCGGCTCGACGCGCTCACCACGGTCACACAGGCGGACGCGGCGGCCTACCGGCGCAAGATGCTGTTGCCCGGAGTCCGGGTGGAGGCGCTGCCCAACAGTGTCCCCGATCCTGACCTCCCGGCCGCTGACGGCACCGCGAAGGTGGTGGTCGCGGCAGGCAGGCTGGTCCCGGTGAAACGCTACGACCTGCTCATCGAGGCGTTCGCCCTGGTGGTCGCCGAGCGCCCCGACTGGCAGCTGCGCATATACGGCAAGGGGGAAGAGCACGCCCGGCTGAGGCGGATCATCTCGGACCTCGACCTGTGCGACAACGTGTACCTGATGGGGGCGACGGCGCGCATGGAAGCCGAATGGGTGAAGGGCTCGATCGGCGCCGCGGCATCCAATTTCGAACCGTTCGGCATGACCATCGTCGAGGCCATGCGATGCGGGCTGCCCGTGGTGAGCACGGACTGCGCGTACGGTCCCGGGGAGATCATCGAGAACGGAGTCGACGGCCGGCTCGTGCCGGTCGGCGACCGCGACAAGCTGGGCGCTGCCCTGCTGGAACTCGTACGTGACGACGAGCGACGGCGCCGCATGGGCCGTTCAGCCATCGACAACGCGCGTCGCTTCGCCCCCGGCCCCGTGGTGGACCAAGCGGAGCGACTCTTCACCGAGGCGCACGCTGCCCGACAGGCCGGGCGGCCTGTGGCGCCCGGCCGCAACGGCGTGCGCCGGAGCCTGGTCGGCAGGGGTTTCGCCGTCCGCGACGCCGTCCACGCGGCAGGCGGCAGAGCCGTACGTGTCATACCGAGGGGGCAGCGATGAACGCGATCAACAGCTCTGAACCGTGGACCGACTGCACAATAGCCGCGGACGGCCGGATCACGTTCCTCGCACGGCTGCCCCCGGCAGCACGCCCCCAACTGCTGCTGCGCCTGAGGCCTAAGAAGGGGCAGCCGGAGACGACTTGCCACCTCCTCGACCTGGAACCCGCGGGCGACGACCGTCGATCGGCCGTCCTGCACACCCGTCCGGTTCTCACCGAAGGACGGTGGGACGTGTTTCTGCTCCAGGAGCCCGGCGGCGAACGCCACAAGCTGCGCCCCGGCCCCCGGGACCTGCGGGCTCTCGTGGACGGACACGCCCGCGACTGGTCGTCGCCGGTCGCCGTCAGGGTTCCGTACGTCACCAAGGACGGGCACCTCGCCATACGGGCCTGGCTGCGGACGGTCCACGCCGAGGCCGACCGCATCAAGACGACGAACCGGTCCGTGACCGTCACCGCCCGCCTGCACGGAACGTCCTTCGGCGACAGCCCAGTTGTACGACTGCGCCTTCGTGGCACCAGCACCGTCCGGGATCTCGATCCCCAGGTCGAGAACGACCGGCGAACCTTTTCCTTCACGACCGGCTGGGCAGAACTCGCCGACCAGGCAGGTGACGGCGGCGGTGTCTGGGACGTCTTCGTCCGACCGGCAGCCGGGGCCCCACTCACACGGATCGGCCGCCTCCTCGATGACGTGGCGGACCGCAAGGAAATCTTCGTCTACCCGGCCGTCCCAGTGGGCACAGCGCTCGTCCGCCCCTACTACACGGTGGACAACGACTTGTCCCTGGAGGTGACACAACCGGACCCGGCACGTGGTACGTGAGCCGATCGAGCTCCTCCCTGGCGCGTTGAGCGGGGGCTGTGCTCAACGGCCCGTCGCCGCACGTGCGGGGAACAGGCAGCGGGTTCGGGCCGGGTGCACCCGAGGCCTGCTCAGTGCCCGCCGCGGTTCTCCACGCAGGGCCCGGCCGGGTCGGGTTCGGCGAAAGCCCCGTACACCTCGGTCGCCACACCCTTCGGCGTGATCTCGGCAGAAACGCAGGCCTTGCCGGTGTGGAAGGAGAACCACACCCGCTCGTACTGAGGCCACCCGGAACTGATCGCGAGCCCGTTGTCGGCGCCGCAACCCCACTTGGCCATGACGGCCCGTACGTCCTTCTCGGCAAACCGCTTGTTCTTGCGCATCGCCTCAAGAGCAGGACGGATCAGACGAACGCTGGCCTCCCCGGCCGCGCGGTTCTCAGGGGCGAGCTCGCCGGACATGCGGTACGCGTGGTTCTCGTCGTAGTGCGGATTCTCCGGGAGTGCGCTGCTGCCCGGACTCGTCGCCCCGGCCTGCGACGGTGATGCCGAGGGCGCAGTGTCGACGACTCCCTTGGCGCATTCGGGCCTACGTGCGAGCGACGGCGAGGGCTCGGCGGCAGCCGACCCCGACCCGTCGTCGTCCGCCGAAGGTTCGGTCCGCACCCCACAGGCCGTCATGAGCACGGCCGACGCGAACACGACGATGGACAGCATGCGGCGATTCGACATGCCCTGATCATCGCCTACGCGCGTGACGACGTGTTCCTGGGCCGGTTCGGGAACCGTTCCTCCCGATGCTGCGTGACCTCTTGACGTGTTGTCAGCTGGTGATGAGGGGAACCGATGAGAGCGCGGACGATGGTGAGCGTGACAGTGTCGGCCTGTGTGGTGCTCGTGGCCTGCGCATGCGGTCCTGAGAAATCGAAGGACGACACGGACGCGAAGCCCTCGCAGCCGTCCGCGTCCACAGAGGCCGAAGAGCCGTCGGCCACGCCGTCCGTGTCCGCTTCGACCGAGAAGCCGTCGGCCGTACCGACCGGCGACCAGCCCGCGCCCAGGACGAAGCAGCGCGCGATCCAGCGGTACGAGAAGTATCTCCACGCGCTGGGCCGTGAGGACATCGTCACGGTCTGCGAAGTGGCCGGGCCCGCCGCCAAGAAGGCACAGGGCCAGGGGCTCGGCCCGTGCACGTCGACGTACGCCGCCGTGTTCCAGATGATCTCGCCCGCGCAGAAGACGGCCCTCAAGACCGCGACGGTCGACCCGCAGCGCGTCTCCGTGCGGACACCCGCCGAGATCGAGATGCCGGTGGACGCGGTCAAGTCCTCCGCGACCTTCTCCGAGAACGACCTCGGCAGTTACACCTTGGAGTACCTCAAGGACGACTGGTACATCACCGATTGAACCGGACCCGCCGTGCGCGGAGCCACCCGGCGCCCGCCCGGACAGCAGCCCCACCGGACGCAGGCGTACGACGCCAGGACGGAGCTGCCGTCCTGCAGACAGCGACCTGCGTGACCAGCGGCTGCCCGCTGGTGGACGGAAGTCGTCCGGGAACGGCCCACAGGTCCGGAACAGCCCGATACTCAACCGACAGGCGAGGTCGCCCGGTTGTCAGTGCCCCCTTCCATACTGATCCCCATGGAGATCACCAAGCAGACACTTGCCGAGGGCTGGCAGCGAACGGTCGCGCGACTCCCTCTGCTCGACGATGTCGCACTGCCACCAGTGGCGCTCTCGGACGACGAGATCAGGGAGAGGGCCGAGCGGTCGGAGGACGGCAGCCTGTGCCTGCTCCTGGACGACGACGGCACGCTGCGCGGCCGTCACGGTCCCTACCGGGAGGTCTTCGCCACCCGCGACCTCGACCAGGCGCTGTACCTGATCGCCGAGTCCGCGATACGCCGCCACGGTGGCAGCGTCGAGGAAGTGGCCGACGCACTGGACCGCGTCGATCCGGCGTGGGGCAGACGGTTCCGCAGTGGTGGCCTTGACGACACGGGGACCGTCGAGACGTGCGGGCGCGACCCGTTGGAGGGGCTCGCCTGGATAGCCGGGTCCTGGCGTGAACAGGAGCCGTACACGACGCTCGCCTTCTTCCGCGCGGCACCCGGACGAACCGTCGACGCCGAGCGACTCGCCCTGCTCTACGGGGCCGATCCCGGGCAAGTCGCGGCCGATACCCGCCTGAAGGACCTGCAGGCAGACAGCCGTGCCCACTGGGACCGCCAGTGGGAGAGCTGCTGTTTCGGGCAGGCGGGCGGGTGGGCGTATCTCCTGTACCACGACACGCCGCCGGGCTCCTTTGCCGACAAGGAGGCGTACGCGGCGCTCGGGATCAAGGAGAGCGTCCGGCTGACCGCCACCTCCGCGAAGGCCATCTACACCTTCGACTACATGCGCGACGGCCGCCGCGTCGACGACGACTGGGGTGTGCTGGAGCTGATCTGGTACGAGCGCGGCCATGCCCCCTACCTACGGGGTGGCGAGCTGGACTTCCTCAACCGTGCTGTGCGCCGGGCCGAGTTGGACCACCCCGAGGTGACCAACACCTTCGAACTGTACTTCCACGCCCTGGAACAGTCCCTCGGCCTGAGGCTGCCGCGCGAGGACTTCGCGGAGGGCGAGGTGCGAGCCGCCTACTGGGCCGAGGGATGACGGCGTCTGCAGGATGAGCCCGTCACGAGGACACGGCGGAGAGAGGACACGGCGGAGAGGAGCGGGCGGGGCAGAGGTGCGCCCCGCCCGCTGAGCGGCGGGGTCAGAAGGGCTTGGTCGGCAGGTACTTGCCGTCCAGCGTGATCACGGCACGCTCGCCGCCCTCGGGGTCGGCGACCTTCTTGACGTCCAGCTTGAAGTTGATGGCGCTGATGATGCCGTCGCCGAACTGCTCGTGGACGAGGGCCTTCAGCGTGGTGCCGTACACCTGGATCATCTCGTAGAAGCGGTAGATGGTCGGGTCGGTGGGAATGCCTCCGGGAATGGAACCGCGTGTTGGAATCGCCTGCAGCTGCCGTGCCGCGTCCTGGCCCAGGTCCAGCAGCTCTGCGACGGCTTCGGCGGACTGCTTGGGCAGAGCGTGCTGGCCGAGCACGGCAGCGGTGACGTAGGCCACCGACAGGCCGGCGGCGTCGGCGATCTGCTGCCAGGTGACGTTCTTGCGGTCCTTGGCTTCGACCGCAGCGTTGGCCAGAGTCTGACGGGCGGCGGGGTCGAACTGAACGTATGTCATGGCGGACATTCCTTTCGGGTGAATCGCCCTGCGCGAGAACGGGCAGGGGTGGGTCGGGGATTGCGCTGTGTGCGCGGAAGGCGGCAGGTCGGGCCTGTCAGGCTGCCCGTGCGGCGGGGGTGTCGGGTGCGTCGAGCTGATCAATGCGTCCGGTCGCGATGTCGAAGACCCAGCCGTGCAGGGCCACTTCGCCGTGGGTGAGTGCGCGGGCGATCGAGGGGTGGGTGGAGAGGTTCGCCAACTGGGCGATCACGTTGCTGTGCACCAACGCTGCGACATCAGAAGTGGTGCAGCGGGCCCGGGCGGCGTCGGCGTGCCGTAGCCAGGCGGCTATCGCCGGCGTGGTGCTCAGGTCCTGCCCTTCGGCCAGGGCAGTCATGGCGCCGCATCCCGAGTGTCCGCACACCACGACGTCCGAGACGCCGAGGACGTCCACCGCGTACTCGATGCTCGCCGCGACCCCGTCGGCGCTGAGGCCGTGCGCCGGCACGAGGTTGCCTGCGGTGCGGATGACGAACAGTTCCCCCGGCTCGCTGCCTGTGATCAGCTCGGGCACGACGCGCGCGTCGGAGCAGCCGATGAACAGGGTGTGAGGGGCGTGGACATGTGTCAGGCGGGCAAACAAGTCCGCCTTTCCGGGGAAGACGTCTCGCTGGAATCGGGTGACTCCGCCGGTGAGGTCGTGCATGGCCTGGGCCTTTCGACTGGTCCTACCGAATCTGTCGGCCCTTCGGCCGCCCGAAAGCCACCTTGCCCTGCCTGCCCCTATAGCGTCCAATACCTATCAACCATAAAACCTATTGATGCCATCTATAGTGTGTCCATGACTCTGGAACTGCGCCATCTGCGCTACCTGCTGGCTGTGGCGGAGCACGGCAGTTTCACTCGGGCGGCCGACGATCTGCATATCTCCCAGCCCACGCTGTCCCAGCAGATCAAGCAGCTGGAGCGCAGTCTGGGGGTTCAGTTGCTGGACCGTTCCGGTCGGACGGTGCGGCTGACCGACGTCGGGGAGGTGTACCAGCGCTATGCCCGGCAGGCCATGCGTTCACTGACGGCTGCCCAGCGTGCCGTGCACGACGTTCAGGACCTTTCCCGCGGCGAACTGCGTCTGGCGGTCACGCCCACGTTCATCGGCTATCTCGTCGGACCGATGGCTGCCGAATTCCATACCCGCCATCCGGGCATTTCCTTGTCCCTCAAGGAGATGACCCAGGACCGTATGGAAGCCGCGCTGCTCGCCGACGACATCGACCTCGGTATCGCCTTCGACGCACCCCATCAGCAGGGAATCAACGCCCGTCGCATCTTCACCGAGAGCTTGAGCCTGGTGGTGGGCCCCGACTACGCCCGGGACCGGGAACCCGAGGCGCTGGCCGTGCAAGATCTGGCCACGCTGGAGCTGGCTCTCCTCAGCCCCGACTTCGCCACCCGTAGCCACATCGACGCCTACTTCGGACGGCACCGCGTCAGCCCACGCATCGCGATCGAGGCGAACTCCATCCAGGCGCTCGTCGAGATCGTCCAACGCACGACACTGGCCACCGTGCTACCCGACGCTGTCACCGACGACCACCCTCAGCTCGACACGGTCACCCTGACCCCACCCCTGCCCGAGCGCACCGTGGTGCTTCTCCAACGCCAGGGCGGCTACCAGAGCGCCGCAGCCCACGCTTTCGCCGACCTCATGCACCATCTTGTCGAGGCCCGCGGCTACGCCTCACCGGCGCCGGGGACCACATGACATGGTGCGACGCGCTCCCGATGCCGGCCGGCTCCCGGATTGTGACGGCCGCCCACAGGGGGCAGGGTGGTGTCGGGGCTGTGCGTGAGGCAGAAGACGCTCGGCGTGTCACAGATGTGGGCTGTGTCCGGTCTTCATCGTGAGACACGTTGTGCGAGCCAGGAACCGACGAACTCGATCGCTGTCGAACGGGTGGCCGTTAACACCGCTCGGAAGGCGGTGGCCGCATGATCGTCCGTTCCATGCAGGCTTAGGAGGTGTGGCACATGTCAGACAACCCAGTGCACGAGACCGCCCACGAGGGGCACCAGGGCTTGCCGCCCGAAATCACGGTACTGCAGGAGGTGACTCCGCCCTTCTTTCCCGAAGGCGGCTCGGGTATGACCATCCTCGTTGAGTGGCCTCCCGGTCACCCCGGGGCTGCTCCGCATCGCCACTCGGGTCCCGCTTTCGGCTACGTGATGGAGGGCGCGGTCCGGTTCGAGCTCGAGGGTGAACCGGAACGCGTGATCAAGGCCGGAGAGACGTTCTGGGAGCCCGGCGGTGACGTGATCCACTACCAGGACGGCAACGCCCTGACGGACGCGCCGACGAAGTTCCTCGTGACCATGGTGATGGCGCCGGGTCAGCCGATGCTCAAGTTCGTCGACGAGCAGGAGCTGAAGGAGCGGGCGCATCTGCGCGCTCCGCGTCCCTCCGAAGGCTGACTCGCGAGTCCGACACGTGGGCGAGCCCGGGATCCTGATTCCGGCGCAGGGCTTCGCCCACCAGATCCGCCGGGTTGCCGCGTCGGCGCAGACCGTGATCCTGCGACCCGCTCGACTCCGTTGCGGGTCCGTTCGTGCACGTGGGCAGAGGGACGGACAGGAGCACACCGATCACAGGCCGTGCCGCGCTGGGCGATGCTCTTACCTGTCCGCGCGCGGCGGCCGGTGTCCCACTCCGAGGGCGAACATCAGCACGGCTCTGCCCCCGCGGCGGGCGAGGTCGCGCCGGAGGTGGACGCCGGTGTTGTGGGCGGACTGGTCGAGCATCGTGGTGTAGTTCAGTGCGTAGGAGGCGTTGGTCGTCACGTCGGCGGCGGTGATGACCTGGTGTTCTTCGTCGACGACGGCCTGGGCGTTGTAGGCCTGGATGTAGGCGCCGTCGCTGTTCTTCATGATCCGCAATGCGGGGTCGGTGAAGTTGGCCTGTGCCTTGGGCTTGGGACGCGCCTTCGCGGCGGCCGCTTCCCCGGCGTCGGTGACGGCCCGCTCTTCGCCGCTGCCGGCACGTTCCTGGCGGCGGCGTTCCTTGTCCTCGGCGTGGGCGCGAGCCTTGTCGGCGGCCTCGGCCTCGATCTGCGCGCGGGCGGCCCGCGGCCTGGCCAGGCGCTTCTCACGCCGGTCCAGTTCGTCGGGCAGATCCATCTCTTTAGCGTCGGGGCCGAAGATCTCATCCTCGGCTTCATCGGTGGCTTCCGCGTCAGCCCATCGCCACCATGCATAACGTGATCATCCCGCATGAATGATCAGGAACCGCAGGCGGGTTGCCGGTTACCGAGACCCGCTCCTCACGTTACTCAAAGCGATCGCGGCGACGGAGACTGCCCTGTCGACCGCATGCCGGATCGGCACACACCACGCCTGTGCGGCGTCCTCTCCGGCCCCGGCGCCGATCTGATCCGCTCCGGACTACGGCCTCGGTTGAACGGTTCTCATTGATCACCGGAGGGTGGGGAAGAGAGCACCGGCGACGGTCCGACACATCTGCGGATCCTCGGTGAGGCCGATCCCCAGGGCCCACAGCCAGTAGTCCACCGTGCGCACCAGCGTCCAGGCGCGTACCCGGTCGGCATCGAGGTCGGCCACCTCGGCAAGGGTGGCCAGGCGGGTTCGGATGCCGGCAACCCCCTCCATGTCCGCGAACCGCCGCCAGAGCAAAGGCGCCACCGCGTACTCGGGATCGCCGGTGAGCGGCTTGGGGTCGATGGCCAGCCACGGCTCACGGTAGCCGGCCAGCACGTTCTCGTAGTGCAGATCACCGTTGACCAACTGACCAGCCGTCGTGGGACCGTACTCGGCAGCGAGGCTGGCTGCCGCATCGACCAGGCGCCGGGAGAAGGGACGACCGAGCTGCTCCCACTGAAGGTTCAAGCGGGCGGGGAGCCTGGCGGCGAGATCTCGCAAGCAAGCAAAGCCCTGCGGGGCCGGGACGGACAGGCGCCGCAGCAGGAGCCCGGCGGCGGTGACCGCCTCGTCGGCGTCGATGTCGGAGAGGGTGCGGCCAGCATCGAGCCGCTCCAACAGCAGGGATCCCGCGGCCGGTTCGTGGTCAAGCAGCAGCACGGTCCCCTGTCCGTCCCAGGCGGCGAGAGCCAGCGCCTCATGCAGCGTCGTGGCGTCCTGCCAGGACACCTTGAGCGCGCAGGGCTCCTCGCCACGCCGCACCGGGACGACCAGGCCCAGGTGGCCGTGGAGCGGCGAGCCGTCCACCGCCAAGCCCCACCGTGCGCAGAGGCTCTCCACCAGTGCGGGCAAGGAGTCGACCCACTCCTTTCCGCTCTGACCCGCACGGTTCACCGCCGCGGTTGCGAAATCTGCGGGAACGTCGATCACGACCCCGATCCTGCCAGGACGTGGCTGGCCCGCCCACCTACGGGTGTGGCAAACAGGCTGTAAGTCTGTCGGCTATGCCTACCCACGTTACTGAGACACTCTCCTAGGCAGTGCAGTTCAACGGGAACGCCGAGGGCGCGTGCCGCCAAACGCTTCTCATCCCGCTCAGAGCGCCCCCAGAAGCCGAACTCCAAGATCACCGTCTGTCCGAGCCTCAGCAAGTCCTGGGCATGCTCCCAGAACCGCCCCTCAAGCCGGGCACGCGTTCGCTCATCGAATGGATCGACACCGAGGTCCGCCAACCATTCGTCCGGGCACAGACGCACCCCCGGGATCTCTCTCGACAGGCGTTTGGCCAACGTCGTCTTCCCCGAGCCCGGAAGCCCGCACAGCAAGATCAACCTGGCCTCGGGACCACTACCCATCAGGCCCCTCCCAGCCACCACAGCAAGGTCATTCCGGCATGCTCGCGCAACCACCGCGTGCAACGGAAACGAATTCTGCCGACACCGTCACAGAATCGCCTTACCCGCAGCTGAGAAGCGGGATCAGAACTCGTTCCCTGAGCCCAGGACCGAGATCGCCAAGTGAGGACGGAAGCATGCTCGGCGGCGCGAAGAGGACGCGGAGCCGCGCCAGTTGACGGAGCCCAGAGGCTGGGACGGTGGCCGCACTGCAAAGGGCGGCCTCGACGATGGCCCGTCCGATCCTGCCTTCGACGCAGGCTCTGCAGAAGGGTTCGGTCGCACCCTGGGAACGTGGCACCTGTCGAAGCGGCATCGGCGCGGAGGTGGCGTGGCGCCGACGTCTTCGTACCCTGGCGAGCCGAAGTCAGTAGTGTGGCAGAGCACCGGATACGCCCGCCTCAGCTCTGCAAAGGCCAAACTGCCCGTGGTCGCCGAGCTGTTCGCGGCGACCACGGAATGATCACGAGGAAGTACTCCCGCTCGCCGGCCTGGATCTTCATCGGATGCCCGGACGGCGAACCGAACAGACACCACTGAACCTCCTCGGGACTGCTGTCGCCCGGCGCCTTGTCAGTGCGGCGAGGACGCCTGTATAACGTTGTAAAGATCACGTACGGAGAGTCGGAGCACGGTACACGACGGTGACGCTGACGACCCCGTACCCGCACCGACCGGACCGGTCGGGACGCTGAAAAGGGGAATGCCGTGCGGGTCAGCCTCAAGGACGTTGCCGCGCACGCGGGGGTCTCCATCAAGACCGTCTCCAATGTGGTGAACAACTTCCAGCACGTCACCCCCGCCATGCGCGAGCGCGTCCAGCGATCCATCGACACGCTCGGCTACCGGCCCAACCTGGCGGCCCGACATCTGCGCAAGGGCCGTACGGGCATCATCGCGCTCGCGCTGCCCGAACTCGGCAACCCCTACTTCGCCGAACTCGCGGCCGCCGTCATCGACGCCGCCGCCGCGCACGAGTACATCGTGCTGCTGGACCACACCGGAGGGCACCGCGAGCAGGAGGTCCTGGTCAGCCAGGGCTTCCGGGCCAGAGTCATCGACGGTCTCATCCTCAGCCCCATCGAGCTGGAGGCCGAGGACCTGCGTGACCGGGCGGAGAGCGTTCCGCTCGTGCTGCTCGGCGAGCGCGACTACGACCTGCCGTACGACCACATCGCCATCGACAACGTCGCCGCCGCCCGTGCCGCCGTCCGGCATCTGATCGGACTCGGACGCCGGGAGGTGGCGTTCATCGGCGCCCGGCGCGGCCGCAGCGAGACTGCTCAGCTGCGTGTCCGCGGCTGGCGCGAGGAACTGACGGCCGCCGGTCTGCCGGCCGACGACGGGCTCGTCGCGGCCACCGACGGATGGGGCCATGCGGACGGCGCCGACGCCATGCGACGCATCCTGGAGTCCGGACGGCGTCCCGACGCCGTCTTCGCCTACAACGACCCCATGGCCATCGGCGCGATGCGCACGCTGTTCGACTGGGGGCTGCGCGTTCCCGAGGACACCGCGGTCGTCGGCTTCGACGACGTGGTCGAGGGGCGTTTCGGCGCCGTCACGCTCACCTCCGTATCGCCGGACAAGGAGGCCATCGGCCGGCTGGCGGTCGAGTCGGTGCTGGCACGACTCGGCGGCGACGAAGTGTCCGAACCCCACCGCGTATGGGCGGAGTACCGACTGGTGGAACGCGAGAGCACCCTGGGGCGCGCGGCGGGCGGCCACCGCCCGATGTGATCCCACGGACCGCGCGCGTGTGAATCCAAGGGCCCACTCAGACCTGCCGGGACAGGCCTGGCGTGCGTGGCGTTCCGGCTTGCCCTGCCCGCGGTTTCTGCGTCCCCATACCACCCGGCCCGCCCAGGGCCGCCGGTGCACCGTGCGCTCTTGGTCCGAGACGCCTGACACCCCATCAAAGATTTACAGCGCAGGGCGTGTTGCGCTCCGGCATGCTTGCGGAACCGGCCCGCGCGGCCGAGTGTGACGCGTCCGCACGACGCTGCCGTCGTCGAGGAATCCGGTCACTTCTCCGAACTGCCGTACCCCTGACGACGTTTGCCGGAGCGCGCTCCTTCGCTGGGCCCGCGCCGGTCTCCGCCCCATCGTCCGTGGTGGGGCAACAAAGCAGTTCGCCGTATACCGCGCACGCTGCGTGCACAGGGGGTTTACAGAGTCCTTCCAACGATGTAAAAACTCTGTGCGGCGGGCCGAACGCCCTTTCCCGCCAGGGGAGAAGCACTACTCAGCTGGACCATGCTCGACCTCTGCCTACTCACATCTCCCCAGTGCCCTTTCAGCGTCACCCGGATCGGGGTCACCATGCAGCGCACTACTCACCGTCGTCTCATCGCCCGTCCCGTGGTCGTCTCCCTGGCCGCAGCCGTGGCGTTGACCGCCACCTCCTGCGCCAAGTCGGAGGACGACGGGGCGAACGACACCACCTCCTCGGCCGCCGCCGACTCCGCGCAGAAGGTCGCCGAGCCCAAGCCGGGCAGCAAGACCTGCACCATCGACGCGTTCGGCGGGAAGAAGCTGGACCTCAAGAACGCCACCGTCGGCTTCTCCCAGTCCGAGAAGGAAGCGAACCCCTTCCGCATCGCCGAGACGCAGTCCATCAAGGACGAGGCGAAGAAGCGGGGCGTCAAGCTGCTGACGGCCAACGCCCAGTCGCAGTTCTCCAAGCAGATCAGCGACGTGCAGGATCTCCTGGCCAAGGGCGCCGACCTCCTGGTCATAGCCCCGCTCAACTCCGACGGCTGGGAACCGGTGTTCAAGGCCGCCGCGGCCAAGAAGGTCCCCATCGTCACGATCGACCGCAAGATCAATGCGACCGCGTGCAAGGACTACGTCTCCTTCATCGCCTCCGACTTCGTCGAGCAGGGCAAGCGCGCCGCCGACCAGATGATCGAGGCGACCGGCGGCAAGGGCGAGGTGGCGATCCTGCTCGGCGCGGCCGGCAACAACGTCACCACCGAGCGCACCAAGGGCTTCAAGGACCAGATCGCCAAGAAGGCGCCCGGTCTGAAGGTGGTCTTCGAGCAGACCGGCGACTTCGCGCGGGAGAAGGGCCAGCAGGTCACCGAGCAGCTCATCCAGTCCAAGCCCGGCATCAAGGGAATCTACGCCGAGAACGACGAGATGGGGCTCGGCGCGGTCGCCGCGCTGAAGGGCGCGGGCAAGAAGCCGGGCGCCGTCAAGATCGTCACGGTGGACGGCACCCGCAACGCCGTCAAGGGCATCGTGGACGGCTGGATCAGCGGCGTCATCGAGTCCAACCCGCGCTTCGGGCCGCTGGCCTTCCAGACGCTGGACAGCTTCACCAAGGGCGACGAAGTGGCGCAGGACGTCATCATCGAGGACGGCGCCTACGCCCCGGACAACGCGAAGACCGACATCGGCAAGGCCTACTGATCCTCCCTCAGGGGCCCGCTCCTCGCGGGCCCCTCCGTCCTCCCCCACTCCTCGCATCGCACCCTGGAGGAACAGGTGGCACCCCCCGCCGAAGTGCTCGCCGTCCGCGGGCTGAGCAAGACCTTCCCCGGCGTCCGGGCCCTGGACGACGTGGACCTGACCCTGCACGCAGGTGAGGTCCACGCCCTGATCGGCGAGAACGGCGCCGGAAAGTCGACCCTCATCAAACTCCTCACCGGCGTGTACCGACCCGATGCCGGTGAAGTCGTGTTCCAGGGCCGTACGGTCTCCTTCGCAACCCCGCTGGAGGCCCAGAAGGCCGGGATCTCGACCATCTACCAAGAGGTCAACCTCATCCCGCTGCTCAGCGTGGCCCGCAACCTCTTCCTGGGCCGCGAGCCACGCAACCGGTTCGGCATGCTGGACATGGCCCGCATGAACCGGGAAGCCGAAGAGACCCTGAGCACCTACGGCGTGCGCGTGGACGTCCGCCGGCCGCTGCGCACCCTCGGGGTCGGCGCGCAGCAGATGGTCGCCCTGGCCCGTGCCGTCGCCACGGACGCGCGGATCGTCATCATGGACGAGCCGACCTCCTCCCTCGAACCCCGCGAGGTCGAGACCCTGTTCTCGGTGATCCGGCGGCTGCGGGACGCGGGCATCGCCGTCGTCTACGTCAGCCACCGCCTCGACGAGCTGTACGCCGTGAGCAGCACGGTCACCGTGCTGCGCGACGGCCGACGTGTCCATCACGGCCCGCTGGCCGATCTCGACCGGCTCTCCCTGGTGTCGACCATGCTCGGCCGGGACCTGGGCGAGGTGCGCGAGGAGGGTCTGACCAAGTTCACCGGCGACCACGCGGCGGCCGATGCCCAACCCGTCCTCGCCGCCGCCGACCTGACCGTGCCGCACAAGCTGCACGGTGTCTCCCTGAGCGTGCGTCCCGGAGAGGTCGTCGGTCTGGGAGGACTGCTCGGATCCGGACGCACGGAGACGGCCAAGGCCATCGCCGGAGCCCTGCCCCTGCGTTCGGGCAGCGTCATGGTGGCCGGGGCGCCGCTGCGCACGGGGTCGACGCCGGCCGCCCTGCGCGCGGGCATCAGCCTGTTGCCCGAGGACCGCAAGAGCGAGGGCATCGTGCCCGGTCTGTCGGTGCGCGAGAACATCGCGCTCGCCGTACTGCCCCGCCTCTCCCGCTTCGGCCTGGTCTCCGAGTCCCGCGTCGACAGCATCGTGGACACGTTCATCGAACGGCTGCGCATCAAGGCATCCTCGCCGCAGCAGAAGGTCGGTGAGCTCTCCGGCGGCAACCAGCAGAAGGTGCTGCTCGCTCGGTGGCTCGCGATGAACCCCAAGGTGCTGCTGCTCGACGAGCCCACCCGTGGCATCGACGTGGGAGCCAAGGCAGAGGTGCAGAAACTCGTCGACGAACTGGCCGCCGACGGCCTGGGCGTCCTGCTCATCTCCTCCGATCTGGAGGAACTCATCGAAGGGTCCGACCGCGTGGTCGTACTGAAGGACGGCTCCGTCGTCGGCGAGCTGGCCGGCGACGACGTCACGGAAGAGAAGCTGATGCGCACCATCGCCGGCAACGGCCCCGCGCAGGACACGGTCAAGGAGGCGGCCGTCGATGGCTGAAGCCGCCCTCCGCACCCTCCCGCTGGACAAGGCCCGCATCCTCAACTGGCTCCAGCGCTACGGCGTCTACGCCGGCGTGGCGGCGCTCCTCGTCGTCAACTCCCTGATCACTCCCTACTTCCTGACCGTCGAGAACTTCCGCACCCAGGCCGTCCAGGTCGCCCCCGTGATCATCGTCGCCCTCGGCATGGCTCTGGTCATCGGCACCGAGGGCGTGGACCTGTCGGTCGGCGCGGTCATGGCGCTGGCGGCCTCCGTGACGGCCCTCTACCTCGGCTACGGCCTGCTGCCCGCACTCCTGGTGGTCGCCCTGTTCGCCGCCGTGGTCGGACTGGCCAACGGAGCCCTGGTCGCCTTCGTCGGGGTGCAGCCGATCGTCGCCACCCTGGCCCTCATGGTCGGCGGCCGAGGACTGGCCCTGGTGCTGCTGCCGCAGCTCAAGGACCTCCAGAACCCCACCCTGGCCTCCCTGGGCTCCGGCGACGTCCTCGGCTTCCCCTACCTGATCCTCATCGCCGCCGCCCTGGCTCTGCTGCTGGCCTTCGTGATGCGCCGCACCACCTTCGGACGCCAGCTCCTGGCCATCGGCGACAGCCGACCCGCCGCACAGCTCTCCGGCCTGCCCGTCCGCCGCGTGCTGATCATCGTCTACGTCGTCAGCGCGCTCCTCGCGGCGGTCGCGGGCGTGCTCGCCACCGCCCGTCTCCAGGCCAGCGACCCCACCTCACTGGGCAACCTGATGGAACTGTCCGCGATCACCGCGGTCGTGGTCGGCGGCACCCCGCTGACCGGCGGCCGCGTCAACATCGCCGGCACGGTGGCCGGAGCCGTCCTCATCCAGCTCCTCACCGCCACCCTCATCAAGCACGATCTGCCGCCCTCCTGGACCCAGATCGCCCAGGCCATCGTGATCGTCGCCGCCGTCTACGCGGCCCGGGGACGGGGGAAGCGTTGACCACCACGAATACGGACGCGCCCGTGACCACCGTGAGTATCGAACCGCCCCAGGACGCCCACCCGGTGGGCTCCGCCCGCTCCGAACGCCTCAGCGCCCTCGTCCAGCAGCACGGCGCCCTGGCCGTCCTGCTGATCGTCTCCCTGGTGGCGTCGCTGTCCTTCGACTCCTTCGCCACCGGCGACAACATCACCAATATGGCGACCAGTTCCGCCTTCCTGGCGATCGTCGCCCTCGGCATGACCTTCGTGATCATCACCGGCGGGATCGACCTGTCCGTCGGCTCCCAGTTCGCCCTCGGCGGTGTCCTGGCCGCCTGGGGATCGCGACACGGCACCCTGGTGGCCCTGCTCCTGCCGCTCGCCGTGTGCGGGCTGATCGGCGTCGTCAACGGCCTGCTCATCGCCCGCTCCCGCCTCGCGCCCTTCATCGTCACGCTCGCCGCCATGCTGGGCGCGCGCGGACTGATGCTGGCGCTCACCGACGAAGGCGCCGACACCTACCTCATCGGCAAGGGCTCCTTCCTCGCCGAACTCGGCCAGGGCACCACCCTCGGCCTCGGCAACCCGGTGTGGATCGCGCTCGCCCTGTTCGCCGGCGGGGCGGTCGCCCTGCGCCGCACCCGCTTCGGACAGCACGTCTACGCGGTCGGCGGCAACGAGGACGCCGCCGCGCTGATGGGCGCCCCCGTGGCCCGTACCAAGATCCTCGTCTACGCCCTGTCAGGCCTGCTCGCCGGACTGGCCGGCGCCCTCAACGCCGCCTGGCTCGCCTCCGGCGTCACCATCCTCGGCAGCGGCATGGAACTCGATGCCATATCCGCCGTCGTCATCGGAGGCACCCTGCTGACCGGCGGCCTCGGCTACGTCAGCGGCTCGCTCGTCGGTGTGCTGCTGCTGAAGGTGATCCAGAACGTCATCAACCAGATCGGCTCGCTCGACTCCTCCTACCAGCAGGTCGTCAGCGGCGCCTTCCTCGCCGTGGTCGTCATCGCACAGACCTGGCTCGGGCGCCGCCGGCAGCTGATGTGACAGGCCCCGGACCCGGCGGCCGAGCTCCAATGACCCGGCCGCCGGGTCCGGTTCCAGACGGCCGGACCTCCCCCGGCCGCCTCTTGCACGCGCACGCCGCCTCACCCCACGGGTGAGGAGGCACGATGCGTCGACTACCAACAGGGTGAGGGGCTTTCGCCTGACTGGGACGACGAGCGCGGTGGGCAACCACCGCGCTCGTGGCGTCACCCTGACGGGCGCCACGACACTGACGGCCACCGGTTCCGCGACCGCCGCACCCCAGGCATGGACACCGAAGCCGTTCCCCTCGGCCTGGAACAGTCGCCGCGTCCGGCTCGACTTCGGCCCAGCGACCGGCGTGACAGTGCGGAGCAACGGGCAGCAGGCCGGATTCGTCCACCCAGAAGTGCGCTTCACTGCACGGATGAACATCAACTCGACCGAAGCAAGCCCGTCAGCAAGCGTGCAGGTCAGGCGCTTCCTCAAAGGAGATTCGGTGGAGCACCTGACTCTCCTGCTCCATCGTGCCTACGCAGACCACGCCGCCGTCGGACGGGTCTTCTTCGCCTCCTACCAAACTCCGCAGGACACACAACACCGCCTGAGCAGAGGCGAGTGCTGGGTCGCCATGAGCGGGAAGACACTGCTCGGCACCGTCACTGTGTCAGCTCCTCACACCACTCCGGCCGGATACCCCGCGCCGGCGGGCGCGGGCTCATTCTGGCAATTGGCAGTCGACCCGTCGCAACGAGGTACTGGACTCGGGCATCGGCTGCTCACGCTGGCAGAGACACGGATCGCTGCACTCGGATCGACGCGAGTCGTCATCGATACCTCTTCACAAGCAACAGAGCTCGTCGACTGGTACCGCCGACGTGGCTACACGCGTATAGGCACTTGGCAGTGGAACGTCACCAACTACGACAGCGTCGTCCTCATGAAGAACCTGTCGACGGCGACTCTTTGTGGTGGGCCGGACAAACCCTAGCTCTTCACGGAGGTCGTCAACAGCGGCAGCGACACCCCTGGCCGTACACACGTCTGGGACAACTGCGCCTTGTTCACTCAGGCAACCGCCGGGTCCGTGGAGGCGGCCTGAGCATTGTGCCCCGGTATTGGCCCGCACAGCAGTGGTCCCGGTGGCGGGAGGTCTCCCTCCTGCCACCGGGACCACGTTCATGGGCGCTGCCGGCTACGGCTTCTCCTCGCTGTAGAGGTCGCTCACCTCCTCGGCGGTCAGAGCCCGGTCGACGGCGTGGACCTCGTCCACCGCGCCGTTCCAGAAGTCGACGTCGGAGCCGTCCCAGTGGGCGCGGCCGACGGTCAGCGGACCAGTGCTCGGGAAGGCGGCGCCACCGGTGGCCGTCGCCGCGAGCTTTCCGTCGAGGTACAGCCGGATCTCGTCGGTGCCGGCGTCGCGTACGCCGACGAGGTGGTACCAGCGGCCCGTCTCCGCGGAGACGGCGATCTGGGCGCGGCGCTCACCGGGTGTGCTGAAGGCGAAGTTGCCGTGTCCGTACTGCAGGTAGAACGAGTTGGCCGTGGCACGGGAGTCCTGGCTGACGGCGGTGGCGTAGTTGCCGGGGATGCCGTCGAGCCGGACCCAGGCGGACACCGAGTAGCTGCCGCTGGTGTCGAGCACCGGGCCCGAGGTCTCCGCGTACTGCTTCTGGCCGTCGAACTTGAGGGCGCTTCCGCTGACGCCCTCGGTCCAGGAAGCGCCCTCGCGCAGGGTGAGGGGGGTCCCGTTGGGGCCGGTGTCCTCGGCCGTGGTGCCGGTGCCCTCGTCGAGGGTCCAGTGCCCGCCGCCCTTCAGCTCCTTCTGACCCGCCGCGGCACCGGCGGCGATGACCTTGAGGTTGATCTTCCGTACCTCGGCAGCGTCCATCTTGATGTCGCGCCGGTCGTACGTGTACAGGCCGTTGAGCTCGTTCTCCAGGTCGGTGATCTGTGTGTACACCGAGCCGGAGAGTTCGGCGCCGGCCTGCTCGAGGTAGAACTTCTCGGTGTTCTCCACGTACTTGCGGGTCAGCTCCGCCTTGGTGGTGACACCGCTGTAGATCACCGTGGGGGCTCCCGGCCACATGTGGCCCGGGGACCGCAGCGTGAAGCCGCCGTGCTCGCCGTCCATGGCGGCCCGCTTGTCGTCGGGGAAGGGCGGGTCCTCGTTGTTGTAGTCGTGGTGGTCGATGATGTCGCCCTTGCCCGAGTCACCCTTGGAATTGCAGCAGTTGACGCCGCTGTGGGTGTTGACGACACGGGAGGGGTCGGCTGCCTTGACGGCCTCGGCGATCCGGCCGGTCTCCTCGCGGTTCCACTCGCCCCAGCCCTCGTTGAAGACGATCCAGCCGATCACGGAGGGCGAGTTGTGGTGCTGGCTGACCATCTCCCGGCCCTGGTCGACGAAGGCCTTCTGACCCGTCTCGTCGGTGATGTTGCCGGAGACGAAGTCCTGCCAGACGAGCAGGCCGAGCTTGTCGGCGTGATAGAACCACCGCGCCGGTTCCACCTTGATGTGCTTGCGGACCGCGTTGAAGCCGAGCTTCTTGTGCGCCTCGAGGTCGAAGGCGAGGGCGTCGTCGCTGGGCGCGGTGTAGAGACCGTCGGGCCAGAAACCCTGGTCGAGGGTGGCGAGGGAGAAGATCGGTTTGTGGTTGAGGACGAGTTTGTTGAAGCCGCCCACCTTCTCTATGCCGATCTTCCGCATACCGAAGTAGCTGCGGACCTTGTCGCTCGACCTGCCGTCGGTCAGGGTGACGTCGAGGTCGTACAGGTACGGGTCGTCCGGGCTCCACAGATGTTGCTTCGCCACGGGCAGGGTGAGCTGTTTGTCCGCCGCCCCGCTGACCTTGCCGACCACCTTGCCGCGGGCATCACGGGCGACGGCCTCCACACGGGCGGAGGATGAGGCGCCTGCGGTGTCGACCTTCACCGCCAGGGTGCCGGTGTCGATGTCGGGCGTGGTGACAACGTTATCGATCGAGGCGGGAGCCACGGGCTCCATCCACACGGTCTGCCAGATGCCGGAGCTCTGTGTGTAGAAGATGCCACCCGGGTTCGTGGACTGCTTGCCCATGGGCTGGTCCGCGCCACCGGTGTCGGTGACGGCGACCACGATCTCCTGCTTGCCGGTGCCCTTCAGGGCGTCGGTGATGTCGGCGCTGAAGGCGTTGTAACCGCCGGTGTGGTCGGCGACCTTGATGCCGTTGACGTAGACGCGGGCCTGGTAGTCGACGGCGCCGAAGTTGAGCTTGAGCCGGTTGGAGCGGTCACTCTTGCCGACCTTCCAGCTCTCGGGCACGTCGATGAGCCGGCGGTAGAACATGTGGTCCTCGTGCCGCTCGAGCCCGGAGAGCTGCGACTCGACCGGGAACGGCACGGTGATCTTCTCGTCCAGGTTCTTGCCGAAGACCGGCTGTTCCCCTGCCTTGGCTCCGCTGAACTGCCAAGGCCCGTTGAGGTTCTGCCACTTGGACCGCTTCTGCTGCGGGCGCGGGTACTCGGGCAGCGGGTGGTTCTTGTCGACCTCGTCGCCCCACTTGGTGGTGAGGCGGTGGGTGGAGTCGTTCTCCGCGTAGCGGATGACCTTCGGCACGGCCTTGCCGTCGGTCGTCAGACCTCCCTCGCCGTCGTAGGAGACCCGGACGAGCTGGTTCTTCTGGATGGGCTCAGAGAGGTTGACGTAGAGGGAGGAGGAGTCCCCGGGGACGGAGGTGACCGAATCGATCGGCATGGCGGTCGTGTCGGCCTCGACCTTCAGATGGTCCTTGACCGACTGGAGGCCTCCCACTCTGCCCCCGAACCTGGCGCGCAGCCGCCGTCCGTTCTCGGCGACGGTCGGCTCCACAGGGAAGACCTCGAAGTCGGCCGGCGGGGTGAACGCGGACATCGGCACGATCTGCTTGGCCAGCGTCGGCGTCGACCAGCGCAGATACATGTTGGCGCCGCCGGTGTCCTGGAACAGTTCCAGGCGGAACGTGTGCTTCTCACCGGCGGTCAGTCGGACGGGCTGGCTGGTCTGTTCCCGGTCCCAGTCGCCCACCCAGTGGTCGATGACGGGCTTGTCGTCGATGAAGAGCCGGAAGCCGTTGTCGCCGATGGCGTAGAAGGTGTAGTCACCCGTGGCCGGCGCCTCTATCTGGCCCGTCCAGCGGGCGGTGGTGTGCTCCGTCTTCCCGGTCAACTCCTTGAAGGTGTCGGTCAGACCGGAAAAGTTGATCTGCGGGTCGAGTGTCGTCCCACCGAGTTCGGCGAAGTCCCGGGCGCCGGGGGCCGACATGCTGAAGTACTCGCCCTTCAGACCATGCGTCTGGACGGCGGCCTGTTCGGCGGCGAGCGCCGAGGCACTGCCCGTCGACTCTGCGGCTGCCGCGGTGGGCAGCAATCCGCTCGGGGGCAGCACCAGGGCCGCGGTGGCGAGCAGCGCCAGCACTCTGGCTCTGGGGCGGGTGTCGTGTCGTGTCATCGAACCTTTCCTCGTACAGAGGCCGTGACCGCGTCCGACCGCCGGGGCAGGGTTACGTGCTCCTGTGAGGAAGCCCGTAGGGAAAAGCTGCGCACCGGCTGAGGCACGTTCGGCGAGGCGGCCTTTTCAACGTTGGAAACCCTCTGCCAGCGGTATGACAGCACGCCCTCATGAGGCTGTCCAGACCTCGCGCAGCACTTCGTCTCCGGACGCCACGATGAGGAGGTGCCGGGAGCCCCCGAAGTCGCCGGATACGACAGAGTCGTCGTCGAGTAGGTCCTGCCCCCGTCAAAACGCCTCGTCGGCTCACGAGTTGGGGCAGGCGTCACCCGGTCGACATCGCGCTGTCGAATACATGAACGGCCCTGCGAGCGGATGTTCCCGACCGGGAACGCCTGCTCTCACTGAGGCTCGCGACTCACAGCGGCCCGACAACCTCCGCGCCCGAGCTGAGCACCGTTGACTGCCCGCCGGGGCAATTCCAGCAGCAGGCCGAGGAGTTGCTCGATTCTCGGTGGCCAGACACACCCTGCCCGCACGGCACCTTCGGCGAGACACCGACGGAGTGCGCCGGCATTCGGCCTCGCCTCACCGTGGCAGTCCCGGCGCCGCAGGCACGTCCGTGCACTGGCCACGGCGTCCTCGATCTGCTGGATTTCAGCCATGCATCTGAGGACATCGCGCCTGCCTCCCGTACTATCGCTAGAACCGAGGTGTGCGGTAGCAACATTCACTGCCCACACCGCACCAGGCTGAACAGCACACGATGAGACTTCACATGCACCGCGCCCCTGCCGCCCGCCGGCCGCGGCGCCCGGAAGGGGTGTGAGCATCATGGCCGAAACCACCACCGTGACCACCGAGTTGACCTCGCAGTACAGCGCGCAGGTGGCCGGGGACCTTGAGCGGAATCTCAAGGAGCAGGAACGCATTGTCGGTGAGATCGAGGCGTTGCAGGCACAGTTGGGTGCGCTGCAGCACGACCAGAGCGTCCTGGTGAACGTCCGGCAGGCCCTGGGCGTCCCGGCGCCGCTCGCCGAGTCTGCACCTGAGGCCGCCGCAGCAGTGCCCGCTCCTCGCAAGAAGGCGGCGACAGCATCGGGCACGGGCAGGAAGCCGCGGGCGGCGAAGAAGTCCGTGGACACGCCGCGGGGGAAGAGCGGCAAGAAGGGAGGGGGCAAGACGCCGGCCGCGCCGTCGTCCCTCCCCAAGCTCGTCGACCTCGTCCGCGAACACCTGGCAGACAGCGGCGAGCCCCGCTCCGCCGCCGAAGTCGCCACCGCGCTGGGACAGCAGCACCCCGAGCGTGCCATCAAGAACACGGTCGTACGCACCACGCTCGAAGGACTGGTGGCCAAGAATCAGGCGCAGCGCAGCAAGCAGGGCTCATCCGTCTTCTACACCGCTCCGGAGGGCTCAGAGCCTGCCCAGGAGACGCCGGCCACGCAGCAGTCCGCTTGAGCGCTGACGTCTCACCCGGTCACTGCAGTCGGACCGCACGCCCGCTGCTGCCGCGCGCCACAACACCTGGCGCGCTGTAGCGGCGGCCCCTGTCGACTCCCGCGCCGGGTGCGGATTTCGAGGTGAAGGATGTCGGCCTCCGCACGGATGCGTCGGGGTTTCCACCAGCCATCGGTGCACGGCCGCGGTGACGTCTCCGCCGGTGGCGTCGACGCGGCGGGCCAGGCCGGTGGCGTCGAAGCCGCCGGTGGTGACGGAGCCGTAGGAGCGTTCCTCGATGTGATCGGCGCGCGGGACGACGTCGCGGCGGATACCCGGCGAGTCGGCACCGAACCCGGCACGCTCATGGGCGCAGGACCGGCTCCTCAGGCCGGTGAACCGCCGAACAGCGCCCTCAACGCCTCCTCCAGCGAGGTCGCGGGCCTGCCGAGAACCCGCTGGAGGTCGTCCGTCTGCCGTTCCAGCGCGCCGGAGCGCACCTGGTCCTCGATCCAGCCCTGGGCACCTGGCAGACGCTCCTGCCGTTCGTGCACAGTGACCGATGTGCCGGTGACGCGGGTCAGGGTCTCGGCCAGCTGCGGGTAGGTCCACAGCGCGCCGGTGAAGTCGTAGGCGTTGCCGGCGTGGTGGTCCTCGGTCAGGACGCGGGCTGCGGCTTCGGCGAGATCGTTGGCTCCCGACGCGGCCGACACGACGATCATTCGGTTCTCCCTCGCCAGGACGTTTCGGCCGACGGCCTCTCGGATGCGGCCTTGTGGCGCCGATTCCGGCACACCCTGGCGGAGTCCGGCCGCGGCCGTCAACGCAATTCTCGCCCGTCCCCGTATGAGGGCTGGACTTTCGCCGGCGGAGAGATGGCTCTCGGTGTCGCCGGCGATCGGCGTGCGCCGCACGGCCCGTGCAGGAGCTGCTGCCGACGGGGACTCTGCGTCCTGCCCGATCGGCGCGCGGCAGCCGCCATGGCCTGCCACCGTTGCCGACCTCCGGCTCCGCGCTGAGCGATCTTGGAGCGGTAGCGCCCAGGCAGCGTCGCTGCGGCTCCAGGCCTTCGTGGATCCGCCATGTCCTGGTGTTCCCGCCAACCTGGAAGCCGATCCGTTCCCCAACCGTTCGGTCGGTCTCACACTGGCGTCCTCGGCGACGATGCCGGATCGATGAAAGGCCGATGACGATGCCCATATTCAACGACGGGATCTCCGAGACCGAACTGCCGATCGACTCGGCTGTGACGACCGATGTCGTCGTCGTCGGCTCCGGCCCTGCGGGTGCGTCCGCCGCACTGCTGCTGTCGACACTCGGCGTCGACACCATCATGATCACGAAGTATCGGTGGACGGCCAACACCCCCCGCGCGCACATCACCAACCAGCGGGCCATGGAGGTCTTTCGCGATCTCGGCATCGAGGACCAGGTCCTGGCGGATGCCACCGAACACGGTCTGGTCGGTGACACGGTGTTCTGCACCAGCATCGCCGGTGAGGAGATCGGGCGGATCCACACCTGGGGCACCCGTCCCGACCGGGAGGCCGACTACCGCCTCGCGTCTCCCTGTCTGACCGTCGACATCCCGCAGTCCTATCTGGAGCCGATCCTGGTGCGCAACGCGACCCAGCGTGGCGCCCAGACCAGGTTCTCCACCGAGTACCTGTCCCACACCCAGGATGCCGACGGCGTCACCGTGCAGGTGCTGGACCGGCTCACCGGCCAGGAATACAGCATCCGCGCGAAGTACCTGATCGGCGCGGACGGGGCCCGCTCCAAGGTCGCCGCGGACATCGATCTGCCGTTCGACGGCGCGATGGACATCGCCGGCTCGATGAACATCACGTTCAAGGCCGACATCACCCGTCTCGTCGCCCACCGGCCGTCCGTCCTGTACTGGGTCATCCAGCCGGGCTCCAACGTGGGTGGTATCGGCGCCGGTCTGGTGCGCATGGTGCGCCCGTGGAACGAGTGGCTGATCGTGTGGGGCTACGACATCTCGGAGGAACCCCCGGTCGTCGACGACGAGGCCGCCGCGCAGATCGTGCGCAATCTTCTCGGAGTCCCGGATCTTGAGGTCGAGATCACCGGCACGAGCCTGTGGGGCAACAACGAGATGTACGCGACCCGGCTCCAGCAGGGCCGGGTGTTCTGCGCGGGCGACGCCGTCCACCGGCACCCGCCGAGCAACGGCCTGGGGTCCAACACCTCCGTCCAGGACTCCTACAACCTCGCATGGAAGATCGCGGCCGTGCTCAAGGGGCATGCGGATCCGGCCCTGTTGGAGACCTACAGCGCCGAGCGGGCACCGGTCGCTGAACGCATCGTCAAGCGGGCCAACAAGTCCAGCCGCGAATTCATCGACATCTTCAAGGCGTTGGGTGTCCTCGACGCGACGAGCGAGGCGGAGATGACGGCCGCGATCGAGGAACGCAAGGCCAACACCCCTGCGGGCGCGGCCAAGCGCGCTGCCCTGGTGCGGGCGATGGAGCTGAAGAACTACGAGTTCAACGCTCACGGTGTCGAGCTCGGCCAGCACTACACGTCGACTGCGGTCGTTGCCGAGGGTGCCGTGCCGCCTTCCTCTGCGCGCGATGCCGATCTCTACTACGAGATGTCGACCGTGCCCGGGGCGCACCTGCCGCACGCCTGGGTGGGCGACAGCGCGCACCGCAAGGCGCTCATGGACCTGGCGCCCTACGACCGCTGGACCCTGCTGACCGGTATCGCGGGAGAGGCGTGGCAGGACGCGGCCGAGAAGGTCGGCAAGGACCTCGGCATCCCGTTGGATGCCGTCGTCATCGGCCCGGGCCGCGAGGTCACCGACCTGTACTACGACTGGGCCAAGCTGCGCGAGATCGGCGAGAGTGGTGTCCTGCTGGTGCGGCCCGACAAGCACATCGCCTGGCGCGCGATGGAGCTGCCCGCGAGTCCTGAGGACGAGCTGCGCACCGCCCTGCTCTCGATCCTGGGGAGGGACTGACCAGTGCAGTTCGTACACGACACGTTGGCGCAGCGGGTGCGGTTCGCCTCCGGCGCCGCGGCGGAGGGGCTCGCCGCGGAAGTCGCCGCGCTCGGCGCGCGGCGGGTGATGGTGATCGCGGGTGCGTCCGAGGAGAAGCCGGCCGAGCGCATCACCGCCGGCCTGCCCGTGGCGCACCGCCACCATGAGGTCGTCATGCACGTCCCCGTGGAGGTGGCGGACAGGGCGCGAGCGGCTGCCGTCGAGCGGGACGTCGACGCCCTGGTCAGCGTGGGCGGCGGTTCGACCACCGGTCTGGCCAAGGCGGTCGCGCTGACCACGGGGCTGCCGATCATCGCCGTGCCCACCACCTATGCGGGCTCTGAGGCCACTGCCGTGTGGGGGATGACCGAGAACTCGGTCAAGACCACCGGCTCGGACCCGAAGGTCCTGCCGCGCACGATCGTCTACGACGCCGCCCTCACCCTCACCCTGCCCGTCGAGCTGAGTGTCGCCTCGGGTCTGAACGCCCTGGCGCACTGCGTGGACTCCCTGTGGGCCCCGCGGGCCGACCCGGTCAATCAGGCTCTGGCCATCGAGGGTGCCTGGGCCCTGGGCGTCGGCCTGCCTCTGGTCGCCGCGGAACCGGATGCGCTGGAGGGCCGGGAGAAGGCGCTGTACGGCGCGTACCTGTCCGCGGCCGCATTCGCGTCGGCCGGCTCGGGTCTGCACCACAAGATCTGCCATGTGCTGGGCGGCATGTTCAACCTGCCGCACGCCCAGACCCACGCCGTCGTCCTGCCCTACGTCCTCGCCTTCAACGCTCCCGGCGTGCCGGGCGCCGAGCAGCGTCTGGCGGCGGCCCTCGACGCTCCCAGTGCGAGCGAGGGGCTGGCGCGGCTGTGTGAACGGCTGCGCGCCCCGCGCTCGCTGCGCGATCTCGGGATGCCTGCTGACGGCATTGCCGACGCCGCCCAGGCCGTCGTGGCGGCTGCCCCGGCCGGCAACCCCCGGCCGGTCACCCTCGACGCGATCACCGACCTCGTCCGAAGCGCCTGGGAAGGAACCGATGCCCCATGACCCCCGACCTCACCACCCCTGGTGCCCCGGTCCCCGCTGAGCAGCAGGAGCGGGAAGCCGCGATCACCCGCGAGGTGCTCGAGTCCTTCGACGGCTGCACCGACCCTCGGCTGCGCGAGATCATGCGGTCCCTGGTCCACCATCTGCACGACTTCGTGCGCGAGGTCCGTCTCACCGAGCAGGAATGGAATGCGGGGATCGAGTTCCTGACCCGCACGGGTCACATCACCGACGAGCGTCGCCAGGAGTTCATCCTGCTGTCGGACGTGCTCGGCGCCTCCATGCAGACGGTCGCCGTCAACAACGCGGCGCACGGCGACGCCACCGAGGCCACCGTCTTCGGGCCGTTCTTCGTCGAGAACAGTCCTGAGATCGATCTCGGCGGAGACCTCGCCTTCGGTGCGCCCGGACAGCCCTGCTGGGTGGAGGGCACCGTCACCGACACCACCGGGAAGCCGGTCTCCGGAGCGCGGATCGAGGTGTGGGAGGCGGACGAGGACGGCTTCTACGACACGCAGTACGGCGACGACCGGATCTCGGCGCGGGCACATCTGTTCACCGACGCGGATGGTCGCTACCGCTTCTGGGGGCTGACGCCGACGCCGTACGCCATTCCCCACGACGGGCCGGTCGGCGGGCTGCTGGCGGCGACCGGCCGTTCACCCATGCGGGCCTCGCACCTGCACTTCATGGTCAGCGCTCCCGCCCTGCGCACCCTGGTGACGCACATCTTCGTCAGCGGTGACGAACTCCTCGGCAGCGACGCAGTGTTCGGGGTGAAGGAGTCGCTCGTGAAGGACTTCCAGGTGCAGCCGCCGGGTACGCCCGCGCCGGACGGACGCGATCTGAGCGACCGTTCGTGGTCGAAGGTCCGCTTCGACATCGTTCTGGCGCCCGAGGGGAGTTGACGGGGCCGGACTGTGTCAGGGCTGTGCGCGGGCCTGACGCAGCACATCGGTGGCGCGCAGCCCGAATCGCTGCTTGAACCGGTGGGAGAAGTGGGTGGCCGATCCGAAGCCGCAGCGCGCGGCGGCTTCGGTCACGGTCGTCACTCCGCCCTGCTGCAGCAGCGTTCGGGCACGGTCGAGGCGGCGGTGGAGCAGGTACTGCGGAACGGTCGTGCCGCCCGAGGAGAAGACCCGTGAGAGGTGGCGCTCACTGATCCCGACGCCGCGGGCGATGCGGGCCGCCGAGAGACCCACGTCGGTCAGGTGCTCGTCGATGTATGCCTTGGCGACGGTCAGATGGACGGCGGCGAGGGACGCGGTTCGACCGGTCACCATGGAGGCGAGCAGGTCCAGCAGGACGTCCTCGTCCACGTCGGCGGAGCTTTCCGGGCGCAGTGCCTGGGCGGTGAGCGTGGCCAGCGTCCTGGTCTGGACGACGGCGTCCTCGCCGATGACGAGCGGTTGCGCGAGAGACACCGGCCCTCCGAGCTCGCGCCAGACCTCGTGGGGGATCTTGATCGCGAGCTCCTCCAGACCGTGCGAGAAGCCACGCATGAAGGGCTGGTCGGCGTCGCAGACCAGCATCTGCCCGGGGTGCAGCAGGTGGACTCCGTCGTCGTGGTAGAAGAACGCGTCGCCGGCCAGGGTCAGATAGCAGGCCACGGCTCCGGACGGGACGCGGCGGATCTCCGCCTGGGGCCGTTCGACGACGTGCGGGCTGCCGAGCACGCGTGCCACATGCGCACGGGGAAGCTGCAGGTTGATCTCTGTCGCGTTCAGGGCGGTGTCCTGAAGGGCGCGGCAGCGCAGGCCGATGAGGGCCGTGGCGTTGTGCTCTTCCCACAAGGCGATGCGTTGTGCCTCGGGAAGGCCGACGGTGCTGAAGCGCACCGGGGCGTCTGTCGTCCCGCTCGTCATTTCTCCAGAGTAGGGGTAGGGGCCGGGCTCTCCGGGTGTTCCAGGTCGTGGGCACATCGTCTGATCACGGAGGAGACCTGCTCGGTTGCGGGGGTGCTGCCCCGGGCGCGGCGGGCGAGCACCAGGTCGACGGATTCGTTCTCGGTGATCGGCACGTAGGCGACGCTGCTGAGGCTGAGGCTCTGGACCGACGCGGGGACGAGGGCGACGCCGTGGCCGGCGGCGACGAAGACGACGAGTGTGGCCGTCTCGCCGACCTCCATCAGCGAAGGGGGCTGGAAGCCTGCGCGTCGGCAGGCGGCCAGGACCTGGTCGTACATGGAGGAGCGGGAGCGGGAGGGGTGGATGACGAAGGGCTCGTCGGCCAGCTCTTCGAGCGCGACGTGTGATCGGCCCGCCAGCGGATGATGGGAGGGCAGAACGGCCACCAGGGATTCGGAGCGCAGGAGCGTGGTGCGGATGTCCTCGTGCTCGACCGTGCCGCGAAGGACCGCGAGGTCGTAGGTGCCGGCGAGCAGGCCGTCGACCAGGTCGGGGGTGAGGAGTTCGCCCCGCAGATCCATGGTGACGTTGGGCATGTGGGCGCGTACGGTGCGTGCGACTTGGGGCAGCAGGTCGTAGGTGGCCGTGCCGATGAAGCCGATCGAGACGCGGCCCATGTGGCCGGTGGCCAGCTCCGTCATGTGACGTCGGGCCTGTTCCTCCTGCGTGGTCAGGGAGCGTGCGTACTCGATGAAGTGCCGACCGGCTTCGGTGAGTGCGACGTGCCGGGTGGAGCGGGTGAACAGCGCGGTCCCCAGCTCCTTCTCCAACTGCTTGATCTGCTGGGAGAGGGCCGGCTGCGCCACATGGAGGCGGGCGGCCGCGCGGCCGAAGTGGCATTCCTCGGCCAACGCCAGGAAGTAGCGGATCTGCCGTAGCTCCATGACCCGATTCTATAAGGCTTCTTTATCAATCGATTGCGATTAGGTCTTGGACGAGCCGTACAGCGGGCTCCTACGGTGACGATGTGAACGACAGCTATCTCTATTCGGCGGCACGGACCCCCTTCGGCCGGTACTCGGGCGCTCTCGCCCACATCCGGCCCGACGACCTCGCCGCACACATCATCAACGGGACTCTGGCCAGGACTCCGGCCCTGGATCCGCAAGAGATCGGCGACGTCGTCTGGGGCAACGCCAACGGCGCCGGCGAGGACAACCGCAATGTCGGCAGGATGGCCGTCCTCCTCGCCGGACTCCCCACCTCGGTGCCCGCCACGACCGTCAACCGCCTGTGCGGATCGTCCCTGGACGCCGCCCTCATCGCCTCGCGCGCCATCGAGAGCGGCGACACGGACATCGTCCTGACGGGCGGCGTCGAATCCATGACCCGGGCTCCCTGGGTGCTGCCCAAGCCCGAGCGCGCCTACCCCGTCGGGAACACCACCGCGGTCTCGACCACCCTCGGATGGCGCTTGATCAACGAGCGCATGCCCAAGGAGTGGACGGTCTCCCTGGGCGAGGCCAACGAGCAGCTGGCCGACCGCTTCGCGATCTCCCGCGAGCGCCAGGACGCGTTCGCCCTCCGCTCCCACCGTCTCGCCGACGAGGCCTGGAACGCGGGCTTCTACGACGACCTGGTCGTCCCCGTCCCGCAGGAAGACGGCACCGCTCTCCAGCGGGACGAGGGAATCCGCCCCGGAACCAGCATGGAAAAGCTCGCCGCACTCAAACCGGCTTTCCGCACCGACGGCCTCATCACGGCCGGCAACGCCTCCCCGCTCAACGACGGCGCCTCGGCGGTGCTCATCGGCTCGGAGGCCGCCGCGGCACGCATCGGCAGCGATCCCCTCGCCCGCATCGCGGGCCGCGGCGTCTCCGCGCTGGATCCCCAGATGTTCGGCTTCGCCCCCGTCGAGGCGGCGAACCGGGCCCTGAAACGTGCCGGCATCTCCTGGTCCGACGTCGCAGCCGTCGAACTCAACGAGGCCTACGCGGTGCAGGCGCTGGCCTGCGTGGACGCCTGGGACATCGATCCGCAGATCGTCAACGCGAAGGGCGGCGCCATCGCCCTCGGCCACCCCCTGGGCGCTTCCGGCGGCAGGCTGCTCGGCACCCTCTCCCGCCGTCTGCAGGAGTCCGGGCAGCGCTGGGGCGTCGCCGCCATCTGCATCGGCGTCGGCCAGGCACTGGCCGTCGTCCTGGAGAACGTCACCGGGAACAGCCGATGACCGCGCAGCTGTACACCGACGCGGACGAGGCGGTCGCCGGCATCCAGGACGGCTCGACCGTGCTCGTCGGAGGCTTCGGCATGGCCGGCATGCCCGTCTCCCTGATCGACGCCCTCATACGGCAAGGGGCCACCGACCTCACCGTCGTCTCCAACAACGCCGGCAACGGCGACACCGGCCTGGCCGCGCTGCTCGCCAAGGGACGGGTCCGCAAGGTGATCTGTTCCTTCCCCCGCCAGGCCGACTCGTGGGTGTTCGACAACCTCTACCGGGCGGGAAAGATCGAACTCGAGGTCGTCCCCCAGGGCAATCTCGCGGAACGGCTCAGGGCGGCCGGAGCCGGCATCGGCGCCTTCTTCTGCCCCACCGGCGCCGGCACACTGCTCGCCGAAGGCAAGGAGGTACGCGAGATCAACGGCCGCACCCATGTGCTGGAGTACCCCATCAGCGGCGACGTCGCGCTGATCGGCGCCCACCGAGCCGACCGGATGGGCAACCTCGTCTACCGCAAGACCGCCCGTAACTTCGGCCCCGTCATGGCCACCGCGGCCGCCACGGTCATCGCCCAGGTCCAGGAGGTCGTCGAGACCGGCACGATCGACCCCGAGACCGTCGTCACGCCCAGCATCTACGTCGACCGAATCGTCCAGGTGGCCGATCACACATGAACCAGACACCCTCACAGACGCCCGGACAGGGCCCGCTGAGCAAGCACGACATCGCAGCGCTGATCGCTCGCGACGTCCCGCACGGTTCCTACGTCAACCTCGGCATCGGCCAGCCCACCCTGGTCGCCGACCACCTCTCCCCCACTTCCCGCGTCGTCCTCCACACCGAGAACGGCATGCTGAACATGGGACCCGCCGCCCGGGAGGACCAGGTCGATCCGGACCTGACGAACGCCGGCAAGGTTCCCGTCACCGAACTGCCCGGCGCCGCCTACTTCCACCACGCCGACTCCTTCGCGATGATGCGCGGCGGCCACCTGGACATCTGCGTACTCGGTGCGTTCCAGGTGTCCGCACGAGGCGACCTGGCCAACTGGCACACCGGGGCACCCGACGCCATCCCCGCGGTGGGCGGAGCCATGGACCTGGCCATCGGCGCGAAGAAGGTCTTCGTGATGATGAACCTGTTCACCCGTGACGGAACGCCCAAGCTGGTGTCCGAGTGCAGCTACCCGCTCACCGGCCTCGGCTGCGTGAACCGCGTCTACACGGACCTGGCGGTGTTCGACATCACCGCGGACGGTGTGAGCGTGCGGGAGACCTTCGGCGTCGACGTGCACGAGCTCACCGACCGTCTGGGCCTGCCGTTGCTGACCGCGTCGCCGGGGCAGCCCGCCTGACAGCGGCGACACGAGGCCGTGCGGCGTGTCGCGCTCAGGCACCGCGTCGCGCCACTGGACAAGGCCCCCCGACATCCCGTGGACGTATTGCCGGCGTGGGCGGCAGAACACCTGCCGGCCGTCGAACGCGTCCGTGACGCCTTCGACACACGGAGGGCGTCCGAGCACGGGGGCGCTACTCCGGAGATGCTCCGGTGCCGTAGAACCGCCCTCGGTCGCACAGGGCGTCGATCTCGGCGTTGTCCTCCTGGCTCAGTTGTGCGTCCAGCGCGACGCTGATGACGCGTCGGGCACGCGCCAATCGCCGCGCGACATCCCAGTCGGCGATGAACTCGCCGACGGTGTACTCATCGGCAGTTCCGGATGCCTGGCGGGATCCGAGGCGATCGAGGGAGACGACGAACTCGTTGAGATCCTGCAGTACTTCGACGGCTTCACTGAGGGGTATGCGGATCTCTCGGGAGGGCATGTCCATCGGCCGATTCAACACCGAGCCGGTGCTCGGGCCGCTGCCGGGTGGCGTCTGCGCAGTTCTTTGAGGCGCCGCCATGGCGGACGACGCGATGCTGCTCGGGCGGGGATGTCGTTCGGATCAGTCCGGGTCCACGGGTGCGTGGTCCGAACCGATTTGAACGACCCCCGGCCTGTTTGTCCTTCCCAAGGACGAGGGCGGGTGCCGAAAAATCCTGCTCGGAGGGTAAGAGCCGCGTCCGTGGGCACGATGCGTCCAAGCGCGTCGACGAGGACGCTGGGCTCATCAGTCATGAGGAGGCGTCATGAACCGTCAGATCCGGATTCGCGTGAACCGCCGGCCCGCCGCTCCGCGCGAGATGCCGATCGACCGCAGGACGCCGTCGGGACGTGTTCTGCCGTACTGACTCGTCCATGGTGAATCCCCGTTTTGATCGGCTCGTGCCGGCCCAGGCGGGCGGATACCTTCACACCGAGTCGCGCGCCAGTGATCGTGCGACCCCTCACGACTGTCGGACGGCCAGGAGGAACACCCCAACGGCCGAACACGGTTGGTCCCCACCTCTCAGACTCCTGACCGAACTCCGCCTCCGGTGCCGCACCACCCGGAGGCGTCAACTCGCCGTGGTCCGCGGCGCAGTGGCGACGGGGCACGCGCTCCGAGCGTGGCTGCGCAGTGTGGGAGTATGACGATTTCGCCCCGTTCGAGGTAGGTCTTGCCCCGTTCACAGGTGGCCTTTGTGAACGGCGGGGGAAATCGTGCCCACTTCCAGGGCAACCCCGTCCCGCTCAGGTAGGTCGAACTGTGCGGCGCGGAGGGGATCTTGAGCCTCGTCACGCCGCACTCCTCTGTCTCCACGACTTCCGGAGCCGATGTGTCCTCCCCGTCTCGTCCCTTCCGTACACGCACGCTCGCGACGGCCACCGCTGTCGCCCTGGCCGCCGGAGCCCTGCCGGCGCTGGCCTCCGCGGCGAGTGCCGCCCCCCAGCGGGCCGCCCACGAGGTGCGTGCCGACTTCAACGGCGACGGCTACGAGGACCTTGCCGTCGGCGCGCCGTACGCCACCGTCGGGGGCAAGACCCGCGCGGGCTACGTGGCCGTGCTGTACGGGTCCGCCGTGGGGCTTTCGGCGAGGAAGGTGTACTCGCAGGCCTCCGCGGGCGTCCCTGGCGCCGTCGAGGAGGGCGACCTGTTCGGCAGCCGGCTCACCACGGCTGACCTGGACGGCGACGGGTACACCGATCTGCTCGTCGAGTCCGGGAACGAACGCTGGAGCCAGGGCGGCATCGCCCGGCAGGGCAGCCGGACGGTGCTGTGGGGCGGTTCGAAGGGCGTCGATTCCGGCACGCTGCTGCCCGCCGAGGGCGCCGGTATCGGGCAGGCGTATCGGACCGTGGCCGGTGACTTCGACGGCGACGGGCACCAGGACCTGGCGCACAACGGCCGTGTGCTGTTCGGCCCGTTCGGGCGCGACGGCCGTCCGGCGAACACCCAGGACGGCGCGGACTTCAGCGACGGCGACCTGAACACGGTCGCTGCGGCGGTCGGGGACACCGACGGCGACGGCGTCGACGACATCGTGACGCTGGCCCGGACGTACGACCCGGACGACGAGGGCGACTACGGCACCTACGTGTACTACGCGCGGGGCGGCCATGACGGACTGCGGGCCCCGGTGCGGCTGTCGGACCTGACCGGGCCGCCCGCCGACACCGTGGCCCTCGGCGATCTCGACGGCGACCACCGGGCAGATCTCGTCGTCGGCGGGGCGTACCTGCGGATCGTCCACTCCGGCCCCCGCGGCCTCGTCGCCGGCGCTCCCCAGGTGATCACCCAGGACACGCCGGGAGTTCCGGGCAGCCAGGAGGCCGGGGACGAGTTCGGCCGGTCCGTTTCTGTCCGGGACGTCGACGGCGACGGCTGTGCGGACATCGTCGCGGGCATCCCGTACGAGGACTTCGGCCGGGTGCGGAACGCCGGCACTTTCGCCGTCGTACCGGGCGGCCGTTCGGGGGCGACCGGTGCCGGCACCAAGGTGTTCAGCCAGGACAGCACGGACGTGCCGGGGACCGCCGAGTCAGGGGACGCCTTCGGTTCCACCACGTACCTGGTGGACGGCAATGGCGACGGCAGGGCCGAGCCGGTGGTCGGTGCGCCTGGGGAGGACGCCGGCGCGGGCGCGCTCTGGGTGTTCCCGGGCCGAACGACTGCCCGAGGCTCCTTCGCCGTCACGGCCCGGACCCTCGGCACGGTCGCGACGGGCGCCGGACTCGGTGCCGCGCTCCCCGACTGAACCGCCCTTCCGCCTTCCTTCTGACCACGTCAGGACAGCCATGAAGTCTTCCTCGCGCCGTTCCGTACGTTCTCGCCGCATACGACTGGCCATCGCCACCGGGGTCGCCCTGACCGCCGGTCTCCTGTGGGTGCCCGCCGCCCAGGCGGGCACCTCCCCCACCACGCCCAGCAGCCGCCCTCTGCACGACGACTTCAACGGCGACGGCTACCCCGACCTCGCGATCGGTGCGCCCGGCACCGCCCTGGGCTCCCAGCAGAAGGCCGGGGCGATCACCGTGCTGTACGGCTCGTCGCGCGGGATGTCCACCTCCCGCAAGCAGTCGCTGACCTGGTCGCAGCGCACCGGCACGGCCGACCCGAAGCAGAGTTACGGCAGCGCGCTGCAGAGCGCCGACCTGGACGGCGACGGCTACGCCGACCTGCTGTCCCTGGTGGGCGGCTCCATCACCACCGGCGGTGGCACCCGTGCGTCGGGCCACTGGGTGACGGTGAACTGGGGCGGACCCAAGGGTCTGTCCGCCACACCGACGCCGCTGACGGCCACCACCGTCAGCGGCTACACCCTCGGCGACGTGGACGGCGATCATCACCCCGATCTGATCACTTGGGGCGCCCCGGTCGACCACCCCGAACAGCAGGTCTCCGTCGAGAAGGGTCCGTTCACCCGGGCCGGCGCGGGCGGGGCGGTCAGCACCCTGGACATCGCCTCCACGGACTTCATCCACCCGACGCTCGTCACCGCCGGCGACGTCAACGGCGACGGGATCGCCGACCTCGCCGTCGGCACGAGTTCCTCCGAGGAGTCGGACTCGCGCGGGGTGGCTGTGCTGCTCGGCTCCGAGACCGGATTCGGCCGTCCGACCTGGCTCAGGGACGGCATCGGCCGGATCGGCGGGGAGGACCTGGCGATCGGCGACCTGAACAGGGACGGTTACGGCGACATCGTCGTCGGTCACTCCTTCGACGGTTACGACAGCGACGTCGAGCTGCCCACCAAGGGCGGTGCGGTGATCGTCGTCTACGGCGGCCCGCAGGGCCTGTCCACGACCCGCAAGCCCGTTTGGATCAACCAGGACACGCCCGGGGTGCCGGGCGTGGGCGAATACGGCGACGGCATGGGCACGGGCCTGTCCATCGGTGACACCGACGGCGACGGCTACCCGGACGTGGCGACCGGTCTGCCCGGGGAGGATTTCGACGGGATCACCAATGCCGGCAGTGTGCTGGTGCTGCGCGGCAGCGCGAACGGGCTGACCGGCACCGGCGCCAAGGTGTTCAGCCAGAACACCACTGGGGTGCCCGGCACCGCCGAGAAGGGCGACCGGTTCGGCCTCTCGACCGCGCTGGTGGACGCCAATGCCGACCACAAGGCCGGGCTGGTCGTCGGCGACCCCATCGAGAATGCCTCCAACGGTTCGGTGTGGGTCTTCTCGGCGGGCTCCGGTGGGATCACCGCGGACGGGTCGTTCTCGTTCGGGGCCGCCACGGCCGGACTGCCCAACCATCAGGCCGAGTTCGGCGAGTCGCTGGACTGACCGGTCGCCCACACGAAGGCGCTCTGGCCGTTCGGGGCGCGCAGGCCGGGCCGGTCTGCCGGAGCGCGCCTCGAATGCCGTGCGTAGCCCAGGCGATGGCATCCGCAGCTGATGGCGGTCGCGCGGTGATCGATGCGGGAAGGCACCCTCCGTGGAACGCTACGACGTTGATCAGATGCTTGAGCTGGCGCTGACCCGGCTGAGGGTGCTGGCGGACATCAACTCCGCCCTGGCCGAGACCATGGATGCGAGGGAGGGGCTGCGTCGGGTCTGCAAGATTCTGGCGCGCCGCGTCGGGGACTGGTGTGCCTTCGACGTGCTGGCGGGCGATGAAGAGGTGCATCGCATCTGCGCGACGCGGACCGAGACCGCCTCCACATTGCTGGCGGAGGAGCGAACCACTCTGCCGGAGACTGCCACCGGTCCACTGGCCCGCGTCCTGCGCGGCGCGGGCCCTCTGCTCCTGACTCGTACCGATCTTCAAAATTCTGCTCCTCACCGCGACCCCTGGGACATCGCCGAGGAGCTGGGATACACGCGACAGGACGCGGTCAGCGCCATCATCGCCCCGCTCTGGGCCCGTCGGGAGGTACTCGGCGCCCTGACCGTCACACGATGCGGCGATCGTCCGTTGCTCGTTGCCGACGACGTGCGGTTGATCGACGACATCGTCCACCGCGTCGGCCTCGCCATCGACAATGCCCGTCTGCACCGGGAGACCCAGCACATCGCCGAGCGCCTGCAACGCTCGCTCCTGCCTCCCCTGCCTCACGTCGGCGCCCTGACCATGGCCGCCCGCTACGCCACCTCCTCCAGCGGCGCGCAGGTCGGCGGGGACTGGTACGACAGCTTCCTGCTGCCCAACGGCGACACCACCCTGATCATCGGCGACGTGACCGGCCACGATCTCCAGGCGGCGGTCACCATGAGCAAGCTGCGCAACATGCTCCGCGGCATCGCCTGCGACCGTCAGGAACCTCCCCACAAGATCCTTCAGCGCCTGGACGTCGCTCAGCACGCCCTGTATCCCGCAGCGACCGCCACGTGCCTCTACGCCCTCATCCACGGTCCCGAAGGCGGCCCATGGGAACTCGAACACTCCAGTGCCGGCCACCCCGCTCCCCTGCTCGTCACCAAGGACGGCGACACCCGCTACCTGGACGGCGGCCACGGGCACATGCTCGGCGCCAGCACCGACCTGCCCCGCACGAGCGCGACCGTGCCCCTTCCGGCCCAGTCCACCGTTCTCCTCTACACCGACGGGCTCATCGAGCGCCGCGGCGAGTCCATCGACCGCGGCTTCACCCGCCTGCGCCAACACGCCGCGGCCCTCGCCCGCGAATCCCCGGACACCTTCTGCGCGGAACTCCTCACCGGTCTTGCCTCCGACAACACCGACGACGTCGCCCTGCTCGCTCTGCGCCTGCCACCGGACGACCACTCCCCCGCAACGGCGTCCCGCGAGAGCTGACGGTTCGCGTGAACGCCATGCCGCGAGACGGCATGACGGCGTCCCGAGACAGCGCGAAACCGCCCCCACGCTTCGCCCTCACACTTGCCCTACCTATCGAGATTCGATAGATTTCTATCGCAACTCGTTGGAAGGGTGGGTCATGGGAAAGCTGACCGTGCGTGCGCTGCGCGCCGTGCTCGTGGTGGTGCTCGCCGGCACCGTGCTCGTACAGGCATTGATGATGTGGACGTTGATCAGTGGGAACGACCCGGAGGACGGGTCGCTCCCACTGACCCCGTTGCGCGTGATCACGATCCTGGGCATGGTGTCGGCCCAGGTCGCCGTGGTCAGCGTATGGAAGCTCGTGGCGATGGTGCGACGCGGAACCGTGTTCTCCCACGCCGCCTTCCGATACGTGGACCGCGTGATCGGCGCGATCGTGGCGGCCGCCCTCCTGTGGTTCGCGGTCACGGCCATCAACGCCCCGGGCCAGCGGGACGACCCGGGCGTCACCGTCATCATGGGCGGGATCGGCGTGGCCATCCTGGGGGTCGCACTCATCGTGCACGTGCTGCGGATGCTGCTCACCCAGGCCGTCGCACGCGACGTCGAAGCGGCGCAGATGCAGGCCGAGTTGGACGAGGTGATCTGATGCCGATCGCCGTCGACATCGACGTGATGCTGGCCAAACGCAAGATGTCCGTGGGAGAGCTCGCGGACCGCGTGGGGATCACGCCCGCCAACCTGGCGGTACTCAAGAACGGTCGCGCCAAGGCGGTGCGCTTCGCGACGCTCGCCGCGCTCTGCGAGGTGCTCGAGTGCCAGCCGGGCGACCTGCTGCGCTGGGAGGCCGAGAACGTCGCGGGCGCGTGAACCGTCCCGGCCTGCGCGGCATCGCGGGTCCCGCCCGTCTTCGACCGACTCCGCGAGCGCCCCGGGGCCGTTCTGGTGGGCCCCGAAATATGGCGCCGGTGCCGGTGCCGGCCCTCGTCGGGGGACGGGCACCAGCACCGGCGGGTGGGGTCAGCCGGCGAAGACGGTACGGGTTTCGAGGTACGCGTCGAGGCCGTGAATGCCGAACTCGCGGCCGAGGCCGGACATCTTGAAGCCGCCGAACGGCCTGGTGGGGTCGTCGACGATCTCGTTGATCATCACTCGCCCGGCGAGTATCCGATCGGCGACCGCGCGGGCGCGCTCCTTGTTCACGCCGTAGACGTAGGCGTGCAGACCGTATGCGACATCGTTGGCGATGGCGACGGCTTCTTCGTCGTCGCGATAGGTGATGACGGACAGGACCGGGCCGAAGATTTCTTCCTGGGCGATGGCCATGTCGTTGGTGACACCGACGAAGACGGTCGGCTTCACGTAGTTGCCCGCCTCATAACCCTCGGGCTTGCCTTCGCCACCGACCAGGATCTCGGCGCCCTCCTCGATGCCCTTGCGGATGTAGCTCTGAACCCGTTCGTAGTGCCCCTGCGACACCATCGGCTGGATGACCGTGTCGGGTGCCTGCGGATCACCGATCGCCAGGGCCTCGATCCCGGTCCTGATGGCGGTCTTGGCCTCCTCCAGCCGGCTTTCGGGAACGAGGATGCGGGTTCCGGCGATGCATGCCTGACCGGTGTTGAGCAGGCCGGCGGTGAGGGCGAACTGGATCGCCTTGTCCATGTCGGCGTCGTCGAGGACGATCGTGGGGGACTTGCCGCCGAGTTCGAGAGTGACGCGCTTCATCGTGTCGGTGGCGTCGCGGATGATCTGCTTGCCGACCTTGGTGGAGCCGGTGAAGGAGATCTTCTGGACGTCGGAGCTGTGGGTGATGGTGTTGCCGACGACCGGGCCGATGCCGTTGACCACGTTGATGACGCCGGGCGGCAGGTCGGCCTTCTCGAAGCACTCCATGAGGATCTGCGTTTGGAGTGTGCTCAGTTCGCTGGGCTTGACCACGACGGTGCATCCGGCGGCGAGCGCGGAGGCGGTCTTCCCGGCGATGAACCAGGGGTTGCCGTTCCAAGGGGTGATCAGACCTGCCACGCCGAGCGGCACCTTGGTGACGGTGGCGTTGCCGTATCTCTCCTCGAAGTTGTCCGCCTTGAGGACGTCCTGAGCCAGGAGGAAGAAGTCGCGGGCCTGACCGTTCATGTAGCCGGCGAAGAAGGCGGGGGCGCCGTACTCGGCGACGGTCATCGCGACCAGCTCGTCCATGCGCTCGGTCAGGGCGTCCGCGATGCGCTGGAGGTACCGCTTGCGTTCCTCCAGGGTGGTCGCGGACCAGGCGGGGAAGGCAGCCTTGGCCGCGGCGATGGCCCGCTCGGTGTCGACCTCGTCACCGAGGATCGAGCGGCCGATGAGTGCACCGGTCGCGGGGTTGTGGACGTCGACGGTGTCCTGGCCGTGCGAGTCGACGAAGCGTCCGTTGATGAGGTGCTGGCTAACGGTCTTCACGAAGGGTGTCCTTGAGTCTTTTGTGGGGCGGAAGAGAGCACGGTGGTTCGCTCTTCGGGCGGGGCGGTGGATTTCTTTGGCGCCGTACACGGATCCGGAGCAGGGAACGATGCGTCGGTCGCAGCGGCGGGTTGGTCAGACCGTGAGGACGAGGCGTCCCGGGACCTCGCGCGCCTCCAGGCGGCGGTGTGCCTCCGCGGCCTGGGACAGGGGCAGTTCGTCCACACGCAGCGTCAGTTCTCCGCGGGCGAGGAGGTCGACGACCTTTTCGGCGGCGGGCCGGGCGGCATCCGGGTGGGCCGCGAGGTAGGGGCCCACCGCGAAGCCGAGCATGGCCGCGTTTCGATGCCACAGGTCGTCGCCGGTCAGCGGGGTGTCGGGGGTCCGGGCGGCATGGCCCACCAGGAGGATGCGGCCGAGCTGGGCCAGGACGTCCAGGCTGGCAGTGCGTACATCGCCGCCGACCGGGTCGACGACCACGTCGGCCGGCCTGCCGGCCAGCTCCTTGACGAACCGCTCGCTGGTGAACACCTCGTCCAGACCCAGATGTTCAGTGTCCTTGATGCGGGCCGGCGAGGAGACGGTGCCGACCACGCGGGAGGCGCCCAGTGACCGGGCGACCGCGGGGAAGGTGGCGGCCAGACCGCCGGCCACGCCGTGCACGAGCACGCTCTCGCCCTTCTGGAGGTGCGCCACCCGGGTGAGGGCCAGATAGGCGGTGGTGGCGTTGGGCAAGGCCGAGACGGCCTGCGCGGGGTCCACACCGGAACCCTTGAGGGAGACGGTCATGGCCACGTCGGCCAGGGTCACCGAGGCATAGCCGCCCAGGCTCATCTGCGACAGGGTGACCACCGGCTCACCGACCTGGAACCCGGTCACCCCCGGGCCCAGCGCGCGGACGGTCCCGGCGGCCTCCAGACCGGGCACGAGAGGCGGCTGCGCCATGCCGGACCGTCCCGCGAGGTCCCCGCGGCGGAAGAACAGGTCCACCAGGCCCACCGCTGCGTGGGTGGTGTCGATGGTGAGCTGGCCCGGGCCGGGCCGGGGCTCGGGAAGCTCCGTCTCGGTGAGAACCTGCGGCCCGCCGAATTCATTGATGGTGATCGCACGCATGGTGCACTCCGTACTTCGTCGTTTCCGTACGGCCGTCACTGCGGATCTTTCACAGTCCGGGCGGCCGTCGCCCCGCAAGAGGCATCCCTGGCATCTCTTCGGTGGCGACGTCGAAAACGTAACGCAAGCATGTTGCGTTGTCAACGCAACGACCTTGCGTTGCGAGAAGGGGGGGGGCGACCTCCTGCAACGCACGTCGATTGCGTTACCGTATTGGGCATGACAAAGCCCGGCTTCCAGCGCGCCTACTCCTCCGAGCACAAGGCGCAGCGAGCCGCCGACCTGATGGAGGCGGCCCGGGCCCTCGCCGCCCGCGACGGCGTTCGCGGGGTCACCCTCACCGCGATCGCTCAGCACGCGGGCGTCCACGTCTCGGCCGTACGCCGCTACTACGCCTCTCGCGAGGAGATCCTGCTCAACCTCGCCGAAGAGGGTTACGAGGACTGGTCACGAGCCGTCACAGCGCAGCTGTCCCGCCGCAGCGACCTGACCTGCGCGGAGCTGACACGCGCGCTGGTCGCGCCTCTCGCCGAGCGTCCCCTGTTCTGCGACCTGCTCACCCATGTCACCCTGAGCCTCGAACGCGAGGTCACCTATGAACGCGTCCGCACCTTCAAACACGCCGCCGGCAACGCCGTGGCAGTCGTCACCGGCGCCATCTGCACGGCAAGCACTTTCGACCGCGACCAGGCCCAGGAACTCGTCGTCGCCACCATCGCCCTGACCGCGCCACTGTGGCAGGCCGGGCATCCGGGGGAGAACCTCGCCCGGCTGTACCGGGAAGAACCCGCCGTCGCGCACATCGGCATCGACTTCGAACCCACCCTCACCCGCCTCCTCACCGCCCTCTGCGACGGCCTCACCCGCAACGGGAGCTGAGCCGGCCCTTCTTCACCCACCCCGACTCGCCGGACACCCGCCGGGCCGGGCGAGGGCCCTCGTCGAGAATCCGGCGGCTGCCACGCTTGTGGGCACTGCGATCGGCGACCCGTCGCGCCGGCCATCGAACCCGGGCTCCTCCCCCGCGTTCCCGCCCGCCGTGGCCTGCTGAAGCGGCTGCACGATCACCGTCAACGCGTCGGCACGCCTCGAAACGCGCTCGTTCGGGAGCGTTTCCGGCGCCGGCGTCGTCTACAGTGCAGTAGACGGTCTACTTATCTGTAGTCGGTCGTGTCGTCCTGTTCGACCTGATCGGGTCGTCCGCGGGAAAGGATTTTGACCCTATGGCCACACCGGACCCGGCCTCCGCACACGAACCGGGCCACGCGCGCCTCCGGCTGGTCGTCCCCCTCGGGCCACAGCATCACAGGCACCCTCACCGCCGGTCTGCTGATCACCTCGGCGACCCTGAGGGCTCCGCACCGAGCGACGGCGGTGCGGCCGGCCTTCGGCACGCGTCGGCCCGGTGGCCGCGTGGATCGTTCATCGCGGGCACGACTCCCCGCCCGGCCGAGGGAGACCCCCATGCGCTCCAAGATCCTGATCGTTGAGGACGACCACGCCCTGCGCGACGCACTGCGCCGCGGACTGTCCGACGACTTCGACCCCCTGCCCGCCCCCGACGGAGCGATGGCCCTGCGCCTGGCGACCCCCGCCGTCTCGGCCGCAGTCCTGGACATCGGACTGCCCGACGCAGACGGCCGCGACGTATGCCAGGCCATGCGAGCCAACGGCTTCCCAGGCCCCGTGATCTTCCTGACCGCCCGCCACCAGCTCACCGACCGGCTGTCCGGATTCTCCGCCGGCGGCGACGACTACCTGCCCAAACCCTTCCACCTCGCCGAACTCGCCGCCCGCCTCAGAGCCGCACTCAAAAGATCCACCCCACCGACCCCGGCCACGACCGGCGACCTGGTCCTGGACGCCGTGAACCACACCATGACCGCCCACGGCACACCGGTCACCCTGTCCCCCACCGAATTCCGGGTCCTGGCCACACTCATCGCCGCAGACGGTGCGATCGTGCGCCGCATCGACCTCGTCCGCGCCGGCTGGCCCGACGGCGCACACGTCAGCGACAACACCCTCGACCAGTACCTGACCCGACTCCGCCGCAAACTACGCCAGGCAGGCAGCACCCTGACCCTCGGCACAGCCCGCGGGATCGGACACCGCCTGACATGAACCACCCCCCGCGCCACCTGACCCCCCGCACCCTGCGCGGCCGACTCTCCCTCGTGGCACTGACCACCGCTGCACTGCTGATGACGGTCCTGACCGTGGTGTTCAACGTGGTGATGGACCGGCACCTGCAACACCAGGCGGACAGCGAACTGCACACCCGGGCGGACGCGGTGGCCACCACCGTCGACACCAGCGGCAGCCGGGTGCGGGTCCTGGAGACCGCCAACGACCGGCTCCTCGACTCGAACGTGTGGGTCTACGCAAGCGGGCGACTGCTGGAGAAGCCGCCCTCTGCCGGGGCCGACAGTCAGCTGACCGAGGCCGCGGACCGGCTGGCCGCGCAGCGCCCGTACGCCTGCACGACGGTCCAGGACCGTCAGCCCGTCCGGCTGTGCGCGCTGGCCGTGGCCGGCCGCCATGCCGCCGAGGTCGTCACCGCCCTGGACCTCGGCCCGTACCGGAGCTCCGCCGACACCCTGCTGTTGGGCTCCCTGGTCCTGGACGCCGTGATGCTCGGGTGCACGTACGTGCTCACCCGCCTGTCCGTCGGCCGGGCGCTGCGTCCCGTGCGGACCATGACCGACCAGGCCGCCCAGTGGAGTGCCGTGGGCTCGGACGACCGTTTCGGCGCCGCGCACCAACCGGCCGAACTCACCGATCTGGGCGCCTCACTCGACGCCCTCCTGGACCGCATACGCACCGTGCTGCGGCACGAGCAACAGCTGACCGGGGAGTTGTCCCACGAACTGCGCACCCCGCTCACCCGGATCGTCATCGAGCTCGACTGGCTACAGGCCCGGCCCCGCTCCGCCGACGAGATCCGTGCGGCCCAGGTGGTAATGGCCGAGGCCGCGCAGTCCATGCGCACGATCTGCGACACGCTGCTCGACGACGCCCGCGAGAGTGCCCTGAACCCGGCGACGGTTCCCGGCACCACCGACGTCGTACCCGTCCTGCAGCGCCTGCTCAAGGACACCGAGGATCCGAAGCGGCTGAAGACCATGCTGGAGACCGAGGATCCGGTGCTGCGGGCGGCGGTCGCGCCCGCTCTGCTCGAACGGATCCTCAGTCCCTTGCTGGCCAACGCCGCCCGCTACGCCGAGTCCACTGTGACCGTGTCCGCGCGGACCATGCCCGGCGCAGTGGGCATCGACGTCGTCGACGACGGTCCGGGCGTGCCGGAGGCGTTCGTCGGCGAGTTGTTCCGGCCGGGGCAGCGTGCCGACGCCGATGACGGACACGACGGGGCGGGGCTCGGACTTCCGCTCGCGCGGCGCCTGGCCCGTGCCGTCGGCGGCGAGGTCCTTTACGACGCCACCTACGCTTCCGGGGCCAGATTCACCGTCAGTCTGCCCGCCGGCGGCTGACCTGCCCCCGTTTCGTGCCCGCCGCGGTGCTGCCCCTGCGCTCCTGCGCCTGGGCAAGGACCATCAGGCCGAACAGAACGGCAACGAGGACGGCCGACGAACCCGCGGTACCGAGGTCAAGACCGCCCTTGGCGACCGGCTTCGTGAGGAAGTCTCCCGCCGTCGCACCGAGAGGACGGGTGAGGACGAAAGCAATCCAGAACAGCAGCACGTTCGGCACCGTGGGCACCTTCGTCAGCGCGAGGAGCAGCGCGAGTACGCCGGTCACGAGCAGCGCGCCCCCTGCGTAGCCGAGGCCGGAGCTGTCGGACAGGAAGTCGCCCATCGAGGTGCCGAGCGTGTTGGACACCAGGATCGCGGACCAGAACAGGGCCTCGCCGCGGAAACTGACGATGTCACGGATCTGGAACGTCATCCCGCTCAGTTTCCAGGCGAAGAAGATGGCCAGGAGGATCGAGATCAGGATGGCCGCTCCGGCCGGGTAGCCCAGGCCGAGGCCCTGCGGTCCCCAGCCGAGCGAAGTGGCGCCGTCGGAGAGGTACCTGGCGCTGGCGTCGCGGTTCATGAAGTCGGACATCGTGGTGCCGGCCATGCTGGTCGACAGGATCACGGTCCAGTAGAAGAACGGGTTGTAGCGGCGGGACCGCAGCTGGACGACCAGGGTCACCACAAAGATCGCGAACAGCGCGATCGTGGTGAGGAAGTAGCCGAGTTTCAGGGTCTGCGCGAAGAGGTCGCCCGCTGTCTCGCCGAGAGTCGTCGCGGCGATCTTCATGATCCAGAATGCCAGTGTGACCTCTGGCAGTTTCTTCATCACCGCAGTGGTCGACATGCTCGCCGCGTCGGCGCCGTTGAGAACCTCTGGTTTCTCCACGTGATGCTCCTGATCGTGCCGAACGGCAGAGCGCCCGCCCCGAGACGCGGGCGAGCGCTCTGCTTGGATGAGCCGACCACACATAGCAGCCAGCATGTCGACCGTGACACAGCGAGCCTGAACGCGGCCTGAATGCCTGTCGGAGGATCAGGCCACCTGCCGAGCTCCCGACTCCGGATCGGTGACGTCCTTGCGGGAAACGGCCAGATACACCACCAGTGCGAGGATCACTGCCAGGAACAGCACGCTGGTCACCACGGTGCCCAGGCCCAGGCCACCGTCCGCGGACGGCTGGGACAGGTAGTCACCGATCGAGGCGCCGAGCGGGCGGGTCAGGATGTAGGCGATCCAGAAGCTCCACACCGCGTCGAGGCCCAGCGCGAAGTGCGCGACGGCCACAGCGCCGATCGCCAGGGCGAAGAGCACCGCGGACAGCCAGTAGCCGAGATCCATGCGCTCGGAGACCAGGTCCCCGGCAGCCGTGCCCAGAGCGAACGTGAACAGGACGGCGAGCCAGTAGAAGGACTCACGGCTGGTGGTGTCGATGTGATGGATGGACAGCGTCCGCTCACGCCGGTACCAGACCGCGAAGACCACCGCGAGAATCACGGCGAACACCGTGGTGCTGGTCTCCAGGGGCACGCCCAGGTTGTCGGTGAGGTTGTCGCTGATCAGCGTACCGACGACGCTGATCAGAGCCACGGCCGCCCAGTACACGCCCGCCCGGTAGGCCTTCGTGCGGAACTGGACGACCAGGACCACCGCCAGAACCGCGCTCATCAGCACCGACACACCCGTCAGGCCCAGTCCGGCCTTCTCGGCCAACAGGTCCGCCGCGGTCTCTCCGACCGTCGTGCACAGTACTTTGATCACCCAGAAGTAGGCGGTGACCTCGGGCACCTTGTTCCAACGCAGTCGGTGACCGGAAGACGGGGCAACCGGGCTTCCCGCCCCGGCTATCGCCGAGGAATTGGACGTCTCATATGTCATGGGACGTGACCGTGCCACCACGCACCTGAACGCATCCTGACTGCCGCCGAGCGCCGTCTCCCGGCTGATCGGCCTCGAACTGATCCGTTCCCGCCAGACCCGCCAGACAGGCATCAGCGCCTGAAGCCCTCAACGGCAGCACCATCGGCACGGGCTCCGCCCGCCGTCCTACCACTGCCTGGATTCTTTGGGTGCAGCGACCCCCGCGAGCCGAAGGCAATTGATTATGCGTCAGACGGAGCCTGAGTGACGCCCGTTGAGGCGGTGACCGAGACCGCCTGCAGCGCCGCCCTCACCAGCACAGGCCCACCGCGGCCGAGTTGAGCAGCCAGTCACAACCATCGCGCCCCACTGGCAACGCGCACCTCCTGGCCAGCACAATCACGTCATGGACGCAGGACTTGCAGGACTCCTCGGTGGCGTCATCGGCGCCGCCGTAGGCGCAGTCGGCGCTACGGCATCCGCGTGGATCACCGGAAGGAAGGCAGAGCAACAGGCAAAGATCCAGTCCGAGACGCAGTTGGGGCAAGCACGCCTTCAACTGGATGCTGAACGGACTCGCGGTCTTCGCGAATCACGCAAGAGCGCCTACCTGGCCTTCGCTGAAGGCTGGAGTCAAGTCCATGGGACATTGGCCGAGGCAGCCATCAAACTGGGAGGCATCGCGCCAAGCGACCCTCCCGAAGAACGCGAAGAGCGCCGTCAGGCCGCACGTCGCCTCTGGAATGAAGCACGTGCTCTGCACCGCCACCTCAACCGCCTTCTGCACGTCATTTATGTCGAAGGTCCGAGCCGAACGGCCGGCGCGGCGCCGGCGGCAAGCAGCGCCCGGGCCGTGGCACAGGCGGCAAGCGGCGCCCTGGCGGCAGCGCAGGCGGCCACTGGCGCCTTGGCGTCGGATTTCAGCGGTGTCATGGACTGGTTGCACGCGATTGACCATGGGACAGAAACACCACAGCACGGGGCGGAGTCGGAAAGAGCGCACGGCGAGGCATACGGCAAGCTCCTGGAGTTCCTCTATGCCTCCGCGGATGCCGTCATGCAGGACACACCAGACCTCCGGGAACCGTGAGCCGAGGGCGTTCGGACGGTTCCCGTACTCGACTCCTTTCGCGGATTCACGGACAGTGCAGCACCCACAGCTTTGGCGGTGGTCGCGACATCGCACAACCCGCAGAACCAGGAGGGGCCCGAGCCCCTGAAGCGAAGGTGGCGGCCATCGCGTGCGTCACAGGAGCGGGGTCCGGGTCTCGGCGGTGGTGCCCGCGTTCGGCATCGGCCTGATGGCGACGCCGGGCCGCCGGCCCGCCGTCCTCGCAGCCGCTCACGGCAGCCTCGCGCACACCTGAGCGAACCTCCGCGTGAACACCGACCACGTCGAGACCGCCGCGTCCTCGGCGGCCACGGCCTCGGCGTGCAGCCGGTCCCTGTCGAAGCCCTGGCGGGCCAGCTGTTCCCTGTCCCAACCCGCGATCCGTTCGGCCTCCGCCTCCGGGTGGAACTGCACACCCCAGGCCCGCGCCCCGACCCGGAACGCCTGGTGGGGGCAGGACGCGCTGGAGGCCAACCAGGCTGCTCCCGGCGGGAGTTCGGTGATCGCGTCGACGTGCCGCTCGATCGCGGGCACCGTCGCCCCGAGCCCGTGCAGCAGCGGATCGTCGGCGGCTTCGGGGCGCAGCCGGATCTGCGTGGTCCCGAACGCGGGCTGCCCGTGACGCGCCCGCACGCTGCCGCCCGCGACCTGTGCGAGCAACTGGCCACCGAGGCAGATGCCGAGGACGGGCGTGCCGTCGTCCAGCGCCTGCGCGACGAGGCGGCGGGTGGCGGGGAGCCATGGCGCGCGCTCGTCGTCGTCCGGCAGGAAGCCGCCGCCGAGCACGAGAAGCGGCCTGCCGTCGAGAGTCCGGGGCAGGGCCTCACCCTCGTAGGGACGCAGCACTTCTAGGCCGACTCCCGCCTGGACCAGCCAGGTCCCGACTCGTCCGGGGCCGCCGCTCGTGGTGTTCTGTACGACCACGGCGGTCGGCGGGCCCGGTGCGTGCGAGGGCGTCATCGTCTCAGCTCCCCTGCTCGGCATCTGCGTTCCCTGCGTCGGTCTCTACGCTGATCACGGCAGCAGATCAGGGTGCGACACGCGACGTCAACGGTCCATCCGCCACCCTGCTCCGAGAGCCATGTCCCGCATCGCGACCCGGCAGGGAGGCGAGGCCGACATACTCGAGGAGATCTTCTGCCTCTGGATCGCCCGGAGCCTCTACGGGTCAGTCCTGGCGGATCTCGTCGTCTCCACCCAGGTTCAAGCAGCCGCCCCCGACCGGTCACAGCCCGGCGTGCCAGTCCCGCTCCAGGTCCGCTGTGCCCATTACGCTGCGAGGACGTCCAACCTGATGTCCCTGATACTGCGTGCATGGCCGCACGGCGACGGCCTTTCACGTCGGGCCGGATGGCACAGCCGCCGTGTGCAGGAAGGGTGTGCCATGAGGTCCCCGGACGTGGAACTGCGGGAGATCACCGACGACAACCGGGACGCCGTTCGTGCCCTCCGCGTCCGACGCCGCCAGAAGCAGTTCGTCGCCTCCGTGTCCAGATCGCTCAAGGAGGCGGCCAAGAAGCCGGAGACCAATCCCTGGTACCGCGCCATGTATGTCGGCGACGAGCCGGTCGGCTTCGTGATGCTGTCGTGGAAGCCGCCTGCTGGTCCCTACCAAGGCCGACACTTCATCTGGCGCCTCCTGGTCGACAAGCGGCACCAGCGGCGAGGGATCGGCCGGGAGACGCTCACCCAGATCGCCGCCCTGGTTCGCGCCGACGGCGCCACCGAGCTGCTGACCAGCTACGATCCCGGCGACGGCGAACCGTGGCCCTTCTACCAGAAGTTCGGTTTCGAGCCCACCGGGGAGATCGACGACGGCGAGATCGTCCTTCGGCTCGCGCTTCCCGCCCAGTGAGCACAGCTGGCAGACAGTCTCCTGACGGTCGCGCGACCCAGGCTCGCCCCGCACCGGTGCCGTCCGTCCCTGCTGACACACTGCTCCCATGGACACCACGCCCGAGCAGATCAGCTCCCGGACCGCCGCCGCATGGACGGTGGCGCTCGCGGTCCTCGGAGGATTCACCGGCCTCGCCTGGGGCGGGCCGTTTCTCGCCGTCACCTGCGGCCTTTCCCTGGGCGGCGGCGCCGCCGTGGGCACGGCCCTGTCCCGCCGTCGCATCGTCGCAACCATTCGGCAAGGCCGAGGGGAGGCCGCCGCCCTCGGGTACGCGGACGGCATCGCCGACATGATGGTGCTGGGGATATCCGCGTACAGCGCCTCCGTCTTTCCGCTGTCCGGCCCCGACGCGGTGGACGCCGCCGAGCGCAGGGCGCGCCGCAACGCCGCCTACCAACTCACGGCCGCCGACGGGCTTCCCCATCACATTCGCGAGGCAGCGGCCGCCGCGCTCAAGGCGATCGACGAGCGGCACGACCGCGAATCCCGGTCCGCCATCGAAGACCTCATGAAGGCCGTCCAAGAGCAGCGCCGCGCCACCTGACGCAGCACGAGCGGGACGACTATCCCTCCACGCCTCATGCAGGCCGGCCGTACGCCGTAACAGCGAGGCTGCGAGGGGCGAAAATCCCTGCGGCCCAGGGATGCGTGTCCCTGCCTCGCGCGACGGCTGTCGACCGCGCCGGTTGTTGTCGATTCAGTGGGAGGTGTTGCCTGGCGAGACCATTGACGTGATGCGTATCACCGTGCGGGTGCTTCGGGTTGAGCATGCGCGATCATGTCCGGATGGACGCTCGTTTCCTTGGCATCACTGAGCTGGTCGAAACTCCGTCCGTGGCGGTCGTCGTCGACGTCATGCGGGCTTTCACCGTGGCCGCCTGGGCGTTTGCCCAGGGAGCGGAGAAGATCGTTCTTGCCGAGTCGCTGGACGAAGCCCTGGCGCTCAAAGCTCGCCACCCGGATTGGGTGGCACTCAAGGACGGTCCGCCCGCACCCGGGTTCGGCGCCGTCAACTCGCCGGGCCTGCTGAGGTCGGTCGACCTCGGCGGACGGACCGTGGTGCAGAAGACCACGGCTGGAACGGTCGGCGCCCTCGCGGTCAAGGAGGCGTCGCTGGTGCTGTGCGCCGGCTTCGTGGTGGCGGAGGCAACGGCTCGCGTCTTGCGGACGCGCCAGAGTGACAGGGTCACGTTCGTGGTCACCGGCGAAGACGGCCAGGCTGATGAGGATCTGGCGTGTGCTCAGTACATCGCTCGGAGGGCCACGGAGGCTGGGACGCCTGCTGCTGAGTACCTTCGCCGCGCTGCCGAGTCGCGCGCCGCTGCCGAGCTGACGGAGGGGGTGCGTCAAGGAGTCCATCCCGATGACGTCGCACTCTGCCTCGAGCTCGACCGTTTTCCCTTCGCCATGGTGGCGGCCTTGGAGGGCCCGCTCATGGTCCTGCGTCAGTGCGCCGCGCCTTCACCGGCCGACGAGACTTCGTTCTGATCGTTGGTGAGGTCCGACTCTCTCCATGCACATGTGGGAGTCAACCTCCGGGCGGCTCGACGGGCCGCACTGAACTTGCCAAGTGGCCTGCGGCAACCGTGGATGGCCCGGGTTGGCGATCAGCCGGTGAGGTGCGCGGGGTCGCGGCGGCTCCAAGGAATTCGACTTCATGACCTTGCAGGCGCCCAGCTCTCTCCCTGCGCCGACTCCGACGGGCGAAAGACCAGCCTTGCGCCATCCGAGTCATGGCCCAGCCACGCCTCCACAACCCGCAGGCCAGGAAGCCGACATCGCGTTCAGCTCAGGGCCTACTCCATCGAACACGTCTTGGCAGGTATACATCCACAACACGGCGAACGTCCCGGCTACGTACAACGCCTCCGCCTTTTGCGCGGACGTCGCGAGCTGAGGGTCGGTTCCGACCATCGAACGTGTCCACCCGCATCAGGAACGTGACATGTCCTGATACCCCTCCAAGGCCAGCGACTCTGAGGGACGGCTCCGCGCCTGCTGAGGACTCCTGACACGTCGCCAGCAGATGACGGCACAGCCGAGGGAGTCGTCGGCCTTGTCCCTGACTGCGAGATGCACCGCCGCCGGTGTCGGGAGCCGAGTTGCACCGCAGGTCCGACTCCCGATCCGGAGTGGTGAGGTCAGCCTGCGATCCGCGGTGGGGGGCGAGGCGGTATGGCCGGTGTTCAGGACCTGGTGGAGCCGCCCAGTGGAATCGTGGTCGATCTCGCCCTGCACCCTGACCGCTCGACAACGCGGGCCTGTTGGCCGACGCGATGGTCGAGCGACGGGGTACCAGTGGCGCAGCGCTTGACCCTCACGTGGCGTGATGCCGCATGGTCGGTGGCGTGGAAGAACATCTGACCGTGGGGCGCGTGGCCGAACTGGCCGGCGTGAGCGTCCGCACGCTGCATCACTACGACGAGATCGGCCTCGCGCGGCCATCCGCGCGGACCGCGGCGGGATACCGGGCCTACTCGGCGGACGACTTGGAGCGACTGCGGGAGGTGCTCGCCTACCGGCGGCTGGGCTTCGGATTGCGCGAGATCGCGGATCTGGTCGACGACCCGGCCACCGACGCGGTCGCGCGCCTGCACCGGCTGCGCGGTCTGCTGCTGGAACAGCGCGACCGCGCGGCCGCCATGGTGACGGCCATAGACAGGGAACTGGAGGCACGGGCAATGGGGATCAGGACGACGCCGGAGGAGCAACTGAAGGTGTTCGGGGCGCAGTTGTACGAAGCCATCGGGTCCGCCTACCCAGCGACGCGACGCACCGAGCCGCGGATCGCCGCGAGGGTCTGGGACGCGCTCGGGGACGCACGGACGGTGCTGAACGTGGGTGCCGGCACCGGCTCCTACGAACCCCCGGACCGCGACGTGACCGCGGTGGAGCCGTCGGCGGTCATGCGGGCACAGCGTCCCGCGGGGGCGGCGCCGTGCGTGGCCGCCGCCGCGGAGAGCCTCCCGTTCGAGGACCAGTCCTTCGACGCGGCGATGGCCTTCAGCACCGTTCACCACTGGCAGGACCCGATCGCCGGGCTGCGCGAGATGCGGCGCGTGGCCCGCCGCGTCGTGGTGTTCACGCACGACTCAAGTGACACCGGCTGGCGTCAAAGGTTCTGGCTCTCCCGCGACTACCTGCCTGAGGTCGCCGACCTCGTCGCCGGCCGCCCCTCGGTGGACCAGCTGGCCCGCGCGATCGGGGCTCGCATCGAACCGGTGCTCATCCCGTGGGACTGCGCTGACGGCTTCTTCGAGGCGTACTGGCGCCGGCCCGAGGCGTACCTGGACGAACATGTGCGCCGCGCGGTTTCGGTATGGACCAGGGTCGGGCCGAAGGCCGAGCAGCGGGCGGTGGACAGGCTCCGAGACGACCTGTCCTCAGGCCGGTGGGTCGAGCGCAACCGCGACCTCGTCGATCTCTACGCGGCGGAGCTCGGCCTCCGCCTGCTCGTGGCCTGAACCGTCGTGCGCGAGACGCCGCAAGCGGGCTGACCCGCCGGAAACAGTAGCCGAGCGGCCACCTCGGACTGCCGACCGCCGAGCCGCACCCGATCGGGCCACGCCGGCTTCACTGCGGCGGACCTTCGAGTCCGTCGACCATGGTGAGGAGCACAATGAGGTTCGCCTTCGTCGTCCTCGTGGACAGGAGCGGAATGCAGCCCCAGCCGTATGAAGAGGTGACCGGCGCCGCAGAGATTGCGGCACGGCTGCGGCACGTCTACTGGATCGGGGGCGGAAGCGGTGCAGGCAAGTCGACGACGGCCCGCCGACTTGCCGACCGCCACGGTTGGCGCTTCTTCGCGACCGATGACGTGATGCACGAGCACGCGGGGCGGACCACGTCCGAGGAGGCCCCGTTCCTGCACCGGTTCATCGGCATGAGCATGGACGAGCGATGGGTGAACCGCTCTCCGGAGGTCATGCTCGAGACGTTCCACTGGTTCCGGGGTGAGGGTTTCGGTCTGATCGTCGAAGATCTCCTTCGTCTGCCGCAGGAGCCGTGCGTCGTCGTCGAGGGGTTCCGGCTGCTCCCGCACCTCGTGAAGCCTCTGCTTGCTGCTCCTGAGCACGCCGTCTGGCTCCTCCCCACCCCGGAGTTCCGCGAGGCGGCCATCCTGAGTCGGTCGGCTGCGGAAGAAGGATTCGTATCGAGGACCAGCGATCCCGCGCGGGCCGGCCGCAACCTCGCCGAACGCGATCGCATGTTCACACAACGCCTCCGGGACGAAACCGAGCGCCTTCAACTCCGCACTGTTCAGGTCGACATCACGATGACGGAAGATGATCTCGCCGAGCAGGTGACCACAGCGTTCCGGCTCTGACGTCGGCCGGCACACCGAGTGGCGATCTGCCTCGCGGTCGCCGACGTCCCGCCGCGTCACCTGTCACGTGCCGTGATCTTTCGACCACTCTCAGTCACGGCCGATCGGGCTCCGACCAACATACTGGGATAAACTGTGGCAAACGCACCTGGGGCCCGTCGGTCCCTCGTGGCGCAGCCGCCCCGACCGGTGCGGAGCGGCGGCCAACGCTTGCTCGAACAGCAGGATCTACATCACCGGGGGACAGACGTCTTCCCGCATTCCGCTCCCCCGTAGGCCGGCTCTCATGGACCTCAACACCATCACCGAAGTAGTCCGCCGACCGTGCGAGCGGCCGGGTATGGACTGGCACGAGGGTGACGCCTGGCTCGCAGGCGGAACATGGCTCTACTCCACGGAGCAGCCGGACCTGCGACGGCTGATCGATCTGACGGCGTTGCGTTGGGAGTCCCTTGTCACGACGGACGAGGGACTGGAGATGAGCGCCACCTGCACCATTCGCGACCTGTACGTGTTCCCATGGCCGGAGGGCTGGACCGCCGGAAGTCTCTTCCGGGAGAGCTGTGAGGCGTTCCTGTCCTCGTTCAAGGTCTGGAACGCGGCGACGGTAGGCGGAAACATCTGCATGTCCTTGCCCGCCGGCCCGATGATCACGCTGACGGTGGCGCTGGAGGCGCAGTACGAACTGTGGGCGTCGGACGGCTCCGTGCGCTTCGTCGACGCCCTCGATTTCGTCACGGGCGACCACCGCAACGTCCTCGCGCCCGGGGAGATCCTCCGTCGCATCACCGTTCCGGAGCACGCACTGCGCAAACGGACCGTACGGCGCCGTTTCACGCTGACCCGGCTCGGCCGTTCGACCGTGTTCCTCGTCGGCACGCAACGGCCGGAAGCGAGAGACCTGTTGCTCACCATCACCGCCGGCACCACGCGGCCGGTCCGCATCGCCTTCGACTCCCTGCCCGATGCCCGAACCCTGCGGCAGAGCATCGACGCCCTACCCGCCGACGTCTGGTTCGCCGATCCCAACGGAACCCCTGACCACCGCCGGCATCTGACACGGCACTTCGCCGAAGAGATCCGCCGCGAACTCACGGCTGGGGACCTGGCATGAACTACCACGTCAACGGCAGGGAGTTCGACCGGGAGCCGGCCCCCGGCCAGTGCCTGCGCACCTTCCTGCGCGAACTCGGTCACTTCGGCGTCAAGAAGGGCTGCGACGCGGGCGACTGCGGCGCCTGCACGGTGTGGCTGGACGGCACGCCGGTACACAGCTGCATCACCCCCGCGTTCCGCGCGGACGGCCGCGAGGTGACCACGATCGAGGGCCTCGGACGACCCGGCGCCCTGCATCCCATGCAGCGGCAGTTCGAGGGGGCTCCTGGGTTCCAGTGCGGCTTCTGCACCGCAGGGATGATCATGACGTCGGCGACCTTCACCGAGGACCAGAAGGCGGATCTGCCGAGGGCATTGAAGGGCAACCTCTGCCGCTGCACCGGATATCGGGCGATCGAGGACGCCGTGAAGGGCGTCAGCGCGGTGGAGACGGCAGCACCGGGCAAGGCCGTCGGGACGAGCGTCGGCGCGCCCGCGGGCCACGACGTGGTCACGGGTCACGCCGAGTTCACCATGGACACGCAGATGGACGGCATGCGGCACCTCAAGGTGCTGCACTCACCGCACGCGCACGCCCGGATCCTCTCGATCGACAAGAGGGCCGCCCTCGCGGTGCCCGGCGTGCACCGGGTCTACACCTGGCAGGACGTACCCCGCAGACGCTTCACCACGGCGATCCACACCGACCATCTGGTCGACCCGGACGACACCCGCATCCTCGACGACACGGTCCGCTTCGCCGGCCAGCGCGTCGCAGCGGTCCTTGCCGACACGGTCGGGGCGGCGGAGGAGGGCTGCCGGCGTCTCACGGTCGAGTACGAGGTGCTGCCGGCGGTGTTCGACCCGGAGGCGGCGATGGCCGACGGCGCACCCCAGCTGCACGGCTCCCACGATCCGTTCGTCCGCGACCCCGTGCACAACATCCTGCTCGAACTCCACTCGCGCGTCGGCGACATGGAGGCGGGATTCACCGAGGCCGACGTGATCCACGAAGGCACCTACTTCTCACCGCGGGTGCAGCACGCGCATCTGGAGACCCACGGTGCGATCGCCTGGATGGAGGACGGCCGGCTGAACGTCCGCACCAGTTCGCAGTCACCGTCGATCGCCAAGGTCAAACTGGAGTATCTGTTCGCGCTGCGCCCGGACCAGTTGAGGGTGTTCTGCAAGCGCGTCGGCGGCGGATTCGGCGGCAAACAGGAGGTGATCGCCGAGGACCTGGTCGCACTCGCCGCCCTGGACACCGGACGGCCCGCCTGCCTCGAGTACACCCGTGAGGAGGAGTTCACGACGGCCTCGCCGCGGCATCCGATGACTCTGACGGTCAAGCTCGGGGCGAAGGCCGACGGAACGCTCACCGCCGTCCAGGTACGCAATGTGTCGAACACCGGCGCCTACGGCAACCACGGCGGCGAAACGCTGTACGCGGGCGGAGCCGCCGTCATGATCTACCGCTGCCCCAACAAGCAGTACGACGCGTACTCCGTCTACACGAACACCGTGCCGAGCGGCGCGCTGCGCGGTTACGGGATGACGCAGCCGGCGTTCGCCGTGGAGTCGGCGATGGACGAACTGGCCCGCGCCCTCCACATCGACCCGCTGGAACTGCGCCGCCGCAACATGGTCCGGCCGGGCGATCCCCTGGTCGCGATGGACGACGGCCCCGACGACGTGATCTTCACCGAGGACGGACTCGCCAAGTGCATCGACCTGGTGGAGGACGCACTGGCCCGGACGGCCGACCGGCCGCCTCCCGGCCCCGGGTGGCTCGTCGGAGTCGGCGTGGCGAGTTCCCTGCACGAGACCGCGCCCCCGACGGAGCACCTCTCCGAGGCCTGGGTCACGCTGGGCGACGATCTCATCTACGAACTGGCCGTCGGGACCGTGGAGTTCGGAGAGGGAACCTCCACGGCCCACGTCCAGATCGCGGCCCATCAGCTGGGCACGACGCCGTCGCGGATCCGCCTGGTGCAGTCCGACACCGACCGCACGGGTTTCGACACCGGTGCCTTCGCGAGCGCGGGCCTCTTCGTGGCCGGCAACGCGGTCCTGCGGGCGGCCAACGCCGTGCGCGACCGCATCCTGCACTTCGCCGCGGCACACACGGGCGTCCACGTCGTGATGTGCACGATGGACGACGACGGTGTCGTCTGCGGGGACCGGCGGGTGTCGCTGGCAGAACTCGTCGCGCTGGCCCGAGCGCGCGGAATCCGCTTCACCGCCGCACGCAAGGCGTACGGCTCGCCCCGGAACGTCACCTCCAACACGCAGGGCTTCCGGGTCGCCGTGCACCGCGTGACGGGCGAGATACGGATCCTGTACAGCGTGCAGGCGGCGGACGCCGGGGTGATCATCAACCCGGTACAGGTCCGAGGACAGGTGGAGGGCGGCGTCGCCCAGGGAATCGGCTTCGCGCTGACCGAGAACCATCACGTCGACGACAACGGCGTCATGACCAACCCGAACCTGCGGAACTACCGCATCCCGACCTACGCCGACATCCCCCGCACCGAGGTCCTCCTGGTGGACTCGGCGGACTCGGTCGGGCCCATGCGGGCGAAGGGGATGGCGGAGTGCTGTATCAACCCCGTCGCCCCCGCGCTCGCGAACGCGGTGCACGACGCCACGGGCGTCCGTTACCGGGCCCTGCCGCTGACTCCGGAACGCGTCTACGGCCGACTCCCCGCGGAGCAGTCGGTGTCGGCGGGTTGAGCCACCATGAACGCCGAACGGAACGTAGCCGCCGCAGCGACGGCGATCATCGGCCAGAAAGTCCTGCCCGGGATGGAGCAGGAATTCGAGTCGTGGCAGGAGGACCTCAACACCGCGGCCGCCTACTACCCCGGTTTCCTCGGCGCCGAGATCTCCCCGCCGACATCTCTGCAGCCCGACTGGGTCATCGTGTACCGGTTCGACTCGGTGGCACATCTGCAGGCGTGGATCAACAGCGGGACCAGGCAGACGTTTCTCGACGTCGGCGCCAAGTACTTCGACGGTCCGGCCACGCAGCAGGTGGTCAGCAGCGGCACCCAGTCACTGGATCCGCTGGTCACCGTGGTGGTCACCCACCGCGTCCACCCGAACCAGGTCGACGAATTCCTCGACTGGCAGAACCACATGGTCCAGGAGGAGAGCAAGTTCGAGGGGTTTCGCGGGACCGAGCTCTTCCGCCCCATCGAGGGGCTCCAGGAGGAATGGACCACGCTCTACCGCTACGACAGCGCCGAGCACCTCGACGCCTGGCTGACATCGCCCCAACGCCAGCAGATCCTGGCCGAGGGCGAGAGATTCAGCGACTTCAATCTGCGTACGATCGACAACTCGTTCGGCAGCTGGTTCGCCTTCCAGGGAAACGGCAAGGAGGCACCGCCGCCGCCCTCCGAGGCCAGGACCTCCCTCGCCATATGGGTCGGCCTGTACCCGACCGTCGTACTGCTGACGCTCGCGCTGTCCCCACTGCACATGCGCCTCTGGATCGGCCTGCTCGTGGGCAACCTGCTGTCGAGTTTCCTCATGAGCTTCCTGACCATGCCCTACTACGTGAACCCGCTGCTCGGCCGATGGCTGCGGCCACCCCCGAACGAATCGGCGACGAGAACCAACCTCCGCGGCCTCGGCCTCGTCGCCGTGGCCATGGCCTTCTGGGCGGCCGTCTTCTACCTCGTCACGGTCCGGTTCTGGACGCTGCCCTGACCGGCGCCCGCACGGACGGGCACCTGCCGGGAGACCTGTCGGCGAGGTCCTGCGGGGATGCCGGTGTGTGAACTCTCCGGCGTACGTCCGCAGGTGGGGTGTTGCGCCGCCCCGGGCAGCGAACTCGGCGGCGGTCCGAATTCGAGGTACGAAACTCCCGGGCCGCTGCCCACCGACAGGGGTGCGATACGTTGCGGGCCATGACTGAGCTCGGACCCAGCACCTGGCCACCTGCCCCGATCCGGACCGAGCGGCTCGTGCTCCACGAGTCCGGGGCCCGGGACCGTGCAGCGTTCATCGAGCTGTTCGCCTCGCCCGAGGTGGGCACCTACATCGGAGGCGCTCGATCGCGTGACGAGGTCGAGCGCGCGGTGCCCGAGGTGCCTGGACGACGCCCTGGCCTTTTCGTGGTCGATCTCGACGGGGCGATGATCGGCATGATCACGCTGGATCGGCGCGACGCGGAGCGGCCGGGCCACGTCCGACCGGATGGCGGGGAGGCCGAACTCGGCTACATGTTCCTGCCGCGGGCGTGGGGACGCGGGTACGCCGCTGAGGCATGCGCGGCGGCACTCGACTGGTTCGGCGGCGCGTTTCCCGGCGAGCCGGTGGTGCTCTGCACCCAGACCGCCAACGACCGCGCGATGCGCCTCGCGGCGAAGCTGGGTTTCACCGAGGTGGAGCGGTTCGAGGAGTACGGCGCCGAGCAGTGGTTCGGCGTGTGGTCTGCCGATCCAGCGGGCCACGACGGGGCCCGGACATCAGCGGCGGGGTAGTTCGGGGACGTCGGCGGCGTTGGTGCAGGGCCGGAGGTCGATCCGTGTCCGTGGCAGCAAGGTGGCTCACCGTTCCTTGCCGGCTCACCCCGCAGCACAACGGGGCCCGGCGATGCGCCGAGCCCCGTTCACTGCCTTTGGCTACGTCTTGTCAGCCGCGGACGATGTTCTCGGCCTGGGGGCCCTTCTGGCCCTGGGCGACGTCGAAGGTGACCTTCTCACCCTCGACGAGCTCGCGGAAACCGTTCCCGGCGATGTTGGAGTAGTGGGCGAAGACGTCCGGGCCGCCGCCGTCCTGCTCGATGAATCCGAAGCCCTTCTCGGCGTTGAACCACTTCACGGTACCGCTGGCCATGCTGCTGTCCTTCGATATAGCCGGAATGCCCGGCTGGTCTATGAAAAGGGGACGCCCGCGAGCGAGCAACACCCCGCGTCTGTTCTACACCACCCACTGCTCGTCATAACAGCAGGTCCATGCCTCACGTTGAAACGATCGCTGGTGAGGGCCAGGAAACAGGGTGTTCTGCGCGGCTCACGCGGGACCCCAGGACCGTGCACGCCGACCCGCCGCCCGACAGGGCCCGGCCGCTCGCCCCGGGTCCCTGCGGCACGACATAACGGGCACGAGTCGCCGTAGGGCCGGGCATCACCGGCGATGGCCGGCCTGCCTCGTCGCCTGCCGAAGTGGTCGGGGAGGGAAGTGATTCGGCGGACTTCCTGTCAGGTTCTGGCAACTAGTTGGCACTTGGGACGTGAGAAGGCAGCACGCTCCTACCGTGTCTGCCACGGCGGGCGGGCATCCGCCCGGCCGAGCGATGGAGGGGAGCAGACCGTGGCCAGTGTGGAAGTTTCGCTCAAGGAGCTGATGACGGCCGTCGAGGGATCGGTGGGGGCCGCCGTTGTGGATTACAGCAGCGGGATGGCGCTGGGAACCCTGGGCGGAGGGGCCGACCTCGACCTGATGGTCGCAGCAGCCGGAAACACCGACGTGATCCGCGCGGAGGTCCGGGCCATGGAGCAGGTGGGCCTAGGCGGGCAGATCGAGGACATCCTCATCACTCTTGGGCACCAGTACCACCTCATCCGGCTGGTGACCGGCCGGGACGGCAACGGCCTGTTCCTGTACCTGGTGCTGGACAGGGCCAGGTCCAATCTGGCCATGGCCAGGCATCAGCTCAAGAACGTGGAGCAACAGCTCGCCGTGTGACGGAAATCTTCGCGTGCCTGCGATGTGAAGAGTTCTGCAACTCTCCATATCCGCATTCCGCCATTTCGCGGAACCGGGCGGTGTACAGGTGCACGATCGGTTGTGCGGGGCGGGACACGCGAGTCTCCCGCCCCTCCCCGGCATCCCCTCTCGGGGTCCTCTCTGACGCGCAGGGAGCGTATGTCTTGCAAGTTCCCCTCTATCAGGCCAAGGCCGAGTTCTTCCGGATGCTGGGGCATCCGGTGCGCATCAGAGTGCTGGAGTTGCTGCAACACGGTCCCGTCTCCGTGAGAGACCTGCTCGCCGACATCGACATCGAGCCGTCCAGCCTCTCCCAGCAACTGGCGGTCCTGCGCAGGTCGGGCATCGTCGTCTCGATCCGTGACGGAAGCACGGTCAGCTACGCGCTCGCCGGCGGTGACGTCGCCGAGCTGCTGAGGGCCGCCCGGCGCATCCTGACGGAGCTGCTGGCGGGACAGAACGAACTCCTCGCCGAGCTTCGTCAGGCCGAGCCGCCCACTGCCGTGCCGTCCAGCAGCGGCTGACAGGCGGCGGCTGTCCTCGCCCCCGCCGAACCGGTCCAGCCGATGGCCGGCCCAGCGCTCTGCCGTCTCGTCGGGCACTCGATCTGGTCATCTGTGAGTCCCGTCCGCTCGGCTCGGGATGCATCCCTGGGACTTGCGGGCGCTGCTGCGACACTCTCGAGCAATGAGCAGGACCTTGCTGTCGCCGCTCCGGCTCTCCGGCCGCCCATGACCCCTACGGCTGTCCCGCCGGTTGTCGCATACCGGTCGGAACGGCGTCACTTCTCTCTTCCGCTCCTGCGGGCCGGTCGGACGCCCGCAGTGGGCATCCAGTGCCGACGCGCGTGGCCAGGTCGGCCCGCAGAGCGGCGAGTTCGGCGATGCGGGCGTCGACGACCTGGATCTTCTCCTCGAAGAGCGCGGACAGCGCTACCGCGGTGTCCGGTGCCTCGCGCAGTTTCTCGCCGTTCCGCGCGATCTCCGACAGCGAGAATCCGAGCGCCTGCGCAGTGCGGATGTATTGCAGCCAGGCCACCGTCTCGGGTGGAAAGTCGCGATACCCGTTGGGCAGACGCCGGCCTGCGACAAGGCCGACCTTCTCGTAGAACCGGATGGTGTCCCTGGTCATGCCTGCCTGCGCGGCGAGCTCCCCGATACGCATGCCCCTCCATCGGATGTCGGGCTTGACCTTGGACCGTACTCCACTGTTTAGCGTGAGGCATCGCTGCCGAGACACCAGCAGGAGCCTCATCGTGAGTCGTCTTCGCGCCCCCGCGCACCCCGGCTATCCCCGCCTCGTGCGCGCAAGCGCCTGGTACGACCTGGCTGTCACAGCCGGATTCGCAACTCCCTGGACCTACGCCGTGGTTCACGACGCATTGTCGTCGTGCGGCAGCGCGCTCGGACTTGGCGCTCTGCCCGAACTCGACCCGTGGCAGATTCTGTACGCCGATCTGATGGGCTCGGTGGTGGTCGTCTGGGCCGTTCTGCGGATCGTCAGGCCACTGCCGGAACACGGCCTGTTCGACGGCTTCGCGCGCACCCTGTTCGCCGCATGGCAGGCGTATGCCCTGGCCCACGGTGTGTCGCGACTCCTGTGGCTGTTCTTCAGCGTCGAGGTGGCGTTCGGCGTCCTCCAGCTCGTGCCGTGGAGGTGGGTCCGAAGCGCGGACCTCGCGGGCAAAGATGCCGGCTCGACCGACGGACGCGCACTCGGCACAGCGAGTCGGTGACGTAGGAGCACGCGAGCACGCGAGCACGCCCACCCCGTGCCGCTCGCCAGTGGACGTGTCCGCGCGATGCCACGCGTCATCGGGTCTGCGGACGCCATTCGAAGAGCAGGATGGTCAGGTCGTCCCGCAGTTGGTTGCGCTGGTAGTCGAGGATGGCCTGGATGAGCAGCCGCAGCACCTCGGCCGGGCGCTCTCCGGCGGCGTGGGAGCGGATGATGAAGTCGGTGAACCGCTCGAGGCCGAACTCCGAACCGTCCGCGTCGCGCGCCTCCACGACACCGTCGGTGTAGAGCAGGACGCAATCGCCCGGTTCCAGGGTCGTCTCGTGGACCTGCCGGCCTGCTGGGGCGAATGGGCCTGCCAGGCCGATCGGCGGCTGTGGGGGGCTGTCCAGCGCCCCGGCGAGCACCCGCTCGGCACGGATCAGCAGTGGTGGCGGGTGACCGCAATTGACCCAGCGCAGCACTCCGGTCTCGGCATCGAGCCGACACAGCACGCCGGTGCAGAACTGGTCGGGCAGCCACTGGGCGAGCGCCCGGTCGACGGAGCCGACGACGTCGGCCAGGTGGCCACCGCCGCGGCGGGCGTTGCGCGCCGCCGCCATGGCGACCGACGTGGTCAGGCCGGCGGTCAGATCGTGACCCATGGCATCGAGGATCATGGTGTGCAGGATGTTCTTGACCACCGAGTGGTCGAAGGCGTCGCCGGCGACGTCGTACGCCGGTTCCATCGCCGCGGTCGAGACGCACCTGGTGCTGCCGATGGTGCGGGGCGGCAGGAAGGCTCGCAGCATCTCGGCGGGCAACTGCATGGTCGCGGTGCGGGTACGGGCGGCGAGCCAGTCGCTGTAGGCGCGTTTGGAGGTGATCAGCATGGCGAGGAGATGGGCCAGCATCCGGATGCGCCGCATCCGTATCCCGTCGAGCGAGGCGGTCCGCACGGCCAGCACGCCCAGCCGCTCCGCGCCGTCGACCAGGGGCATCCAGAGGATCAGGCCGTCGTCGGCCTCGGCCACCCGCGGGGACACGGTGCGGTAGGCCCAGCCGGCCGACGAGAGATCCACGGGCAGCGGCTCCAGAGCCTCGTCGAGTGGGATGAGAAGCCGTTGTTGCAGGTCGACGAGGTAGATCAGCGCGGTGTCCAGGCCGAGGGACGAGGCGCACCGGTTCGCCAGGGCGGGCAGTTCGACCGGCAGGGCCGTCTGCGCCTCGACGATCAGCTCTTCCAGCCGGTTCTCGTCGATGGCGGTGTCGGGACCGGAGGGCGCGTGCGGCGGATCCGGCACGGGGATCACCCCTTCCATGCCCAGTCTCACACCGACCCCGGCCTTTCTCACGTCAGGCAAGCGCGTGACGAGGGCGAGAACGGTCGGCTGAGCTCGACCGGGCCCCACCTCATGCGCCAGCCGTGTGATCAGCCAGTTCGGCGTCGCCCACTGATCCTGCAGCAAACGCGCATGTCCTCGTACCGTGGGGACGGCTGGCTCCTCCCCTCCTGGGCCTCCACCCTCGACCGGCACGTCCAGGCCGACGACACCCGCCTGCGCCACGCCCTCCGCAGCCCCGGTCACCGACTCGGGTTCGGCGGCGTGCTGCACGCCTTCGGCGGGGCCGGCCGCGGGTGGTTCTTCCTCGTGGCCTCCACCGTCGGCCTGGTGGCCCTCGTGTTCGAAGCGCGGCTAGCCCGCGGCCTCGCCCGCCTGGCCACCGGCGAGCAGGCACGCCCGATGCGATGGCCTTCTGCTGCGCGAACCGGACGCGGGTGAGGCCTACTTGGTGCTGTACCGGGCCGACGATCCGGACGAGGCTGCGCCGAGGCTTCTGCGGCTCGCGAAGAAGCGGCAGGCACGACGCCTCCCTCCGACGGGCGTCGCGGACGTTCACGGCTTGCTCTCTTCCGTCACCGTGCTCGTGCCGTGGATCGACGGCTCACCTGTGGGGCCAGGAGCGATGAATCCTCGACGTGTACGCGGCCACGCCGCCGACGGGTTCAGGGCGGGTCGACGAAGAAACTGTCGTGACGCAGCAGGAACTCCCGCAGTTCGTCGCCGCCGCGATGCGCCACCTCGCCGATCTTCTCGAAGTACTCCTCGCGGGGCGCACCGGGCGTGAAGAGAAGAAGCATCGACGCCGGCTCGTCGGCCTCGTTGTGGAAGGCGTGCAGGCCGCCGGGCGGCACGTAGAGGAAGTCGCCGGGACGGGCGGTGATCCATTGGTCGCCGTTGAAGAGGTTCACCGCCCCGGAAAGGATGAAGAACGACTCCGAGATCGACCGGTGGAAGTGGGTGCTGGGGCCAGGGGAGGCCGGGCCCAGATCGACCCGGTACAGGCCGAACTCGCCGCCGGTGGATGTGTGGGTGGCGAGGTAATGGGTGTGGTTGCCCGTGGGTGAGGTGATGTCGGGCGAGGTGTCTGCGGGGCGGAACAGAGCGGTGATCTCGCCCTGTGCCCCGAGGTAGCGGGGCTCCGGGTAGGACATGACCGGTCGTCTCCTCCTTCGCTGTCGGTCGAGACACGACATGAATCCAGCCTGCCTCGCTGAGGGCGGTGCGGCCTCCCGGGGCCCGTGACGGGTGTGTGCCGCTACGGGTGGTCGGCTCGGATGCCGAGGAGGGTGACGGCGTTGGTGTCGAGGATCGCGCGGGCCTGCTCCGGCGGGAATATGGCGTGTTCGACGTAGCTGACGGCGGTGCGGAAGAGATCCCCCGCTTCGTAGGGAAGTCCGTCCCGAGGACGATCCGGTCTACGGCAGCGCGCAGGGCCGGGGTGTGCCCGTGTCCGACGCTGTCGTACCAGAGGCGGCGCGCGGCAACGGACGGTTTCTCAGGGGTGTCGGGTGCTTCCCAGGCGTACTGATTCCGGGCAGCGTGGCGCCAACGCAACCCCGCACTACGGATTCACTCGAGACCGGATACCTCTGCCCATAACTGGACGCTTCTCCCATCTGGTGACACACTCGCGCCACTGACGCCGTGTCACCGCCGCACGAGGGGGAGCCTGCCGGTGAGCGAGTTACTGAGGATCGGCGCACAACCACGGACGGCAGGCGGAGACTGGCGGTCGCATGGGATCGTCTGACGAAGTGCGATGGCTCGATCTCGCGGAGCCACGAACAAGCCCTTACGCCACGAACGCCACGGTGGACGGGCTGATCACCTCACTGGACCGGCAGCGAGTCGTACTCCATTTCGCCGGGGGCCCGCTCGATCGCAATGCCATGGCCTCCTCGATGGGTGATGTCGCGGAGGCCTACGGCGGGGCCGGCGCCCATTCCCTCTTCGTCCTGCAGAGCGGTGGACTGAGGGAGACACTGACGCGGAACTTGCCCCATGTCCTGCGTGAAGCCGTCTTCGAAATCGTCCTGAAGCGCGTGCTGTTGTGCGTGCTCGGCAAAGCAGCGGAGCGCTCGGTACCCGGCGCGCGCGGACGGTCACGGTCCGGCAACCTGCCCGTCCCCTCTCCCCATCGCGTGGCCGTCGAACTCAACAGCATGGAGAAGGACGGAGTCGAGCCCTACGCCTCGCTGACTCCGCCGACGGGCATGTCCCGGTTGACCGACGCCGAGTCTCAATGGCTCGCCCGCACGCTGTCGCAGGACCAGCAGCTACGGAGCCTCGGTCGCTCGGCGAGTGCCACTGACAGTGAGTTGTTGATGTCCTTGACGCGCGCCGAAACTCCGGGGGCAACCGAGGGAAGGCACAGTTCCCGTACCGGATTGGAAGTCGCCACTGGTCTCCTCGTCCGCAAGGTGGTGAATGCGGCCCGGGCGGTGATCGAACGATTCCGGACCGGTACCCATCACGGCCTCTACCCCACAGCCGTCGAAGAGATTCTGCGAGAGTTCTGCCTCACCCACCTGGGTGCCGCACTGTGGTCCGGAATGAAGAACGAAGCAGCCACCGCGTTCCGTTCGGACGAGGGAAGTCCCGCGGGCGTCGGACGCTACTTTCTGGACCGCTTCATCGAGGCCGTCGCGGTACCGGAGCGCAAGGACGTCACGGTGGTGGGCCACGGCTCCGGCACCCCGTTGATGAACGCGTTCCTTGCCGCCTTCGACGCCAGACGAGGCTCGGCCGACAGTCCCCTCCCTGCCGACTTCCGGATACGCAATGTGGTCGCCCTGGCTCCGATGTGCACCTTTCCAGAGCTGGCGTCGACACTCCGCAGAAGGAACACGGCCTTTGAACACTTCCGGTTGTTCGCGTTGACGGACGAGGCCGAGAAGGCCGATCACCTCGTTCCTGTCGCCTATCCGCGGTCACTGCTGTACTTCGTCTCCGGAGTGCTTGAGCGCGATGCCAACGGCATGAGCGCGGCGGTCCCGCTGTCTGGCATGGCACGCTGGTACGACTCCGGGCAGGTCGTGGGCGGGCCCGAGGCCGAGGAGGTACGTGCCGTCGCCGACGCCGAGCCCAGTGCGTTCGTCCGGTCGCCAGGAGCGGAGTGCGGGGCGCGCTCCCATGCGCAGTTCCGCGCGGATCCCGCGCTGCTCGCCAACCTGCAGCTGATGATCTCCGGTTGAGACGGGACGTCACATGCGCGAACATCACTACGCCGTGGTTTCCGGCATCAACCGGTACGTGTCGCTCGACGACCTGCACGGCCCGGTCAACGACGCGGAGGCGTTTCACCGCTGGCTCATCGATCCCTGTGGTGGCGACGTACCTGAGGAGAACATCATCCGGGTGCCGGCCTCTGGGGACACCGATCTCATCGATGCCGTTTCCGCCCAACCGACGGCGGACCGCATCTTCAGGGATTTCGTCGAGATCAACAACCGGCTGATCGCCACGTTGGAGTCCTCGCCGGAGAGTTGGGAGCAGTCTCGTCTCTACGGCTACCTGGCCGGGCACGGCACTGCCCCAGGTGGCACGGGGTGCGCCGTGCTGATGCCATCGGCTGACGAGCTCGGGCTGGTCAACCATGTCGAGGTCCAACTACTGGCCGACTGGTACGGACGATTCGGCCCCTTCAAGGAAGTCGTCTTCTTCGTCGACTGCTGCCGGGAAGAGCTCCATCTGCTTCCGTGCGGACCTCCGATGTTGCAGGCCTGGCGTCCCGATGATCTGCCCAGTGTCGTCCTCGGGCTGGCGGCCGAAAGAGGCCAGCAGGCGTTGGAACCGTCAGCCGCGGCCGACGGTCAACCGCTGCGGGGATACTTCACGACGGCTCTCCTGGATGGAATGCGCGCAGCCGTGGACTCGGCGGGGCGCGTGACGGTTCCAGGGCTCGACGATCACGTCCGCCGTCTCGTCCTCCGCTACTCGGACCGGCGCCAACTGGCATCTGTCCGTCTGCAACAGGGCATGCCCGTCATCGTGCGCCGCGAAGAAGCCACGGAGAAGTACCCGATACGGGTGCACTTCACGGACGACGTCAAGGACCTGGTGATCAGAGATGACTACGAGGACCTTCTGATCCGCGCCGACGCCCGGAGTGACACACCGTGGGAGCTGTCCTTGCCCAGCGGAACGTACTGGGTGGGTCCCAGGGACTACGCGGCTGGGGACCCGTACTGCGAGTTCTCCGTGAAGGGAAGGGGCACCGATGTCCACTACCCGACCGGCACGACGCATGACTGACCAGACCCTTCCCATGGATCTGCCCTGCGCGGCTCCACTGGCGGGCACGCGGCCGGCCCATGCGGAACACAAGAGGGCAGCGGGTCATTGGAGCCGTCACTCGACGCCGGGCTCAGTCAGTGAAGTGCCGTCGTTGGTCGTCCTGCTCCTCGGGGTGATCCCTTCCTCGAACCACGACAGCCTCTTCATGTGGCAGATCACGGACGAGGCAGGCCACGTGCTGCACCCTGACGCCTGGGAGGCGGGAGGAAGCGGTGCCGGGTCATGGGTGACCTGGAGTCGCCGTGTTCCGGCGGGCAGTTACCGCCTCGAATGGCGCAGCGGTGCTCTGACGCTGGCCCTCGCGCTGTGGGTGGAGCAGAACTGGACGACTGTCGCTTTCATTCCGGAGGGCAGGAGAGGTCTCGATCCCGTGCATGCCACGATCCACACGATTCCGTGGGGAGCGGCGTGGGATCCCGACGATGAGATGGCCCTCGCGCAGGAGGTCGTTCTGTCCGGCCTGCGACAGAACCACTGCCTGGTTTCCGTAGGGATGGTCGAGCGCCTGCTCGGTGACACTTTCAACCCTATGCAAGCCCTTGTGTGCGCTCGCGCGCTTCAGGCGTCAGAGCCGGCGGAGAGCGCCACAGAACGACGACGACAACTCCAGACCATCACAGAGGAATTGGTCCGGCGGATGCCCGGGCACCCCGATGTCCGTGTTCTGCAGCCGAACCTGGGCGGGCTGCGGGAGTCCGCCATCGGCACGCCTCCGGTCATGGCCCTTTCGTGCCTGCAACTACTGGCCCTCGATGCGGAGAGAGGTCCGGACGACAGGAGCCCACTCGTGCCGGGCTCCGCGGCCGAGTACGCGACCTCCCGACTCGCCGGCGCGGGCGTGTGGACGACCTGGCTGCGGCCGACCAGCCCGCCGCACCGAGACCCGCCCTTACCGGTCGACAAAACGGCGGCCTTCCTGCGGCAGGCCGCCTTTGTGAACGACCTCACCGTCGAGCAGGTCATCGAGCGACTGGGCGAGCAGGAAATCTGCCGCCGCACGCGGGTGCCGCGCCGTTTCGTCGTCCAGGCGGTCGAGCGAATCCGGTCCTCCCGCGTGAGCGTCTACGAAGCCTCGCCAACAACGGCTGGGCCGGGCAGAAGGGTGCGCATCGAGGGCGATCCCCCGACGCGGGACGCCGCGGTCAACCGCGCATACAGCGCATTGGGGTGCACATATGAGTTCTTCCTGACGGCCTTCGATCGCGATTCCCTGGACGGAGAAGGTCTGCCTCTCCAAGCGGTGGTTCACAGCGGCAAGACGTACAACAACGCCTTCTGGGACGGCGAACGGATGATCTACGGCGATGGCGACGGGGAGATCTTCGAGGACTTCACCATACCCATCGACGTCACAGCGCATGAACTCACGCACGGCGTAGTGCAGTACACGGCCAACCTCTCTTTCTACGGTCAGACCGGCGCGCTCCACGAGTCGATCTGTGATGTGTTCGGATCACTCGTGAAGCAGTACGCGCTGGGTCAGACGGTGGGTGAGGCGGACTGGCTCATGGGCGCCGGTCTGTTCACCCCCCGCGTGACCGGGCTGGCTCTGCGCTCGATGAAGGCTCCTGGCACGGCGTACGACGATGACGTCCTTGGAAAGGACCCTCAGCCTGCGACCATGGACGGCTATGTCCGCACCGGCCGCGACGACGGTGGTATTCACATCAACTCCGGCATACCGAATCACGCGTTCTATCTCGTCGCCATCGCCCTCGGCGGTCACGCCTGGAACAGGGCCGGACAGATCTGGTACGACGCCCTCACGGGTGGTGAACTCACGGAGCTGGCGTTGTTCTCCGACTTCGCCACCCTGACGATGCGTGCCGCACGCGAGCGATACGGCCAGGGCGAAGAACTTCAAGCGGTGTACAAGGCCTGGGAACAGGTCGGCGTACGGACGATGTGAACCAGAACCGATCAGGCCGACCGCTGGTGCCGCTCCGCCAGGCGACTTTGGCGGAAGCGGGCACGAGCAGCCAAGAGCTTCAGTCGGCGGCCAGCAGGTGGGCGGGAGCGATCTGGGAGAGTTTCCGGATGGGTACCGTGAGCGCGGCGCTGACCAGTGCGGTGGCGGCCAGCGTGGCCAGGAGTGCGGCGCCGGTGATCGCGAGGAGGTGTCCGTGCAGTACGCCCTGCCCGAGCACCATCACCGCCGCCAGGCCCAGCGCGGCGCCGGACAGGCCGCCCAGCAGAGCCAGTCCGATGCCCTCGTAGAGGGTGAGCAGGGCGAGTTCGCGGTCGGTCCAGCCGGTTGCCCGCAGTACGGCGAGATCGGCTGCGCGTTCGCGTTGTGAGAGGACCAGTACGTCGACGGCTCCCGCGGCGCCGAGCACCAATGACAAGGCGACGCTGAGGTAGTCGGCGGTCCGGGCCTGTGCCACGACGGCGTTGCCGAGCAGCGACCCTGCCACTTCGCCCTGGAAGGCGAGGGTCAGGGCGAGGAGCACCGTGAACGCGGCCACTCCGAGCGCCAGGCCCGCCGCGCCGAGCAGGGTGCGGCCTCGCATCCGCAGGAGGTTGAGCAGGGCCAGGCCGGCCACCGAGTGCACCGGGCGGGCCCGGCGGACCGCCGTGACCGGAGGCCGGACGGCCTGCATGGGGCCCAGCCGGGTGGCGAGCCAGGCCGGGATCAGGCCCGCGGCCGTGGCCAGCAGCAGCGCCACCGGGAGGACCAGGAGCGATTTGGCGCCGGCGTCGGGCTGGCCCAGCAGTCTGCCGAGCACGTACGCGAGCAGCGCCCCCACGGCCCCGGCCGCGAGGCCGATCACGGCCAGTTCGCCCAGGACCAGGCGGAGAACTTCCGCGCCGCTCCAGCCCACGCAGCGCAGCGTGCCGATCTCGGTGCGGCGGGAGCGTACCGAGGCCAGCGCCGCCTGGCCGAGGAACAGCGCGCAGACGACCAGGACCAGCGTGAAGAGGATGGCGCTCTTGGTGTCGACCGCCTTGAGGATCCGTAGTGCCACGCCTTTGCTCACCCAGCGCTCCGTCACGTGCGCCTTGGTGCTCAGCGCGATGGTCTGGAGGGTGGGCGAGCTGCCCACGGTCACGTCGACCTGGAGTTCGGGGTAGGCGGTACGGATCTTGCCGGCCACGGCGTTGACGCGTGCGCGGGAGGCGGCGTCGACGCCGGTCACTCCGGCCACCCGGAGCCTGATCGCGCTGACGGGTGACCTGTCCTGGAGGTTCGGGGTCCGGCGGCTCTTGGTCAGCGCGGTGATGGAGTCCATCGTGGTCAGCATGGTGGGGGGTGGGGTGAGGTAGCCACCCAGGTTGCGGTCGGGCCGCAGTGACGTGTCGTTCAGTGCGGTGCGGGTGGCTTCGTCGGCGCCGGTGACCTTGGGGGGCTGGTACGTCTCCAGCGGGGCCTCGGTCAGGGGCGAGAAGCCGGGCAGTCTGCCGGTGTCGAAGCGGCCGACGACGTGGAAGAGCGGGTTCGGCAGGCGACCGTAGTCGAGTTTCTCGCACACGCCCAAGCCGCTGCAGAAGGTGGAGGCGTGGCTGGTCACCTTCCGGTACTGCGGGCCCGTGTTCTCCTCGGGGACGTCCGCCACCGGTTGCTGGTTCAGGTTGGTCACCCACAGACCGGGTCTCTGCGCCGGCTGCGGCTGTACGACGAGTTCACCACCGGACGCGCGACGGTAGGTCACGGGGCCGACGGTCCAGTAGTTGGTGGCGTCGACCCCGTAGGTGGGCACCGCCTTCTCGTAGCCCTGGCTGAGGTCGACGGCGACACGGCCCACGGGTGTGCCACGCAGGTTCTTGACGAAGCCGGCGGCGGTCGGATTGCCCAGTCGTGAAGGCAGCTCGGCCGGGTCTCCGGTGTCGAGTCGCTCGACGGTGGCGCTGATCTTCCCCGCGGTCAGCGGGCGGCTGCTGAGCACCACCGGCACGAACGTCTCCCGCTGGCCGTTCGGGTTCTTCGAGGGCGGCACCACCTGCGGCTTGTCCTGTTCGGTGAGCATCCGGCCCGAGGTGACGGTGCGGCGCAGGCCCACCAGCCGATCCTCGGCCCGCGGGTCGACGGCGGAGAGCAGGACGGGGTAGGCGACCGGGATGTCGATGGTGGCTTTGCCCTGTCCCGACTGGCAGTTCATCCGCGAGTGCAGGTCGGGGTCGAACGCCGACCTGTCGCTGAGGTCCTCGGCGATGATGCTCTCCATCATCGGCAGTTCGAGGTTCCAGCGGGTCTTTTCCGTCTTGTCGCCGTTGAAGTAGAAGCACACGTTGTACTTCCCGTTCATCACGTACTGCCGCGTGCTCTTGTCGATCGCGCCCTTCTCCAGGGTGTCGGACTCGAACACGTCGTGCTTCCCCGAGGTGAGGGGGCTGCGGGTGAGGTACACGTACTGGTCGGCGGTGCGATAGGTGCTCAGGCCCGCGGTGAGCGTCGGAGCGATGCGCAGGATCTGCCGGGTCGCCTTGCTGTCGAGGAAACGGGACACGTCCACGGAGACCGTGTTGTGCACCATGAGGTAGCCGATGTTGGCGACCGGCGCCGCGACGTCGACTCCGCTCATACGCTGGATGCGCCGGTACTGCTCCATGGTGATGCCGCCGAAGGTGCCGGACAGGAAATTGGGCGCGACCAGGCCGCTTCGGCGCTCCACGTCCGTCTGCGAGTTCGGCGGCCGCACCAGGACGTCGTACGCGGACCGGGCGTTCTTCCGTACCGTGCCCACGGTGCTCGCCTGGCTCGTGTGCACGGTCGAGGTCAGCAGGGTGAAGCTGGTCGCCGCGACCAGGATCCCGGCGGCCAGCGCCGTCGCGCGCCCGCGCCGACGCCGGAGCTGCCCGATGATCATCGCTATCACGGGCGCAGACCTCCCAGCCGGTCGAGCACGTCGCCGGAAGGGGTGAGCCGCTGGTCCGAGGTGATCCTGCCGTCCTGCAGGCGCACCACGCGGTCGCCGTTCGCGGCGACCTCGGCATCGTGGGTGGCGATGAGCATCGTCATGCCGTAGCGCTCCCGCAGGGACATCAGCAGGTCGATGATCTCCCGGCCGATGACGCTGTCGAGGTTGCCCGTCGGTTCGTCGGCCAGCAGCAGTCCCGGCCGGTTGATCAATGCGCGTGCCACGGCGACGCGTTGCTGCTGGCCGCCCGACAACTCCGCCGGCAGAGCGTCGGCCCGCCCGCCCAGGCCGACCGCCTCCAGCAGTTCCGTGCCGCGTTCGCGCCGGTCGAAGTCGACCTTGCGAGGAAGTACGGGGGCCAGCACGTTGTCCAGCACGGTCAGCGCGGGCAACAGGTGAAAGCGCTGGAAGACGAACCCGATGCGCCGTCGGTGGCCGTCCAGGTCCCGAGGGCGCAGTTCCTTTCCGTCGATCTCGACGCTGCCTTCGTCGGGCCGGTCCATCCCGCCCGTCACATGCAGCACCGTGGACTTGCCAGCTCCGGACGGCCCGGTCAGCATCACGGCCTCCCCGGCCGCGACCTCCAAGTCGACTTCGTCCAGGGCGATCAGGCCGGGGTACCGCCGGCTCACCCCTCGCAACGCCACGCTCACAGCCATGGAAACAGCCCCCACTCCCCTGCATTGCCGCAATGCAACGGTACATTGTCACAATGCAGGAGGGACGTATATGCCGCTACACCACGCCGTGCTCGCGCTCCTGACGCAGCGACCGAGCCACGGCTACGAGCTCAAGGCCCAGTTCGAGGAGACCATCGGGCCGCAGTGGGGTGGCCTCAACATCGGCCACCTCTACCAGATCCTCGAACGGCTCGTCCGGGACGGCTACGTCACGCGCTCACAAGTCGCGCAGCCCGACCGGCCCGACAAGAACCTGTACACGCTGACTCCCGCCGGGAACGCCGAAGTACGCTCCTGGGCGACCACCGCCTCGGTACGCACCGGCGGCTTCCGTGACGAGGTGTTCCTGAAACTCCTCGGAGCCGTCGCCCTGGGCAGCGAAGCGCTGAGCAGTCTGATCGAGACCCAGCGGCAGACGTACTTGTCGGAGCTCGCGGGCCTCGCACAGCAGCGCAGGGCGCACGCCGACGAGCCGCTGGTCGCCCTGCTCGTCGACGCCGCCATCGCGCACACGAAGGCCGACCTCGGGCTGCTCGACAGCGCCGAGCGGCACCTGAGCCCACTCGCGGCGGCGCAGGGCCATCAGACACCGCAGCGACCGCCGGCGCCGGACCACAACCGGGAGGACATCGTCGGAGCCGGCGGTGACCACGACCGGGAGAGGGGGCCTTGGTCGGATTCCGCGTAGGCGGCGGCCACCAAGTCACCTTCCGCAGGCGCGCGTCACGCGCTGCACGGTTTCGGCGAGACTCGTCTTTCGTCGCGACGGTGGTGGCACACGGAAGGGACCCCGCGGCACCGGAGCGGCCTCACGACGCGCAGCAGCCCCGCGACGCGCAGTGGCCTGCGGGCCACTGCATCGCGCGTCGGTTCAGGCGCGGGCGGCTTTCCTGGCCGAGCGCGCCCCGGGAAGAGATCGCTCACCGTGCCTCGCGCAGCTGAAGAAGATACGCCGCGGTCAGCGCGACGGCCCGGTCCTCGTCGTGCGACAACTCCACGAGGGCACGTGACGCCGTGGTCCCCGGAATGTCCGCCAGCGCCTGGGTCAGCCGTCCCCGTGCAGGCGCCTCGGTGGTGTCGTCGGCGAGGCGGTCGACGAGCCCGGTCGCGATCTGATCCGCTGTCACGGTGTCGCTCGCCAGCGCGCTCAGCGCATCGGCCGCATCGGTGTCGTTCCTGCCCTCCACGATCATGCCGATGAGCGTCGGGACCACATCGGCCACGCCCCGCGTCCCGAGCGCCAGAGCCGCACAACCGCGGACCGCGGCGTCGGGGTTCGCGAGGGCGTCGCGCAGCCGCGCGGTGGCCTCGTCACCGGGCATCTCGGCGAGGGATCGAACGGCACGTTCCCGCACCGCGGCCACCGGTGAGCTCAGGCCCTCCGCGAGGAGTTCCGTCCCGCCCTCACCCGATCGCGCCAGCGCCCACCGGAGGGCTCCGGCGACGTTCGGTTCCGTCTCGCTCAGCGCCGCTTCGACCAGCGCCTCCACCGGCACCGGAACCTCGTCGACCGAGGAAAGGGCCGCACGCTGGCGCGCGTCGGGGCTCTTCGACTCAAGTGCCTGGAGGAGCGCCACGACTTGGAGGACGTCCTCCCAGCCGGCGGGTCCCGCGGCGTCGATCCGGCGAAGTCGCGTGAGCAGTTCGGTCTCGGCCGCGAGGCGTTCGCGCGTCCGACGGATGAGATCGTCGACGAGCGCCGAGGGCGCGAAGCCGGGATCGTCGAGCGCACGCCCGATGTCACGCAGCGACAGCCCCAGCGACCGCAGGCTCTCGATGTGGAAGATCCGCCGAATGTCCTCCCCGGAGTACTCCCGATAGCCGGAGCCCGTACGACCAGAAGGCCGCACCAGGCCGAGCGACTCGTAATGCCGGAGCATCCGGGCACTGACCCCGGACCGCCGCGCCACCTCACCGATCAACACTTCCCCTCATCCCTGCTGGTCGGAACCGCCGAGGGCCAGGATGCGCTTCGCCTCCTCGATCGCGAACTCGAATCCGGCATCCGGGTCGCGCAGCAGGCGTTCCGTGGCGAGCCCGTGCGCACGCACGCCCGGGTCACGGTCCTTCGTCGCAGAACGCAGAGCGGGCAGAACGACGTCACCCAGCGCGACCAGCGCCCGGCTGAGGCTCAGCTGCGTCTCCCGCTCACCGCGCCCGAGCTGTGTCGCCAGCACCGCGGCCAAGGCGGACTCCTCGCCTGGCGGCACGAGTACGACTGCGGCCCTCCAGGCGCTCCGCGCCACCTCGTCGTCGGCGTCGGACAGGAGCGCCGTCGTGATCGACGGCCACGCCTGCCGGTCCCCGATCTTGGACAGCGTGTGCAGCGCCTGGCTCCGTGCCTGCGCACGCTCCGAGCGGACTTCGCGCAGCAGCCCGGGAAGCGTGAAGGACACCGGGTGCCGGGTGAGAGCCCAGGTCAGCATGTCGCGGACGAAGAACTCCGGCTCGATCGCGCATCGCTCGATGAGCTTGCCGACGAAGCGCGGGTCGGGCGTCGTACCGGCCTCCAGAGCCGCTCGCAGTCGTACGGACGACCGGCCGTCCTCCAGCGCCTGGAGCGCTCGTCCCGCATCCGTGTCCTGTCTCGTCATGGCCATCGGGACCACCTCCTTGGCGAGCAGTGAAGGCCTTGTCACCGTGTCAAGGTCAAACGGGACCCCCTCGCTTCACGATCACCAGGCACCTGTGCTGTGCACCGGGCGTCTTCTTTCGGCACTGCGCATCGCGAAGATGCCGGTCACGAGGCCGGCGCGCGGCGCGCCGCCCGAACGGAAGGTTCAGGCGGCGCGGTAGAGCGCGACCGGATCGGCGGGTGCCGCGTCGCGCGCCACGGTCGCATGCACGAGACGCGCGGTGCGGTCGCCGGCTGCGACGTGCGAGCGGTTCCGTGCGAAGACGACGAGGCGCAGCACCGCGAACCGAGCGACACCGGCGAGCGCGGATGCCGACAGGTAGACGACCTGCTCAAGCATCGCGCCCGGTTCCACCACGAGTTGCTGCAGGACGAACATCGCCACACAGGTCACCACGTACGCGGCCGCCGCGGACCCGGCGGACTGCGCATGCTGACGCCAGGTGGCGCGTACGCCCGCACCGAAGGTGAAGCGGGCATGCAGCTCAGTGGCGAGGAGCGTGGAAACCACGGTGATCAGGGCATTGGCAAGGCCCCAGGGAATCCAGGACGCGAGGGCCGCCACAGCGAAGCTGGAGGCGACACCCACTCCGCCGCCGCAGACCACGAAGCGGGCGAAGGCGGTGACGTTGCCGGGTTCTCCCGGCTGCCGTCTCTGCGCTGTGTCCATGGTCCGCCCCCTTTGATCGCCCACCCCGCGAAACGCGCGGTCGGCGGCCTGCGAGGCCTCCGAGCGTGCGTTTCTGACGAAGGAAACGCTACGTTGCATTCATATCTTCAGCAATCTATTTATTGCCCAGGATCAACATATCTGCAGGTAGAAGAGGAATAATCATTGCGATGACTTGACTTTAATGCAACGAATAGACCTTGATTCCATTGCAATGGATTGACGGTGAACGCTATGCCGGAGGTGCCGCCCGGCCCGCGAGCACACGCCGACCCCGGAAGCCGCGACCGAGGCGGGCCCACCGCAGTGCCGAATCCTCGCCCATATGGCGAGCCCGGCCGCAGATGCCTTGAGCGGCCGTGCCGCCTCGCAGCACGTGCGGACCTCCCCCACCGCCTACGGGATGCACCAACGCTCAGCTACGGGGCCAGTCCTGACGGAGCGTCACCTCACGTGCGACGCGACGCCACTGAGCCTGCCCGCCGGGCAGAGGCCAGGCCCACGTGAGCTGCGCCGCCGTGTCCAGGCCGTGGAGGCGGCGGGCGAGTTGCGGACCGGCGATGGTGGCGCCGTCCGGGACGGCAGGACCGTGGACGGCACGGAGTGCGGCGAAGCGGGCCAGTTCGCGCTCGTAGGAGCCCACGGCGTCATCGATGCGTACGTCGAGGTCATCACGCGGCACCGATCGGTTCAGGTGCAGCAGCGGGAGCTCGACGGACTCGGCGATCGCCGCGGCGAGCCGTGCATGACCGTCCAGGATCACGTGGCAGTCCAGGCCACTGACCCACCACAACAAGACGGGCGGGAGGGCCCCTTCACGAGCCTGCTTGCGGTACGCCTTGACCCGGCTGTCACCCGGATCGGGTACCGGCCGCAACGGAAGAACCTCCCACGAGCCCGAGTGGACGAACCAGTCGATGTATCACATCCATGCGCCGTCATCCCGTATGACACCACTGCGCTACATATCGAGAGCGTAGACGGCTCATACGGGGGCGGCGCGGCGGACCGGGGCCGCGATGACGGAAGGGACGGGGGTGACAGGGGCGTGGCGCGGCCGGTTTCGATCCTGTGCAGGGCCTCCCAGGAGGCTCCGCCGCAGCCGCCACATCCGCTACGCCTCTATCGCCACCTCCAACATGCTTCGGCTACGGCACGCCCGACGCAGCAGCACGCCGAACCGCTCGCCGCACGCCGGCTCCCGCGCCCACGGTGTCACGAGGAGTCCGGCCCGACCGTGATACTAATACCGGTATAAGAATTGGGTCGACGTGCTTCGAGGAGTCAAAGACATGGTGGAGATCAAGACCGATGCCGCATTGGAGGCGATGCGGGAAGCCGGGCGTGTGGTGGCCCACGCCCTGGCCGCGGTGCGCGACGCGGCCGGCGTGGGGGTGTCCCTACGAGAGCTGGACGAGGCGGCCCGGTCAGTTCTGGACGAGGCCGGGGCCGGCTCGCCCTTTCTCGGATACCGGCCGTCCTTCGCCCCGGTCGCTTTCCCGGCCGTGATCTGCACGTCCGTCAATGACGCCGTCTCGCACGGCATCCCCACCGGCTACCGGCTGCGCGACGGCGACCTGGTGAGCATCGACTGCGGTGCGCAGCTCGACGGCTGGGCGGGCGACGCGGCCATCACCTTCACCGTCGGAACGCCACGCCCCGGCGACCTGGAACTGATCGACGCCACGCAGCAAGCCCTCGACGCCGGCATCGCCGCCGCTCAGGCCGGCAGTCGCATCGGCGACATCTCCCACGCCGTCGACACCGTCGCCCGCAAGGCGGGCTGCGGCATGCCCGCCGACTTCGGCGGCCACGGCATCGGGCGCCGCATGCACGAAGACCCTCATGTCCCCAACCGTGGCCGCCCCGCCCGTGGTTTCCCCCTCCGTCACGGCCTGGTCCTCGCCATCGAGCCCATGTTCATGGCCGGTGGACGGAACACCTACCGCACCGATGCCGATGGCTGGACCCTGCGCACGACCGACGGCAGCAGGGCCGCCCACTTCGAACACACCGTTGCCATCACCGACCAGGGCCCTCGCATCCTGACCCTGCCCTGACGTTCCTCCGGACACCGCCGGCTCCGGGACCGGACCATTCGATGCTCGACCACATGTGTCATCCGCTGCGCGCCCGTCACACGGAGGTCCCAGCTCGGTGTGCAGCCGGGCCGCCAACACCCCCTGACTCCTGAACGACGCGCAGGCACACGGGACTTGTGTCAGCGACCCGAAGACTGCTGTGGTCTCGGCGGCGCCCGCTACAACAACTGGCCGAGGTGGACACACCCTTGGTGCGATACGACCTTGCCTGGCGAGTGTCCTGCGCCCTACGGCCGACTCGACCCGGATACGACAACCGCTCTGCGCCCGGTGTTGCGATCCCTGCGCGTCGGGTGGTCCGCCGGCCGGGCCTGGGGTGAGTGTCAGATCCATCATGCCTGTTCGGCGGGTGTTTCGGTAGGACGGAGAGCACGTCCGTTCGGGCTTGTCGCGGATGACGGTCCGCCCGCAAACTCGTCGTCATCCACATTCCGGCGTCCGTGCCGGCATCCGTCCTCGGCTGCCGGTGCGTTCGCTGTGCTGTCTCGTCGTGCGACGGGCACGTCGGGAGCATGGGAACTGAGGGGGATCGTTGGATCAGGACATGGTCGTGCTGGCGAGGGTCAAGCTGCTCAGCGCCAACCGACGGGTGGTACGCGGCACGGAGGGGCTGTGGGCGTACCGCCTTCTCACACAGGTCGAGCCGGAGGTGTACGGGTCGAAGTTGGCGTACGTCCTGGTGGAGGCCAGCACCTCGCCCCTGGTGCGGGACCTGCCGGAGCAACGGCTGGCTCTGCTGGATGAGGCGGTGAAGGTGGCGACGGCCCTCAGCGCGGCGAACCCCTACCGGGCGAAGATGCTGACGCGGGCACTGGCTGCCCGGCAGCGGGAGCTGGAGAACCGTCCGGCGACGTAACGAGGCGACAAGGGCTCGTGGTTGGCCCGGGTTCTTCCCATGTCTGGTCCAGCGAGAGCTGGGCCAGACGTGTTCCCGCCTCACTCTGCCTCGCAGCGGTCCACTGGCGGCGCTCGCCGCACACCGCACACCGCTGATCCACCGGGCCGGTCAAACCCCGTTGCGTCCAGGCCAGTTGAGCGGTTCGGCGGAGGGTCCTTCCTTGTCGCCGCCGCAGCGCTCATCACCGCTTCCGCCGGTGAGCGGTGAACTTTGAACTCACTGATGACAAAGTCTGGACGCGCTCCGCAAAAGACCCCTACCGTATCGACACAACCGCACCAGTACCGCCCTCTCTTCGCGCCGCCCGCGCAGAGGGAAAGCTCGACCGGAGTGCGATCCGACGGCCTCCGGTCCGACTGGAGGTCCGATGCATCGACGGTTGTTCTCACGTGCCCGAAGACGGCTCACTCCGCTGCTTCTGGGCAGCTTCCTTGTCGGAGGTGTGTGGGCAGCGCCTACGACCGCGGCCGCCGGCGCCGACATCCCGCCCCAGGAACCGGGAGTGACCCTGCGGGTCTTCGACACCCAGGTTCCGCTCAGCAAGTTGTGCACCCTCAAGCCGGGCCAGACACCCAACGTCGACAAGCTGATGCCGACCGTGGACTGGTCGACGACCGGTGACTTCGGCGGCTTTGCCGACAACTTCATGGCCGAGGCCTCCGGCTACCTCGTCGTGCCCAGCGACGGAACGTACGACTTCCGCCTCACCAGCGATGACGGCTCACGGCTGACCGTCGACGACCGGACGGTCATCGAGCACGACGGACTCCACGCGGCCGAACCCAAGGACGGATCCGTCCAACTGGGCGCCGGATCACACCCGTTCCGCATCGACTACTTCGAAGCCGGCGGAGAGCAACGCCTTGCGCTCGCTTGGAAGCCGCCGGGCGCGAACGACTTCACCACCGTGCCGAGTGAGGCGCTGAGCACCGACAGCGGAGTCGTCCGGGTCACCGCACCGGGCCGCAAGGAGTGCGAATCGGGGGCCGACAGCCCCGGCGACGGCCTGCCCCTGACCGAGGTACGACCCGACCTCGACCTCACCGACCTGCGTCCGGACGGCTTCGACCCTCAAGTCACCGGCATGGACTGGCTGCCCGACGGCCGCCTGGCGATCTCCACCTGGGGTGGTTCCCAGACCACGGCGGGCGAGGTGTACCTCCTGGACCACGTCACCGGAAAGACGAGTCGCGACAAGGTGACCGTGCAGAAGGTGGCGAGCGGACTGCGCGAACCGATGGGCATCAAGTACGTCGACGGTTCGCTGTACGTGTCGCAGAAGCATGAGCTGACCCAACTGGTCGACAACAATGGAGACTTCGTCGCGGACGACCGCCGCACGATCGCCACATGGCCCTACGGCGGCAACTTCCACGAGTTCGCCTTCGGCCTGCTCTACCGTGACGGCTACTTCTACGTGAACCTCTCCGTCGCCATCAACTACGGCGGGGCGACCACGACTCCGCAGCCGGCTCCCGGTCGCGGCACCACGTACAAGATCAACAGGAAGACAGGGGACATCCACCCGGTCGCAGGTGGCCTGCGCACCCCGAACGGCATCGGCTGGGGTCCCGGCGGCGACATCTTCACCACCGACAACCAAGGCGGCTGGCTCCCCGCGTCGAAGCTCGTCCACATCAAGCAGGACCGCTTCTTCAACCACTACACCGAGCCCCAGGGCCCCTTCGACGACCGCTCCGTCACCCAACCGGTGCTGTGGCTGCCGCAGAACGAGATCGCCAACTCCCCCAGCACACCGCTCTACCTGACCAAGGGCCGGTACGCCGGGCAAATGCTCTTCGGTGACGTCACCTACGGCGGGCTCCAGCGCGCGTACCTGGAAAAGGTGAAGGGCCAGTACCAGGGCGCCGTGTTCCGCTACACGCAAGGACTCGAAGCCGGCGTCAACCGCATCACCTTGGGCCCCGACGGCGCCATCTACGCGGGCGGGCTCGGTGCCGACGGCAACTGGGGCCAGGAAGGGAAACTGAAGTTCGGGCTGCAGAAACTGACGCCCAACGGCGGCAACACGTTCGACATCAAGGAAATGCGCGCCGTGGACGGCGGCTTCGACCTGGAGTACACCCAACCGCTGTCACAGGCCACCGCGGAGAAGCTGGCCTCCCACTACCAGGCCGAGCAGTGGCGCTACACCCCCACGTCCGACTACGGAGGGCCGAAGATCGCGGAGGAGCGGCTCGACGTCCGCTCGGCAACGCTCGCCGGCGACGGACGCACGGTCCATCTGCGGGTCGACGGACTCAAGCCCGGCCGCGTCGTGCACGTCCGCTCCCCACGCCCGTTCGCATCCGCTTCCGGTGAGGCACTGTGGAGTACGGAGGCCTGGTACACCCTCAATGCCCTGCCGGGAAAGCAACCGCCGCCCGCCACGCTGTATGAAGCCGAGGAGGCGCGGCTGACCGGGACGGCGGGCATCAACACCGACCACACCGGCTACTCGGGCAGCGGCTTCGTCGACCGCTACAACACCGAGGGCAAGGGTGCCACGACCTTCGACGTCACCGTGCCGGAGGCCGGCGAGTACGACGTGAACCTGCGCTACTCCAACGGGCCCAACCCCTATCAGGGCACCAAGTCACTCTCGTTGTACGCCAACGGGCAGAAGCTGAGGCAGACGAAGCTCGCCTCGACCGGCACCTGGGACGCCTGGTCGACGCAGACCGAGCGGGTCATGCTCCGCAAGGGGAAGAACACCATCGCGTACCGCTTCGACTCCGGCGACGACGGCCACGTGAACCTGGACCTGATCACCGTGCGCCCGCACGGCACCCGGATCACCCTCTTCGACGGCACCAGCGGCTCGCAGGGTCAGTGGCAGCACACGAACGGGCGAGCCGTGCAATGGCCGCTGACCGACGAGCAATCCATGGAGGTGTGCTGCGGCGACATCCGCACCAAGGACGCCTACCAGGACTTCAAGCTGCACGTGGAGTTCCGCGTCCCGCTCCTGCCGGACGACGTGACCGGCCAGAACCGAGGCAACAGCGGCGTCTACCTCCAGGACCGCTACGAACTGCAGATCCTCGACTCCTACGGCGACACGACACTCGACACGAACGAAGCCGGAGCGATCTATCTGAAGAAGGCACCGGACGTCAACGCGGCAACGGCCCCGCAAACCTGGCAGACCTACGACATCACTTTCCGCGCAGCACGATTCGACGCCGACGGCACCAAGACCGCTGACGCTCGCGTGACCGTCGTCTGGAACGGCAAGAAGGTCCACGACGACATCACGATCGACGGTCCGACCGGCGGGGGCGCGTCGGAGGGACTGTCAGCCGGAGCCGTCCGCCTCCAGGACCACGGCAACAAGGTGCGCTATCGCAACATCTGGATCGAACCGCTGAGCTGACGTCGACGGAACGACGAGAAGCGACGGACGCGCCTACGACCCTGTAGGCGCGTCCGTCGCACACACAGGCGGCGGGCCGCCCGCGTGCCGGTGCCGGCCTTCCCGCGCACTCCCGACGCAGGGCGTGGGTGCTGCGAGGGCAGCCGGACTCAGGCGAGCAGCGAGCGACCGATGATCTCCTTCATGATCTCGGTGGTCCCTCCGTGGATGGGGCAGCACCTCCTTCTCCAGCGGAGGGCTCCTGCGACGTCAGGAGAGGGCCGAGGCGCCGGGAGCCAGGTGCGCGAACGCGGCGCGCACCACATGGAAGGTGCCGTTCAGATCGATGTCCACGACCACCTTGAAGCCTTTCGACGACCGCCGTTTCCCGCGAAGGCCTGCCGGCTCACCTCGGCAGACGACTTGGCGGTAGCGGATCAGGGGGCACGGAACTCGTGTGCCCGGGCATGGTCCGCAGGCATCCGATGCGCGACCTCGTACCCTGTCCCCCGTGTCCTCCTCCCGCCTGCGTCGCGTCGCCGTTCTTGTTCTCGCGGGTGCGAAGCCGCTTGATGTCGGCATCCCCGCTCAGGTGTTCACGACCCGGGCGAGCATGCCGTACGAGGTGCGGGTGTGCGGTGCGGCACCCGGCCTGGTGACCGGCGGCGACGGCCTGGCCTACCACGTCGCCCACGGTCTCGACGCGCTGGCGTGGGCCGACATCGTCTTCATCCCCGGCTATCGGTTCCCGGACCGCGACGACCCGCCACAGGACGTCGTCGATGCGCTCGTCTCCGCGCACGAGCGAGGAGCACGGCTTGCCGCCATCTCGACCGGCGCCTTCGCGCTCGCAGCGACAGGCCTGCTCGACGGCAAGCGCGCCACGACGCACTGGCACTACACGCACGCGCTCGCCGAGAAGCATCCGCTGATCCGGATCGACGAGAACGTCCTGTTCGTCGACGAGGGCAGTGTGCTGACGTCCGCCGGCGCCGCCTCGGGCATCGACCTGTGTCTGCACATCCTGCGCGGCGACCTCGGGGTGGCCGCCTCGAACCACGCGGCCCGGCGCCTGGTCGCGGCCCCCTACCGCAGCGGCGGCCAAGCTCAGTACGTGCCGCGCAGCGTGCCCGAGCCGCTCGGTGAGCGGTTCGCCGCCACCCGGGAATGGGCTCTGCACCGGCTCGACGAACCACTCAGCCTCGAATCTCTCGCCCAGCACGCGGCGGTCTCACCGCGCACGTTCTCCCGCCGCTTCGCCGAAGACACCGGGTACACGCCGATGCAGTGGGTCATGCGCGCCCGCATCGACCTGGCCCGCGAACTGCTCGAGCGTTCGAAACGCAGCGTCGAGCAGATCGCCAACGACGTCGGTCTGGGCACCGGCGCGAATCTGCGGATGCACTTCCAGCGCATCCTCGGCACCACACCGAGCGAGTACCGGCGCACCTTCACCCGAGGCGAGTAGCCCCGGCGCCTGACGCTTGGCGCGATCCTTTCGAACCATGGCGCTCTCGCCACGGCCACGGACGGATCGCGCACGCGAGGCTGATGGAGAACCGAAGGGACACCACACATGACTCGCATCGCCATCAACGGATTCGGCCGCATCGGACGCAACGTGCTGCGCGCCCTGCTGGAACGCGACAGCGACCTGGAGATCGTCGCCGTCAACGACCTCACCGAGCCCGCCACCCTCGCCCGGCTCCTCGCCTACGACTCCACCGCCGGACGGCTCGGCCGTCCGGTGACCGTCGACGGCGACGCCCTGGTCGTGGACGGTCGGCGCATCACGGTGCTCGCCGAGCGGGATCCGGCCCAGCTGCCGTGGGCCGAGCTCGGCGTCGACATCGTGCTGGAGGCGACCGGCCGCTTCACGTCGGCCAAGGCGGCCCGCGCCCACCTGGACGCGGGAGCGGCCAAGGTGCTCGTCAGTGCCCCGTCGGACGGCGCCGACGTCACGCTCGCGTACGGAGTCAACACGGACGCGTACGACCCGGCCGTGCACACGATCGTCTCGAACGCCTCCTGCACGACCAACGCGCTCGCGCCGCTGGCCGCGGTGCTCGACGACCTCGCGGGCATCGAGCACGGCTTCATGACCACGGTGCACGCCTACACGCAGGAGCAGAACCTGCAGGACGGCCCGCACCGCGACGCCCGCCGCGCCCGCGCCGCCGCCGTCAACATCGTGCCGACCACGACGGGCGCCGCCAAGGCGATCGGCCTCGTGCTGCCTGGCCTGGACGGCAAGCTGTCGGGCGACTCCATCCGTGTGCCGGTGCCGGTCGGCTCGATCGTGGAGCTCAACACCACCGTCGCCCGCGAGGTGACCCGCGACGACGTGCTGGCCGCCTACCGCACCGCCGCGCAGGGCCCGCTGGCCGGCGTCCTCGAGTACTCCGAGGACGCCCTCGTGTCGTCCGACATCGTCGGCAACCCCGCCTCGTCGATCTTCGACGCGGCCCTCACCCGAGTCGACGGCCGACACGTCAAGGTCGTCGCCTGGTACGACAACGAGTGGGGCTTCTCCAACCGCGTCATCGACTCACTGGAACTCCTCGCCACACGCTGAACGGTCCCCGAAAGCCTGAGCTGAACACGTGGGGCGTCCCCGCTCGAGGAGGCCTGGCCCGCTCCTTGTCCGGCGGTCCGCCACGGCCGGCGCCGACCGTGGCGAGCGATGGCACCCCAGCTGGACATCGCTGCCGGGCGCACCCCGGCCCACACCTTTCAGGCGTCGGCCCGGCGCAGCCGCTCGGCTGCTTCCTCGGCCAGCCGAGCGGCTGCACCGCCGTCCGGCTGGGCGATCGAGGCCTTCTTGGCGTTGAAGGCCAGCACCCACAGCCCCGCGGCCCAGGCCACCTCGGACTCCTCACGCGTCCAGTGCCGGCCGCGGGCCCGGGCGTATCCGGCCAGGAACCGCTCGGTCTCGGCGACGGTCGCGGGCCGGTCTTCGGGCCCGCCCGCGGGGAAGACCGCGGCTGCCAGCCCGGCCAGGGCCGCCTCGGGCCGTGCGACCGCGCTGTCCCAGTCGTGGACCACGTGCACTGTGTCGCCGTTCCAGCGGATGTTCTGGGACTCGAAGTCGCCGTGGCCGACCACCTCGGGCAGGGCGGCACGCCGCAGCCGATTGCGCACACGGCGCGCCGTCTCGTCCAGCCGGCCGGGTCCGGGGCGGTCGTTGAGGTCCACGTCCATGTCGTCCGGCCACGGCCAGGGGCGTGGATCGGCATGGTCCCAACCGTTCCACGGTGGCGAGGGGGCCAGCGACGGTACGTCCGCGGCTGACGGCGCCGCCGTCACCAGCCGGGCCAGCGCCGCCGCGAACAGTTCGGGCGCGTCCGGACGCGGCGGCAGCACGGTGCCGTCCGGGACCAGTGCCTCGGCCGTGACGACCAGGCCCCTCAACGGCCCCCGGCCGTCAAGAGGCTCCGGCCCGACCAGCGGCTCCGGGCACGGGAAGCCGGCCTGGTGCATGCGGCGTTGCACCTCCAGGCACCCGGCCAGTCGGTGCTCGAACGGCCTTGCCTTGACGACGACTTCGCGGCCGTCCGCCAGTCGCAGTCCCACGACCGTGGACAGGTGGGCGCGTTCGAAGAGCGTCTCGACGGGCGCCGAGCCCAGCCACTTGCCACACCACGTGGACCATTCCCCCACCACAGGATCTCCCTGTCCTCTCGGCATCACCGCGCCCCGGGCGAGGAGCGGTTGGCCGATCAGCGTTGCGCATGGTCTCGATCTTCGCGACTTGGAAGGGCGACCGCACAGGTGCGCGGCGCGGGTGCGCCACGCCGGCTCCAACCAGGGAGTCCGTGTCTCCCTATTGCGGTCGCATGAGGTCCAGGTCCTCGCCCCATGCGTCCAGTACCTCACCATGTCCGGCCTCTCGGACCGCCACTTCGACAAGGGTGAACAGGGACCGCTGCATGGATACGTCGCCTGTTGCCGAGATGCGGTCCAGGGCGCGGAGCAACACGTCGGTGTCCCAGCCCGGAAGCGGGTGTCGGGCGAGCTCCCACTCCAGGTATTTGTTGTAGGGGCGGGGGCGACGGTCGAGGGCGAAGAGCAGTTCGAGCAGGAACCGAATGCTGTCGGCGGCGTCGAGGCGCGCGGCGAGAGCCTGTCCGTCCCGGTGGTTCTTGACTGAGCGGTAGAGCGAGTTGGCGTAGGCGTCGAGGCGGTCACGGGCGTCCTTGAACGCCTCGTCGGCACCCAGACGTGCCTTGTCGGCAAGGATCCGGGCGATGCCACCGTCGAGCCGGTCGAGCACGATCCGGGCATGGGCGAGGGCGTAGCGCTCGAAGCCTGGCATCCCGGCCGCACGGAACTCGGTGAGAGAGACGACGACGAGATCCAGCTCGGCGGTGCGGTGGCCCGCGAATCGGGCGAGGTCGGTCGGCGCGTCGTCGGCGACGACTACGTACAGATCGTGGTCGGAGTGTCGGGTGATCATGCCGTCGTGGGCTCGGGATCCTTTGAGGACGAGCCCGACGACGGATGAATCAGCGGTGGCGAGTTCGACGAGCGCGTCGTAGGTGGGAGGCTGCTGAGCAGTCATGGTGTGGTTCTCCGCTGCGGTGACGACCGGGATGCCTGTTGGGGCGGCCCCTTGCGTGAGAGGCGCCCTGCACTGTCTGCGGCTGCGTACGACGGCCGCCCGGAAGATCAACGCACATGGGGACTCTACTGCCCGGCCGGCCGGTGCGGCAGGGCATTCGGGCAGACGTCAGCGTGCCGACGCCCCGTTGGCCACAGCCACTCGCCGAGCGCTGCGACCGGCACAACCGCCTGACAGCGGACGGTGAGCACGTCGTATCTGGTGGCGACGGCCACGCTCCGACCACTGCCCTTCGTGGGCCTGCTGGGCTCAGACCGGCCTCCTCGTCCGTCCGTTTCGCGGCACCGGACTTCGTCAAGAGAACGTCGCCGGGCTCACGGGACGGGACTTCGTCATCACGGCGTCGCCGGGCTCTCCTCCTTGAGCCAGTCGGCGAATGTCTGGGTGCCGCGGGGCCCGGGGCCGGTCGGCAGCAGGCCTCCCTTTCTCATCGCGCCGGGGAGGTACAGGGGCACCACCGGGCGTCGGCGCGCGCCGCCCGCGGCGATGAGGCGCCGGGCCAGGTCGACCAGCGACTCGACCTGCGGACCCGCGAGCTCAGGGGCCATCCCCCTCGGCGATCCGAGGGCAAGATCGACGAGGGCTTCGGCCACCTCCCGGACGGCGATGGGCTGGACCACTGCCGTCGGCACGAGCGCGATCGGCCCGGGGACACCACTCAGCGCCTGCCCCACGAACTCGTAGAACTGCGTCGCCCGCAAGATGGTCCACGGCACCACCCCACCCTGGATGATCTCCTCCTGCCGCAACTTGCCCGTGTAGTACGGGTGCCCGACCCGGTCGACCCCGACGATCGACGGCGTCACGAGGTGCCGAACCCCGGCGCGTTCGGCCGCCCCGAGGAGATTCCGTCCCGCCTTGTCGAAGAAGCCGACGGCCACCGACTTGCGATTCGTGGTCACATTGCTGACGTCGATCACCGCCTCGACCCCGGTCAGCGCGGCATACAGCCCCGACCCGCTCACCAGATCCACACCGTGTCCGCGCGACAGCACTACGGGTACATGTCCGCGAGCCCGCAGTTCCTCCACCACCGCTCGTCCGGCCACCCCTGTACCACCGGCAACTGCGATTTTCATGGTCACTCCTGTCCGCTCACGCCGCGCGAGGGGAAGGGCGACAGACCGAACCCATCGCGACGACTCCCCTCAAGGTCTCGATCACGACGGTATCATTCGATACTAATCGCTCTGTCGGCGCCTGCACCCGTCCTGCCGCCTGCCCGAGCCCCTCCGTGAGGTCGCGAGTCCCCTGGCGGGGGTGGGTCTGAAGGGGAGAAGGAGGGCGCCTCGGACACGGGGGGGTGATCCAGGGGCGGGACGGGATGCCGTCGGCTGCCCGCTATGCCGGCAGTTCCACGCTGATGTGAGGGGCCAGCGCCTTGAGGAAGTCGACGGCGTCGAAGATCTCGCCCGCGGACGCGACCCCGACTGCCCGGGTCCGGCCGCTGAGGACTCGGTCGACGGCTTCGCCGACGAGCGGTGCGGTGACCGCATAGATGTCCTGACCCGTGGCCACGGCGCGGCGTTCGACGCCGCCGGCGCGTACGACCGCGTCGACGAGGAACGTCTGCTCGGACCGGCCGCTCGCGTCGACCGGAGTCGGTGCCGGGGTGTCGGGGTTCGACAGGTCACGGGCGGCCTCGGTCGTCATGTAGGTGCACACCTCGGCGATGTCCAAGTGGCTGGGCACGGTGATGACTTCGGCCATCGTGAACTCGCCGATGACCGGACGCGAGCCCATCGGTTCGGGGAAGGGCCACTCCAGGGTGGGCTGGGCGTCGTCGCGGTACTCCAGCCGGCCTTTCGAGTAGCGCACGCGCCGACCGTCGCGCCGCTCATGGGACACGGCGCCCGAGGCACGCGTCCCGGCGGTGGGGTGCCAGCTGTTCAGCCCGAAGGCGACATGCGCCTCGTCGGCCGTGGTCCAGTCCCCCATGGCGGCGGTGACGAGCAGGTCACCGAGACCGCCGTAGAAGGCCATGGCGGGGACGATCACCGCCTGTGCGGCGCGGGCGCGGTCGGCGAAATCGGCGAACGTATCGCGGTTGGCCTCGACCTCGGCGGCGACGTCGATGTACGGGATCGAGGCGCGCAGGGCCGCCTCGATCACCGGGCCGGCGGTCGAGGCGAAGGGGCCGGCGCCGTTGACGACGGCGTCCGTGCCCGCGAGCGCGCGATCGAGCGAGTCCGGGTCGTCGACGGACGCCGGTCGCGCCTCCAGACCGGTCTCCGCGGCGTACTTCTCCAGCTTGGCGGTGTCGCGGCCGGACAGGACCGGGACGAACCCGCGCTCACGCAGCTCCGCCACGACGAACCGCCCGGTGTGCCCGTACGCACCGAACACCGCGACCTTCTGCACCGATCCCATGACCCGTCTCCTCGCTCCCGGACGATCAACTGCACTCATCCTGGCCAGCCGGAAACCCGGAAACCAGTGTCCGGAACGACCTACGCCATACAATTCCGGACATGGCCACTGTCGCGATCGCCGTCACCGACGGAATGCTCCACTTCGAACTGTCCCTCGCCTACGAGGTCTTCGGCCCGCCCGCGGACGCCGTGAAGGTGCCTTGGTACGAGGTCGCCGTGTGCGGGCCCGAGGGCGTACGGATCGGCAACTTCCGCCTCTCACCGGACCACGGGCTGGACCGCCTGCGGCACGCCGACACCGTCATCGTCCCGGGCTGGTCCGACATCGACGTCGACCCGCCCACCGAACTGGTCGACGCCGTACGGGAAGCCCATGAAGCCGGCGCCCGTGTGGCCTCGTTGTGCACGGGCGCGTTCGTACTCGCGGCCGCCGGTCTGCTCGACGGGAAGCGCGCCACGACGCACTGGGCACACACACGGGAACTGGCGGCCCGCTACCCGAAGGTGGACGTCGACCCCGACGTCCTGTACCTGGACAACGGCCGCGTCCTCACCTCGGCGGGCAAGGCAGCCGCCATGGATCTGTGCCTGCACATCGTCCGTCTCGACCACGGCTCGTCCGTGGCCAACGCCGTGGCCCGGCGCCTGGTCGTCCCGCCGCACCGGGACGGCGGCCAGTCCCAGTACGTCACCACCCCGGTGCCCTCTCCCGCGCACCACCCGCTCGCCGAACTCTTCCCCTGGATCCTGGCCCGCCTGGACCAGCCCCTGACCGTCGAGGACCTCGCCCGCCAGGCGCGAATGAGCTCCCGCCATCTGGGCCGCCACTTCAAGTCGGCCACCGGCACCACTCCGCTCCAGTGGCTGCTGACCCAGCGGCTCCGCCGCGCCCAGGAACTGCTGGAGATCAGTGACGACAGCGTCGACACCATCGCGGAAGCCACCGGCATGGGCACCGCCACGACCCTGCGCCGCCACTTCAACCGCACCGTGGGCGTCCCCCCGGACACGTATCGGCGCACCTTCCGCGCATAGGCACGTGCCACTTGAGCCTCTCCGACCGCGCCAGGCCTACACGACGCGCATGCTGTCCGGCCTCGACGGCGCCTCATCGTGCTCACCGCCGGCCTGCTCGCCATCCCGGGCCGTGATGAGTTCGGCGCACTCAGTGGAGGCACAGGCAGAACGGATGACCGGCCGGATCGGCGTAGACCCGCCAGTTCGCCTCCGGGCGGAGCTGGTCCGTCCGCTCGAGCACGGTCGCTCCGAGGGCGAGGGCCCGCTCTTCCTCCCCGTCGAGGTCGTCCACGTCGAAGTCCAGATGGATTTGCTGCGGGTACTGCTGGCCGGGCCATTCGGGCGGCCTGTATCCATCGACCCGCTGGCAGGCCAACGGCGTCCCCTCGAACCCGTGCACCTCGACCCAGTCGGCATCCTTCGGGTCCACAACCACCCGGCCGCCCAGCAGGCTCGCGTAGAACTCCGCGAGCCGTACTGGATCGGCGCAGTCCAGTGCGACCGCCTGCAGCTTACGAATCACTTCCGACACCCCTCGCTCGTCGTGCACAGAAGTCCAGCACACCTGGGACAGCCCGTACATCGACACGCTGAATCACGGTCAGTGCCACGCCGAAGCCCCGAGTCGGAGCGGCCCGCACATCGCCGCGACGGACAGCGCACCGGCCGGCCCCGTCGGCTCGACGGAACCAAGGGCATAAAGCCGGCAACGCGAGGCCCCCACGTCAACCGGGCACGGCCCGGCCGGAGTTCGAAGCTCTTCCCCATTGCCAAGATCAGCGCCACCCGGCACCCAGGCCGTGTATCGAAAGTGGATCTTGAAGGACGAATGATCTCATCTCATGGGGCGGGGAGATCTCACGGACGGGCAATGGGCGGCACTGGAACCATTGTTGTTCGAAGGAGACGAAGGCGGGGCGGCCTCCCGTCTGGCCTCGACGGCAGTTGATCGACGGCATACGCTTCCGGGTCCGGACAGGTGTGCCGTGGCGGGACGTATCCGTCGAGTACGGGCCGTGGGGCCGGGGCTACGACTTGTTCCGCAGGTGGCAGCGCAACGGCACCTGGCATCGGATGATCCTCACCTGACCTCTTCATCTCGCCTGCGCGGGTTGGTGGTGACAAGCAGTTCCTGCAGGAGTTCAACGACAAGATCGGGCTGTCCTACGAACGGGGAGTGGCCTGTCTGCCACTCGCACACGTTGGTGCAGCGCGAGGCCATCTTCCGTTGCAGGTCCGGGTCGATGGCCCGGTCCTGTGCGCAGACGACGTAGGTGGAGGGAGTTCGCTTCCAGCTGTGGTGCTCCGGGACTCCTCGTCCGCAACCGGGGGCCTGCGGACGGAGCAGCCCAACCGCCCAGGCGGCGAGAGGTCCGGGGCAGCCACTGTAGAGGGTGTCGACAGCCCGGTCGGGGTACAGGCTGGTCGAACCGTTGGGCTTCCGGCTGATCGCGTCCTGGAGCTGCGGGGACGCCCCACCCAGACTCGCCGCGCTCTCGCCGGCATCCGGCACGAAGGCCGCCAGGTAGACCAGGTGTCCGGCTCCGCGCACCCCGGTGATCACTGACCCGCCGTAGGAGTGACCGAGCACAACCGGAGGCTCCCCCAGGGAGTCGATGGCAGCCTGCACCGCCGCTGTGTCGGCGGGCAACGAGCCCCGGTGGAGCTCGGGAACGACAACCTCGGTTCCTGCGGTCCGCAAGCGTTCCGCCACCACGGCGAAGTGCTCGGGACAGTGATACAGGCCGTGAACGAGTACCACGGCGGTCAATTCGCCCGCCTCCTCAGGTCGGTGTCAGGCCGGTGATCGTAGCTCCGGACCATGTCATCGACGAGGTGAACCTGCGCCTGGAACTCGCCTCTCACACCCCATGGCCGCATCAGGTCCCTCACCACCGCCTGCCACGCTGCACAGTCGCTGTAGTCGGTCCTGATGACCAAGGCAGCGAACTCATCACGCTCAGCAACCTCAGGCAGTACGCGCACCTCTATCTCCCAGCCCTCGCCCTCTGTTCAGGCACCGACTGTCGCACAGGGCACTGACACTGCCTGTTGAGGGCTGGATGAAAGAGCTCGTCGTCCTCTACGAGACCGCGATCCGATCATTCTGCGACCCGTGGCGCCGTGCCCGCGGCAGTCGATTGCGGCAGATAGCCTCGGCCAATAGGCAACAACCCCACCGGACAGGACCTTCGATGCCCATCACGCGCCGTTCCTCCCTGACCGCGTTGGCCGGCCTCGCCGTCACCCCGATCATCGGTGGCGGCGCACCCGTCGCCAACGCGGTCGCAGGGAGGGCTCACACGGCAGCGCATCAGGCCTTCACCGCCCTTGAGCGGGAGTTCGACGCGCGGCTCGGGGTCTTCGCGGTAGACACCGGTACCAGCACGATCGTCGCCCATCGCGCGGACGAGAGGTTCGCCTACGCCTCCACCTACAAGGCGCTGGCAGCCGCCGCAGTACTGGACCAGAACCGCCTGGAAGACCTCGCACGGATCGTGCACTACGCCCAGGACGACCTGGTCGACCACTCGCCCATCACGGAACAGCATGTGGACACCGGCATGAGCCTGCGGGCTCTGTGCGACGCCGCGGTCCGGTACAGCGACAACACCGCCGGAAACCTGCTGTTCGACGAGCTCAACGGACCGAAGGGCTTCCAGAACGCCCTGGCAGCGCTGGGGGACGACACCACCCAGGCCGACCGCTACGAACCCGCTCTCAACGAAGCCACGCCCGGCGACCGACGCGACACGTCCACCCCACGTGCCCTCGCCGCCGATCTACGCGAATTCGGCCTCGGCGACACCCTCGACGCCGCCGAGCGAGCACTGCTCATCGACTGGCTCAAGCGCAACACCACAGGTGACAACCTCATTCGAGCAGGAGTCCCGGGCACCTGGTCGATCGGCGACAAGACCGGCTCGGCAAGCCATGGAACCCGCAACGACATCGCCCTCGCCTGGCCGCCCCACGCAGCCCCCGTCATCATCGTCGTCCTCTCCAGCCGAGACGCTCAAGATGCCGACTACGACGACAGGCTCATCGCTCGTGCCGCAGAGGTTGTCGTCACGGCCCTGAACCAGCAGATCAAGCCGTGCTGATGAGGCAAACCGGCGCCGAGCGTTCTCGTGGCTTCAGGCCGGACAGCCAATGACCTCCTTCCCGAATGGTCCCCAAGGCCGGGCGCGACCTCCAACCGCCGTGGCCTCGGCCGTTGAGGGTCTCCGGACCCCACGGCCCCCGGCGACTGGAGAGCGTCCCGATGAGGCACGGTGACAGCTGAGTACGCATACTCATGCGGCTTCTCACCCCCGCCGTCCACAGTGGTCACAGACGCGGGAAGGGGCGACTGTGGTGGGGCATCGACGTCGTACCAGAGCCATTCTGGGCGTGGTGTGCAGCGCGGCGTTGCTGGCCGTCTCCGCCTGTTCGCAGGATGGCGCCACCAGTCCGAAGACGGTTCGCGAACTCGCCGGCAGCGCCGAGGCGGCGCAGGCCCGCAAGCAGGCGGAGCAGGAGATCCGGGAAACCATCACCTACTGGGATGCCCACACCGCGCTCTCGCTCGGCCTGGTCACCGTCGACGACTCGTGCGTGGGCGGGCAGGCGCGAGAGTGGTTCTCCGTGGACGGGGACGACCAGTACAAGATCCACTGCACGATGTACGTCAACGCCTACTTCGGCGCCGACCCGGACCATGCGGCCGACACGATCGACAGCATCCTCACCGCGGGTGATCACCGCGGCTCCCGAATTCCCTTCGGACACGACTTCTTCTACGCGACCAAGGTCGTCGACTACTACCGGGGCAAGACGGGCGACCCGCAGGGCCCAGGCACCGGTGAGCCGAACGAACTGTTCAGCGCGCCCACGATCACGCTCGACTGGGACCAGGTCCGCCAGGACGGGAAACGTCAGCGGATCGAGGAACTCCCGGCATGTTCCCCTGGCGATCCGCCTGTCCAGCGCTGCCTGCGTGAGCCGGCCTCCACCAGCGTCACGAACCTGCGCGACCAGTACGGCATGGTGTTCAAGCTCGCCTTCTCCGGCAACAACTACTTCACCGTGTCCCAAGACGGCCGAACAGTCAGCGGGTGACACGGAATCCGAACGCTGGAACTCGGGCGGGCAGTTCCTCGCGGCTGACCGTGAGGCACCGACCTCGCTGCGGGGAGCGGTCGAGAGCCTGGCTCGACTCCCCTCGTTCTTCCTTCATGGTGAACCTGCTCCTTTCCCTCCCAGGCGATGTAGAGAACCCCTCGACGGCTCCGTTCATGGGGCGAGTGCGCCACACTGGGCGCGCCGAAGATCAAGGAGTTCACGTGCCGAAGTTCCTGTTGTTGGTCAACCACGACGGTGGAGTGTTCGAGCAGCCCATGGACGAATGGGCTCCCGACGACATCACGGCCCACTTCAACTACTACGAGGCGTTGACCGAAGAACTCGTCGCGAGCGGTGAGATGGTGCAGTTCACCGGGCTGGCCGACCCGCGTCTCGCCAGGATCGTGCGCTCGGACGGGACCGCGGTTTCGGTGGTGACCGACGGGCCGTTCCCGGAGTCCAAGGAGGTTCTGGCCGGGTTCAATGTCATCGACGTGGTCTCCGAGGCCCGCGCCCTGGAGATCGCAGCCAGGATCTCGGCCGTGCCCGGGCCCGGTGGGGTTGCGACCCAACAGCCGGTCGAGGTGCGCCAGGTGATGAACGACACCGCGTTCGACCTGTGACCGACCGCCCGGATGTCGAGGACCTGCTGCGCTCGCTGACGCCGCAGGTCCTCGGCCTGCTCGCGCGACGGCATGGCGACTTCGACGCATGTGAGGACGCGGTCCAGGAAGCCCTGATCGCAGCCGCCCGCCACTGGCCCGCACACGGGGTGCCGGAGAATCCGCGCGGCTGGCTGCTGCGGACCGCCACGCGCCGCTACACCGACCAGATGCGCAGCGACACAGCACGACGACGGCGCGAGCAACGTGTGGCACGGGAGCCGGCCCAGCCCGAAGCCCCGACTGCCGACGACAGCCTCGCGCTGCTGTTCATGTGCTGCCACCCCACGCTCACACCCGCCTCGGCGATCGCCCTGACACTGCGGGCCGTCGGCGGCCTGACGACCGCGCAGATCGCAGCCGCCTACCTGGTGCCCGAGGCGACGATGGCCCAGCGCATCAGCCGGGCCAAGCAGCGCTTGAAGGCGTCGTCGGTGCAGTTCGCGGTGCCCGCGCCGGGTGAGCCGGACTGGCCCGGCCGGCTCCGCTCCGTACTGCACGTGCTGTACCTCCTGTTCAACGAGGGCTACACCGCCTCCAAGGGCCCGATGCTGCACCGAGCGGACCTGTCCGGTGAGGCAATCCGGCTGGCCCGGCAGGCGCACCGGATCCTGCCGGCCGAAGGTGAGGTGGCCGGGCTGCTGGCCCTGATGCTCCTGACCGAGGCGCGCCGGCCGGCACGCACCGGACCGCACGGCGAACTGGTCCCCTTGGCCGAACAGGACCGCACGCGCTGGGACCGCCGCCTGATCAGGGAGGGGTCCGCGCTGCTCATCGGTTCGTTCGCCAACGAGGGACGGCCCGGCGAGTACCGGCTGCAGGCCGCCATCGCAGCCGTCCACGACCGAGCGGCTCGCGCTCAGGACACCGACTGGCCTCAGATCCACGGCCTCTACGAGTTGCTCGAACGTGTGGCAGGCAGCCCGCTCGTCACTCTCAACCGCGCGGTCGCCCTCGCCATGGTCGACGGCCCGAGCGCCGCCCTGGCACTGCTCGACCGGCTCGACGCCGACGACCGCGGGCCGCTCACCGACCATCATCGGGTGCACGCGGTACGAGCACACCTGCTGGAAATGGCGGGAGAGCCGACGTCGGCAGTGACTCAGTACCGTCTGGCAGCCGCCCTCACCACCAACACCCCCGAACAGCGCTACCTCACAACCAAAGCGGCCCACTTGCACCGGCGTTCGCGGCCACACACCGGCTGAACGATCGATCTGCCGAACAGGTCGAGGTCGTCTACCCTGCACTCTCCTCGCACACCACAGGGGAGGAATCATGTAAGGAAAAAGGGCCAGAACCGCTACTTCCCCGGTACGGACACGACCGCGCGCGTCGTGTCCGGCGGAGCCCCGTGACACTGAAGTAACAACCCGTCAGAAGCGCCGCCTCAGGTCACGTCGACTCGACGTGACCTGGAGCGGGCACCATCGCAAGCCGGAGCGGGGCGCCTCCGCCAACACATGGCATGGCATGGCTGCGCCGGTGGCCCGCACAGACACCGGGACGCAAAACGGCACTGGCCGTTCTCCAGCGGCTCCCTGTCCTGTCTCGTCCAGGCTGGCCGCGGCACACGCCTTGACCGCGGACCCTGAAATGGCGGGTGTACTTTCGCATGAGGCGGATAGCCTGCGCCGATGGAACATATGGAGCGAGCCGTCGCGACAGTCGTCGGGTCAGCCGTGGGCGACGCTCTGGGGGCTCCCTTCGAGTTCGGCCCGCCGGGTGCGTTCTCCGTCCGATTCCCTGCGCCAGGGAGCGGTGGCGAGATGTGCGGAGGCGGCGGTTGGGACCCGGGCGAGGCCACGGACGACACGCAGATGGCCGTTCTTGTCGCCGAGTCGCTGCTGCAGCAGGGCGGACCGGACCTGCCCGACATCTTCGCTCGCTTCCAGCAGTGGGCGGCGGCCGAGCCCAAAGACATCGGCCTGCAGACCGAGGACGTACTGACCAACGGCATGCCCTGGGATCTCGCCGCCGCGATTCACTTCCAGGTCAACCAACGAGCAGCCGGCAACGGCTCGTTGATGCGGGCGTCGACATCCGCGGTCTACTTTGCGCGGGCCGGACAGTCGGCCACGATGGATGCCGCGCGACGCATTGCCGCCCTTACTCACGGCGATCGCGCTGCCTGGGAAGGCACCGCCATATTCCACGAACTCATTCGCCTCAGCCTGACCGGCGTCGATCCCCTCCGCGCCCTTCCTGACGTTCTGGACCTCGTCGATCCAGGCCACCGCCGACGATACGCAGCGGTCCTGGCTACTGACTGGCACCCCGCCCAGGCGACCGAGTTCAACGGCGCGGTCTGGCCCTGTTTGGGGACGGCGGTCTGGGCTCTGCGCAGTACGACCAGCTTCGAGGATGCCCTTCGGGCGGCGATCGACGTCGGCGGTGACACCGACACCGTCGCCGCGGTCACCGGAGGTCTCGCGGGCGCCTACTACGGATGGGAAGCGATCCCCGCCCGGTGGACCGAGTCCTTGCATGTGCCCCTGCCGGGGTTCGGCGGACGGGTGCTGCGGGTGGCAGATCTGACCGATCTCGCGCGGCGACTCGGGGCCGGCCTCGACTGACCCGGGCAGCGCCAGGGCTACGTCACCAGCATCCTTTGCCTGGCCGGGTTCGGCCACATGCCCCGCCCTCTGTTTGCGTGCCATGAGGTTTCAGGGGATCACCGCCACCGAGACCGTAGAACACGACTCGCCCTCCGGGCCGGGGTGTGCGGAACCGGGCGGCGCTGTGTCCAGCCGCGACGGCTCGACCGTAATTCGCTTGACCGGGCCACCTGTCGACGCTGCAGAGTGGCGAGACACCACGAGTCGTGGTGCTGGTATCCCGGGGAGGCAGCAGCAGCGATGGAGATACGTCCCACGACCGATCAGGACCTCGACGTCTTCGTCGACACACTCCACGCTGCGTTCGGGCGCTTCCCGGAAAGTCCGGCCGAGGGCGGCGGGGTGTGGTGGTCGGCGCTGGAGATGGACCGGAATCTGTTCGCCGTCACGGCGGACGGGCGGCCCGTCGGCACCGCCGGCGCGTACTCCTTCGAGCTCACCCTCCCCGGTGAGATCCTCGTCCCGGCCGCCGGGGTGACCGCCGTCGGCGTCCTGCCCTCGCATCGGCGCCAGGGTGTGCTCAGCGCGATGATGCGACATCAGCTCGCCGAGCTGCGGGCCCGAGGGGAGTTCCTCTCCGTACTGCTGGCCTCCGAGGCCCTGATCTACCGCAGGTTCGGGTACGGACCGGCGACGTACACGGGACGGCTGACGGTGCAGCGCCACCGGGGCGCACTCGCCCTCCCTCGGGCCCGCGGAACGGCCGATGCCCCAGCGACCGGCTTGGTCGAGCTGCTGCGGCGTGCCGAGTGCGGCGAGGTCCTGGAGGAGATCTACGACCGGTACCGCCGCGCGCAGCCCGGCGCACTGTCCCGGCCGCACCGCTGGTGGACCTCGGGAGCGGGTCAGCCCCCGGTCTCTCCGGCGCCGCGCTACGTCGCCGTCCACCGGGACGCCGACGGCGTCCCGGACGGGTACGCCAGCTACTCCATCGGCGAGCCCGACACCCTGACGGTCGACGAGACCATCGCCGTCGACGACGCGACTGCCACGGCCCTGGCCAGGTTCCTCCTCGGACACGACCTGGTCAGCCATGTCGTGTTCAAGCACGTGCCGCCAGAGCACCCACTGCGCTGGCAGCTCGCGGACTTCCGCGCCGGCCAGGTGAGCCACGACACCGACTGGCTCTGGGTGCGGCTGCTGGATGTCCCGCGTGCCCTGACCGCACGCGGGTGGTTCATGGACGGCGAGCTCGTCCTCGACGTCGACGACCCGTTCCTCGGCGAGCACGCCCGGTACCTGCTGACCGTCCGGGACGGCAAAGCAGAGTGCGTCCCGACGGACCGGGAGCCCGACCTGTCCTTGGACGTGAGCGACCTGGGCTCGATCTACCTCGGCGGCACCGCCCCGAGCATGCTCGTGCGCGCCGGACACATCCGGGCCCACCGCCCGGGCGCGGCTTCCCTCGCCGACGCGCTCTTCCGCGCCGAACGCCCGCCGCACTGCCTGCACTGGTTCTGACCGGAGCAAACGGAACCGGCGGCGACGGAAGCCCGACTGGAGTGGGCAGGGCCGAGCGCAACGACGTTCGGGGTTCCGTCGGGGCGAGTGAGAGTCTCATCGCCCACGTCTGCCAGGCATGGCCGGTCGGCGCTGACGGTCACGTATGCCTGCCACGAGATGTGGTGCGGGCATGGGACGGGCCCCTGACGTCGAGGAATCGTCGCAGCCCGGTTCGGACGCCGTCGGTGGGCACGGTGGCGGCGAAGCAGGCCGCCTCGACGGCATCGTCGAGCTAACACGCGGGGAGGAGTGGCGGGGGGCGGTGGCGGTCCGCCACCGCCCCCCGCCACTCCTCCCTCGCCGACGTCACGCGGTGCAGAGCGGCCACGCGATCCGACCGGCGATCAGCCGTCCGCGCGCACCACGTCCACGTCGTCCGCACGGACGTAGGCGATCCGGTAGCCGAACTGGATCTCGTAGTACACGTCGTTGCCCACGACCACCCGATGTGGTGCGTCGTCGAAGCCCGACCCACTGTCGACGTACGAGCCGGTCGTGCTCCCTTGGGTGGCGTAGCGCTGACCCGCCGACAGTTCGTACGGCAGAGGTGAGGCGGACTGCACGGGTACGTCTGCCGGATAGGCGTCCTCCTCCGGGAGGGCGCGACCGTATACGGGAATGTCGTCCAGGCCGGGCTTCGGAGTCACCATCCGTCCGGTGGCACCGACGGCCGTCGGGTGTGCGGGTGGGTTCTTGAACCACGCCTTCTGGCCCAAGTACCAGATGGCTGTCCACTCCCTTCGGCGCTCGGCGACGGCGTACGTCTGCCCGGTGGAGATCCGTGCTCCCATGTCGGCGACACGGAGGGTGGAGTCCTCGCCTCCCGGGTGCTTCCCCTCGTCGTGGACCAGCGGGGCGTCCTCGCTCGGCTCGGAGTACAGCCGCACCGCGCTGGACCCGTGCGCCGGGCAGGGTTCGTCGTGTCCGGCGCAGTTCGTGAACACCGGCTTGTTCGAGGCGAAGTCGGGCAGGACGGTGACCAGTTCACTGTCGGGGCCGGCGGTGGCACGCAGTGGCGCGCCGAGGAGATCGAAGTAGTGCCGCCAGTCCCAGTACGGTCCCGGATCCTCGTGCATGCCCGGGATCGTCGAAGCGGTCGGTCCGGGCACGTTGTCGTGACCGAGGATGTGCTGGCGGTCCAGCGGGATGCCGTACTTCTTGGCGAGGTAGGACACCAGGCGGGCCGACGAGCGGTACATCTGTTCCGTGTACCAGGCGTCCGGATGGGCGAGGAAACCCTCGTGCTCGACGCCGATGGACCTGGCGTTGATGAACTGGTTTCCGGCCTGCCAGGCGACGTCCTTGGTCTTGACGTGCTGGATCACGCTGCCGTCGCTGGAGCGGATCGTATAGTGCCAGGACGCCTCGCTGGGGTCCTGCACCGTCTTGATCATGACCTGGTTGGTGTCCTCCGTATCGTGGATGACGATGTAGTCGATCTTCTGGTCCTTGGGACGGTCGGCCGGGTCGTGATTGCCGTACCGGTCGTCGCCGAACTCCACATGGGGTGAGGGAATCCAGTCGCAGGCGAGCGTCGCAGGGCATTCGACGTCGGTGTGAGGTGCCTTCGCCGGGCGTACGGCCTGGACCTGCGAGGCGTTCGGCCGGGCGCCGGGACTGGCCGCGAGTGCGACCTGCTGCCCGGTGTCCGTGGTGCGTCGGACGCCCTTTCGGATCACCGCGAAGACGTCGTCGGCGAATTCGGCTGCTGCCACGCTGTTCGTCGTGCCGCTGAAGCGCGCCACCGCGCCCCACCAGTCGCCCGGATCGGCGCTGAGCGGTCTGCCGAGCTGCCGCTGGGCGTCTGCCAGCAACGCTGCGCCTCCGCGTACGTTCTCGGCGGCGTCCGTGCGGAGCCTGCGCGACGATATGCCCACGAGCCGGGCCGCCTGTTCCAGTGTGGTCATCTGCTCGGGCGGGGGCCCTTCCGGCAGAGGTGCGCCGGATATCGCGGCGGACGAACCTGCCTGGGAGTGGGGTGCACTGTTCCGGTGCGCCTGGGCCAGAGCGGTGCGCGCGTCGGTGAGGTGCATCGGCCCGTACCCGCCACTGACGCTCGGGACGCCGGCATGTGTGTCCCACCGGGACTGCACGTAGGACACCCCGAGCAGCACACTCTTCGGGACCCGGTACTCGGCCGCCGAATCGGCGAACGCCTGCTGCATCGACGTCACGGACGGCGTCTGCGGACTGCCGGGCGCGAAGTCACCGAGTATCGGCACCAGCAAGGCGGCCGTCGCCGCCGTGCACGACGCCGCCCGAGCGGCGTATCTGGCTGCTGGAGCACGGGAAGTGACGGCTCGCACGCACGGCCTCCCTCACAGACGGAACAAGCGGAATACGGCGCTCGGCACCGCACGACGGCGTTCGTACTCCGGGCTGTGCAAAGGCCGTTCAGCCCGGGCCAGGACGGTCACCCGTCCCTCGACGCCTCTCCCTGCACGATGCCTCGCCCCGCACGGCCCGTCCTGCGGAGCGTCACCGGCGTGGCCCAACCGCCCGCCCGTTGCCACCCGGTCGGCGGCGGAGGCAGGGGGCGCGTCGTCGGTCCTCGCCGATGCCATGTGTGCTTCAAGAGCACGTGCACATGACCCGCGATCCTGTGCCCGGACACACGTGTGGCCCCGGCCGGGACACGGCCGGGGCCACGGACGAAGGAGCGGTCGTCAGGTCTGGCACTGCTTCGTCGCTGCGGTGGACCAGTTGCTCCAGGCAGCGCCGTCGGCGCGGGCATGGACCCGGATCTCGACCCTCACGGGAGCGCACACCCGGGTCGTGCTCCCCACCTCGACAGGACCGATCTCCTCGCCTGCCTTGACGTAGGCGCGACCGGTGCCCACTTTGGCCCAGGAGCCGCCATCAGGGCGGGCGAATGCCTCGTAGGAGACGTTCAGTGCTCGTGTGCCGGCGTTTCGCAGCTTGATGTGCGCCGTCATCTCGCGCGAGGGAAATGCGCCGACGGTTCCCCGCTGGGCGCTGATGCAGCCGTTGACGGCCACGCGACCGGTCGACGTACCACCGCCGCAGGCGATTGCCGCGGCGTGGGCGTCGGCCGGAACTGTCAGCAGGGTGAGCGCGGCTGCGCACAAGGCCGTTGCGGCACGCCTCAAATACACTTCCTGGTCCCTTCTCCGAGCCTGATTTCTTCGAAGAAACCATGGCTTCCCGGGCCCGATGAGCGTTTGCCGTCATAGTTCGCCCGAACAGGCGCAGCCATCCCGAGGCCGGGTTCGTCCCTCCGGGCGACGTCACACCCTTTCCGGCGGCCTGGGCGTAGCTCCTTCTCGGCGACTGCGGTCCGGACGGCCGGTCCTATGCCCCGTCCCGAGGGCCTCCGCGTTTCGGTTCACCGTCCCGTACCGCTTGGTCGAGCATGGGGCCGAGTTCTCGCGCCACGGTCACCAGTGGGCGCACGTCCCTTTCCGCGCGGGCCATCAGGATGGCTCCCTCCAGGGCACTGATCATGAGTGTGGCGAGCGGCTCGGCGCGCGGCGCTGGGACGTCCATGTCCGTGAGGGCCTGGGCGATCGGGGCGGCCCAACCGGCGAACGCCTCGGCCGCGGACCGGCGTGTGGACTCCGTCGACTCGGCGCAGGCCACCGTGGCCGCGGCGACGGGGCAGCCGGAGGCGAAGCCGAGCGTTTCGTACTCGTCGGTCCACTGCCGCACCATCGCCGCGAACAGACCGGCCGGGGTCGGTTCCGCCATGCCGGCCATGAAGAGCGCGACGCGCTTGCTCGCGTAGCGGCCGGCCCAGGCGACCGCTTCGTTGACCAGTTGTTCCTTGCCGCCGGGGAAGTAGTGCTGAAGCGAGCCGCGGGGCGCTTCGGCATGCGCCGCGACGTCCCGCATGCCCGTCGCGTCGACTCCGTCGCGCCGGATGAGCTGTGCCGCGCTGAACACCATCCGTTCGCGCGGCCCTCGTTCGGTCATCGCCATCGCCCGCCTCCCGTCCAGGCCCCCACTCTATGACCGTCGTCATGACGGCCGATACTATGACCGCTGTCATAGTCGGGGCGCGGCGACCATGCCGCCGCGCGTGGGCAGGGTGGTGCACTCGTGGACGTCGGCTTCATCGGTCTCGGGGTCATGGGGCAGCCCATGGCTCTCCGTCTGGCCCGTGCGGGCACTCGCCTGGTGGTGTGGAACCGCACCGCCGCCCGCACGGAGCCCCTGCGTGCGGCGGGCGCGGTGGTGGTGGCTGACCCCGCGGAGGTGTTCGCGCAGGCCGACGTGGTGATCGTCATGCTGGCCGACGGCCTCGCGATCGACGCCGTCCTGGGCCGCGGCACTCCCCACTTCGCCGCGCGCGTCGCCGGCAGCACGGTCGTCCACATGGGAACGACCTCGCCGGAGTACTCGCAGGGCCTGGAGGCCGACGTCCGCGCGGCGGGCGCCCGTTACGTCGAGGCACCCGTCTCAGGTTCCCGAGTCCCGGCGGAGAACGGCGATCTGGTGGCGATGCTGGCCGGCGACGAGGAGGCCGTGCAGCAAGTACGCCCGTTGCTCGGCCCCTTGTGCCGTGAGACGTTCGTGTGCGGCCCCGCGCCGAACGCGCTGCTGATGAAGTTGTCGGTGAACCTGTTCCTGATCGCCCAGGTCACCGCTCTGACCGAAGCCTTTCATTTCGCCGAGCGCCAGGGCCTGGACCGGAACCTGTTCATGGATGTCCTGGGCGCGGGCCCGATGGCCAGCGCGGTCACCCGGATGAAGACGCCGAAGCTGCTGGCCCGCGACTTCGCGGTGCAGGCCGCTGTGCTGGACGTCCTGAAGAACAACCGGCTGATCGCCGAGGCGGCCCGCAAGAACGGCCTCTCCTCACCGCTTCTCGACGTCTGCCACTCCCTGTTCCAGGAGACCGTCTCGCTCGGCCACGGCGCCGAGGACATGGTGGCCGTCCTGCACGCGATCGAAGCACGCACCCAGGGCGCACCGAGGGCCGACGTGGACCGGCGTGCCGGTGGCCGGGGAACCGTTGACATGACTGCTGACCGTCGTCACACACCTGACGACGCATGACGAAGCTGCCCTGCGAACAGGCCCGCACTCAAAGCCCTGACAAGGTGCGCTGAACGTGCCGCCCCTCGATCTCGCTCGCCCCTCTCGCCGCCAAGGACCGGGTGTTCCGTGTAGGTCCCGGCGGTCCGGCGGTCCGGCGGCGCAGCGATCCGGCGATCCGCAGGTCGGACGGGAGCAGACGGCCGCAATTCAGTGGCCGGCGCTCTGGCCACCGTCGACGTGGAGAATCTCACCGGTGACGAACGGAGCGTTCTCGAGATAGAGCACCGCGTCGACAACGTCTTTCACCTCGCCCATGCGGCCGACCGGATGCAGCTTGGCGAGCGTCTCGTGATAGCCCTCGGTCATCGGTGTCTTGATGGTTCCCAGAGCGACGGCGTTGCTACGGATGCCGCGGGTGGCGTATTCGATGGCCAGGGCCTTGGTGGCGGACTGCAGGCCGCCCTTGGTCATGGAGGCGAGGACGGAGGGCACGTTGGAGTTGGCGTATTCGGCGAGAGTGGTGGTGATTTGCACGATGTGACCACCACCCTTGGTCAGCATCTGTTGGATTGCGAGCTGGCTGATCCGGAAGAAGCCGGTCAGGTTCACGGCGACCACGGAGTCGTACTGTTCCTCGGTGTAGTCGGTGAACGCGTTCCCGATGTAGATCCCGGCGTTGTTGACCAGAGTGTCGATGCGGCCGAACCTCTCGATGCCTTCCGTGATGACGCGCTCGGCGGTGGCACGATCGGCGATGTCGCCCTGGACGGTGTGGACGTCCACGTCCTGCGATTCGGCAATGGTGCGCGAGGTGGCGACGACGGCGTAGCCGAGTTCGCGATAGCCGACGACGAGGCCCGCTCCGATGCCTTGAGATGCACCGGTGATGACCGCGACCTTCTGAATCTGACTGCTCATGATGACCTGCTCCGAAGGGGCGGGGTGGCTCGACCGGTCGCCGGCTTCCGGTCGTCAGCGGCTTCTGGGGCCGTCGCGCATCACCGGGCCGGCGGCCGTTCCCCGGCAAACGGCCGGCCGGGGCACCGCGTGGCTGATGCGGTGTCAGCGGCCCGGGGCTCGCTGCCTGACCTCCTGAAGGATCCAGACGTTACCGTCCGGGTCACTGAAGGTGGCGTAGGAGCCGTAGTCGGCACGCTCGGGGTGGGGACCTGCCAGCCGCCCGCTGCCCTCGGCCTCGTGAATGATCCCGTCGGCGCCGTGACCATGGAAGAAGAGCCCTCCGGCGTCATGGAACACCTCGCTCACCTCGATGCCGCGGCCGACGAGATCCTGGCGGGACGCTTCGATGTCGGAGACGATGAGGTAAAGGCCGTCGAGCGAGCCGGGCGCGGCAGCGGTCATACCTTTGCCGAATATGATCGAGCACTCGGAATCCGGCGGCGTGAACTGCACGCCCCGGAAGTCGTCACCCGCGGACACGTCGATGTCCAGCCGGAATCCCGCCTTCTCATAGAATTGCTTGGCTCGATCCACGTCGGATACGGACACGATGACGACTTCGAGCTTCATTCCCATGAGTTTCTCCTTTCCTGGCGCACCGCCTGAACTCGGCGCATCGAAAAGGCGACATCGCGGGATCGGCGATTCCGCCGTTCTGCAGACCGTGATGGCCTGGGCCAGGCGGAAGGCGGGGCCAACCCGGGACTTGATCTTGTTGACGACGCTCTCCCAGCCAGGTCGGAGAAGCATGCATCGCTTGTCAACTTACCGGGTTATGCGTTACGGCGCGCGGTGTGCCTCTCCTGCCCAGCACCGAATGAGCGGCTCGAGAAGCCGGTTCCCGAGCGGATGGGACTTCCCGTTCCAGGGACCGGCGTCCGGGCGTCAAGGGGCGCCTTCCAAGAGGGAGTCGGGTGGGACAGGAGTTCTAGCACACCGCTCGCGCTCAGGAGCACAGATTCACGTGCCGGACGGCCAGGACGTGCCCCGCGGCATCGATGAGGCGGCTGCGGGAAAGATGCCCGTTGGCCACCGCGTTGGTGATCGCCGTGGCTATGGAGGACGTCTGGGCGCCGACGTTGCTCCCCAGGTCGAACATGACCATGTCGGCGCCGGAGCGCAGGGCCTGGACGGCGGCGGCGGGGACGCTGAAGCCGGCGGCGGAGATCGCCTTGGCGCTGAGCGAATCGGTGACGACCAGCCCCTTGAATCCCAGCTGGCCGCGCAGCTCATAGCTGATGACGGTGGGTGACAGGCTCGCCGGGTTGGTGCCCAGGCCCGGCACGATGTTGTTGGAGACCATGATGGCCGGGGCTCCGGCCTTGATGGCCGCCGTGAACGGCGGGATGCCCACCTTCTGCAGGGTGGACCAGGGGAGGGTCCGGGCTGGGCCGAAGTCGGAGTTGTAAGTGGAACCTCCGATGCCCGGGAAGTGCTTGACGACGGGTATCACGCCTCCGGCGCGCAGCCCGTTCATGTAGGCGACGCCGGCCTTGGAGACCACCGCGGTGTTGCCGCTGAAGGACCGCCACCCGTCGGGATTCGTCTTGCTGGGTGCCACGTTCCTGCCGTCGACGTCCACCACCGGCGCGAGGTCCATGTTGACCTGGGCGGCCGCCATCCTGGTGGCGACCTTCGTGACGTTCTGCTGGATCTGCGCCGGGGTCCAGTGTGCGCCCATGTACGCGGGCCAGGGCAGGGACCCGACGAGGTTGGACATGCGCTGGATGCCGCCGCCCTCCTCGTCGGTCATCACCAACAGGCCCAGGTGTCCGGGTACATGGGACTTCAGGGTGGTCAGCCGGGCGCCGAGGTCTGAGGGCGCCTTGCTGCCGAACAGCAGTACACCGCCCGCACCCGCGCTCACCTCGGCGGTGGCGTCGGACACCGAGGTCTCCGACACGGGGACCGCGATGGTCAGCATGGCCAGCCGTTTGTTCGACCAGGCGGACAGCTTCGTGCTGTTCGTGCACGCGCCGGCCGCGGGGGTGACGGCCGGAGTCAACGTCGAACCGGGGCGGGAAGACGTGACGGGTGGGGCGAGGGACACACCGAGGCCACTGGAGTGCGATGCCGCCTTGGGGGTGGCCGTGACACAGCCCGCCAGGAGCATCGCCGCCACGGCCGCAGCAGTACTCAGTCTGCGTGCGTTTCTGGCCCGGCCCGGGAGTCGCGGGGGCGGTGTCACGCTTCTGCGGTCGCGGTACTCCAGGAGATTCATCGCAGGCCTCCTTCGGCAAGGCGCGACGGCGACGGTACCTGTCGCGCTGGGGGCCGCATGAGCATGAGGTGGGCACAGCACGTGAGAGGCGCACCGGCCCGCGACTGCTCGCCGATCCACGGCCGGACTTCCACGATCTCGCGCCTCGGGGCCGGACGGAAATCCAGCCGACGTCAGTCAGGACCTTCGAGCGCGCTTCACCCGGTCCTCAGCACCATTCACCGTGGGGCGGGTGCGGGGCGCCCTCGGACCGGGAAGCAGCAGGTCAGGGCAGGACCCCGCCGCGCCTGTCTGCACCCGCACCGCACGCCGTCCCGTCCCGAACCCGGAGCGTGGGCGGGCTGCCCTCCCCGGCCACCGGTGCCGCCGCCGAGGACCGGGAGCAGGTCGCCCGGGCGCGTGCCAGCGGTTCCAGCCCGGGTCGCTCCCGGCCTGTGTGCTCGTAGCGGCTTCGCGGCCACCGCGAGCGCCGACCCGCCCTGGGACGAGTTGCGGTACAGCGACGCCGTACCGCAACCACAGCGACCGGGGCCCTGCCTGGCCGGCGTCTCTCCGCCCCGTAGAGTCCTCCGGGCGGCCTGCGCCGTGCCGCCGCGCCGCTCTCGTGGCGGCCCGGCACCCTCGCCGTCAGTCCTCGGCGACCCGGATGATCGTCCTGCCGCTGACGCGCAGCTTCGGGGCGAAGGCGGAGACTGCCTCCTTCAGCGGGACGACCGCGCCGACCCGCACGTCCAGCCGTCCGTCCCGGACCCGCTGCGCCAGGTCCGCGAGGCGCGCGCGGTCGGGTTCCACGACGAAGAACAGTGCCCGCCCGTCCTTGGGCTGGACGGTGGGCGGCTGGGCGATCGTGACGAGCGTGCCGCCGGCACGTACGAGCGTGGCCGAGCGGTCGAGGATGTCACCGCCGACGACGTCGAAGACGACGTCGACCTCACCGGCCTCCTTCACCCAGTCGGCCTCGAGGTCCAAGAACGTGTGCGCGCCCAGAGCCAGGACGGTGTCGTGGTCGGCGGACCGGCCGGTGCCGATCACGCGGGTTCCCGCCTCCACGGCGAGTTGCACCGCGATCGAGCCGACGGCACCCGCGGCGCCGTGGATCAGGACGGTCTGGCCGGTCAGGATCCGCGCGTGGTCGAAAAGGCCCTGCCAGGCGGTCAGTCCGGAGATCGGCAGTGCGGCCGCCACCGTGTGGTCGACGTCCGCGGGGAGCGGGGCGAGGTTGCGGGCCTCCACGGCGACGTACTCGGCCAGCGAGCCGTTGCGGGCCCAGTCGGTCAGTCCGAAAACCCGCTGGCCGACGGTGAGGCCGGTGGTTCCGTACCCGAGCGCCGCCACGACTCCCGAGACCTCGTGCCCGGGCACGCTCGGTGTGCGGTCGCGTCCGGAGCGGTCGGACCACGTCCCTGGCCAGTCGAGCTCTCCGCGGGTGAATCCGGCGGCGTGCACCCGCACGACGACGTCGTTCTCGGCCGCATGGGGATACGGCAGGTCGGTCAGGGTCAGCCCGCTGACGCCTGCGTCGCGGCCCGGGGCGGTGATCGCTTGCATGACTGTTCCTCTGTGTGGATTTCCGAAGCGTGCCTGGATCGTTTCTTTTCCCGAAGCATGCGTGGATCGATCACATCAAGCGATTCTTACTGGTTCGTCGCGTTCTCTCCGGTGTCCGGCGTGGTGACTGCCGGCCACAGGGTCGCCGCGCGCGCCGGGTGCGTCCGCACCTGGCCGGGGCCGTCAGTCACACGCTCGCCCGGCACATCACCCACCAGCCCTTCGGCACGGTCGCCGGCGCCCGCCGGTACGAGCACACCGAGCTCGCCCTGTTCGAGGGCTGCGCCGGCACCTCAGCCTCGGGCCTCGCCGCCGAAGTCGCCGCCGAACGAGCCGACACCGTAACCGTGGCCCGGCTCGGGACCGCCCGATCGCTCGGTTCAGCCTGTGTGCGGGCCCTGGCTGCGGGACAGGTCGCGGATCGCGGTGACGGAGGGGTGCCAGGGGCGGCCGGCGGGCCCGGTCAGGACGAGATGGCGTTCCAGGCGCGGCAGGAGCGGCACCAGGGTGAGGGTGTCGGACAGCATGCCGGCCGCCAGCGAGGGGACGATCGCGACGCCGAGGCCTGCTTCGACCATGGCCAGCAGGGTGGTGAATTCACGGATGCGCTGGGTGGGCCGGTAGGGACGGCCGACCAGGGCGTGGAGCTGTTTGACCGCGGTCTCGCAGCCGCTGGTGGTGGCCAGGAGCGGGTCGTCCAGCAGGTCGTCGAGGCTGATGGCGTCCTGGCCCGCCAGGGGGTGGTCGGTGCGGACGACCGCCTGGTAGGTGTCGGTGGCGACACGCAGCGCCCCGCGCGGCATGGGGTCGGGATCGGTGAGGAGGGCGGCGTCGACGGTGCCGCCCTCCAGCCAGGTCTCGATCTCCTCGTCGAGGCCTTCGAAGATCTTGATCTGCGCGTGGGGCAGGTGGGTGCGCCACAGTTTCAAGAGGTTCGGGAGCAGTCCCTGCGCGGCCGTCGGCGGGACGGCGAACCCGATCGTCGCGGCCGCGTCGGGGCTGTGGAAGGCGGAGGCGGCGGCGCTCAGGGCGCGGGCGGAGGCCAGGGACGCACGCGCGTGCGGCAGCAGGAGTTCCCCGAGCGGGGTGGGGCGGACCGGCACGGTGCGGTGGACGAGTTCGCCGTCGACTTCGCGCTCCATCGCGGCGAGCGCGTGCGAGACCGAGGACTGGCCCATGCCGAGGGCTTCCGCTGCTGCGCCGAAGCCCTCGTGGTCCGCGATGGCAGCGAATACGGCCAGTTGCTTCAGCGTCACGCCCATCGATTCTCCGAATCTTGAAATCGAATCCATCGATTTGCTTCATCTTGCGCCCGGTGCCGACGATAGCAGCGCAGCGGAATTCGGTATCGGAGAACAGGAGCGACCGTGGTGACTCCCAGCGGGAGAGCGGGTTCTGTCGGAGCGCAATTCATCGCCCTGGCACTCATGTGGGGAGCGAGCTTCCTGTTCATCAAGGTGTCCCTGGAGGGGCTGTCCCCGGCGCAGGTCATGTTCGGCCGACTCGCCCTCGGCGCGGTGTTCCTGGCGGGCGTCATGGCCGTCACCGGGCGCCGGTGGCCCCGCGATGCGCGCACCTGGGGCGCGCTCGCGGTGATCTCGGTCTTCCTGTGCGTGGCACCGTTCTCGCTGTACGCCTGGGCGGGTGAGCGCATCCCGTCGGGCCTGTCCAGCATCTACAACGCGACCACACCGATCGCGGCCCTGCTGGTGTCGCTGGTCGTACTGCCCGACGAGCGGCTGACCCGGGTCCGGACCGCGGGCCTGGCCACGGCCCTGCTCGGCGTCGCGGTCGTCGCCGCGCCGTGGAGCGTCCTCGGCCGGGCCGGTGACGACCGGTACGTGCTGGCCCAGCTCGCCTGCCTGGGCGCCAATCTCTGCTACGGCATCGGCTTCGTCCTCAGCCGCCGACTGCTGCGAGGCAGCGAGCACGACACCGTCACCATCGCCGCCGGTCAGATCGCGCTGGCCGCCGTGCTCGGCCTCGCCGTCGCCCCCTTCATCGGAGGGCTCGCACCGGTCGATCCGACCCCTGCGGTCCTGGCCGGCATCCTGGTCCTGGGCGTAGCCGGCACCGGCCTGGCCTACATCCTCAACACCCGGGTCATCGCCGCCTGGGGCGCCACCACCGCCGCCACCGTCACCTACCTCACTCCCCTGGTCGGCGTCGTCCTCGGCGTCACCGTCCTCGGCGAATCCCTCCACTGGAACGAGCCCGCCGGCGGCGCTCTCGTCATCCTCGGCATCCTGGTCAGCCAAGGGCGCCTCGCCCTGCGCCGGCGCCAGCCCCGCCCCGATCCGGCCGCCAGGCCCCGCAGCCGGGAACTGGCATCCTGACCCATTCAGCCGGCCGTGCACCAGGGCAACCACCCGGCCGGCAGCTTCGTGCGGTTCCCCGGAGGCGGCGCGATGACGCACGGCGCCACGCCGGACGGCGACCGCACCGTCCTGTTCATCACCGACAAGCCGCTCGACATCCACTGTCCCACCTCGACGTCCGATCCCTGTCACGAGGGCCTGGCCGCCGGGCCGGCCGCCAGCAGCCGTGCCGCCGCCCGGCGCGCGGTGGCGGCGGCCGCGGTGTCACCGAGGCCGACCCGGGCGCACACGGCCCCGTCGGCGAGCATGAGCACGAAGGCCGCGGCCGGCTCGGGAGCGCCCGCATCGGCGGCGAGGCCGCCCAGGTAGCGCAGGACTTCCTGCTTGTGGTCCCGGACGGCGACCCGCACCAGGTGGTCGGGGTCGGGGTATTCGGCCGCGACGTTCACCAGGTCGCTGCCCCGGTAGGCGGGAACGGTGAACTCCTCGCCCAGCAGGTCGAAGATGGCGAGCAGCCGGTCTGCCGGCTGCTCGCGTGTCTCGGCGAGCGCGCGCAGTCGCCCGCACCACTGGTCGTTGCGCTGCCGCAGGACCGCGGCCACCAACTCGTCCTTCGACCGGAAGTGCTGGTACAGCGTCGACTTGGCGACGTCCGCGGCCCGCCAGATCTCGTTGATCCCCACGGCTCGCACGCCGCAGCGGGTGAACAGGTCGGCCGCGGCCTCGACGATCTTGGTGCGTGTCGCCTCGGGGCTGGTCATCGGTACCTCCGACAGGCCCGGGAATGAGCCCGGCTCGGTTGCGGTTGCATCGAACAGACTAGTCGGTTCGATTGGGAGGATGCATGTTCACCATCGACGTTTTCAGCGATCTGATCTGCCCCTGGTGCTACATCGGCGGCCGCCGCCTCAAGCAGGCGGTCGGCATCGTCGAGGAACGCACCGGCGTCAAGATCCAGATCCAGTACCACGCATTCGAGCTGAACCCGACCATGCCCGTCGCCGGCATGGACCGGCGCAGCTACCGCAGTGCCAAGTTCGGCAGCTGGGAACGGTCGCAGCAGCTCGACCAGGGCACCGTCCTCGCCGGCCGCAGCGAAGGCATCACCTTCGACTACAACGCGATCGCCAGGACCCCGAACACCCGGGCAGGACACCGCCTCATCGCCCTGGCGGAGCGAGAGGCAGGGCTGGGAGCCGCCGTGGCGGACCGGCTGTTCGTCGCCTATTTCACCGAAGGGCGCGACATCGGCGACCCGGCCGTCCTGGCACGGCTGGGCGAAGAGACCGGCCTCGCCGCGGGCGTGGCGGCACGCCTGGACGACCCGGCGCTGGAGACGGCTGTGCGCGAGGAAGAGGAACTGGCCGAGCAGATGGGCCTGCGTGGCGTACCTCTGTTCGTCCTGGGCGACCGGGCGATCAACGGCGCGGTCGAGGTCGAGCAACTCGTCGAAGCCCTCGAACAGCAGGCGACCGCACCCCCGGCCGGGGCCACGTGCGAAGAAGGAGTGTGCTCACCGTGACCACACCGCCCGACATCTCGACCGTCGGCATCGTCGGCGGATCGCTCGGCGGCCTGTTCCACGCGGTCGCGCTCACCGAGCTGGGCCTGGACGTCCACGTCTGGGAACGCTCCACAGGCCGCCCCGACGACCGCGGCGCCGGCATCGTGCTGCAACCGAGCGTCGCCTGGTTCCTGAGCGAGTTCTGCGGCGTCGACGCCGACCAGGTCAGCGTCCCTGTCACCCACCGGCAGTTCTTCACCAGGACCGGGAACGTCCGCATCATGCCCATGCGGCAGCAGATGATCTCCTGGGGAACGATCTACAAGGCCCTGCGCGACACGCTGCCCGCCGAGCGCTACCACGACGGGCAGCCAGTGACCGCACTCACCCCCACACCCGCAGCAGCCACCCTCCACCTCGGCAGCACCGCGCATGCGGTCGACCTGGCGATCGTCGCCGACGGATCCGCCTCCCTGCACCGCGGACTCGTCGCCCCGGAAAGCGCCTCCCGCTACGCCGGCTACGTCGCCTACCGCGGCGTCATCGACGAAGCCGACCTCCCCCAGGAGCTGGCCGCGTGCTTCCGCGACCGGTTCAGCTTCTACGACGGAGACCGCACCCAATTCCTGTGCTACTTCATCCCGGGCGACTTCGGCACAACCGCGCCGGGCCACCGCCGGATGAACTGGGTCTGGTACGTACGGGCCGACGCACCCGAACTCGAGCACATCACCACAGACCGAAACGGCATCGGCCACGGCCTCTCCCTGCCACCAGGGCTGATCGCACCCCAGGTACGCACCGACCTCCTGACCCGCGCACGCTCGACGCTGCCGCAGCCCCTGCGAGAGCTGGTGGAACACACCCGCGAGCCCTTCCTTCAAGCCATCCTCGACGCCCGGGTCACCAGAATGCGCAACGACCGATTGCTGCTGACCGGAGACGCCGCCTTCGTGGTCCGGCCCCACACCGCCGCCAGCGCGGAAAAGGCCGCCGCCGACGCCATCACCCTCTTCCACGCCCTGCGGCAAGCACAGTCCGCCGATGCCGCTCTGCGGGCGTGGGAGCAGCTCCGCCTCGCCGAGGGCGCCGCCATCTACGGCCAAGGGGTCGGTCTCGGACACAGACTGGGCCTCAGCGGCATGGAGGCACCCGTCAGCACCGTCGGCCGAGCCGGCTGACGCCCGGCCGGCCCATCAACCCGATGTCGGATCTCGCAACTCGTGTCGAACTGCACGAGTCCCAGGGCGGCGCGCCTGGATGGTCGGTGCAGGCGGTCCCGCGCCGGGTCGGCTCTCTGTCGATCCGAGACGGACCTACGGCGTACACGGCGGAGACGGCTGTCACCATGGTGACCGAGAATCCCAGTGCTCCCGCTACGGCGGACAGACGGTGCGCTCTCGGCCGCCATCATCACATTGGTTTCATCGGTTTCCCTCGGGTTTCCTGGAAATCAATTCGGCCAGGGCGCATCGATGACGCGCTCGACCATGGTCTTGCGGCGGAAACCTGGAACAAAGTGTTCCAGGACATCCGAATTCACTGTCCCGTAGGTGGTGTCGGGTCGATTCCTGAGCCCGTCGACGAATGCCTGCAGGAATTCCTTCTTGAAATCTCCGCGCGGATGCGCGGCGATGACCTCGTCCACCTCGCTGCCCTCCAGCCTGTCGAGCCCCCAGCCGACCGCGTCGGTCAGGACGCCGTAGTTCGTGGCAGCCGCCTCCGGGCCCATCCGGCCTGGAATCCCCGGCGTGGTGTGCAGCGCGATCGCCGTCCAGACGACCTCGGCGGAACTCTTCGAGAACCCTCGGTCGAGCAGAAACTTGCGGGCGTGATCGGCGCCGTCGAGTTCGAAGCGCTGCTCCGTTTCGCAGAACGGGGTCGAAAGCCCCGTGTCGTGGAACATCGCGGATATGTAGAGCAGCTCCGGATCGGGCTGGAGGCCGAGTCGACGCGCATGCAGAGAACCGAAGAAGAAGACACGCCGGGAGTGGTGGAACATGAGAGGACTGTTCGTTTCCTGAAGGAAACTGGTGGCCTCCGCCACTGCCGCGGTCTCGGGTATTTTCACTGTTGCGATGATGTCGTTCATGATGTTCGCTCTTTCGAAGTGCTGGTGAGGAGTAAGCGGTGCTCCTGTTCCCTACGATGCCGACTGCGGCGCTTCTCCGCCGCCTCGGTACGGCCATGAACCACTCGAATCCAGACACCTGAGGAACGGGACTGTGAGCTCCACGACGCATCGGGTCGCGATCCTCGTCTACGACGGGGTCAACCTGCTGGACGTCGCCGGTCCGGCAGAGGTGTTCGGCGAGGCGAACCGGCTGGGCGCCGACTACCGGATCGTCCTGCTGTCGACGACCGGGACCGACGTCGCCTCCTCGATCGGCGTACGCATCGCCGTCGACGGCAGTCCCGCTTCCGAGCCGGACCCTGACACGTTCGTGATGCCGGGCGGGGTCGTGTATCCCAGAACTCCCGTCACGCGGGATCTGATCGAGGCCGCACGGGAGGTGGCGGTCCGCTCCGGCCGGGTCGCGTCCGTCTGCTCCGGAGCATTCGTCCTCGCGGCCACCGGCCTGCTGGACGGCAAGCGTGCGACCACCCACTGGAAGATCACGGGCGAACTCGCCGCCCGGCATCCGAAGATTCGCGTGGAACCCGACGCCATCTACGTGCGCGACGGCACCACGTACTCCTCGGCAGGCGTCACCGCCGGGATCGACCTGGCACTGGCTCTCGTCGAGGAAGACCACGGTCCTGACATGAGCCGGGACGTCGCCCGCGCCCTGGTGGTCTACCTGCAACGCGCGGGCGGCCAGTCACAGTTCTCCGCGCCGTTGCAGGGTCCACCGCCCCGCTCCCCCGCCCTGCGCACCGTCGTCGACCTCGTGAAGGCCGACCCCGCGGGCAACCACTCCCTCGGCGAACTCGCCGGGCGCCTCCACCTCAGTCCCCGCCATCTCACGCGGCTCTTCCGAGAGGAGTTGTCCACGACGCCGGCCCGCTACGTCGAGTCGATCCGGTTCGACATCGCCAAGGCCCTGCTCGATCAAGGACATACCGCGACGCAGGCGGCGTCGTTGGCCGGGTTCCCGAGTTACGAGAGTCTCCGGCGCGTCTTCGCACGGGAGTTGTCCATCAGTCCCGCCGCATACCAGCGCCGCTTCCGCACCGCGCGCCGTAGCCAGTAGCGCGGACAGACGCCGAGGACCGTTGCAGAGCCTCTTGCAGCGACGCGGGAGCACGTCACCTGCCGCCCCGTGAGTCGCCGCTCCTGACACCTGCCACTGTCGATCACCATCACCACTCAGGTGTCCGAGGCGGGACGGGCGGAAGGTTCGGTGAGCCTGTGGTCCACTTCAGCTGTGCCGCATCCAGACGTTGGGCTCCTGATACACGCCCTGATCCGCGGAGCGGTCGATCCGCAGGAGGGAAAGGCCGCCAGGGATCACATACTCTCCCGAGTCGGGGAAGGTCATCCCGGTCCAGCCCTCCCACTCGGCGACCGTACCGGTCATGGTCTGCGAAGCCGGAGCTGCCGCCAGCAATGTGGCGCCAAGGCGCTGGTGGGTCCGGATCCAAGGATCAAGAGCCGTCCCATCCTCACGGCTCCAGCGCATGAAGGTCTCGATCGGTGTCAACGGATACCGGGCCTTCGCCGTCGGGCGGACAGGCGCGATGACGCGGTCCCATCCGGACTGTCCAGCTGTCTGCCGGAGCGCCGTAAGCACCTCCCCCGCCAGGCCTCGTCCCTTCAGTGACGGCGTGACGATCGCTCCGCAGATCACCAGGGTGTCGGGTTCGATGCCCTGTTCATGGCCCTCCACTGCGCGCACGAGCGCTTCGGTGTAACCCGCAGGGAGGTCCTCGGGTTGCCCGTCCCAGCGGATCGGCACACCCCAGCCTGAGGCGACGGGCACGTCGTGGTCGTCCACCAACATGAGGTTCAGATCGCCGAACCACTCTCTGATCCTGCCTATGTACTCCTTCACAAGCCGGTCAGCGGTGATGAACTCCGGGAATCCTTCGCTGAAGAGCTCCTTGAGATGCTCATCTCGCCAAGGGCGTGCGTCGGTCCGCTCGATACTCATGGCCATTGCGCGTTCATAGCACACAGCCAATGAGTAGTCGCCCTCCCGATCAGGCACGTCCCCTTCGGACAGTGGCCGCGTTCGCCCACAGCGGGTCGTGAGACCGCCCCTGTTCGGGTCGGATCACGTCATGTCGCCGTGATCGTCACACGTTCGAGCCGGACCGCGGTCGATGACGAGGCGATGGCTTCGACCACGCCCTTCGACCGGTCGTCCGCCACCTCTCCGAAGATCGTGTACTGCCCGTTGAGGTGGGGCGCGGGCGCCAGGGTGATGAAGAACTGCGATCCGGTGCTGTCCCTGCCGAGATTGGCCATGGCGAGTCGGAAGGGTTGCTCGAACCCCCGGTCCGGACGGATCTCGTCGGGGATCCGGTATCCGGCGCTGCCGTGTCCGGTGCCCAGTCGGTCGCCGCCCTGGGCGACGAAGCCGGGCACGCGGCGGTGGAAGACCGTGCCGTCGTAGAAGCCGCCCTGCCCGTTGGTCCCGGTCAAGGGGTCCGTCCAGGTGCGGCTCCCGGTCGCCAGGCCCACGAAGTTGTCCGCCGTGTAGGGGGTTTCGCCGGGGTGCAGGGCGAGATGGACGTCTCCGAGTTCCGTGTGCAGGACCGCCGCCAGGGATCGGTAGGTCCTCAAGGAGGAGGAGAAGGGGCGCCGGGCGGGTGTCTGGCGTACCCGTACCGGGGAGTCGCGCATCGGGTCGCTCAGGGGGTCGAACGCGTTCCGGTCGCTGGGGTCGCCGCATCCGACCGTGCCCGGTGCGCTGGTGTGCAGGCCGGCCGCGCTCCATCCCGGCGGGCCTGCCGGGATCCGGGCAGGGGCCGTTGGGGTCGACCCGAGCCATGCCGGATGGCCCTCCGCGGAGGCGAGGCGGTGTGCGTGGCACAACTCCCTGACCTCCGCGGAGGCGTGGGCCAGCAGCGTGTCGACATCGGTCGCCGCCTGGGCGTCCAGCACCGCGCGCATGGTCGTCGTGTCGTGGTACTTGTCGAAGAGCGAGCCGTTGTTGTGCTCCAGGGTGAAGCACTGGTCGACGAAGACCCGGTCGGGCAGCTCGTGCTGGACGTAGCGCCGCATCATGGCGGCCACCGGGGCCCATGCCTCTCCGCCGAACTCGACGCCCGGACCGGCGAAGGCGTCCGTGGCGAGTCGCAGCGCCGGGCCGTGCCCCCTGTCGCGGCGCAGCCGCTGCCATGTGACGCGGCTGTCGCCCTGGTTGATCTCCGTGATGAAGTCCGCCAGTTCCTGCGGGTAGTGCTGGGTCCGGGCTCGTTCGTAGTGCCCGAGTTCGTTGCCGATCACGTTGTCCAGGTGCCCGGCCAGTTCGGCGCACAGGTGGGGCAGCCAGCGGAAGAGCCGTGCTCCGGCAGTCCGGTCGCCCGCCGCGGTCAGCCACTCCAGAAGGTAGAAGTCCGCGGCGATCGAGGACGGGTCGACGGAGTCGACGAACCAGCGTGGGCTGTGCGCGGAAAGGTCCGCGGCCATCATGTTCAGGGCTTCGTCGCGGTCGATGTCGCCGTCGAGGTGGCGGGGCCAGTGCCGTTCGGCCACCGCGTACAGCCGCGCGTAGCGCCACTTGGTGCCGAGCACGTCGACGCAGGGCCGGTGCGTGGCGTCCAGTGAGCGGACCAGATGACCGGCTGTCATCTCCACGAGGATCTTGGTGAGGACGACGCGCAGGCGACGCTGGTACGGAGCGCTGCCGGGAAGGCGCCGGACCAGTTCGGTGGACAGGTGGTTCTCGGGGATGGCGCCGGACTTCAGCTGTGCCCAGCCCAGCATGGTCAGGACGGCGTCGGCGAGCGTCGATCCGCGAAAGCGGCGGCAGTCGACGTAGAGCCCGGTGATCTTGCCCGCGTCGATCAGGAAACCCGTGGCGGGCGGGGCCGGCGCGAGAGGCACCAGGTGGAGATCCAGCGTCCGTTCGGTCTCGGCGGTGCCCAGCGCCGCGCAGAGGGGGGTCAGGTAACGCTCGGGTACGAGGAGGTCGTTGATCTCCGCGGCCGCCTGCTTGCGGATGTCCTCGAACGCGGGGAGGGCCTCGGCGAGGGTCGGGGCCGCTGCGGTCAGTGCCGTGGTGACGAGCGTCGTTCCGGGGCGGAGGCGGTCGTCGTCGACCAAGGTGGCGAGGTCTTCCGGCCTGCGGGCGGCGGCCAGGAAGGCGGGGAGCCCGGATCCGACGGCTCTCGCCCAGGACCGCAGTCCGTCACGGAACAGATCCGTCTCCGAACTGACCGGTCTGGGCAGGAAGTTGGGTTCCCACGAGCCGGTGCGCCCGATCAGCTCGCGCTGCAGCGCGAGAGCGAGGTCGAGGGTGCCGCTGTGTTTCTGACGGAACTTCACATCGCCCCCCGCTGCCCGTCCTGCTCGGTGAGCAGACCTGCTTCCCGCAATTCGGTCGTGATGCCCCGGCACCGCTGTTCGGTCAGCGCGGCGAACGCGGGCGCCACCTTCGACAGGTTCAGCGCGTACTCGGTGGCAGTCTGCGAGGAGAGTCCGTGGCTGAGGCCCCAGACCAGCGCGGAGCGGGGCGGCAGCCGGAAGTGCCGGCCGGCGGGTTCGATGAGAGTCACCATGTCGTCGTAGGCGCGCGGGAAGAACGCCGGGGATCTGTGCAGTGGGCCGCTCCCCTGCCGCCAGACCGGCCAGTGGGAGACGTCGGCCCCCTGCCAGCCGAGGGTGGCCGTGGCGATGAGACAGGTCTGGGCGAACGATGTGAGGGCGGTCAGGCCGGCTTGGGGGTCGACGGCCAAGGGGTCGTCCCTCAGCAGGCGTTGGAAGTCCTCGAAGGGAAATCCGTCGGGGCCGCTGCGGGCGAGCTGGCGCCACACCCATTTCTCGCCGAAGTAGAGGTCACCGCCCGCCGCAGCCAGCGCCTTCCCGGCGCAGACCAGGGCTCGCCGCCCGGCCAGCACGGCCGGGTCCAGGTCGTTCGGGTCCTCCGACCGGGACAGTCCGAGGCAGTCCTCGGCCGCGAAGAACGCGGCGAGCATCCAGTTGTTCATGACCAGCCGGGCCAGTCGCAGGGGATGCTCGTCCAGCCGTTCGCGCAGGGCGGCCAGGGCGCCCGAGTCGGTCACGATGTCTCCGGTGCGCAGCCGGACGACCAGCGCGATCTCGCGGTCCGACAGCGGCTGTCCCGCATGGTCCGAGCGCAGTCCGCGTCCGAGGACGCGGTCGACGAGCGACTCCAGGGTGTCGAGGCGGAGATGCTGTACGTCGATGCGGGTGGTGTCGGCGAACATCTGCCTGCGTGTCTCGCCCGCCGACGATCCGACCAGGTACACGTCGATGTCGCTGGTGGCGCTGCCCAGTCCGACCACCGAACTGCCGGCGACGAACGCGGCGTCGGCGTCCGCCGACGCGGCCAGGCGGGAGGCGATGCTCCTGCCCAGGCGCACCCGGTCCCGGACCGACGAGATGACGGTCATGCGCTCTCCCTCCTTGGCACGGGGTGGCTACCAGCCGGGGTTCTCCGGCAGCGCGAGTCCGAGGTATTTGCCGTCGTCCGACACCATCACGCCCGCGCGGCAGCACTGTTCGAGGAAGGCCGTGACCGTGTCCTCGGGCACGGACAGGTCGAGCTCCGCCAGCTTGCGGGACACCACCGCCGCGGTGCGGGGCGCGTCGCCGCAGGCTTCGTAGGCCTCGGCCTTCCAACCCACGAGGACGGCCCGTACGGGCTGGTCGGTCCTGCGGTCGATGAGCGTCAGCTTCCCCGGCAGCCGCTGGTAGACGAGGCTGGGTTTGGCCTCGCTGAAGCGTGTCTGCCAGTGCGCGACGGCGGCGTTGAGGGCGGCGACCGTCTCGTGGGACACGGTGCCGGACGCCTCGTAGTCGAAGAAGTACGCGATCTTGTCGAGGTCCAGTGCGGGCGGGTAGACATGGCTGTAGCTGGCCCGGGGCCGGACCTTGTCGATGGGGAAGGCCGGGTCGGTGAAGTAGGGGCTGAAGCGCTCCAGCCAGATCCGTCCGCAGCCGCCGGGCGGCTGGAGGTGATGCAGCAGCGGGAGCACGCGCAGTTGTTCGGCGTAGTCCTCCTCGGTCTCACCGGGGAATCCGGCCAGGATGTTCCACGCCACGTCGATGCCGTAGTAGGCGGCCCATTTCAGCAGCCGGATGTTGATCAGTTTGCCGGCACCTTTGCGCATGAGCTTCAGGACATGGGTGCTCAGGCTCTCGATGCCGGGCTGGATGCGCAGGATTCCGGCGCTTCTCAGGGTGGCGAGCTGGTCGCGGGTGAGATTGGCCTTCACCTCGAAGAAGAGGTTCACGTCCCAGTGTTCTTCGGCCAGCCGTGCGCACAGCGACGAGAAGTACCCCATGTCGAGGATGTTGTCGACGGTGTCGACGTGCACCACGGGGTAGTCGCGCAGCAGCGCGGCGAGTTCGGTGAAGGCGCGCTCGCCGGACTTGGAACGGTAGGCCATGCCTAGTGCGTTGAGGCCGCAGAAGGTGCAGTGGTGCTTCTGGCCCCACCAGCATCCCCGGGAGAACTCGACCGGCAGCCGTACGGGGGTGCGGCCCAGGAGCCGGGTGCGGTCGAAGCGTTCCAGCCAGGAGAAGTAGTCCCGGTAGTCGGGGGTGGGAAGGTCGTCGAGGGTCTGCGGGCGCTGGGCGTCACCGGCCGGCGGCGCGTCCGTGGCGGGATGCCCCAGGACGCCGGGGATGGGGGTGTCGGTGCCGTCGGCGATGTTCTTCAGCAGGGCGGGCAGGACGAGGTCGCCCTCGCCGGCCACCACGTGGTCGAGCCAGGGCAGCTTCCGCGCGTACTCGGCTCCCATCTCCCCGTCGAAGTTGGCGCCCCCGTAGACGAGAGTGACGTGCGGGTGGAACTCCTTGATCTTCCTTCCCAGGGCGAGCGACGCCGTGTTCTGCAGGAAGGTGGAGGTGAACCCGATGACGTCGTACTCTCCCCATTCCGGACGGGCCGCGCATGCGGCGATCCACTCCGGCAGCTTCTCGCGGCGCAGTTCCACGAGGTCCTCGAGGCCCTTGCCGGTGAGTTCGTCCCAGATGGACTTCACCTCGGGGTAGGCGGCGAAGTAGTCGTCGTCCGGGGTGACTTCGCCGAACGCCGCGTAGGAGAACAGCCACTCCCCCATCAGGTGCAACCGCTCGGAGGCGATGTTGGCGATCGCGTCGTACGCCTGGCTGCCGAAGAAGGAGGCGAACTCGATGTTGAGGTAGTGGCTGTCGCATTCGTGCCCGGCCCTGCGGGTGATCGACTGCAGCAGTCCGCATTGGATGGAGGGCGCGTGGATGCGCGCCCAGGGCATGTTCACCAGGGCGACGCGCAGGGCTCTGCTCGGCGGTGCGGCGGACAGCATGTGGTCCGCCTCGGTCCGCACGGCCAGGGGCAGGCGAATGATGCTCATCGGGTTCCCCTCGGGTGTCGGCGCATCGGTCACTCGAAGTCGTCGTGGCCGTGCCGGCTCGCGCGCCGGGCCTGGACGAGGATGGACAGGGCGGCGAGCACGGTGAAGCCGGCCCCGGCGGCGGCTTCCAGGCCCAGGTCGCCGAGCCAGGGCCGGCCGGCCATCCCCGCGCGTACGGCGTCCAGGCCGTGCCGGGCCGGCAACACCTGGCCGATCGCGTCCACCCATCCCACCCGCCCCGGCGGGACGATCGCGCCACTGCACAGCATGACCAGGTAGGACAGGACGTTGGGAGCCACCACGTCGGCCCGTCTGCCGACCGTCATCGTCGCTCCGGCGAGCCCCAGCACACTGAGTGTCAGCGCGATCAGCGCGTACACCCATGCCCAGGGCAGCAGGCGCAGAGCGAAGTCCGTCATGCCGAGCAGGGGCGCCGCGATCGCGCCCTGGACGACGAGGAGGAGCCAGCCCATGACGGGGTAGGGCAGAGCCCGGGCGATCTGGGTGACGGTGGGCGACAGGGCGCCGGTGCGCACCCGGGCGAAGGTGGCGTACTGCTTGTCCAGGACGGGCACGGCTACCACACCGTTGACGTTGGTGCCGCTCAACGCCAGGACGAGCGATCCGGCGAAGGCGTACTCGCGATGTCCGGGTCCGGCGAGGACGCCCGCGAGCGTGGTGAAGAACAGGATCTGCAGGACCCCGCGTGGCAGGGTGGCGCCGAGCAGGCCGGCGGGCGTCTGGAGTGCGCGGTATTCCAGCCAGCCCGTCCGGGCCGCCTCGGCCGCGCGCCAGACCGGCAGGGAGCGGGGCGCGGCGGTGTCAAGCGAGGTCAAGCGTCCCCTCCTTCCGGGACGTCTCGACGGACCGGTGGTAGGCGAAGCCGGCGGCCAGGAAGTAGCCGAGCGTCAGCAGCGTCGCGAGGCCCAGCGGGGCGGCCGTGATGCCGCCGGTGGCCCCGTCGACCAGGCAGCTCTTGATCCAGTGCAGGCTGAGCACATCGGGCGCCCAGCGCAGCCACGCGGGCAGCGCGTCGGTGGGGATGAGCAGCCCGCCCACCGCGAACACCGGGTACATCAACGCGTGGGACCAGACCAGGCCGTTGCGGGTCACCAGGAAGAGGCAGGAAACCAGCGCGCCGAGGGCGGTGCCGGAGCACACCAGCACCAGCAGGGACAGGACGATCCACGCCGGGTGCGACATGCTCAGCGGCAGGCCCAGCGCCGCCGCGGTGACGCCGGTGCTGAGGAGGATCGCGCCGACGCTGGTGACGGTCGCGCCCAGGCTCTTGCCCAGCAGGACCAGGTAGGGCGACCAGACTCCGGAGACGCAGCGGGCCAGTGTGCCGAAGCTGCGCTCGCGGCGCAGGACGCCTCCGCTCATCCATACCGTGGAGCCCCACAGCGCGGTCAGCATCACCGCCACGACGAGCTCCGTCGCGCTCTCGGGGTCGGCGCTGCCGGTCTCCACCGCGATGACGAGGAACACGGCCGGGAGCATGCCCGAGTTGACCAGCAGCAGGGGGTTGCGCTGCATGGCCCGCTGTTCCATGCGGAACGCGGTCACGAACATCCACAGGGCGCCGCTCATCGCACTCCACCGACCCGGCTGCCGGCGGCGAGGCGCGCGGCCACGTGCGAGTAGACGTCCTCCAGCCGCACCGGTTCTATGCGCACGTCCAGGACACTGACGTGCGCCAGCGCCTTCTCCAGCAGTCCGAACGAGCCGACGCTCCAGTCCCGCACGTGCAGCCGGAGGGTCCAGGCCCCGTCGGCGGTGTCGACGGCGCCGACGGCGATGTCGGGGGACGACACGGCTCCGGCGTCGGGCGGGGTGCCGGTGCCCCGCACGATCACCGTGGCGGTGTAGCCGGCCTGGCGGGCGAACTCCTCGACCGGCAGGTCCGCCGCCAGGGTACCGTCCGCGAGGATGATCACCCGGGCGGCGAGGCGTTCGATGTCGAGCAGGTGGTGGCTCGTGAGCAGGACGGAGACGCCGGTGTCGCGCAGCGCGGCGACGGTGCCGCGCAGTCGTTCGGCCTCGACCGGGTCGAGGCCCACGGTCGGTTCGTCCAGCAGCAGCACGCGAGGTTCGCCGATCATGCCGATGGCGATGTGGAGCCGCTGGCGCATCCCTTTGGAGTACGTCTCCACCGCGCGGTCGGCGGCGCCGACCAGGCCGACTTCCTCCAGGGCGGCATCCACCTTCGCGCTCAGACCACGTCGGCCCACGCCGGCGAGCACGGCGAAGAACCTCAGGTTGTCCCGGGCGTTGAGCTTGGCGTACAGGCCGCGGTCGCCGCCCAGGACGACGCCGGTCATGCGGCGTACCGCGCGCAGATCGCGCGTGACGTCGTGGCCGAAGATCCGCGCGAGGCCCGTGGTGGGCAGCAGCAGGGTGGCGAGAATCTTGGTCAGGGTGGTCTTGCCCGCGCCGTTGCTGCCCAGCAGGCCCACGATCTCGCCGGCCCCGATCTGGAAGCTGACGTCCCGCAGGGCCACGATCTCGCGCCCGCGGTCGGTGAAGGAGCGGCCGAGCTGTTCCACGACGATCGCCGGTTCGCTCAAGGCCTGGCCCCCGTCGGGTGGTTGGCCGCCGCGTCCTGGGCGGCAGCGGCGCGCGCCGCTGCCAGCCGGGCAAGGGGGATCCGTGGTGGCGCGCACGAGATGTGGTGGTAGCCCGCCTCGGCGAAGAACCGTACGGCCGTCTCGTCGGCCGCCTGTTCGCCGCAGACTCCGAGGGTGATGTCGGGGTGTACGGCGCGTGCCTCGTCGGCGACCTGGCGGGCGAGGGTTCCGACAGCCTCGACGTCCAGCCGTGCGAAGGGCGAGGCGTCGAGGAGGCCCATGTCCTGGTAGGCGGGCAGCAGATGCTGTTCGGCGTCATCGCGGGACAGGCCCCACACGAGTGCGGTGAGGTCGTTCGTGCCCAGGCACAGGAAGTCCGCCCGGCGGGCGAGGGACCGGGCCAGCAGCGCGGCCCGCGGCGTCTCGATCATCGCTCCCAGCGAGATGCCGGCCTCGGCCGATGAGGTGCCCAGGCGGGTGCAGACGTCGTCGAGGATGCCTCGGACGAAGTCCAGTTCCGCGGGGGTGCTCACCATGGGGACGAGCAGTTCGGGCCGTGGGTCCCGGCCGGCGCGGCGCAATGCGTGGGTCGCCTCCGTCAGTGCCTTGATCTGTACGGCGGTCAGCGCCGGCAGCAGGACGCCCATCCGCACCCCGCGCACCCCGAGCATCGGGTTGTGCTCGTGCAGCCGACGGGTGATGTCGAGCCGGTCCCGGTCTGCCGGCGCCCCGCCGGCTGCCGTGGTGAGGGAGAGTTCGGTCAGGTCGGGGAGGAACTCGTGGCGCGGAGGATCGAGCAGGCGGATCGTGACGGGCAGCCCGTCCATCGCTACGAGGATGTCCGTGATCTCCGCCCGCAGGAAGGTGTGGATCGTGCCGAGGTCCTCCGCCATGTCGGGTCCGGGCCGCGCCATCAGGACCCGTCGGAGCACCTGGTGGCGCTCGCCGAGGAACATGTGCTCCAGGCGGCACAGTCCGACCCCGCTCGCGCCCAGCGCCCGCCCGGCGGCCGCGTCGGCGCCGGTGTCGGCGTTCACGTGCACGGCGATGCCGGGCAGCCCGGACAGCGCGTCGTCCAGCCAGCCGGGCAGCTGCGGGGTGGTCTGCCGTGCGGCGGAGGGCTCCTGGCCGCCTAGGTGGATGATTCCGGCGTGTCCGTCCACGGTGATCAGGTCGCCGGTCCGGACGGTGTCGCCGCGCGAGGTGCGCAGGACCCTGGAGTCGGCGTCGAGTACGCCGTCGACGAGCGCGGTGACGGCCGGCAGTCCGAGCCCGCGCGCCACGACCGCGGCGTGCGAGGTCAGCCCGCCCCGCTCGGTGACGACGGCCGTGCAGGCCAGCAGGCCGGGAAGGTCTTGGGGTTTCGACTCGGTGAGGACGAGCACCGGTCGTTTGCCGTCGACCTGCGCGGCGACGGCGTCGGCCGCGCTGAAGACGACGGTGCCGGAGTCGATGCCGGGGGACGCACCGAGACCGCGCGCGGCCACGGGCAGTCCGAGGGACCGTACGCTCGCGGCGCGCGCCTGTTCGACGTCCAGGGGCTCGACCAGTCGCACCGCCTGTGCGGAGGTCAGTAGGCCTCGTTCGTAGCGGGTGGCGACGGTGTCCAGGAGAGCGGCGCCGTGCAGGACGGCACGGGTGGCTCTGACGACGGTGAGCATGCCTTGTTCGACGACGAACTCCACGCGCGCCGGCCAGTCGAGTTCGGTCTCGGCGGCGTCCACCGCCGCCCGCAGCTGCGGGCCCCAAGCCTGAGTATCGATGAGTCCTGCGAGATCCACGCCGCCTTCGGTCAGCAGCTGGGCCCCCGATCCCCCGGCGAGGTAGGAGCCGGTCACACCGGGCCGGCCGGTGGCCGGATCGCACGAGTGGGCGAGTCCGCTGCCTCCGTCGGGGCCGCACCACAGCGTCTGACGGGCGAGCGCGAACGAGGCCTGGTTCGACTCGGTCGTGGTCAATGCCCTTACCAGGACGATGACTTGATCGACCGGGTCGTCCGGAAGCACGGCGTCGGGGTCGGCGGCGGCGAGAGCGGCGGCCAGTTCGGCCCGGCGCCGCGCGGCGAAGTCCTCACCGGCGAGCCCTGCCAGCCATCGCTGGCCGGCAGGGCCCATCCCGAGAAACGACAGGCAGCCGCCCTTCAGGCAGGGCAGCCAGGCTGTCAGGAAGACGGGGTGCTGCGCACTCCCGAGGCGATGGTCGGGATCTAGTTCGGCGATCGCCTCACGGAGGGTGTCGTCGGCGGCATCGACCGGCAGCCGCAGCGCTGAATCAGCAGGAAGAGCGTCCGGCAGATGATCCATGACCACGTACTGAATCCCCATCCCCCGTGGCGGGGTCCGGCACCGTCTCCGGTGGTGAACCCCTGATGGCAACGAGCCCCCTGCACAGACGGGGGCGGGTTGGCGAGCGGACCCTACCGGTTCACGAACTCCGGGCGGACACCGAGCAGATACACACGGTCGTCCAGGTCAGCGGCTTCCTCCGGGGTGATCGGAGAGAATTCCAGCTCGGCCAGGTCGGCGAGCTCCTCGACGTTCGAGTTTGATATGTCCATGAATTGACGCTAACAGCGCACCACTCTGGCCACAAGATGAACTCTGAGTGCACAGAAGGAGGTTGACGAGATATCGACTCTTTCGGAACGCACGCATCGTCTCAATGCCGCTGCTCGCCCGGGCGCTCTCCAGGGATGCCGTCGACCGGCATTTTCCGGCCATTCCCTGAGGGGCCACAAGTCCCCCCGCGCTATGCTCACGCGGGTGCGGATTACCAAATATGCCCACTCCTGTGTCCGGTTGGAACACGACGGCGGCACGCTGGTCATCGATCCCGGCGTCTGGAGCGAACCCGAGGCACTCGCCGACGCCGACGCGGTCCTGGTGACCCACGAGCACGACGATCACGTCGATCTGTTGCGGCTGAAGGGGCTGGGGGTGCCCGTGCACGCCCCCAAGTCGGCGCGGATCCAGGGACTGGACTTCATCGGCGTCGACGTCGGCGAGGAGTTCACGGCGGCGGGCTTCCGGGTGACCGCCCAGGGCGGCAGGCACGCGCTCATCTACGCGGGCCTCCCGGACTGCGCGAACCTGGCCTACCTCGTGGACGACCGTCTCTACCATCCCGGAGACTCCCTTCACCGCCCCGACCGGCCGGTGGAGACCCTGCTGGTCCCCCTGCAGGGTTCCTGGATGAAGACGGACGAGGCCATCGACTTCGTCCGCGCCGTCGAACCGGAACGGGCCTACGGCATCCATGACGGGCAGATCAACGAGCGGGGCCTGAGCAGCCTCAACGGCTGGCTCACCGACGAGTGCGGCGGCCGCTACCGCTGGCTCGCGCCGGGGTCGTCCGCCTGATGGCCGAGCCGTCCGCCCCTCGCGCAGGGGTCGCCCGCGCGATGACCGAGCCGTCCGCCCCCGTCCTCTACACGCTCACCGATCGACGAGGACCGGGACGCCTGAGCACCATGGCCCGGCCTCGCGGCCACGGACACCTGGCCGACGACATGGCGGCCCTGCGCCGCGCCGGCGCCGACATCGTCGTCTGCGCCCTCCCCGACGCCGAGCGCACCGAGCTGGGACTCACCGACGAGCCCCGCCACGCCGAGGCCGCCGGGCTGCGGTTCGTCGCCCTGCCCATCCCCGACTTCACGGTCCCGTCGGTCCCCAGCGTGCTGCCGGTGCTGCGGGAACTCGCCGAGGCCCTGCGAACGGGCACCCATGTCGTCGCCCACTGCCGCTGCGCCATCGGACGGTCCTCCCTGATCGCGGTCAGCCTGATGATCCTCGAGGGCACGGCACCCGAGGCCGCCTGGACGGCCATGGAACGGGCCCGGGGGGCGAGGGTTCCCGACACCGAGGAACAGCGCACGTGGACGCTGGAGTTCTACCGCCTGCTCTCTCCGGGCGGGGTGCCGTAGATGCCCAAGCGGCATGCCTGAGGACAGGCGGACTCGACCAGCAGCGCGAGGTTCTCCAACGCCATACGTGTTCCGGTCTCGTTGTCCGCGACGGGAACCGCGTCCGGCACTCCCTCGTGCATGATGACGACTTCGGTACCGCCGTCCACCTCGGTCAGCTCCGTGGTCATGACCATCTCCCCGCGCAGGGCGGGATCGGCCGTCTCGAACTCGAGCGCCTCGACCACTCGCTCGCCGGGGACGAGCTCCGCGAAATGGCCGTGGTAGGTGTCCGTGTGCGCCTCCGACTTGCCGGCCGCGCTCGGCAGGTCATACGTGAGCGAGACGCGGAACAGCCCGCCCTCACGGGCGTCGAAGGTGTGCACCTCGCTCCGCATGCCCGTCGGCACCCGCCACCGCGCGACCGCTTCCGCGTCCAGAAGTGCCCGATAGACGGCGGCTCGTGAAGCGTTCACCCGCCGCGACACCCGCGTCGTATACACGCGGTCCAGGCTACACAGGACGGACACAAATGCAGGGGCCGTGCGGGCACGGTGTGCCGCGCACCGAACCCGCCGGCTGGCCTTCTCGACTCGACCAGCTCAGCCACGAGCAACAGCACCCCGTCCGGCCGCTGTTGGGTGGCCTGGCGGGAACGGGTCTCTGGGTGGCTTCCCCAATGCCCCCACCCGCGCCACCTCTTGACGGTCGTGGTTCAGACCTTTAGCGTCACGGCACACACGGTTCACAGGTGAACTTGATATTCACCTACTTGAACGCCGCCTTCCCCCACCGTCTGCTCCGCACGACCAGACGAAAGGCTGTGACCGTCATCTTGAAGATGTCACCACATACCCGAACCTCCGCCGTAGGTGGCGGACTCGCCGTAACGCCACCGCCGTCGGGCGCCGGACCCCTCCTTTCGCCGACCGGAACGGCGGCGGGGAGCCCTGCCGGGCGCGCCGACGCCGCCGATGCGGGCTGACCCACCGCACCGCTCTTCCCTCCCCACGATCAACGAAGGAGCTCGACATGACTCGTTCCAGGCTTCTGGCGACGGCCACCGTCGCGGGCGTCGTCACCGTGGTGACCGTCCTCGGCACCTCCAGCGCGGGTGCCGCGGACCCGAAGGTCGCGCCCGGCGGCAATTTCGACCTGTCCGTCTGGCAGTTGCAGGAGCCGGTGGGTTCCCCGGGCTCGCCGACGACCATTCCCTCGTCCCGCCTCCAGGGAGCCAACGGCTACCAGGACTCGTACTTCTACACCGACACCCGCGACGGTGCGATGACGTTCTGGGCGCCGGAGAAGGGTGTCACCACCCCGAACTCCAACTACGCCCGCTCCGAGTTGCGCGAGATGAACCGCAGCGGCAGCGCCGCGGACTGGTCGCTGAGCGGCAGCCACCGGCTGAGCGCGACACTTCGGGTCGTTTCGGTGACGTCCAACGTGTGCGTCGGTCAGATCCACCTCGGCTCCGGCGGTTCCTCGACGAAACCGCTGGTGGAGCTCTACTACCGCTCCAGCGGTGACATCGTCGTCGGCACCGAGAACTCGCCCTCGGGCGGCCAGACGACCCACACGGTGGGACATGTGTCGGTCGGCAAGACCTGGACGTACACCATCGCCGTGTCCGGCGGAAACACCATCGACCTGACCGTCAACGGCAGCACCACGCACTACCCGATTCCGTCGTCCTTCTTCCCGTACAAGCAGTACTTCAAGGCGGGTTCGTACAACCAGTCGTCGTCGAACAGCACCACGAAGGGCGCACGAGTCGCCTTCTACGGCCTGAACGTCTCCCACGGCTGACGCGTCACCCGGCTTTCCACAGGCCGCCCTGTGCGACGGCCGGGCACGTGGCCGCGCATGTCGGGCTTCCGTGGACATGGCTCCACCCTGCGCAGCCTGGAGCAAGCCGGTGCGGGCACTCGGAGGCACCGACAACCCAGCGCAGGCGGCGCCGTCAGACTGCTCGGTCGCCGGCTGCCAAGGCGGCGTTCCTCGCACTGCACACGGTCCGTCCGCGCTCCGATTCCGGGAAGCGGAGGACCATCGCGCGCAGCTCCTCGGCGGTGACGTTGGCGCCGAAAGGCTCGGTGCCCGGTTCGAGCCGAACTCCTTCGGCGAGGGGACCTGCCACCACGGGGTCGAAGCCGAACGCGTTCACGAGGCTCGCAACGGTGGCGAGGTCGTCCGGGTCGTCACCGGCGATCGCGATCGCCTTACGTCCCGGCGCGTTCCCGGGCTCGGCTCCGTCCTCGAGGTCGTGGTAGCCCATGTGGTTGAAGGCCTTGACCACCCGTGCCCCGGCCAGATACGCCCGCACGATCTCGCTCGAAGAGGTCAGCGGGTCGGTGAGGTCGTCGCGGATGCCGTCGACCTCCCACCAGTAGTTCATGGCGTCGATGACGAGCTTGCCGCGCAGTGCCTCGGCGGGAATCGTGCGGTACTTGCCGAGCGGGAGCGCCAGGATGACGACATCGGCCTCGGCGGCGGCCGCCGCGCTGACCGGGACGGCGCCGGGCGTCAGGACTTCGATGGTGAGTGCGATCTTGGCGGGTTCGCCCGATCCGGCGATGAGCACGCGATAGCCGGCCGCCAGAGCCAGACGTGCCAGCACGGTGCCGACCTTCCCCGCGCCCAGGATGCCGACCGTGCGCACGGCAACGGCGCCGGTGATGTCCATTTCTGCTCCGTTCATGACGTCAGCCTGCGAGGATGTCGCGGACCATCGGGAGCACCTTGGTGCCGTACAGCTCGACGGCACGCAGGCGGGCACTGACCGACTGGGCCCCCGTGGTGTAGATGAGGTCGAAACGGCCGACGCCGAGCGCCTCGATGGCGCGGGCCATCTTGCGGGCGACCGTCTCGGGCGAGCCGATGTAGAGCGAGCCGTGCTCGATCTCGGCCTCGTACTCGTCCTTGCGGACCGGCGGCCAGCCCCGCAGCGCGCCGATGCGGTCACGGATGACCTTGTAGTGCGGCCAGTGCAGTTCCCGGGCCTCCTCGTCCGTGGCGGCGATGAAGCCGGGCGAGTGCATCCCGACCGGGTGAGCGGTCGTGCCGAACTTGTCGGCTGCCCGCTCGTAGAGGTCGATGTACGGCGCGAAGCGTTCAGGGTTGCCGCCGATGATGGCGATCATCAGAGGGAACCCGTAGCGCGCGGTGCGAATGACCGACTGGGGCGTGCCGCCCACACCGACCCAGGTGCTCAGGTGCCCGGACTCGGTCTTGGGAAAGACGTCGGCATCGTCGAGCGGCGCCCGCTTGCTGCCGCTCCAGGTGACGGGCTTCTCCTCCAGCAGCTTGGCGAAGAGCTCGATCTTCTCCTCGAACAGCACGTCGTAGTCGGCCAGGTCGTATCCGAAGAGCGGAAAGGACTCAGTGAAAGAGCCGCGCCCGAGGATGACTTCGGCCCGGCCGTTCGAGAGTGCGTCCACGGTCGAGAACCGCTGGAACACGCGGACCGGATCGTCCGAGCTCAGCACCGTCACCCCGGAGGAGAGCCGGATACGGCTGGTACGTGTGGCGATGCCGGCGAGGACGGTCTCCGGACTGGAGATCGCGTACTCCGGACGGTGGTGTTCACCGAGTGCGACGGCGTCGACGCCGATCTGCTCCGCGAGAACGGCCTCCTCGAGGACCTGCCGGATGGCCCGCGCGTCGGACACCGGGATGCCCGCGTCGTCCTGCGGCACATCGCCGAACGTGTCGAGGCCGAAGACGAGATCAGACATGAGCCGGCTCCTTCGCGAGCAGTTCCCTCACCCGAGGCGCGACTTCGCGGCCCAGCAGCTCGATCGTGCGGGCCCGGGCTTCCCGGGGGAGGTACATGACGTCGTACTTGAGGTCGAAGCGTGTGAGACGCAGATCGCGGGCCGTCGTCGCGATCTTGCGTGCGACGGTCTCGGGGGAGCCGACGAAGAGCGCGCCCTGGTCCACTTCCGCCAGGTAGCGCTCGCGGGTGGGCTTGTAGAACCCGCGCTCCTCCGCGAGCGCGGCGACGACCGGTTGCCAGTACCGCCACCAGGTCTCGATCGCCTCCTCGTCGCTTTCGGCGATGAGCCCCAGCGAGTGCTGGGCGACGGGTTGCCTGGCGTGCCCGAATTGTTCGAGCGACCGGTGGTAGAGCTCGACATGGCCGGCGAAGCGCTGGGGGCGTCCACCGATGATGGCCAGCATGAGCGGCAGGCCGTAGCGGGCCGCGCGGACCACGGAGTTCGGGCTGCCGCCGACGCCGATCCAGGTGGGAATGCCGCCGGGCGGCATCCGGGGACGCAGTTCCTGCTCGACGAGCGGCGGCCGGAAGCGGCCGGACCAGGTCACCGTCTCCTCGCGCTGGAGGCGCATGAACAGGTCGAGCTTCTCCTCGAACAGCTCCTCGTAGTCGGCGAGGTCGTATCCGAACAGCGGGAACGACTCCGTGGCCGATGCCCGCCCCAGTACGAGCTGGGCGCGGCCGTTGGACGCGGCGTCCAGCGTGGAGAACTCGTGGTGGAGCCGGACGGGGTCATTGGTGCTCAGTACGGTCACCGAGGTGCCGAGCCGGATCCGTTCCGTCGCGGTGGCGATCGCGGCGAGCAGGACGGGAGTGGCGCTGTCGTTGTGGCCCGCACGGTAGTGCTCACCGACGCTGAACACGTCGATCCCCACGGCTTCGGCGAGCTGGGCCTCCTCGATCAACAGGCGAACGGTCTCGGCATCGCTCATCGTCCGACCGCCGTCGGTGGCGACCTCTCCGAACGAGTTCAGCCCCAATTCGAACGCTGTGGCCGTCATTGCACTCCTCCTACTGGCACCAGGCACCGTACGATGCACGGGCGACCAATTGCTTGACGCGTCAATCATCAGGCAACATGGTTGACGTGTCAACCAAAGGCCGTGGCGTCACACGGCGCACGAGGGGGGTTCCCCACCGGGGAAGGAGTGCGCGACCCAGGCGGGACCTGACGAGCGAAGCGGTCACCCGCCGAAGGCCCCCACGACATTCGGATGATGTATCAACTAGTTTAGGCTTCGTCCATGACAGAAACGGTGCGGTGGTTGACGCCTGAGGAACAACACGCGTGGCGCTGTTTCGTCCGTCTTCAAGCGACGCTCCGCGGCCGACTGTCGCGCTTGTTGCAGACGGAGTCCAACATCTCCGAGGCGGACTTCGCGGTGCTGGTCGAGCTGACCGACGCACCCGACGGGCGGCAGCGGGTTCTCGATCTCGCCCGCGCGTTGGAGTGGGAGAAGAGTCGGATCTCCCACCAGATTTCCCGCATGGTCAAACGTGGGCTGGTGATGCGGGAAGAGTGCGCCGAGGACGGGCGGGGCGCCTTCGCGGTGATCACGGACGCCGGGCGCGCCATGATCGAGGCCGCCGCCCCACTGCATGTCGAGGCGGTGCGCACCCTGTTCCTCGACCATGTCACGCCGGCGGAACTGCGGGTGCTGGCCCAGATCTCCGAGCGTGTGGTGGAGAAGATGAGCGAGGACGCCTCCTGATCGGTGCGGGTCGAGCGAGCCGTCGCGTCGATGGTTCCAGGGAACCCACCTCGGCGCGCTTCAGCAGTGCGAGGCGACCGGTCGGCAGGATTACCGGGACAACGGCAGAGGCCTGCTCCTCCCCGATCGGAACCTCTCGGTTTCATCTCCCGCATCAAGGGGACGCGGCACAGTGAGCCTGCATGGAGGTGCTGACATGAGTGCCGGACAGAAAGCCAAGGCCAAGGCCGAACAGGTCGTCGGCAAGACCGTGCGGAAGGCCGCCCACGCGGTGCACAACGAGACCCTCGAAGCAAAGGGTGCCGCGCTCGAAGCACGGGGCAAGTTGCGGAGCGCCAAGGAAGGAACCGAGGACGCCTTCAAGCCCTGATCCCCTGATCATGTCCTGACCTCGCACGCACCGCGGCCGCGTGGAACCCAGCGGCCGGGGTCACTGTGACGCGCGCAGGCTGACGCGAGTGGATCTTGGGGCAGGCACACCGGTGCTCAGTGCGCGGACCTCACGAGCGGCGCGCAGTACCCGGGTGCCGGACCGACTGGGGGCCGACTGGCGGTGTCCGGCCATTCGCCGAAGGCGCCCATCAGGTCCCAGGCTATCCTCACTCGAGTGCGGATCACCAAGTACGCCCACTCCTGTGTCCGGTTGGAGCACGACGGCGGCACGCTGGTCATCGATCCCGGCATCTGGAGCGAACCCCAGGCACTCGTCGGCGCCGACGCGGTCCTGGTGACCCACGAACACGCGGATCACGTCGACGTTTTGCGGCTGAAGGGGCTGGGTGCGCCCGTCTACGCCCCCGAGTACGCCCGGATCCCGTCCCTGGACTTCACCGGAGTCGGCGCCGGCGAGGAGTTCAGGGCGGCGGGCTTCCGGGTGACCAGCCAGGGCGGGAGACACGCACCCGTCTACGGAGGCCTCCCGGACTGCGCGAATCTGGGCTACTTGGTGGAGGACCGCCTCTACCACCCCGGAGACTCCCTCCACTGCCCCGACCGACCGGTCGAGATCCTGCTGGTCCCCCTCCAGGGTTCATGGATGAAGACGGACGAGGCCATCGACTTCATCCGCACCGTCGATCCGGAACGGGCCCACGGCATCCATGAGGGGCAGATCAACGAGCGCGGCCTGAGCAGCCTGAACCGTTGGCTCGCCCAAGAGTGCGGCGGGCGCTACCAATGGCTCGCGCCGGGGGCGACCGCCTGATCCGCACACCCCCGCCCGGTGCGGAACTGATGTTTGGATGACCCATGGGCGCCATGCTGCCCGTTTCCTCGCCGCCCACACGAGCCCCCGCTGATCGGAGCACGGCCGACGACGCGTACGGCTGCCTGTTCCGTAGCCTGGAGGGCATGCGCATGCGCCCCACCCTGAGCTGGTCCCCCGCCGAGGACCTGCCGCCGGGCACCACAGATCCGGAGCCGGTAGCCGCAGCGTTGGGCACCGGCGGTGTGCTGGTGCTCAGCGGTGCCGGCATCTCCACGGAATCGGGCATCCCCGACTACCGAGGCGAGGGAGGGAGTCTGAGCCGGCACACCCCGATGACCTACCAGGACTTCACCACCAGCGCCCACGCCCGGCGCCGGTACTGGGCGCGCAGCCACCTCGGCTGGCGCACCTTCAGCCGCGCCCATCCCAACGCCGGACACCGAGCCGTCGCCGCATTCGGACGGCACGGCCTGCTCTCGGGCGTGATCACCCAGAACGTCGACGGCCTGCACCAGGCCGCCGGCAGCGAGAACGTCGTGGAGCTCCACGGGAGTCTGGACCGGGTCGTCTGCCTTTCCTGCGGCGCGTTCAGCCCGCGTCGCGAACTGGCCCGGCGGCTGGAGGAAGCCAACGCGGACTTCGAGCCCGTGGCCGCCGGGATCAACCCGGACGGTGACGCCGACCTCACCGACGAACAGGTCGGGGACTTCCGCGTGGTGCCCTGCACGCTCTGCGGCGGCATCCTCAAACCGGATGTGGTGTTCTTCGGCGAAGCCGTGCCCCCGTCGCGGGTCGAGCACTGCCGCGAGCTGGTTCGCGAAGCGGCCTCGATCCTGGTCCTGGGCTCCTCCCTGACGGTCATGTCCGGGCTCCGGTTCGTCCGCCAAGCGGCCCGGGCCGGAAAGCCGGTGCTGATCGTCAACCGGGACCCGACCCGCGGTGACCAGCACGCCATCACCCGGGTCGCGCTCCCCCTGGGCGCGGCGCTCACCTTCGTGGCCGGCCGGCTGGGCATTCCAGTCGACGACGAGGCGGCGGGTCCGGCGAGGTGATGACGGCGACGGGAGGCGGACGGAGAGCATCCCGTCAGCCCATGGGGTCGACGCGGAACCGCACAGCCGAGCCGACTTCCGTGGTGATCACGCCACGGCGCCGGCACCAACGGCATCAGGTGCCCTCAGCGCGTCAGGTGGGGGTGGGCCAGGTCCGCAGCAGGGCGGCGATGCTCCCTGCGGTGCAGCCCGGGTCGAGGAGCAGGTCCTTCAGGGCGACGGCATCCTCACGGGCCGGCTTGACGGTGATCCCGGCCGCTTCGAGGTACATGACGCCGGTGGCGGCCGCGACGGCCAGGTTGGAGCGCTCGAGCCAGCGGCACCGGCCCAGCGTGTGCACCAAGGCCGCGGCTTTCGCGTAGGGACCGTCATAGACGGAGTGCTCGAACAGCTCGGCGCGGTGGCGGGCGACCGCGGAAATGGGAACGCCGTAGTCGTCGGGGGCCGGGTCGTTGGCGCCGGCGGCCTCAGCGACCTGCAGGATCCAAGGGACGTCGATGTGCAGATCCATCAGGCCGCGCGTCCTCCCCGGGGCGCCTGCTGGGCTTCCTCGGCATCGTCGAAGACCGCCTGGTGGTCGGCGAGGAAGCGGGCAGCCGCGTCCACCGCGCGCGTGCGCAGGCCGCTGGCGTCGTCCTGCACAAGCCTCGCGAGGTAGTCCCCGATGCTCAACCCCAGGTCCGCGGCTCGTTTCCTCGCGAGCTCCGCGACATCCTCGTCCACTCGCGCGCCCAGTTGCGTCTTCGCCATAGCCGCATGGTAACAGATGTTACCAAGGTGGGTGTGCGACATCAGCACGGTGGCTTTCGACCGCACGGACAACCCGCCGTGGACCCCGCCCGTACCGTCGGCCACCGCATCGCACCGTCATCAACAGGCCCCACCAGGAAGCCCTCGGCGCGCCGGCACGGCCGGTGCGCACAGCGGACTACGCCCTCGCCAGCCACAACCGGCCCAGGCCCCTGGCCGCGCGCAGGGCGACGACGCACGCGCCGAGGTACGCGGCGACGATGGCCGCGAACACCAGGTGCCAGGTGAAACCGGCCCCCGCCGAGTAGTGCCCCGTCCCCATCCACGCGAAGCAGCCCAGGATGACCTCGAACACCGTCAGGACGGCGATCGACAGGCCCCACGGCATGGTCGGTACGCCGATCAGGAAGGCCAGGAAGCCAAGGTTCGGAATTCCCCGCTGCACGATCGTGATCAGCAGCACGACGAGCGCCGCGATGAAGTAGCCCTTGGTGAACGTGTTCCACTGCAGCCAGTCCACGAGCGACGCCGCGTCCCGCGTCTGGAGCTCCAGGAACTCATGCCCCGACTTCTGATAGGCGAAGGCGATCAGGTTCCCGATGACGAGCACGCCGAGCAGCCAGCCGCACACCACCAGCCCGAGCAGAAAGGACAGCCCGACGGCGGCCGTGATCTCCGTCGAGGACATCTCCACCAGTCGGACCTGGGCCTCACGGGCCACCCCGCCCATCCGGCGGGCGAGCTTCATGGTCGACTTGATGGTGCCCAGCCACGCGGTCACGAGGACGTACAGCAGATACGCGGTCACCGCGATGCCAGGTCCGAAGACACCGTTGACGGCGAATCTCCACAGATCCTCGGGCTGCGGAATGTTCTGCAGAAAAGCGTCCACGAGCGCCCCCCCTCGTCCCCCGCCCCCATGACACAGGGTGCACTCCGCAGATCCTGACATGAATGCGGCAGACGGGTACCGATTGTGCACAACTACCCTCTCGCTTCAGTGCTTTCCCTAAGATGCCGCCATGCACTCGACCATGAGAGGGGCGCTCCGCGTCTCGGGGGCTCTCGTCGCACTCGCCGCGGTCACGAGCGGCTGCAGCCAGGACACACACACCGACAACGCGGGCAAGTCCTCCGCCGGGCCGACTTCCCTGTCGAAACGCGGACTCGGCGACATCCTCGTCGGTGGAAAGGCCGTCACCGGTTCGAAGCCCACGGATCTCACCAAGATCCCGTACCAGCGGACCTACACCGACGGCCCTCTCTACGCGTCGGTCACGGGCTACCGGTCGATGGCGTTCGGCAACGCCGGGCTCGAGGCCGTCTACGACGACGTCCTGCACGCAGGGGCGTCCGGCGCCGCCACTGGCGACGTCGCGACAACCATCGAACCCGCCGTCCAGAAGGCCGCCTTCGACGCGCTGGGCGACCAGCAGGGTGCCGCGGTGGCGCTCGACGCGAAGTCCGGAAAGCTTCTCGCCGTCGTCAGCACGCCTTCCTACGACCCGGCGCTGTTCAGCGGCCGAGGGTCGAAGGACGTGCAGGCGTGGAAGTCGGCCACCACCGACAGCCGTTCGCCGATGCTCGACCGGGCCGTCAGGCGGGCCGATGCGCCGGGGGCGACCTTCAGCATCGTCGTCGCGGCCGCCGCCTTGGACGGGGGGCTCTATTCGACGGTGGACGAAGCCACCGCCAGCCCTCTCACGTATGTGCTCCCTCTCTCGACGACGCGGGTGACCGGCGCGTCGCCGCAATGCGTGAACGCTTCGATCAGAGTGGCACTGCGCCACTCCTGCGCGAACGTGTTCACCAAGATGGCCGCCGACCTCGGCCAGGCGCGACTGCGTTCCGTCGCGCAGAAGTTCGGCTTCGACGACGACAAGCTCAAGGTGCCGCTGTCGGTCGCCGAAAGCAGCTACCCCGGTGCCGGCGCGTCGGCCGCCGAGGCCGCTCTGTCGGGGATCGGGGCCGGTGAGGTCCGGGCAACTCCATTGGAGATGGCGCGAGTTGCGGCAGCGGTCGTCAACGGCGGGCGCCTGGTGCACCCGCAGCTGGTGGACCATGTGACGAAGGCGGGTGTCACTCAACCGCCCGAGGCCGCAGGTGGCCCATCCGCTGAGCAGGCGATCTCCCGCGGCACGGCCGAAGCGCTGCGCGCGGCACTCGGGGGCGGCGGGCAGACGGGGTGGGTCACTCGCACCGGGAGTGACTCCGCCGTCTCGTGGTTCATCGGCCACGCGGAGACATCCGACGGACGTCGCATTGCCGTGGCCGTCCGCGTCGAAGGCCTGCCCTCGAACGAAGGTGCCGACGGAGACGGCGGCGGGGCGGCAGCATCCAAGGTGGCGGAGAAGATCCTCGCGAGCGTCTCCTGACAGCCACGGAAGTGGGGCACGCTGCGGGCCGGCGCGCCATCCCCCTGGCCCTAGCCGGCGGGCGGTGTCGCGTGGTCGGCCCTATGACCAGGAGTCGCCTTCGGCTGCGACTGGGACTGGGACTGGGACTGGGGCTGCGACAGGAGTGTCATTTCCTCCTCCGAGAGTCGCAGCGCGCCGGCGGCCATGTTCTGTTCAAGGTGGCCTTGATCGCCGGTCCCGGGGATGGCCAGAACATGTGGTCCCTGGTGCAAGGTCCAGGCCAGTCGGACCTGCGCGGTGGAGACCCCGTGTGTGCGGGCGACGGCGCGTACCTCCTCGCTGTCTTGGGCTGCCGGCCCTGCCTCGCGCCCGGAACCGGCGATCGCGAAGAAGGGAACGAAGGCGATGCCGAGTTCGCCGCAGAGGTGAAGCAGAGCCCGATCCGCGTTCGACGCGCCGATTCCGTACGGGTTCTGCACGCAGACGACGGGGGCGATGGCGAGCGCCTCGGTCAGTTGCTCGGACGTGACGTTCGAGATGCCCAGGTGCCGGATCAGTCCCGCGTCGCGCAGTGTGGCCAGCGCACCGAAGTGATCGCTGATCGAGTCCGTCCGCCGGCTCGGTGGCACGCGGAGGTTGACCACGTCGAGGTGGTCCCGACCGAGTTGTCGTAGGTTCTCCTCCACCTGGCCACGCAGCTGTGCGGGTGTGGCCCACCACCATCCGCCTGAGGAGTCGCGGCCCGGCCAGACCTTGGTCGTGATGACAAGATCCTCCGGGTACGGTGCCAGTGCGCGATTGATCAGCTCGTTCGCGGAGCGCGTCGCCGAGAAGTAGAACGCCGCGGTGTCGATGTGATTCACACCCAGCCCAACAGCCCGCCGCAGCAAGGCGATCGACGGCTCGCGGTCACGTGGCGTGCCTCGGTCGAAGGGCGCGGTCCCGGTCAGACGCATCGCGCCGAACCCGAGGCGGTTGATGATCGAGTCGCCGAGTCGCCACGTATCGGCGGGTGCTGCAGCGTTCGTCGGTCGGAGCATGCGAAAGGGACTCCTCTTGCGGGCTGGGGTGGGGAACCAGTGGTTGGGTACGCGACTTCCGGTCCCTCGTGGGGCCGGCGGTCTCGAAGCGGTTGCGCCACATGCCGGGAGTCGCGTGCCCGGGCATGAAAAAAGCCTCCTCGGCGGATCGCAGTCCGCACCGAGAAGGCTCGCGTGTGTGGGTAACTTATCAGGTCAGGTCAGGCGTCTGCCGGCAGGTGAAGCCTCGGGCAGCTCAGAGTTGCAGCTGGGCATGGGTCTTCATGCCATTCCTCACCGAGGACGCCGGTGTCCCGGTGGCGTGCACCGGCGTGTGCCGCAAAGACCAGTGACTATGCGGGCTGCCACAGTTCGATGCGATTGCCATCGGGGTCGGTGACCCAGCCGAATCGGCCGACTCCTTCCATGTCCTGCGTTTCTTCGTCGACATCCGCTCCTTTGGACCGCAGTTGCGCGAGCATCGCGTCCAGGTCGCGGACCCGGAAGTTGAGCATGGTTCGCTGGGTGCGGGATCCGAAGTAGTCGGTGTCGGACTCGAACGTCGCGAACACCGTCATCCCGGTTTCCTGACGCCACAGGCCGTTCTCGTCGGCGTCCAGGCCCAGGCAGTCGCGATACCACGCACTCAGCGCCGCCGGATCTGCGGCCCGAAGGAAGTACCCACCGATTCCAAGCACTCGTTCCATGCCGCCATCTTGCCAGGACGATCGTCGGGCGGGCCGTCACCACACCGTCGCCTTCTCCTCGCTCCCCTCCCCCGGTCCCCGTCGCGCGGCCCTGCCCGCCCTGCTGGTGTGCCGCGATGGCTGCGCCGGTGCCCGCCGCCTCCAGAGGGAGACCATGCGCGGTCGGCGCAGACAGGCCGGTCGGTCTCCCAACAGGCAGATGACCGGGGCGAGTCGGGAATGAAGGCACGCCCGCCGCTTGTTGACCACCGCCGACCGCTCTCCTCCCCTCGGGAAGTAGGCAGAACCATGACGTCCTCGCCGACCACGATGCGCGCAGTACGGCTCACTGCCCCCGGCCCCATCGAGAACCTGCGGCTGACCACCCTCCCGCTTCCGCCGGAGAGGGAGGGCTGGGTACGCATCCGCGTCGAGGCGTTCGGCCTCAACCGCTCCGAGCTCAAGCTGCGACTGGGAGTGAGCGTGGGCGTCAGCTTTCCCCGGGTACCGGGTATCGAGGCTGCCGGTACGGTCGACGCGGCCCCGGCCGGCAGTGGGCTGGCCCGCGGGCAGAAGGTCGTCGCGATGATGGGGGACATGGGGCGCACCTACGACGGCGGTTATGCCGAGTACACGTCGGTGCCGCTGTCCCAGGTGATCCCTGTCGACACCGACCTGCCCTGGGAGGTGCTCGGCGCGTTGCCGGAGATGGTGCAGACGGCCTACGGCTCGCTGACCATCGGCCTGGACCTGAAGCCCGGCCAGTCGGTACTGATCCGAGGCGGCACCTCGTCGGTCGGGCTGGCGGCCGCCGCACTGGCCGCATGGCGCGGCGCCACGGTGCTCTCCACCACCCGACGGGCCGACCGCCTCGCCCTGTTGAAGGAGCACGGTGTCGACCATCCCCTGCTCGACACCGGTGAGGTCGCATCCGCCGTGCGCGAGCTGTATCCGGACGGTGTCGACGCCGCCCTCGATCTCGTCGGCACGCCCACCCTGCCCGACACCCTGCGTGCGGTACGCGTGCACGGCACCGGGTGCTTCGGCGGCAGCCTCTCCAACCAGTGGACGGTACGGGACTTCTCCCCCAACGAATACCTTCCCAAGGGGGTGCGCCTCTCGGGCTACTTCGGCGACGCCGCCGACCTGCCCCGCAAGGCGTTTCAGGAGATTCTCGACGCGGTCGCAGACGGTCGACTGACCTTCCCCGTCGACCGGGTCTACGACGGTCTGGAGCAGGTCCCGCGGGCCCACGACGACATGGAACACGACCGCGCCACCGGCAAGCTTGTCGTCCGGGTCCGGCATTAGGGCCGGCTCGGTGCGTGGACGAACGGGTTCAGCGCACCTTCGTCCTCGCTCTCTCTTCTCGGAGCGAGCGCCACTTCGTGGTGCCTCGCGGAACTCACCGGGCCCCAGCCAGATCGCGCCGACCGGCGCCCTGCCGTACGCCTCGGACCCCGCCGGTTCTCGCTCCCCCGCGGTGCGGACGTGGCCACGGCGTGCCCGCGGGCGGGTGCTCTCGGCGGTGACTGGGTGAGCTGTCTCGCATGCCGTCACATTCGTTGAACATGCGGTGCTGCCCGCCGTCGCAGCGCGGACTGTGTCGTGGATGTCGTCGTCGAGGACGACGGCGAAGGGCCCCGCCAAATCTTGCTGCGGGGCCCTTCGTTCACGCCGTACCGTCGTGTCAGACGGTCTTCTCCAGCTTGGTGACCTGCGCCTCCATGACAGCGGCCGGCACCTCGGGCGCCTTTCCGCCCAGGGCGTTCATCGCGTAGAAGACGACCAGGGTCGAGCCGCTGCGGACGACGGAGTAGGTGACCGGGAACTTCTCGCCCTCGATGTCACTGGTCATCGTGTACGACACCGACTCGTCGCCGAGACCGGGGTCCTTGAGAGGCTTGACGCCGGTGTACTTGTAGTCGGTGTGCTCGTAGGAGTTGCACTCCTGGCTCTGCGTGCGCAGGTCGGCCACCACCTTCTTGGCGTCGGCCTCCTTCTGCGCGAGCAGGCCCATGCGCAGCAGCGTGCCGTCGGTCTGCGTCAGGCTGGTCAGCGAACGGGACACACGGGCCGTGGCGTCGGGCTCGGTGCCGAGCAGGAACATGTCGGCGACGGCCTGGCAGGTGGCGGGCTTCGCGGGCACGCTCACCTCCGGGATCTCGTCGTCGGGAGTGTTGCCGACGCGGTAGCCCTTCACGTCCGCCTTCGTGATCGCGGCCTTCGTCAACTGCGCCTCGGTGAGCGGCTTCAGACCCTCCTGCGCGGCGGGCGTGGCCTTCGCCGCAGGCTTCTTGGAGCCACTGTCCTTCTCGTCGGTGCCCTGCCCACCGCATGCGGCCGTCGCGCCGAGCGCCGCCGTCACACCGATACCGACCAGGACGCGTCCCAGAGCTGACTTCACGTTCGTTCCCACCCTCATGTGTCCGTGGGCGCGTCCAGATGCCGGTCGCGCCGCGCCGACATCAAAGCCCATGTCCAGCAGGCTTTGCCAGCTCGTTAGGGTCTCTTGGCGTAACGATCAGAGATCAACGTTTTAGTTGTACGTCGCGAAAGTGGCGCTCGTCACACACGGCCACCCGTGCTCGACGGACGCCACGGAATCCGCCTCGATGCTCTGCCGACCCGGAACGCCTCCCCGTGCTCCCGGCCGGGAACTGTCACAGGGACATGATGAAGTCCAGGGCGTAGCCCGAAGCGGTCGTCCAGTAGGTGACGCGAGCACCGTCGTCGACCGTCAACGAGTCCACGCCGGGCAGATCGAAGCCGATCTGGCCGATCGCATGACTGCCGAGTTCTGGGTCCTGGAGGTGGAGCGTGATGGTCTTCGCCTCGTAGGTGTCCCGGGCGCCGCCGTTGACCAGCAGGGCGGCATGCGCCTCGTCCCCCGGAGCGAGAACCGGGGGTTCCTCCAGGTCGCTGCCCTCGATCACCGCGACCGGGGCCTGGACATCCGCGCCGAGTTGTACGTGCACAGGCGGCGACGGCGTCGTCGGCACCGCTGTCGCCGTCCCCGGTACCGGGCTTCGACGAGCCGTCGCCGGGTTCGGCCGAGCCGGGCGTGCTCGCGCCGGCCGAGCTTGTGGCGCTGGTGCCGGCCGAGGGCTTGGAGTCGTTCGCGCCCTCGGCTTCGCCGGGATCGCACGCTGCGATGCGATTGCTGTCGTCCCGTGGCTGATTGACATGGAGGTGCAACTGACGCGGTAGACGGGACGTGGGTAAACCCTGGGGGTAGTGCCTGGGCGCACGGGTCGGCCGGTGGGAAGCTCGGTTGCTGCTTCGCCGCGGCGCGCGGCAGTGGGGCCGGTGAACACCGGCTCGACACCGGCTTCGTACGCCGCCTGTGCGACGGAGATCGGCTACCAGGTGTCGCCGGAGTGCCGCTCGCGACGGTCGCGGTGGCTGTCGATCAGGCCGGCGACGGCGTTGATGGTCCAGATGGTGCCGAGCGACAGAGCGGCGAAGGCGAGCAGGAACGCCGCGGCGGCCGAGGCCAGGAGGATCGCGCCGCCGGCGGGCTCCGCCGCCCGGATCAGTGAACCCGCCTGTCCGCCTGCCGCTCCCACGGCCGGGACCAGGAGGGTCATGAGCAGTACCGGGCCGCGCCGGGGCCGGTCGTCGTCCTCGTCCGGCGTCGCGTTGTGCCGGCGCCGCTGCTGAAGTTCGTCCTGCCCCGTCACGAGGCCCAAGTCTGCCTTGTTCTGTGGGTAATACAAGGGCTTTGGGATCATCGGCGTACGTGTCGTTCGGCGTGAGCGCGACGGCCTGGACGGACTGTCGCGGGGAGGCACCCTGCGAGGGGTCCTCACCAGCGGCGCCTCGTACGCGTCTCCGGCCGCGATGCCGAGACCGCCTCGGGCCACACTGACGACCGGCCCGACAGAACAGCAGTTTCCGGAGGGCCAGTTGGTGGCCGTCCCGCTGGACACTCCGACCGGTTCCCGACCGGTCACGCGTCGGACTCTGGCGTACGGAGCGATCCGTGGAGACCATCCGGAGGAGAGCACCCCCGACACGGCCTCGGTGAGGGAGCCCAGATGAAGGCCATCGTCCAGGACGCCTACGGTTCCGTCGACCAGTTGCATCTGCGGGACATCGATCCGCCGGTCCCCCGCGACGACGAGGTGCTCGTGCGTGTGCACGCCGCGGGCGTCGACCCGAGCGTGTGGCACCTCATGACCGGACGGCCCTACTTCGCCCGCCTGAATCCGCAGATAGGTCTGCGGCGGCCCGCCCGTCGCGTGCGGGGCTGGGACGCCGCGGGGGTCGTCGAAGCGGTCGGAGCGGACGTGACGTCGCTCAAGCCGGGCGACGAGGTCTTCGGCCAGTGCGACGGCTCCTTCGCCGAGTACGCGTGCGGCAAGGCCGAGCAGCTCGCTCCGAAGCCTGCGGGCCTCTCGTTCGAGCAGGCCGCCGCCTTCCCGGTCTCCGCCGTGACCGCCCTCCAGGGGCTGGAGATGGCGCGTCCGGGTCCCGGCCGGGAAGTACTGGTGATCGGCGCCTCCGGCGGCGTCGGCACGTATGCCGTGCAGCTCGCCGTTCATTACGGGGCCCGGGTCACCGGCGTCTGCGGATCCGCCGCGGTCGGTCTTGTCCGCTCCCTCGGAGCCGACGACGTCATCGACTACACGCGGGAGGACATCACCGACCGGCCCACCCGCTACGACGTCATCCTGGACGCCGCGGGCAACCGCTCGCTCTCCCGGCTGCGTCGTGTGCTGGCCCCGCGCGGCACCGTGGTCTTCGTCGGTGGTGAGAACGCCGGCCCCGTGTTCGGGGGCACCGACCGGTGGGTGCGCGGTCTGGTGCTGTCCGTCTTCGTCGGACAGAAGCTGCGCCCGGTGATCGCGATCACCCGGCGACAGGATCTGCTGAAGCTCACCGAACTCGCCGAGGCCGGCGCCGTCGAACCGGTCGTCGACCGGACCTATCCGCTGTCCCAGGCCGTGGACGCCGTACGTCACTTGGAGACGGGACACCCTCAAGGCAAGCTCGTCATCACCATCTGAGCGGTGACGGCGGCCCTCGGCGCGCAGGGCCGATGTTCGGCCCTGCGCCCGGCTCCCAGGCGCCTGGCACCCGATGCCCGATGCCCGATGCCTGGCGCCTTCCGGTGATGTCACGTGGTCATGCCGGAGTTCCGGGGATGCGGCGTACAGAATCCGGTTCTCATATCTCGATGACCGACAACGCGGTAAGTGCCCTTATAGGCGGCCATATTTCGCGAGTTGTGGACGGCGGTGTAACGCGACCATGCCGGTAAGGCGCAGAAGGGGAGAGGAGTCGGCAAGCGCCTCGGACCGAATTGCAGCGCCTGCGCCGTCTTGCCGACACGACAACGCGTCAGATGGGAATTTCTCGTGAGCAATCCAGACCCGGTTTCCGGGTACTCCACGTACAACCAGCCTCCGGGACCGGAGCGCGTCGTGCGCCACCGCGACGGCGGACGACGGGCGGCGCTGGCGGTCTGCACGGTCGCGGACACAGCGGCCGGCCTGTTGGTTCTGTGGGTCCTGCTGTTCCTGCTCGATGCGAACCAGGCGAATGTGTTCGTCGAATTCGTGCGGGGCTCAGCGGACTGGCTGGCTTGGTGGTCGCAGGACATTTTCACGATGGACACAGAAGGCCTACGCGTCGTTCTCAATTATGGACTTCCGGCGGTTCTTTACTTGCTGGTCGGTCACGGAATCGCTTCCCGGCTCAATCGGGCCTGACGGTCCGGTGAGGTTTTACCGGGGAGCAGGAACGGCCACGGAAGAGACACGACAGCGGAAGGACCGGTAGTGACGCTCAGCCCTACCGAGAACATTCATCTCACGATCTACGACGACTTGGTCCGTGAGCGTGGCGACGTCGTCGCGGAGGCCAAGCTGGCTGCGGAGCGCACGCGGCATCAGGCGGCCGCACTGCTCGGCAGCCCGGACGAGGCCCTCGCCCCCTGGCGATACGGAACGCCCTGACCGCAGGCCAGGACGACCGTCAGCCGAAGTGACGCGGGGACGATTCCCGAAGCTCCGCGTCCGGACGAGTCCGGCTGGGTCACTGCCCGAAGCAGTGGCCCAGCGGCCGCGCTGGCGGACACCCCGCTCGGCACGGCCACTCACGCCGGTGGCGCGGAGACCGGCCGGACCGTTCATCGCTCGTAGGTGCCGTACATGGTCGCCCGCGCGAGGGCGTGAGTGAACAGCAGGAAATCCATGTAGGCGGGTGTGGTCGACTCGGACACCGGCAGTTCGTCCACGTCGACGGCATGGACCACGAGGAAGTACCGGTCCGGCCCGTTGCCCGGTGGTGTCGCCGGACCGAGATACCTTCTGTGGCCGGCGTCGTTGGCCAGTGTCACCGCGCTGCCGGGCAGGCTGCCTCCGTCCCCTGCCCCGGCCGGCAGGTCGGTCACGGAGGCCGGGAGATTGGCCAGGGCCCAGTGCCAGAAGCCCGACGCGGTGGGCACGTCGGGGTCGAACATCGCGACCGTGAAGCTGCGTGTCTCCTCGGGAAAGCCGGACCAGCTCAACTGAGGTGAGATGTCCCGCCCGCCCGCTCCGAGGATGCCGCTCACCTGCTCGCGGGCCAGTCGTCCGCCGTCGGCCACGGACTCCGAGGTCAACGAGAAGGTCCTGATCGGCGGCATGAAGTCGTAGGGACCATACGGTTTGATCATGGCTGTCCTTTGCGAGCGCCTGCTCGGGTGAGGGGGCCGCCCGCGCCTTCACCCTCACCGGCGACCGGGTCCGTCGCGCTGAGAGGCCGTGTTCAACGCTAGGACCGGCATGACCGCCCGGCAATCCGGATCGACCCTGCCTCAGTGGCGCCGAAGTTCCATCGCGTACGGAGCCGACGCGGCGGCCGAAGCACCCGATGAACGCCACCACAAGCCTCACCGGGTTCATGAAGGCAGCGAACCGCGGAGTGTCACGCCTGAGCATCTGTCGGTAGTGGAATCTGCGCGCCAAGCCCGGATGCGGGGCCACGGCGGACACAGCAACCTGGTGACATCGCACGCGGCGGCCGCGACCGGGGACGGCACTCGGACACCGTCACGCCGAACGGCGCGCGCCGCGGCTCGACGGCGAAAGCGAGGCACCCCCCATGCAGATGCGAGCAGCTCGGATGCACGGCTACAACGAGCCTCTTCGGATCGAGGAGGTTCCCGTGCCCGAACCCGCACCGGACGAGATTCTGTTGAAGGTCGCCGCGACCGGCATGTGCCGAAGCGACTACCAGCTCGTCGATGGCTATTTCAAAGGCCCGTTCCCCGTGGACTTCCCCTACATTCCCGGCCATGAGGTCACAGGCCGAGTGGCGGGACTGGGCAGTGACGTTCCGCAGTCCATCGGCTACTCCGAGGGTGACACGGTGGTGGTCAACCCCAGTTGGGGCGACGGCACATGTCGCCAGTGCCGTGAAGGCAACGAGCAGTTGTGCAGCGGCACCGGTCGGTGGGTGGGCTTCGGCCCTCCGGGCGGTTTCGCCGAGTACATGACCGTGGAGCACCGTCATGCGATCCCGGTCTCCGAGGAGGCCGCGAAGACACCGGAGCTCCTGGCTCCCATGACCGACGCGGGGATGACGCCGTACCGAGGGATGAAGAAGCTGCGGGACGCGGGCAAGCTCGGTGCGGGCCGCACCGTCGCGGTCACGGGCATCGGCGGTCTGGGCAGCTACGCGGTCCAGTACGCGAAGCTCCTCGGAAGCGGAGCGACGGTGGTGGCCCTCGCCCGTTCGGACAACAAGCTGGACGTGGCGAAGGAGAACGGCGCGGACCACGGCATCAACGTCAAGGACAAGTCCACCGAGGCCATCCAGGACGAACTGGAGCGGCTGACCGGCAGGAGAACGATCGACGCCGTCCTGGACTGCGTCGGCAGCGACGCTTCCGTCTCCATGGGGTTCGACCTGCTGGGTCCTGAGGGCGCGTTGGCGGCCGTCGGTCTGATGAGCCACCGCGTCGAGCACAACCAGTTCCCCTTCGTCGGAACGGAGTTGTCCTACCTCGGTTCCTTCTGGGGCAACCACCTGGACCTGGTCGAGGTGCTCTCCCTCGCCGAGGCCGGCCTCGTCAAGCACAACGTCACCAGCGTCAAGCTCGATGACGTCAACGAGAATCTGGAAGCCCTGGGGCGCGGCGACGTCGTCGGGCGCCAGGTGATCGTCTTCGAATGAGGCCCGCGCTGCCGTCCGCGCCGTGAACTCGTCGGCAGCCGAGGACCGTGCACGCCCCCGCCTGCCCCGGGCGGGTGGCGTGCAGTGCACGCAGACCGAGCCCCACCGTCGTGCTTCTTCGGGCCATCAGGCGTGTGAGCCGGCCGCTGCCAGGGCGCGGTGTATCTCGGAGATCACCACCGACCCCTCTCCCACGGCGGACGCCACGCGTTTCACCGAACCCGCCCGCACATCGCCGACCGCGAAGATGCCCGGCACGCTGGACTCCATCGCCATCGGGCGGCGGCGCTCCGGGAACGCGGACGTGTCCGTCACATCGCTGCCCACGCGTACGAAACCCTTCGGGTCGGTCTCCAGGCAGCCGTTGAGCCAGTCGGTGTTGGGCACGGCGCCCAGCATCAGGAAGACATTGGACGTGGGATCCACGCGCGACTCCCCTGTCGCGCTGTTGCTCCAGCGCACGGACTCCACATGGCCGTTGCCCTGCAACGCGGTGATCTCGGATCGCGGGTGGACCGAAATCTTCGCGGATGCCTCGATCCGGGTGAGCAGGTACTGGGACATCGAGTCGGCGAGACCTCGTCCCCGCACGAGGACCCGGACGTGACTGGCGAACCGGGAGATGAACACCGCTGCCTGTCCAGCGGAGTTCGCTCCGCCGACGACAAAGGCTTCTTCGTCGGCGCAGAACGGCCCTTCGAGAGCCGTGGCGGCGTAGTGAACGCCGTTTCCCTCGAACTGGGCGAGTTCCGGCAGGTCCAGACGCCGGTAGTGAGCGCCGGTCGCCACCACGACGGTGCGGGCTGCGACCGCTAGGCCGTCATCGAGAAGCAGGGTGAACGGGCTGCTCGCGCAGTCGACGCCTTCCACGGAACGGGGTATCGCGATGCGAGCGCCGAACTTCCGTGCCTGCACCTGGGCCCGTGCGGCGAGTTCATGGCCGCTGATGCCGAGCGGGAATCCCAGATAGTTCTCGATCATCGAGGAAGTACCCGCCTGTCCGCCCGGTGCGGTGGCTTCGATCACGACCGTGCTGAGGCCTTCGGACGCGGCGTAGACGGCGGCGGCCAGACCGGACGGGCCCGCGCCGACCACGGCGACATCGACGGTCTCGAGATCGCTGAGGACCTCGACGATGCCTACGCAGCTGGCGACTTCAGCGATCGTCGGGTTCTCCAGGTAGCCGCCGGAGCGGCAGACGACGACCGGCCACCGGACCGACGTTCCCACGCCGTAGCTGCCCAGCAGGGCGCCGGCTTCGGATACGTCCGGATCGACATGGTGAACCGGATAGTCATTGCGTTCCAGGAAACTTCGAATGCGGACGACGTCTCTGGAACTGGGCGGCCCGGCGAGCACGACGGTTCCGAGCCCCAGCCGAATGTATCTCAGACGCCTCAGGATGAAGGCTTTCAGTACGATGCGAGCGATGTCCGGTTCGTTCGATATCATCCGGCGCAGCTGTGCGGGGCGCAGGCGGATCACCTCGCAGGCCTCGCCGGCCACCGCCTCGACCAGGGACTTCTGCCGGTTGAGGAGCGACAGCTCGCCCGTGAACTGGCCGCCGCCGTACACGGTGATGATCCGCTCCTCGTCCGACTCCCCCGGGCTGCCCTCCTGGTAGACATTGATCGTCCCGTCCAGGACGAGGTAGAAATCGAAATTCTGGGCGCCGCGGGAGTACAGCACCTGGCCCGCCTCCAGCCGGTCCTGAAATCCATACCGGCGGAAGCAGTCCACGTGTTCGTCCGAAAGGCGGGGGAAGACACTGTCGTTGTCGGTCGGTAGGTCCAGATTGCCTTCGTTCTCAAGGTAGTTCATGGCACCTTCTCGGGGGCTGTCGGAGTGACGGAGGCTCGAACCGTTACCGCCGGCCTCACCCCACAGGTTCGGGAAGGCCCTGCTCGGCCCAGACGGTCTTGCCCTGTTCGGAGTACCTGGTGCCCCACCGGTCGGAGAACCCGGCGGCGAGGAGGAGCCCCCTCCCTCCTTCCTCGGTGGTGCGGGCGTGCCGCAGCCGGGGCGAGGTGCTGCTGCCGTCGGAGACCTCGCAGGTCAGAGCGTGGGTGCGGATCAAGCGCAGCGTCACGGGAGGTCTGGCGTACCGGATGGCGTTGGTCACGAGTTCGCTGGCGATCAGTTCCGTCGTGAACGTCAGGTCGCTCATGCCCCATGCGGTGAGCTGCCGGGTCACCAGCGACCGGGCCGTGGAGACGACGGAGGGCTCGCTCGGCAGGTCCCACGAGGCGACCCGTGCCGGACCGAGCGTGTGTGTACGGGCGACCTGGACGACGGCGTCTTCGCTCGGGCGTGCCGGGAGGAAGGCGTCGGTCAACAGGGTGCACGCCCGGCGCACAGGTCCTGCGAATCGATCGAGGAGGGCGGCCGCACGCTCGCGTGCCGGCTCCACGGGCCACTCCTGGAAGAGACCCTGGGTGTACAGGGCCAGCGTGGAGCCCTCGGCCAGGGTGAGGTCGATCGTCTCGAAAGGCCCGTCGGAACGGCACAGTGCGGCGCCGGTGGGATGCTTCAGGACGGTGTCCGTACCATCGGCGTGTACGACGACGGGCCAGGGATGGCCGGCGCTGGAGGCCGAGCAACGTCCCGACACGGGGTCGTAGATCAGGTAGAGGCATGTGGCGCCGGCCTCGCTTCCTTCCTCCGACCGCACCGTGTGATGCTCCGGTCGTGCGGTCCCCGTTCCGGGGCGCTCTCCCATGGTGAGCCGACGTGCGAGGTCGTCGAGCCGGGCGAGGAGTTCGTCCGGTTCCAGGTCCAGGTCCGACAGGGTGTGGACCGCCGCGCGCAGCCGGCCGGCGGCTGCCGCGGTCTGCAGGCCGCGGCCCGGCACACGGCCCGCGACAAGGGCTACGCGTGCTCCGGAGAGCGGTACGGCATCGACCCAGTCGCCGCCGGATCCTGCTCGCACATACGTGTGTGCCACATCAAGGGTGTCCGCCGGTGGAAGGTCTTCCGAGCGGAGGTCGCACTGCAACGCGGCCAGCGCATTGCGCTCACGCAGGTATCGGCGGGTGTTGTCGAGGCAGGCGGCGGTGCGTCGGGCGAGCTCTCCGGCCAGGACCAGATCGTCCGGTTCGAAGGGCCTGCGGTGCCGGTCGCGGCCGAACACGGCGAGCCCGAGCGCCCTGTTCTGGGCGACCAGGGGGACGAGCATCAGGGAGTGGACCTCTTCGCCGTGTCCCGGCAGGGCGTTCAATGACTGGCGCCCGCCGGCGTCGAGGGGGTCGAGGATGCGCGGTTCGAGGTCGGCGAGTACCTCGGCGGCCGCGGTCGCCGAGGGGATCGTGCGGTCGGGGTGGGCCGTTGTCGGCGCTCTCTCGTCACGGGAACTCGAAGCCGCACGACGCAGTACGGTGTCCGGTCGCACCGGACCGGCTTCGAGTTCCTCTCCCACCAGGACCGGTTCCAGTACGTCCACGGTCATGGTGTCGGCCAGGCCGGGTACGGACACTTCGGCCAGGCCACGAGCGTTGTCGAGCACGTCCAGCGTCGCCCCGATGCGGGTGCCGGCCTGCGCGAGCACTTGCAGCCGCCGCTGCGCGAGGTGGCGGTCGGTCACATCGACGGTGGCATCCGCGAGGCCCAGGAGGCGGCCCTGATCGCTCACCAGTGGGAAGACGGAAGCCGAATAGACGTGCTCGTGATCGGGGTCTCCCGGTGGGCACATCCGCTTCTCGACGCCGATCGCCGGCCGGCCGGTGTCGAGCACCTGCTCCATCACGCGCTCCATCGCCTCCACGGCGACGCCGGGCCATGCCTCGGCGGGACGCTTGCCGACGGCGTCCGCGAGGGAGGTGTTCTCCATGCCCTCCGCCGTGGGGTTGAACCGGATGATCCGCAGATGAGGATCGAAGAGATACAGGCCCACGGGCGAGACCGTGAAGAGGGTCTCCAGGAGGGCTTGATGCAGTTCCGACGTCGGATGCTCCCCGTCCGCCGGAGTGATCGTCACCGCCCATCGCGTGTCGCCGTCGCCCACGCGTTCACGACGCACGTCCAACCGGCAGGACGAGCACGGTCCGTCCGTGCGTTGCAGCCGAACCGTGAGGTCGTCACCGGCGCCGAGGGCGCGCTCCGAAGGCGTGGCATCGACGAGCAGATCCCCCACCGAGCGCCCCAGCACCGCGCGAGCGGGAGGGCCGAGCAATCGTTCGGCCGCGGGACTCCATCCGACGACCACGCCCGCGTGATCAATGAGGATGTGGGCCGGTTCTTCCGCCCGGACCGCCGTGTGATCGCCATCGCGCTGGGTGGCATGGGGTGCACCCATGGTCGTCAGCTCTCATTCGCTGCAGAACTCGGTACGCCCCCAGTGTCCTCCGAGACGGCGACAGGTCGCACGCTCGTGTCCGCGACGGGGCGGCACCCGAATCCGCACGTCCCGACGTCCACAAGCCGCTCGCCGACGCTCGCGCACGTGCGCCGACCCTCACACGTCCGTAGATTGGTGACTCTCGATCCCCCCATGCCGCTGCGGCCGGACACGCCAGGACGTCCGGGCGCGGCGAGGACCGTCATGGAACCCGCAACGCCACTCCCCTCGCCCAAGAACAGCCCGCTCCCGCTGGCGTCACTGAACATCGCGCCACAGCCGCTGGAGGGAGCCCGTCGTCTCCTGCACGCGTGGAAGCCCCGGATCTGGCGGCACTGCACAGGGCTCTGCCTCCCGGCGTACTCGGGCGTCAGGGGCTTCCGCTTCGAGGCCTACGGATTCGTGTTGAGAGACCTGTCCTACGCCCACCAGCACACCGACGAGCTCACCGGAGTGTCGGGCGGCGGTTGCGCGATCGACCCGGTCGTCCTCCAGTACGTCCTCACCGGATGGATCCGCTTCGAGAACAGGATCAGCGCCTTCACCCTCGAACCCGGCAAGCTGTTGATCCGCGACACGGCCATGCCGTGGCGCTTCGCCGTCGGGCACGCGACCGTCTCCCGTTGGATGACGGTCCCCAGGCCCCTGCTCGCCGACCATCTCGGCGGATCGCATCTCCTGCGCCCGTACATGCTGTGCGACCTCGCCGATCCGCAGGTCCGTGTCCTGATCTCGTACCTGGAGACGCTCCGGAACGGGGACGCGGTGCACGCGCTCTGCCCCGCGGGGCGGCGCGCCGCTCAGGAAGCAGCCGTGTGTCTGCTCGGTGGAGTCGTCACCGAGCGGGGTACGACCGACGCGCAGCAGCTCGGCAACGCGATCGTCGCCGTGGCGAAGCGAACCATCGAACGGCACCTCGATGATCCTTCGCTGTCCCCCGCTGCGATCGCCGCGGCACTCGGAGTGTCCGTCCGCACGCTTCACCGTTCCTTCGCCGCTGAGGGGGAGACCCCGATGGCATACCTGCGGCGCCGCCGGCTGGACGCGGCACGCGACGAACTGGCGCGGGCGGGCGCAGCGGCGAGGATCGCGGACGTGGCCGCTCACTGGGAGTTCTCGGATGCCAGCCACTTCACACGCCGGTTCAAGGAGGCGTACGGCACGACGCCCACCACTTTCCTGCGAAACGTGTGAGCCCCGACGGCATCATGTGCCCCGGTCAGGAGCACACTTGAACTTCTGCGGACCGGACGCAACGTCGTTAGGCTGGGGCAACGGCAATGACGGGTTGGCCATGTTCTCCGGTGGACGTCTCCATGACAGGGCCCTCGCTCCCCGTAGCCGCTCGCATCCATAGTGTCCCGGCCGGGACGGCCATGGTGTGCGGCACAGCGCTGCGCGTCGACGGACCGGTCGCGTGTGGAACGCCTGGCCCGGCAGACGCTCCGCCCGAGAGATCGAATCGAGGCGCCATGAAGCATGTGGAAGCCGAGGCGCGGACGGCAGGACAAGCTCCGCCGGAAGTACCCCAGGTCGACGTGACCTTGAACGTGAACGGCACACCGCACCGGCTCCGCCTGGACACACGGGTCACACTGCTCGACGCGCTGCGCGACCATCTGGGCCTCACCGGGGCGAAGAAGGGGTGCGACCAGGGTGCCTGCGGGGCCTGCACGGTCATGGTCGACGGGAAGCGCGTGGTGTCGTGTCTCTCCCTGGCCGCCCAGTGCGAGGGGCGCGAGATCACCACCGTCGAGTCGCTGTCCGCGGACGGTGAGCCGCACCCCGTGCAGGCGGCGTTCGCCCGTCACGACGCGTTCCAGTGCGGTTACTGCACGCCGGGGCAGATCATGTCCGCTGTATGCCTCATCGCCGAGGGACGCGCGAACTCGGAAGAAGACATCCGCGAGTTCATGAGCGGCAACCTCTGCCGCTGCGGCGCCTATCCGAACATCCGCGCCGCGATTCGCGATGTGGCCGCGGAGGGTTGACGATGCATCCCTTCGAGTATGCCCGCGCAACCGACGCCGACCAGGCCGTGGCCACGGTCAGCGCCGATCCGGACGCGATGTTCCTGGCCGGCGGCACCACACAGCTGGACCTGATGAAGGACGGCGTTCTCCACCCCGACCGGCTCGTCGACATCACCCGCCTCCCCCTCGGCGGCATCACGCACACCGACTCGGCCGTCCAGGTCGGAGCGTTGACGACGATGGAGGAACTCGCCGCCGATCCCGTCATGGGCGAGCGACTGCCCTTCGTACGCGAGGCCCTTCTGCTCGGTGCCTCGACCCAACTGCGCAACATGGCCACGATCGGCGGCAATCTGCTGCAACGGGCCCGGTGCCGCTACTTCAGAGACCCCACCGTCGCCGCCTGCAACAAGCGCAACCCCGGCTCGGGATGCGCCGCGATCGCCGGAATCCAGCGGATGCACGCCATCCTCGGCACCAGCGACCACTGCATCGCCCTGCACGCCTCGGACGTCGCGGTGCCGCTGACAGCACTCGACGCGATCGTCCACACGCAAGGCATGGACGGTTCACGGTCGATCCCCATGACCCAGTTCTACCTGCCGCCGGGCGACACACCCCACATCGAGAACGTGCTGCGGCACGGAGAGTTGATCACCGCGATCGACATCCCGCTGCTCGACGCCGGAATCCGGTCCCACTACATCAAGGTCCGCGACCGCGCCTCCTACGAGTTCGCGCTGACCTCGGCCGCGGTGGCTCTCGTGATCGAGGACGGCGTCGTCCAGGAGGCGCGCGTGGCACTGGGCGGAGTCGGCACCATCCCCTGGCGCGCCTGGGACGCGGAGGACGTCCTGCGGGGCAACCCCGCGGGTGCCGACCTCTTCCGCGTCGCGGCGGAGGCAGCCCTCGAGGGCGCCAGGCCACTGCCCGGCACCGCCTTCAAGGTGGAGTTGGCCAAGCGCACTCTCGTACGCACTCTGGAGACCGTTGCAGGAGCCCCGTCATGACGACTCTCGAAGCCGGCAGGATCGTCGGTGCGGGTCTCGACCGCGTCGACGCCCCGCTCAAGGTGACCGGAGCGGCCCAGTACCCCAATGACTTCACCCTGCCCGGAATGACACACGCCGCCCTGGTGGGCAGCACCATCGCCGCGGGACGCATCACCGGCATCGACGCGTCCGAGGCCCTGGCGGCTCCTGGTGTGCTGACCGTCATCACCCATCTGACCGCGCCGCGACTGGAACCCGGCCCGATGACTTTGCTGGGCGGATCGCCTCCGACTCCGCTGCGGGACGACCGCATCCTGCACTACGGGCAACACATCGCGATCGTGGTGGCCGAGAGCGCCGAACAGGCCCGGCACGCCGCGCGGTTGATACACATCCGGTACGAGGCGACCGAGGCCCTGCTCGACGTGGACGACCCCCGGGCCGAGATCGTCGTGAACCCCTGGGGCATGGACACCGAACGCGGTGACGTGGGCGCGGGATTCGCCCAGGCGGACGTGGTCGTCGAGGGGACCTACACCACTCCCGACAACACCAACAACCCGCTCGGGCTGATGACCACCGTCGCGTCCTGGCACGGCGATTCGCTGACCGTGCACGACTCCACGCAGTGGCCCCACAACGTCCGTACGACACTCGCCGCGGTCTTCGGGATCCCCGAGAGCGGCGTCAGAGTCCTGGCCCCCTTCGTCGGTGGCGGCTTCGGCGCCGGACTGCGGGTGTGGTCCCATGTGATCCTCGCCGTGCTGGCGGCTCGTGAGCTCAAACGCCCGGTCAAGCTGGTGCTGAGCCGACCCGAGATGTTCACCTCCGTCGGGCACCGGCCCAACAGTGTCCAGCAGATCAAGATCGGCGCGACCCGCGACGGGGACCTCGTCGCCATCGAGCACCACGGCATCTCCTCCGTGGCGATGGAGGACGACGACTACGAACCGGTCTCCGCCGGTTCGGCCGTCGCCTACGCCTGTCCCAACGTGCTGACCCGCGACCGCCAGGCGCGCCTGAACATCCCCTGCCCGGGCTCCATGCGCGCACCGGCCGAGGGACAGGGCAACTTCGCCCTGGAGTCCGCGATCGACGACGTCGCCCACGCCATCGGCATGGATCCACTCGAGTTCCGCCTGCGCAACTTCGCCGACGAGCACCCGCTGCGCGGCCTCCCCTGGTCGAGCAACGCCCTGCGCGCGTGCTACCTCGAAGGCGCCGAACGGTTCGGCTGGTCGCGACGCGGCCGGGAACCCGGCTCCATGCGCGAGGGAAACCTGCTCGTCGGCTACGGTCTCGCCGGCGTCTCGTACCCGTTCTACCAAGTGCCGTGCCAGGCCCGGGTGTCCGTACGTCACGACGGCTCGGCGTACGCGCGCAGCGCCGCCACCGACATCGGAACGGGCACCTACACGGTCATGACCCAGCTGACGGCCGAACTCCTGGGTCTGGACGTCGACAGGGTGCGTTTCGACCTCGGTGACTCCGACATGCCGTACGCGCCCCAGGCCGGCGGGTCCGGTCTCACCGGGGCCCTCGCCAACGCCGTCCACGCCGCCTGCCGACGGCTGACGCGGGAATTCCTCGACATCGTCCGCGACGACACCCGATCCCCTCTGCAAGGGGCCACCGCCGAAGACGTGGCGGTCTCCGACGGACGCATCCACCTCATCGAGGATTCCGCGCAGGGAGAGTCCTACGTGGGCATCCTGGCCCGTCACGGCCTGGAGGAACTCAGCGCCGACGGCAGGAGCACCCCGCCTCGTGCCGAGGATCTGGGGATGGCCCCCGCAGGTGCCTTCGGCGCGAAGTTCGTCGAAGTACGCATCGACCCCGCGCTGGGTCTGCTACGGGTGGCGCGGGTGGTCTCCGCCATCGACGGCGGACGCATCCTGAACGAGAAGACGGCGACCAGCCAGATCATCGGCGGCACCGTGGGCGGCATCAGCCAGGCCCTGTTCGAGGAGACGGCCACCGACGCCGTCACCGGGCGCATCGCCAACGCGACCTTCGGGGACTACCTGATGCCGGTGAACGCCGACGTCCCCTACATCGACGTGCTCTTCGTCGGCGGCCCCGACCGGGCAACTCGCACGGGAACCAAGGGAATCGGCGAAGTCGGCCTGGTCGGGCTCGCCGCGGCCATCGGCAACGCCGTCTTCCACGCCACCGGGCGCCGCATCCGCTCGCTGCCCATCACGATCGACCAGCTCATGCTCTGACGACGAGGCGACGGCGCCTGAGAGGTGGTGACCTCATGAGCGCCGACGTCGGGGAAGGCCACGTGTCCGGTGCTCACCGCCTGGATGCGCCTGTCAGCCGAGCTGCGTCCCTCAGGTGGTCCTGCCGATGACGGCCGCGGCCAGCTTCGGGTGTTGTGCCAGCCAGGTGCCCATGTGCTCCCGGACGGCCTCCTGGACGCAGGCGTGTACTGCGGTACCGCCGAGCAGGCCGCGCGTGGCGCCTTCGAATTCGGGCCGGTCGAGTTTCACCGAGACGGCCACCGTGAGGCACTCGATGATCCGGTCGGCGCCGATATCGGGTTGTGCTGCTTCGAGCAGTTGTCGCTCCCGCGCGAACGCGTTGATTGCGGCCGTCGCCCCGTCGCGAAAGCCCGCCACGTGTGTCCCGCCTTCGGGTGTGGGTGAGCTGTTCGCGAAGCTGTGGACACGCGCTGCGGCGGTGTCGGACCAGCCGAGTGCCACTTCCATGGTCCCCGCCATGCGCGGGTCCTCGTGTTCGAAACCGAGGATGTCCGCATGAGCGGCCGCCCGAGCGTCGAGGGAGGCGATGAGGTCGCGGACTCCGCCCGGGTGGTGGAAGCGCAGAGGCCGTGCCTGGCCCGTGGGGCGCCGATCGGTCAGTGAGAGGGTCAGGTTGCGGTTGAGGAAGGCCAGTTCACTGAACCGCTGCGCGAGCACGTCGAACGAGCACTCCACCGTGCTGAATATGTCCGCGTCGGGCTCGAAGACGATGGTGGTGCCGGTGCGGGTCGTGGGCCCTTTCCGTGTGGGCGGCGCGATTGCCTCACCGCGCGCGTAGTGCTGCACCCAGTGCATCCCGTTGCGCCGGACCTCGGCCGTCAGGTGGCGCGAAAGGGCGTTGGTGACACTGGGGCCGAGGCCGAAGAGTCCCATGGTCACGCTGTGACGGCCGCCGGACTGTGTCGCTGCCGGCATGCGGGTCAGCAGCGCTTCGAGGCTGGGGGTCTCGGTGTCCCCCGCGGCTGCGACGGGGACACCCGGCCCGTCGTCGGTGACCCGTATGGAGCCGCCGGGGGTCAGCGTGACGTCGACGGACTCGGCGCGGCCGGCGAGCACTTCGTCGACCGCCCGGTCGACGACCTCGAACACCAGCTGATGCAGGCCGCGTTCGCCGGTCGACCCGACGTACATGCCCGGTCGCTTCCGGATGGCTTCCCTCCCTTCGAGTACCTGGATCCGAGTCGCGTCGTACATCGCGCCGTCCCCGCCCATGAAGCCCTCCAGGACTGTCCAACAGTGCTCGCCAGCTTAGGCCGATCCTTGGAAAGCGCCAGGTCAGAGCCGTTTTGCCGATGGCATGGACGGGCGGCTGAATACTTGTCGGGAGTCGGTCGACCAAAGGGGATTCACAACGTGCCCGCAAGGCGTCGACGCCCCCGCCGAAGCCGTGCGCGAGCCCTTTCTCGGCGCCCGCCGGGTGCCCAATTCAATGGGATCGCACCACGGTTCCAAGTCCCCTTGCAGGGGCACCATGAGGGCTCCGTGGCGAGGTCTCAAGGGTGTACCGCGTCGTGCAGCGCGTGCAGGAGATCGAGCGGGCGCCGGTCCGGGAGGTCGGCGCGGGTCAGGTTCATCGTGTAGGAGAAGCCGATGCCTTCGGAGGGCCAGGCACCGTGCCGCGAACCGCCGGCTCCGGCATGTCCGAAGGTGTCCGTGGGCGGGCCGAACAGCGCCAGTTCGGTGCGGAGTTCGAATCCCGCTCCGTACGCCATCGGGCTGCCCCACAGTGACGCGATCCCTCGCCGCAGTTCACGCCGTGCGAGTTCCACGGTCGCCGGCTGCAGTACGCGTACACCTTCGAGCTCGCCGCCCTGTGCCAGACAGGAGTAGAAGCGAGCCATCGAACGGGCCGTCACATGCGCACCGACCGCAGGGAATTCGGCGCGTCGGAAGGCGGCGCTGTTCCAGAGCGCGGGGGCGTCCGGGGTGAGCAGGGGGTTGCGGATCAGAGCGAGAAGCGGGTCGTCGTCCTCGGCGTGCGGTTGCAGGACGTCCGGGCCGGCGAGCGTCGTCGCGGCGCGGTGGTGCTCCTCGTCGGGGAGTCCCAGCCAGATGTCGAGGCCGAGCGGGCGGGCGAACTCCTCGGCGAACAGGGCCCCGACGGTCCGTCCGTCGACCCGGCGCACCAGCTCGCCCGCCAGCCAGCCCCACGTGAGCGCGTGATAGATGAACCCGGCCCGCGGGTCCTGGGTCGGTGCCTGTGCGGCCAGGAGTTTGGCCATGTGCTCGTGGTCCAGCAACTCCTCGGTGCTGAAGGGTGCTTGCACGCCAGGCAGTCGTGCCTGGTGGGACAGGATCTCGCCGACTGTGATCCGCCCCTTGTCGGCGGCCGCGAACTGCGGCCAGTAGCGTGCGGCGGGCGCATCGAGGTCCAGAAGTCCGCGTTCCGTCAGCAGGAGGACGCACGCGGCCGTCAGACCTTTGGCACCGGAGAAGACCAGCTGGAGCGTGTCACGGTGCCAGGGGCGTCCGCTCGACGGATCCGCGGTGCCGCCCCAGAGGTCCACGACGGGTGCGCCGTGGCGGTACGCGGCGAAGGCCGCGCCCACCTCGCCGTACCGATCGAAGTTGCGGGCGAAGACTTCGGCCACCGCCCCGAAGCCGGGCGCGGTGAATCCCTGAACGTCCATCTCGTCACGCCCCCGCGGCCGAGACCAGCGCGAGGGCCGCCTGCTTGGCGTCCTGTGCGGCCGAACCATCGGGGTCGTGGTGGTCGGCGACCACGGTGGCGCCCTCCAGGAGGATCAGCAGCTGGCGTCCCAGGCGGTTCGGATCCCGGGCTCCGGACCGCTGCGCGATGTCCGTCAGCAGCTGCCGGTAGCGCCCCAGATGGCGGTCGGCGACGGTGCGCGCGGGCGGCACGTGCCGTTGCGTCGCGGCATTGACGATGGCACAGCCACGAAAGCCGGGCTGCCGATACCAGTCGCTCAACTCGTCGAATACCGCCGCCAGTTGGGTGCGCGGGTCGGGTCCCGCCGCCTCGGCCACGTCCGTCAGCCACCGCACGACACGGTCGCTGCGCTCCTCGAGCACCGCCTGGACGAGGCCGTCCTTGGAGCCGAAGTGCCGGTACAGCGTCTCCTTGGAGGCGCCGACCGCGCGGCACAGCTCGCTCACGCCGACGCCGTCGAGGCCGCGCTCGTAAAGGATCCCGGTCGCGGAGGCGAGGAGCGTCGCGCGGGTTCGTTCCGGGTCCAGGGAGCTTCCTTTGGGTACGGGCATGCAGGAGATGGTACCGATCGGTTCGATGATGGTCCAGGGCACAGCCCCGCCACCCCAGGTCCGAGCGCTCGACCGGATCACCAGGCGCCTCGCCGACGCCCCCACCAGGCCACGGCGAGGGGCGACACCAGCACCAGAACGGCCCCGGCAGATGCCGTCCCGCGACGCCGGGTGTGCAGCCGGAGGAGAGTTGCAAAAAATAATCGTTCGTTTTATTTTTGGGGAGTGGGCGTTCGGGGACAACCGCCCACGGCCCGCCCAATGGAGCGAAGGGGCGGGCGGCCCCGTCCCTGCGGAAAACTTGGAGCGGTGACCGCAGGGCGGGGCCCTTTCTCGCTCGATGCCGTCACCCGGGGCGGTGGGCACAGGCTGCGGACGCAGTGAAGTCACGCCTGGAGACACCGCGCGACAGAGTCGTGTCCGTCACCCCCGAGCGCCGGAACCGGGGGGCAGTGCAGCGACGGCGGAAGTGAAGAGCCCGGGCCGACCGGTACTCGGTCGGGCGGCAGTACGGGGGGCGGCCGCGGCCGCGCCAGTGTTGACGCGTACGGCCGGCCGGCGGATCCTCCGATCGCCGCAGGCACCGGCGTCCGCCACCGCCTCCCCTTGGCATGGCGGGGCACCCGGTCCGGTGCGGGCCTCGTGGTGGACCTTCGAGCTTCGACACCCTTCACGCAAGCCCTTCACCTGGCCGGCGAGCTCCAACAGTTAGGCGTCGGTGCAGCCGTCGACGCTCTCCTCGGGCTGGTTGGCGTACAGCACCTCGTGGTACTCCACGAACTTGCCCTCCTCCAGGGCGGCCCGCAGCGCGTTGACCGCCCTCTTCGAGCCGCTGCCGCCGACTCTGTCGTCCAGGAAGGAGGCCGCGCGATCGTCGTCTTCAGCGACCTCGAGGCCCAGGTGTGACCACGGTTCGCCCTCAAGTGCCGTCGCCATGGATGTCGTCCACACGCCCCTCTCCGTCCACGCCCTCTCGGCGACGCGTGCCGAAGGCCGGTGTCGCGACGCTGAGCCTCCCGTCGCGCACCTCGGCGAGGCCGTCGGCGGCGATGAGGTGGGTGCGGTCGTGGGTGACCAGCACCGTGGCGGTGGCACGCTCATGGGTGAGGCGGGTGATCAGTTCGATGACGGCGGCGCCGCGTTCGTGGTCGAGGGCGCTCGTGGGTTCGTCGACCAGGAGGACGGTGGGGTCGTTCATCAGGGCGCGGGCGATGTTGACGCGCTGACGCTGGCCGCCGGAGAGCTGGTGGGGACGGCGGTGTGCGTGACCGGCGAGCCCGACGGAGTCCAGGAGTTCGACGGCCCGGCCGTGCGCCTTCTTCGGTGAGCGGCCGTCGATCTGTGCCATGACCTGGAGTTGTTCGGCGGCGGTGAGCGAGGGCAGCAGGTTGGGCTGCTGGAAGACGATGCCGATCTTGTGGCGGCGCAGCTCGGTCAGCTCACGGCGGGTCATGCCCGTGGTGGAGGTGCCGTCGACGGTGACGGTCCCGGCGTCGGGGGTGACTAGGGTGGCGGCGACCGCGAGGAGGCTGGACTTGCCCGAGCCGGAAGGGCCGACCACGGCGGTCAGGCTGCCCCTCGGGACGTCCAGGGTGATCCGGTCCAGGGCGGTCAGCCGGGCATCGCCGTCGGGATAGGTGAGGGTGACGTCGGTCAGGTGCAGGCTCATCGGACGCTCCCCAGGGCGGTCAGCGGGTCGACGGAGGTGATGCGGCGGACGGACAGGGCGGCACCGAGCGCGCCGAGCAGGATCATCACCGCCGCCGGGACGAGGATCGTGGCGGGTTCGAGGACGAAGGGCACGGAGGAACCGGAGACGGCGGCACCGAGAGCGCCTGCGATGCCCGTACCGAGCAGGGTGCCGCCGGCGAGCAGGACGACGGCCTGGCCGAGAGCGTCCTTCAGCAGGCCGGCCGTGGAGGCACCCAGAGCCTTCAGTACGGCGACGTCGCCGCTGCGCTGGATGGTCCACACGGTGAAGAACGCGCCGATGACCAGGGCGGAGATGGCGAACAGGAAGCCACGCATCAGTTGCAGGGAGCCGTTCTCCGAGGTGTAGGAGCCGATCGCGGACAGGGAGTCGTCCCGGGAGAGCGTCTCGGTGCCCGCCGCGTGGTCCGCGGCGTCGACGTCGGCGTCGGACGTGGTGTTCAGGGCGATCACCGTCGCGGACGCCCCATCGCCATCGGCGGTGGGCGGTGCGGTCCTGCGCCAGACGTCGAGGGAGGTCCAGACGACCGGGGTGTGGCTGAAGTGGGCGTCGCCCCTCACAGCTGCGACCGTCAGTCGCTGCCCGGCGACGGTGACGGTGTCACCCGGCCTTAGGCCGAGGTCGTCGGCGGCCGTGTCGGACAGCACCGCGCTGTGGTCGTCGAGCTCGCCGCCCTCCGGTGCGAGCGAGGAGCCGGGCCGTACTCCGAAGACGGACACCCCGGCGCTCCTGTCCCCCGCCGCGGCTCGGGTGGTGGTGATGCCCAGCGGTTCGGCGCGGGTGACACCGGGCGTGCGGGCCCAGTACCGCCACTGCTCCTCGGTGACGGTCGAGTCGGCGTACGACAGGTCCTGCCCGCCGCCGGGCGCGGCGAAGGCGATTCTGTCGGCGGGCAGGGAGGTGATCGCGGAGACGTTCTGCTGCCCCAGTCCGGCGGTCAGCCCGGACAGCAGCCCGACCAACAGGGTGATCAGCACGATGACGGTCCCCATCAGGGCGAAGCGCCCCTTGGCGAACCTCAGGTCTCTCCAGGCGACGAACACGGACCTGTCCTTTGCGGTGGTGGAAGCGGTACTCCCCCACCGTCGCCGTCGGCGCCCCGCACCGGCATCTGGCCCAGGACCGCACTTCGCGGATCAAGAGGGGGGCCGCCAGTTGTAACTTTCGGCAGAGGCCCGAACCGGTCCCTTTCCTTAGCCTGGAAGAACCGTGAACTCCACCGCTCCCACCCTGACCCCGACCACCCGGGCCCTGACCTGGTGCCTGCACCTGCTGGTCGTCGCCCTGCTCGCCCTCGCCGCGGGCCGCGCCGTCACCGGGCACCTGCCGCACGCCGGAGCCGTCGTCGCCGTATCGGCGCTCTGCGCGGGGGTCTACGCGGCCGGGCCACTCCTGCCCCGTGTCCGCCGCTCGCGGCGCGCCGCCGCACTGTGGCTGGCTGCCGTGGGCGCCGTCTGGCTGGGGCTGCTGGCCCTGTCCGCCGACGCCGTCTGGGTCGCCTTCCCCCTCTACTTTCTCCAGCTCCACCTGCTGCCCCGCCGCGCAGGCCTCATCGCCGTGGTGGCCACCGCGGTAGCCGCCATCGCGGGTTTCGCCGCTCATCAGGACGCCTTCAGCCCGGCCATGGCCATCGGCCCCGCTCTGGGTGCAGCCGTCGCCGTCGCCGTGGTGTGGGGCTATCAGGCGCTCTACCGCGAGAGCGAACAGCGCCGCCGTTTGATCCAGGAGCTGACCGCGACCCGCGCCGACCTCGCCGCCGTGCAGCACACCGCCGGGGTACTGGCCGAACGCGAACGCCTGGCCCGCGAGATCCACGACACCCTCGCCCAGGGGCTGACCAGCATCCAGCTGCTGCTGCGCGCCGCCGAGCGCGCCCTCCCCGGCCGCCCCGAGGCCGCCGCCCGCCATGTGGACCAAGCCCGCCAGACGGCCATGGACAATCTCACCGAGGCCCGCCGCTTCGTCGCCGCCCTCACCCCGCCCGCCCTCGAAGACACCACCGTGGCCGACGCCCTGGAACGCCTGTGCTCCACCACCAGCGCCCGCCACCCGCTCACCGCACGCTTCCACCTCACCGGCGACCCCGTGCCACTGCCGACCGGACACGAGGTCGCCCTGCTGCGCATCGCCCAGTCCGCCCTCGCCAACACCGTCCGCCACGCGCAGGCAACCGCGGCGGACGTCACCCTCGAATACGCCGACGGCCATGTCGCCCTCACCGTCACCGACGACGGCACGGGCTTCGACACCGGCCGGCTGCCCGACCGCGACACCGGCAACGGAGGCTTCGGACTGGCCGCCATGCGCTCACGCACCCACGACCTCGGCGGCACCCTGACCGTCGTATCCACCCCCGGCCACGGCACCACCCTGACCGCCCGGCTGCCCCTGCCCGCACCCGACGAGACCGAGCCCGAGGCCCACCCGTGACCGACAGCGCCATCCGCCTCCTCCTTGCCGACGACCACCCCGTCGTACGGGCCGGGCTTCGGGCCGTACTGGAGACCGAACCCGGCCTCACCGTCGTGGCGGAGGCCGCCACCGCCGAGGAGGCCGTCGCGCGCGCCACCGAAGGCGACATCGACGTCGTCCTCATGGACCTTCAGTTCGGCAAGGGCATGGGCGGCGCCGAGGCGACCGCCGCCATCACCGCCCGGCCCGGTGCACCCCGCGTACTGATCGTCACCACCTACGACTCCGACGCCGACACTCTGCCCGCCATCGAAGCCGGCGCCACCGGCTACCTCCTCAAGGACGCACCACCCGAGGAACTGGCGGCCGCCGTCCGCACCGCCGCCACCGGCCGCACCACCCTGTCCCCCACGGTCGCCGAGCGACTCATGAACCGGCTCCGCGCGCCCGGCACCGCCCTCACCCCTCGTGAGACCGAAGTCCTCACCCTGGTCGCCCAGGGCCTGTCCAACCAGGCCGTCGGTGAGCGCCTCCACCTCACCGAGGGCACCGTCAAGTCCCACCTCGCCCGCGTCTACGCCAAGCTCGACGTCGACTCACGCACCGCCGCCGTGGCCGCTGCCACGAGCCTGGGCCTCATCCGCCGCTGATCGGCGCACCGCTCCAGCGCCGGACCGGCCGTCCGGCATCCCCTGTCACCGGGAACATCCCGGTGAAGGGTCACCGCGAACCGTGACGGATGTGCGGTGCCCGGCCGCGGCGTATCGTCCGGAGACGTGGACACGCAGGGCGAGCAGCCAGGCGTGCCGCAGGCACAACGAGGGTCCGGTTCCACTGACTTGGAGGCGACGTGTCACAGGCGGACGACGGCGGACCCGGGACGGGAACCCCGCAACTGCTCCGAGTCGAGGACCCATGGCCTCCCGCCGAAGCGGGATTCGGCCTGCAGCTTCGCGTCTGGCGCCTGGACTCAGGACGGCTGGCGGTCATGTTCGCCGATCACGCGCCGGCCGACGACCGCCTCGTTCCGCTGGTGGGCCAGATCATGGCCGAGTATCCGGCCGACTCGATCGACTTCTTCTACGAGGAAGTCCTCAATCCGCTGTCCATGGGCCACTTCGCGAGCCTGACGCTCGGCAACGACGGCCGCCTGGCCGAGACCGCACTGGACGGTCCCGGTGTCACCGCCCTGCACGAGACGATGGGTCCCACCCTCAGGGAGACGAGCCGCCCGGAGGACGATCGCCCGCTGTGGGGCGGGCCCTGAGCTCGAATCGGCTGCTACGACGCGTCAACATGTCATGGTTCATGCGGCGTTCAGACCAAACGTGACGCGCAGCTCGTTGGCGATGATGCGCCCGCCGTTCAGGGCCACGCTCTGTTCGGTGCCGTAGTAGGTCCATTGGGTGAGGTAGCCGTTGCTGGTCTTGATCACGACCGTGACGATGTTGACGCCGTCGCCGTCGCGCTGCAGACAGAACCACGCGTCCGGAACGTTGGCGTTGCTCTTGCTGCTGTCGAAGCCGGCGCCGTACGGGTCGAGGTTGACGACCGTGCACCCCGGCTCCTCCTGGACATAGCCCTGCGGACCGATGGCGCAGGGCTCGTCGCCGGCCGGCCGCTTGCGGAGCCGGTCGGCCATGAGGCCGTCCGGGTCCTTGTAGACGCTGATCACCTCACCCGTGAGTGGATTGTTCTTGAGCTTTCCGTCCCACTCGCCCTTGGTGATGTAGCAGTTGCGACGGTCGACCGGCGTGGAGCTGGTCGGGTCAGCGACGTACGGGCCGCCACCGTGTACGGCTATGTAGGCGTCGTGATGGGTGATCCTGCTGTAGCGCTGCATGGTCATGAACGCGCATGGGTCGGGCGTGCCGGCGTCGATGGCCTCGCGCTCATTGGCGAGGTCCTTGCCGTCGTCGTCCCTCTTGGCCGTGGCCGCGTCCTCATTGGGCGGTAGCTGGTCGCTGTTGACGGCCTGCCAACCGGCGCCGGCGGTACCGACTGGATCCGGGGACCGAGCTGCGTGCGACGCCTCGCCCGCGAACGGCCCCTTCGCGTCGGAGGTGTCGGAACCCGTGCCCTTTTCGCAGCCCAGGAGAGCCAGCGAGAGACACACGACGCCGGTCACCGTCGCAGCCGAGGTGTACGACCTGTGCAAGATTTCCCCCTTGATCGAACAGCCCGTGCCGACCGGCGCCTCTCGGCGTCGGTCGGTCCGCCGCCTTGCGTATGTCCCCAGCCAGACTTACCGACCGAGACCCCCAACTGTCAGTCATTTGTCGTGACTTCACCCGATCAGGGTCTTGCCGTCACGGTGATGCTCATGGGTGATGACATGGCCGCCGCTCAAGGGTCACGCTCTGTTCGGCGGGCCCCGGAACATACGGCGACCGGTGGCCGCTCCCATTTCGGGGGTCGATACGCTGATCGCCATGGGGTACGAGGGGACCGGAGAGCCGGTTGCGATCAAGTGTCCGGGGTGCGGCGGTACCGAAGTCCGGGCGGTCGAGCAGGCCCGCGGTGGCAAGGGTGCGATGCGTGACGACCTGTACGGACGTCTGGCACCGGGTCCGGACAAGACCGGCGACGGATGCATGCACTTCGTGGAGGGCATGGTGATGACCGGCATCGGGATCGCCGTCGCCTACACGGGTGTTCAGCAGGACAAGCCGCTGTACGTGATCGGCGGTGCGGCGCTCGCCCTGCTGTGTTTCATCGGGACCTTCGTCGTCGTGCGGGGTGATGGGCGAGAGAAGGCGGCCGCGGAGGCCGGGTCACCGCGTGCGGAGCTCGTGTGGCAGCCGGCGCACTACTGCTACGGCTGCACCTCGGTGTTCTGCCCGGGTGGCGTCCCATGGCAGGGAACACTCACCCCGGAACAGTTCAAGAAGCTGGTGTGGACCGAGGCCGGTTACGCCGATCAGCTCCCGGCGGGAGACAAGGCGCGGGACGTGGAGATTCCGTCGCAGGTCCGGCCGGGGACGTCGTAGGGCCTCGGTCGGCGGGCGAGCTCGTCCCCCACGCAGTCGGTGAGGGATCCCCGAAGCCGGTGAGGCGACACATGACCCGAACTGCGGAGCAGCGGGTCGACGCGGCACCCAGAGGCCCCTGTCCGTGGCAAGGACCGCGGGTGGGCGCTAGCCGAGAAGGGCCACGATCCTGCGTGCTCCGTCCGACGAAGTCGTCGTCAGCCGGGTCCAGGAACCGTCTCGGAACGAGATCCTGAAGTCGGCTTCGGCCATGCTGAAGGACTTGATCTCCGCGCCGGTGATCTCCTTTCGAGGCAGTTCCCACAGAACGGTCTCGGACCCCGGCACCTTTCCGCCACCGCCCCAGGACACGAACCAGTTGCCCCGCGCCGTGTCCTCATAGGACGTCATGCGCACGAGGCCGTCGGGCCCGCCGAGTTCGATCTGCGTGACCGTTCGCCAGGAGCGCCGCGAGGGGTCGAGCTGCCAGGGCAGCGTTCGGGCCGTCTCGCCGTCACCCGCCCACATGACGGGGAAGTCGTCCACTTCGTTCTCCCGCTCCTCCAGCTTGCCCCGCTTGTCCGGCGACGAGGGACTGCCCAGGGCCTCGGCGACGACGTACAGCGGCAACATCAACAGCCCGGCGAGGGCGGTACGAGCGTGCCAGCCGAGCCGGCCGAAGAACCCCCGTACCGCGAAGCCCCGCCGCGGGGGCCAACCGGGCAGCTCGGGCTCGATGTCGTTGCGCTCGTGGTCGCGGAAGGAGCGCCGATTGGCCACCGAGGCTGCGGTACCACTGGCGAACTCGACCCGGTGGCGCTCGGCTTCCTCTTCCATGCTTTCGTTCCTGCCTCTTCGACGGGGCCGTCCTCGCCAACCTAGCGTGCGCCACCCCGACCCGCCTCGACGGGCCGGTCGGGGTGGTCGGGGTGGTCGTCAACTGCTCGGCGTCGTATGACCGCAAGTCATGGAGGGCGCTTCTCGGTGTGGTCGGTCAAGGCAGGATCTCGATGTACCCGTCGGTCCCGTGCACACGGATCCGCTGCCCGTCCCGGATCAGCCGGGTGGCCTGCTCCACGCCCACGACGGCCGGCAAGCCGTACTCCCGGGCGATCACCGCGCCATGGGTCATCAGGCCGCCCACCTCCGTGACCAGGCCCGCGATCGAGACGAACAGCGGCGACCAGCTGGGGTCCGTGAAGGGCGTGACCAGGATGTCGCCCGCTGCGAGATCCGCGTCCGCCATGTCGAGGATGACGCGGGCCCGTCCCTCGATGGTCCCGGCGGAGACCGGCAGGCCGATCAGGGCGCCGGCCGGGACGTCGTCGCGCCGGTACGCCCCGGTCACGGCCTCACCGTCCGAGGTGAGCACCCGGGGCGGCGTGAGCGCGTGGTACGACCGGAACGCGTCCCTGCGCTGCTGGATGAGCCGTTGGTCCACCTGGTGCGAGCGTACGACGTCGTGGAACTCCTGGAACGTGAGGTGGAAGACGTCCTCCTTGTCGCGCAGCACGTCGGCCCGCACGAGGCGCTCGGCCTCCGCCAACAGCGCCTGCTTGTAGAGGAAGTAGCGGGTGACGATGCCGTACTTCGGGTACTCCCGGTAGCCGATGAAGGTGCGAACCTGGTCGATCATCCGCTTGGTCTCGTCGGCTTTCCGGTCCCCGTCAGGCAGGGCCCGCAAGCGTGCCAGCACGTCCTGTTCCTTCTTCTGTGCCTTCTGCCGCCCTTGCTCGAAGCGTCGCTCGGCGGCACCCGGCTCGAAGTTCCTGACGTTGTCGAGGATCACGGGCACGAGCGTGGTGGGGTACTCGCGCCACCGTGGCCTCGTGATGTCGATCTCGCCGACGCAGCGCATGCCGTACCGGTCGAGGTAGCCCTCGATGGCGTCCCGTGCCTCGGTCCCGCCCGCGAGCTTGGCCAGCTCGTCCAGGAAACCCTCGTCCTCGACGTCCTGGAGGAACGCCACCACTTCCGCATGCGGGCGGATCACATCTGCGACGTCGAGCAGCTCCAGGCCCATCTCCGACGTGATGTTGTCCGGGGCGGACAGCGTCAGCGTGTCAGCCGCGTTCTTCTCGCCCAGCCACTCCCACAGCTTGTCGTTGAGCCACCAGGTGGCTTCCATCCCCGCCATGATCGCCCGCATGTTCAGCGGATCACCGAGGACCCGCTTGTGCTCCTCGAAGGCCTCCAGCAGGAAGTTGAACAGCGCCGGTCCGGTCTTCGTCCGGATATCGCGCTCCAGTGCGGCGATGGACGCCCGGCTGCGCTCGATCAGCTCGGCGACGATGGCCGGATCAACCTCGACCGGAGCGGACGCACCGCCTGTCGGCGGCCCGCCGGGACCCGCGTCCGGCAGCGACGGGACGAAATCGTCGTGGGCGAGGACGGTCTCCAGAGCGTCCCTGACCAACGGGTCGCCTCTCCCCATGATGTCCAGGAGGGCGGCGCGGCTCGCGGGTGAGGCCAGGCGCCGGGCGACGTCGACGAACAGCCTCCCGCCGGCCTCGTGCATCGGCGCCATGGCCGTCAGCCGCCACATGGACAGCCCGAGGGGCTTCATGGGGTCGGTCATCATCTGCTGATGGCCGACAGAGACGTAGACGTGATTCTCCTGGTCACTGCTCTCGGGGATGGGGAACAGCGTCGTGATCGGCCGGCTCTGAACGATCCGGAAATCGTCGTCGACCAGGCACCACTCGATGTCCTGCGGACTGCCGAAGTGTGCTTCGATCCGCCGCCCGAGCCGCACGAGCTCCACGGCCTGCGCGTCGGTCAGCGCCGGCCGCTCCTGCCGCTGCGCTTCGATCACCACTTCCCGCGTGCCGCCGGCCGGCAGGGCCTCAACGGCACGCTGCTTGGCGGCGATCGTCCTGGTGACGACTTCGCCGTCTCGCACCTTGAAGACGTCCGGGTTGACCAGACCGGAGACCAGGGCCTCACCGAGGCCGAACCCGGCGTCCACCGTGGCGACCTTCCGATGGCCCGTGACGGGGTCGGCCGTGAACAGGATGCCGGACGCCTCCGGGAAGACCATCTGCTGCACGACCACGGCCATGTGGACCGTGCGGTGGTCGATGCCGTTCCGCTGACGGTAGGTCACGGCCCGCTCTGTGAACAGCGAGGCCCAGCACCGGCTGACGTGCTGAAGGATCTCCGTCGGCCCCACGACGTTCAGATACGTGTCCTGCTGGCCGGCGAAGGAGGCCGTCGGCAGGTCCTCGGCCGTCGCGCTGGACCGGACGGCGTACGCGGACCGCTCGCCGAGCCGGGCGAGCGCACCGGTGACCGCCGCCGCGAGCTCACCGGGGAGGGCGATCTCTTCGATGCTCCGGCGAATCTCCGCGCTGAGCGTGCGGATCGCCTCCCGGTCGTCCGGGTTCGAGCGCGAGAGCCGATCGAGCCGCTCGTCGATCGACGGCACCTCCGCCATGATCTGCCGGAAGGCATCCGTCGTCACGCAGAAGCCGACCGGCACACGGATGCCCTCGATCCGTGACAGCCCGCCCAGGTGTGCGCCCTTGCCGCCGACGACCGCGACCTGTGTCTCGTCGACCTCTTGGAGATCCAGTACGTACTGCTCGGTCATTGCGTTTCCTCCGAGGCAGCCGTGCTCCGTCGCACCGCGGTGGCCGATCGGTTCACAGCGCCTCCAGATCTGTCGTTCCTTCTGTCGGGAACCGGCTCTACGTCACCGCGTCCCTGCCCGTCGACAGCACCACGCGCGTGTCGCGTCCTCGTTCACGCAGGTTGTGGCACCGGCCGACGATTCTGCGCCATCACCCGGGCCTTGCCGCAAGCCCCCCGGTGCGCTATAAGTTGAGAGTGGCAAGGAGAGACTTCTCCTTGCCTTTGTCTTTTTCCGCCCGCGAAGCCGCCCAGGTGCGCCGGGGACGGATACGACGGGTACGGGGCCGCCCTACACGAAGGCGACCCCGTACCGTTCAGTGCCGTTCCGGACCTACTCGATGTTGATCTTGAATGTGCTGGTCGTGTTGCGGACGTCCTGGGCGTTGCCGCTCATCCGCAGATTGCGGAAGGTGGCTTCGCCGACCGCCGGGCCCTGGCCGGGTTCCGGCAGCTCGTTGGCCCAGATGCCGAATCCGGACTTGGCGTCGAACGCGTCTCCGCTCTTCTTGGAGTTGGTGATGGAGATGTCGGTGAAGATGGTGTCCTTGACCGGGAACTGCGGCTGGCCGCCGACGTAGTTGGTCTGGAACATCACGCCTCCGTAGGTGGAGTCGTCGATGTCGACGTCGTTGACCCGGATGCCCTGGAAGACCTTCGAGGCGGAGAACGCCCAGATGGCGGGGAAGACCTGGGAGCCCCAGAAGTGGCCGCCCGTTCTCTCCAGGGAGACGTTCTCGATCGTCGTGGGTTCGGTCCCGAAGCCGTTCATCGGGTAGCCGAAGTCCAGCGAGGAGATCGTGATGCCGGAGTACACCAGGGTGTCGGCGACGCGGATGTTGCGGAAGGTGTTGTTGTAGCCGCCGTAGACGGCGATGCCTGCGGCCCGCCAGGTGAGGGTCGACGTCAGGTTCTCGTAGAGGTTGTTCTTCTCGTCGGCGCCGCCCGCGTCGATCGCAGAGAAGAGGGCGAAGCTGTCGTCGCCCGTGGCCCGGGCGTCGTTGTTGACCACGTGGTTGTCCGTGGAGCCGTTCGTCATGTTGATGCCGTCGGCGAACATGTCACGGATGCGGGAGTTCTTGATGGTCATGTTGTCGGTGTTGGCGCCCCAGTAGAGGCACACCATGTGCTCGACCCAGATGTCGTCGATGGTGATGTCGGAGACGTTGGAGAAGTCGAACACCTTGCCCGGGCCGTCGATCCTCGACGTGTAGTTGCCGAAGTAGGCGAAGCCGGCGAACGTCGAGCCCTTGGCACTGGCCTCGGCGCGGAAGCCGACGTCGGTGTTCTCCTGAGAGGCGGGGGCGTGGAAGCGGGTGAACCACGGCCCGGCGCCGACGACCTTGACCGCCTTCCCGTAGACCTGGAACTTGCTGGACGTCTCGTAGTCGCCGGCGGGCAGGTAGACGCCGACGAGCTTGCCCGTCGTGTCCATTCGGACCTTGTCGAGCGCGTTCTGCACGTCCTGGTGGGTGAATCCGGTCGGCACGGCGTAGGCGGCCGGGTCAGGGTTGGGGTTCGCCGTCGCCTGCTCGGTGTTGATGAAGTCGATGGCGTAACTGGAGGTGTTGGCCGCGTCCTTCTGGAGCCGGATCCTGGAACCCGCCGGCACCGTCCTGCCGAGCAGCAGGTTCGCCTCGTCGTAGATGTGGCGCGGGGCACCGGAGCCGGGCGAGTTGCCGGGCGAAGTCTCGTTGCCGTAGAGCCAGGCGTACTTCGAGGTGAGGTCGATCGCCTTGAGGAACTGGCCGTCGACGTAGACGTCGAGCGTCGTGTTCGTGCCGTCCGGGATCGAGAACCGGGTCACCAGGGTGTTGGCCGCCTCCCGGGTGGTCCACTCGACGTACTGGCCGTTTCCGGTGAGGGTCACCGCCTTGCGGCCGCTCGCCTCGCCGGCGATGTCGCCGATGGTCCGGTTCGGGCCGACGACCTTGGCGCCGCCTCCGACCGTGCCGTCCTCGGCCTCGTACATGTCGTACGGCATGTCCGCGCCGCGGCCGACGAACAGTGGCTGTGTGGTGGTGTTGTTGGCCCGCTTGACCGGCAGTTCGTTGGCGTCGTCGGCGATGACCGTCTTCACGGTGTACTTGCCGTTGGCGGCCGTCCACGATCCGAGGCCGACCGGTGCGGTCGTCTGGCCCGCTGCGATGGCGCCGTTGTAGGTGCCGCTGAGCGTCTTGACGGTGGCGCCCTTGGAGTCCTGGATCGTCAGCGTGACGCCGTGGGCGCCGGCGGCGGAGGCCACCGACCCCTGGTTCTTGATCGCGACGGTGAACTTGACCTCGTCGCCGGACGAGGCGCTGGAGGGGGTCCAGGACACCGGTGCGGCGAGCAGGTCGGAGCTGGAGACCGGCTTGACGACGAGTGCGTCGGAGCGGGTGAAGGTGTTGTTCGCCTCGTTCTGTTCGATGACCTTGTTCGTCGGGTCGACCTCGGCGCCGACCGGATAGCTGCCCGCGTCCCGGGTGCCGATGCTCGCGGTGACGGTCTTGGACTCACCGGCGGCGAGGGCCGGCACGTCGGCCGCGGCGGCCTTGGTGCCGCCGAGTGTGAAGTTGAGGTCCGTGGCCTTGGCCGCCTTGCTGCCGCTGTTGGTGACGGTCGCCGTGAGGCTGATGGCGTCCGACTCGACGGGGGCCGCGGGCGTGCTCGTGATGCCGGTGACCGTGAGGTCCGGGTTGGCGGACGGGGTGCCGATCACCTGGAACTCGGCGACCTGCGCGCCGGGAGCGCCGGAGTTGGCGGTGAACTTGAGCTGGATGTCGGCGGCGGAGCCGGTGACCGGGATGGTCACGGTGTTGCCGCTGGACGGGTTGAATGTGTAGTCCTTCGCCGCGACGAGGCTGGTGAAGGCCGTCGCGTCCTGGTCGCGGCCGAGCACCTGGATGTTCTGCGTGCGCGTCGACCAGGCGGCGTCCGGGTTGAGCTTGACGACGACCTGACTGAGGTCGGCGTCGGCCCCCAGCTTGGTGGTGAGGGTGGCCGGGTAGGCGCCGCCCGCACTCTCCCAGTAGGTGCTGGTCTGGCCGTCGTTGGCGTTGGTGGCGACGTATGTGAAGGTGTAGGAGGACGCCTCGATGGGCTTGCCCTCGGCGAGGTTGGAGCCGGAACCGGTCGAGCCGGTCCGGGTGACGCTGTTGCTCGCCGCCGACACGTTCCCGGCGGCGTCCTTCGCCTTCACGTAGTAGGTGACCGTGGCCGTCGCCGGCGGCGTGTCGGTGTACGTCGTGACGTCGCCCGCCACGGACTTGACGAGCTGGCCGCCCGCATAGACGTCGTAGCCGGTGACCTTGACGTTGTCGCTCGACGCCTGCCAGGTGAGCTTCACGTCGCTGCCGGACTGCGTGTAGGCGAGGTTGCCGGGCGCCGTGGGGGCCTGGGTGTCGCCGCCCGCCCCCTTGCGGGTGACGCTGTTGCTGTTGGAGGAGACATTGCCCGCGGCGTCCTTGGCCCGCACGTAGTACGTGATGTCGCTGCCGGTGGGCTGGGTGTCGGTGTACGTCAGGACGTTGCCTGCGACGCTCGCCCGCAGCTGGCCGTTGGCGTAGATGTCGTATCCGGTGACGCCCGTGTCGTCGGTGGCGGCGCTCCAGGTGAGCTTGATCTGCCCGGTGGCCGGTTCGGTGTAGCTCAGGTTCGACGGCGCGGTCGGCGCCTGGGTGTCGCCGGTCGCCGGTCCGTAGACCTCGAGCTCGGACAACTGCCCGGCGGGCCAACCGGTGTTGGCGGTGAAGAGCGCGCGCACGTACCGGGTCGTGGTGGTGTCGAAGCTGATGGTCGCCGACTGGTCGTTGCCGCTGTCGAAGGCGTAGGCCTTCGAGGCCGTCAGGTCGGTGAAGTTCTGGTTGTCGGTGGAGCCCTGGATCTTGAGGGTCTGGCTGCGGCTCGGCCATCCTCCGGGCAGTCGCAGCGCCACCTCGTCGACCTTGACCGAGGAACCGAGGTCGACCTGGAGCCACTGCGGGAAGGCGTTGTTCTTGCTCTCCCAGTAGGTGGCCCGGTTGCCGTCGCCGGCGTTGGCCGCGCCGTAGACATCGGCGTGGCCGCTCTCGCTGAACGGCTTGCCCAGGGCGAGGTTGGGGGTCGCGGCGGCGGATGTGAGGACCTGCATCTCGGCGAGCTGGGCGGTGGAGGCGACCGAGTTGCTGCTGAAGTCGGCCCGCACGTACCGGGCGAGGGTCGCGGGGAAGGACACCTTCACCGTGTTGCCGTTGCCGGGGCTGAAGACGTACTGCGCCGACGACTTGAGCGTGGCGAAGCTCTTTCCGTCGGCGCTGCCCTGGAGAGCGAGCGTCTGCTTGCGGGACTTCCAGTGCTCGGGCAGACGCAGCACGACCTGGCGGACCCGCTTGGTCCGTCCGAGGTCGGTCTGCACCCACTGGGCCGACTTCTTTCCGGCCTGCCAGTAGGTGTCGGCGTCGCCGTCGGTGATGCCGGCGGCCGCGTGCGCGCCAAGAGCGCTGCCGGCCTTGGTGGAGGCGTCCGCGGCGACGTCGGGACCGCCGGCCGCGTGCGCGCCGACGGCGGGCAGGCCCAGAACCATGACGGCGGAGGCGAGCGCGGCTGCTGCTGCGCGTGGCCTCCAGGATCTCGGCTTGTGTCGATTCATGTGGGGTTACTCCCTGAGGAGGTTCGCGCGCCGAGGGGGCGGCGAGGGCGGCTCGTTCCTGGGCGGAGCGGTGGCGCGGTACGACAGGACGGCAGGAGCCGGCCGTACGGAGGGGCACGGTCTTCACCAGAGGACCGTGCGCAGCTTCTTGCATTGTTTCATCGCAATATTGCAGAGGTCTGCGAGTCCGTCTACGGCTCGGACGACACAAGTTTCACCGGCCGCACCCGCGTCTCAACGGCGGAGGCCACGCGTCCGCGACGCGCTTGCCACTGAACAGGCCGGTGAGCAGGCGCCCAGGAGAGACGGATCCGGGCCGCCACGGATGCATCAAGTGCCGTCCCGATTCAGGCTTTCTGCGCGTGGAGCATCACACGCGCATTCCGGGCGGCGGCTCCGTACGCGCTCGCGTTCCCCCGCGCACGACTCCGCGCGCGTGCGGATCGGGGCGCCGATTCGCCCGGCGCAAGCGAACGCAAGGAGCGCAAATTCTTGCGTGATTCTGTTCGCCCGATGACTTGGGCTTACGCGGCGTCGAACCCAGCCGTCACGGCACCCTGGTGCCATGACGGCACAGGTTCGCTGGTGGTGGGCGACTGCAGCGGTTAGACGGACGCCGACATCCGGTCAGCAGTCATGAGATGGCGCTGCACCTCCACGAGTGTCACAGCAGCCCCAGCGGCCCGCCGCGCGACGACTCGCAACCGAGCGCCGAACGGGCCCGTGTCCGCGGCGAGGAAGGCTTCCACCGAGGCGGACGCCGACCGCCCGATCACAGGCCCACGCGCTCACTCGCACGAGACCGGCTCAAGGGCGCCGTCGTCGCGGGAACAGCGCGGTGAGCGTCGCGCACACGATCGCCCCGAACAGCAATCCGCCCCAGACCGACGCGTCCACGGAGTGATGTCTCATCTTTTCGTAGACGAACGAGCCAAGGCCGCCGCCCACGAGGAAGAGCAGGAAGCCCCGCAGCGCCGGCCGCCAACTCGGGCGGCCCATGTCTGAAGTCACGAAGGCATTATCCACGCGCGCCTCAGCCGGCCATGTCCTGTCCCCCGCCGCACTTGTGCGCCGCCGAACAGCCGTCAGCGCGTGATGTCGACGACGATCTTTCCGAGTGCCGTGCCTCCTTCCACCGCACTGTGTGCTTCCGGCACCGTGGTCAGGTCGTACCGGTTCGGATCCATCAGCGGGCGCAGCTTGCCGGCATCCGCCAGGGCCGTGATCTCGCGCAAGATGTCGCCATGATGGGCGCGTCCGTTCCCCGTGAGCATGGGCAGGAGTGTGAACACACCCGAGTACGTCGCGCCCTCGAACGACAAGGGTGCCAGTGCGTGAGTGCCCCAGCCGAGGGCACTGACCACATGGCCGGTGTAGGTGCGTACCGCTTCGAAGGAGGCGTCGAGCACCTGACCGCCGACGGTGTCGAAGACGATGTCGAACCCCGCACCGCCGGTGTGTGCGGCCACGTACTTCTCCACCGGTGTCGTGTAGTCGATGGGCACCGCCCCCAACCGGCGGACTACGTCCGCCTTCGCTGCCGAAGCGGTCGCGAACACCTCCGCCCCGCGCGACAGGGCGATCTGCACCGCCGTGCTGCCCACACCGCCGGCGCCCCCGTGTACGAGGACCTTGTGCCCGGCCCGCACCTGGGCCCGGTCCACGAGTCCTTCCCAGGCTGTGATCGCGGCCAGCGGCAGCGCTGCCGCTTCCCGCATCGAGAGGGTGACGGGCTTGGGGGCCAGCAGCCGGGCGTCGACGGCTGCGAACTCCGCGAGTGAACCCGGCAGGTCCGCGACACCGCCGGTCAGGCCGTACACCTCGTCACCCACGGCAATGCCGTCCACGCCCGCGCCCGTCTCCACGACCTCTCCGGCCAGGTCCAGGCCCAGCACGGCAGGCAGGTGTGTGCGGGCGTGCCCGGCCCGGCCTGCACGGATCTTGGTGTCGAGCGGGTTCACTCCGCTGGCGTGCACGCGCACCAGGACCTCGCCGGGCCCGGGGACAGGCTCAGGGAGGTCTCTCAGCCGAAGCGGACCTCCGAACTCCTCCAGCACCACAGCACGCATCGCGCACCTCGTTTCGTCGTGCCGCTCGGGACTAGCTCAATTCCAGAGTGACCGCGAGCCTGCGCCATGCCTCGCGAGGAAGGCCGTCCCCAGGGGTTCCGTCCACCATCTGGAGCGCGACGTGGTCCGCGCCCGCCTCCAGGAAGGCGTTGACCCGGTCGCGGATCCGGGCCTCGTCGCCCCATGCGTACAAGGCGTCCACCAGGCGGTCGCTGCCCCCGGAGGCGAGGTCCTCCTCGGTGAAGCCGAGGCGAAGGAAGCTGTTCGTGTAGTTGGGCAGGGTGAGGTACAGGGCGAGGTGCGCTCGGGCAAGAGTGCGGGCGCGGGTGGGATCGGTCTCCGGGACCACCGCGAACTCCGGTGCGAGCAGCGGGGCTTCGCCCAGGATCTCGCGCGCCTGGGCGGTGTGCTCGGGCGTGACCAGGTAGGGGATCGCGCCCGCCGCCCGGTCGGCGGACAGGGTCAGTGTCTTCGGCCCCAGCGCGGCCAGGACCCTACGGTCCGCGGGCACCCCGAGGGCGTCCAACGCGTCAAGATAGTCCACGAGCGACGAGTACGGGCGGCGGTACTGGTCCACGAGCTTGGCGTGGCTCACCCCGAGGCCCAGCAGGAAACGGCCGGGGTGCGCCGACTCGACCTCGTCGAAACCGGCGGCGCTCTCGTCGGTGTCGTACTGCCAGATGCTCTGGATGCTCGTGCCGACGGTCAGGCGCGACGTCGCTTCGAGCAGGGGCAGGGCGTGCCGGGCGTGGCTGCTGCCGCCCAACCAGACCGCTCCGTAACCGAGTTGCTCGATCTCGGCGGCCGCTTCGGCGATGTCGGCGCGCCGGGCCGGATCCTCCGAGCGGAGGCCGACGCTCCAGAGGCCGTACCGGCCGACCGCGGCCTTGGCGTCGTACGGGGTGTCCGTCGTGTCGCTCATACGTTCCGATCCCTCCGGGCGGTGCCGTTCCATGATCGCCGTCTGCTCCAGTCCCAACCGAGGCGGGCCCCGGGTTATGCCCGGCGGCAGCCGGCCCTCCATTGCACCCCGGAACCGCGGGCCGGGGCGACTCGCGCGACGGGGACCCACCATGCCCGGCCGTGCCGGTCCTGAAGGGCGACTGCCCGAGGGCATGGGGGTGGATCGGGGTTAACGTAAAAAGGTGGAGATGCTGCATTTGCGATATTTCGTGGCAGTCGCCGAGGAACTGAATTTTTCGGCGGCGGCCCGGCGCCTCCACATGGCCACTTCTCCGCTGAGCCAGCGGATAAGGGACCTCGAGCGGGAGCTCGACCACCGACTGTTCGAACGCGACACGCACAGTGTGAGCCTCACACCTGCGGGCGAAGCGCTGTTGCCACTCGCGCGGGAGGTGCTGGAACAGGTCAATTCCATTCCGCGCCGACTGCGCGAGGCGGTCCCGCAGGAGCGGAACACCATGTTCGTGGGCATTCCGTCCGGGGTCCACCCGAGGCTGAGGGAACGCATCAACACACTCGCCGAGCGCGTCGGCGAGTGGTGTGAACTCCTGCGCTGGCCCGGCACGTCCAAGGCCCTGATCACCGGCGTGTGCGAGAACAGGCTCGCGCTCGCGCTGGCGCGCCTGCCGATCAGCGACCCCTCCCTGGACCTGCTGCCGGTCATGTCGGAACGGCTGGGGGCGGTGGTGCCTGCCGATCGGTTCGCCGGGCGGGACTCCGTGGCGCTGGCCGACCTCACCGACCTCTGTTTCGTCGTCGCACCCCATGAGATCAGATCCGCGTATTTCGACCAGCTCGACCGGGAATTGCTGGAGCGGGGAATCAAGAAGCGCATCAAGCTGAGCGATGCCGGCCATGGCGGGATCGCCGAAATAGTATCCAGCGGGCTCGCTTTCTACTTTTCCATGCTCGACCCGGGCAGTCCCATACACGGTTTCGCGATGGAGAATACGAAGGTCCTGCCGTTCAGTGATTTCGAGGCCCAGTTGGAGACGGCCCTGATCTGGCGCCGCGACCGCGCTTCGGGCGGTGACCTGGATGACCTCGTCGAGACGGCCCGCGAGGTCTTCGCTGATCCGCTCCATGCCTGAGACCCATTGCGCCGAGTGCGGTGCGCGCCCTCACCGTCATGGTTCACCGCGTCCCGAAGCGGCATGAAATTCGGTGTGACCGCTGCGGTCACACCGGCATCAGCAATACGATAATTCCCTTTCGCACGATTCGCGCCTAGCGTTCTTTTCGTGGTCGACCGAGGCGCCGAGGGCAGGAACGTCCGTGAAGGCCACGTGCGGGACACGGTCGGACACCCGACCGAACGTCCGGTCCGACCGATCGGGATCCCGGCGAAGTTCTCCGCCGCACCCGCACCGATCCGCAGCCCGGCACCGGTCCCGGCCAAAGCCTGGCCGGAGTCCTCACCGAGCCGGCGGCCACCGGCTGAAGCCCAGATGTCCGTAGGAGTGACACAGTCATGAGCACCAACGAAGTACGCGTCCAGCGGGTCGACTCGACGCTGCTGATCACGATCGACCGCCCGCATGCACGCAACGCCGTGAACTCCGCGGTCGCCGCCCTCCTTTCGAAGGCACTGGACGAGCTGGAGGCCGACACCACGCTGCGGTCCGGCGTCCTGACCGGATCGCAGGGCACGTTCAGCGCGGGCATGGACCTCAAGGCCGCCCTGGAGGGTGAGTTGCCCACGGTCCCGGGCCGTGGGTTCGGCGGCCTGACCGAGGCCGAGCTGACGAAACCACTGATCGCCGCCGTGGAGGGTTTCGCCCTGGGGGGCGGATTCGAACTCGCCCTGAGCTGCGACCTGATCGTCGCCGCCGAGGACGCCAAGTTCGGCCTGCCCGAAGTCAGACGGGGACTGGTCGCGGCGGCGGGCGGCGTGATCCGGCTTCCGAAGCGCATCCCGTACCACCTGGCGATGGAACTCCTTCTGACCGGCCGGCCGGTCAGCGGTGACCGAGCCGGCCGTCTGGGCCTGGTCAACCAGGTCACCGCGCCCGGCGAGGCGGTGGCCGCCGCCCTTGAGCTCGCCCAACAGCTGGCGCACAGTGCCCCGCTCTCGCTTGCCATGGTGAAGCGCCTCGTCAGGAGCGGCGACGGCATGCCCGAAGCCGACGCGTTCGCCGTGCAGCGCGCGGCGATGGACACGCTGATGGCCTCGGCGGACGCCCACGAGGGCATGACCGCGTTCGCCGAGCGCCGCGAGCCGCGGTGGACGGGGAAGTGACATGAGGATCGAAGACGTACGGCGCCATGCGACCACCCCGCTCACCCGCCCGGCGTACGCGCCGATGGCCCCGCGGTTCACCGACCGCGAGTACCTCAACATCGTCTATCGCACCGATCCCGACGCGCTGCGCGCCGTCGTCCCCGAGCCGCTGCGGATCGAGGAACCCCTGGTCCGGTTCGAGATCATGAAGATGAACGACGTCACCGGGTACGGCCCCTACACCGAGGGCGGCCAGGCGATCCAGGTCACCTTCGACGGCGAGCAGGGCGAGTACCTGCACGCGATGTACCTCGACAACTTCCCGGCGACGGCGGCCGGGCGTGAGGTCAGCGCCTATCCGAAGGTCATCGGCTCACCGCGTCTGTACGTCGACCACGACGTACTGGTCGGCACCCTCGACTACGGCTCCCTGCGGGTGGCCACGGCGACCATGGGCTACAAGCACCGGGCGCTCGACAAGCGCGAGGCCGAATCCCAGATCACGCTGCCGACCTTCATGCTCAAGGGCATCCCCGGATACGACGGAGCCCCGCGCGTCCTGGAGCTCGTCCGCACCGAGATCACCGATGTCGTGATCAAGGCCGCCTACTCCGGTCCGGCTCGGCTGCAGCTGTTCCAGCACGTCCTCGCGCCGCTCGCCGACCTGCCCGTCCTGGAGATCGTCTCCGCCGACCACATCCTCACGGACCTGACCCTCGCCCCCGTCAGGCCCGTCTTCGACTACCTCGAGGCAGACACGCGATGACGCACCACTTCCGTGCCGCCGCCGTGATCGGCGCAGGCACCATCGGACTGTCCTGGACAGCACTGTTCGCCGCACACGGCCTGACGGTCCGCGTGAGCGACCCACGGCCCGACCTCGCCGAGGCGATCGACACCGCACTCGCGGAATTCGCCCCGCACCTGGCCGCCCAGGGTCTGAAGACGGACGGCATGGCCGACCGGGTCCACATCGCGGCCGACGTCACCGAAGCAGTCCGGGACGCCGACGTCGTCCAGGAAAACGGGCCTGAGCGCGTCGAGTTCAAGAAGGAGCTGTTCGCACGCCTGGTACGGGAGGCCCCGGGGCACACGCTGCTGCTGAGCTCGTCGTCGGCGATCCCGGCGACCGCGTTCACCACGGAACTCGACGACGCCGGCCGCATCCTCATCGGGCACCCCTTCAACCCGCCCCACCTCCTGCCGCTCGTCGAGGTCGTCCCCGGCGAACGCACGAGCGAGGAGGCCGTGCAGGCTGCCCTCGGCTTCTACAAGGCCGTCGGCCGCAGCCCGGTCGTCGAACGCCACGAGATCCCTGGGTTCGTGGGCAACCGACTGCAGAGCGCGCTCAGCCGTGAAGCCGTCCATCTCGTCCAGCAGGGTGTGGTGACGCCCGAGGACCTGGACACCGTCGTGACCCACTCGCTCGGCATCCGCTGGGCCACGGTCGGGCCGTTCCTCGGCGCCCACCTGGGCGGTGGTCCCGGCGGCTACCGCCACATCACCGAGCACATCGGTTCGACCCTGCAGCGCCTGCCGCTCGGCGAGCCCTCGCAGGACCCCGAGGACCGCGAGCGCGTCGTCCAGGCGGTGGAGAAGGCATACGCCTCCACTCCGTACGCCGATCTGGCCGAAGCCCGCGACCGCAGACAACTCGCCGTCCTGTCCGCCCTGGAAGACGTCCGCCGCAACCAGCACCAGAAGGAGAACTGAGATGACCACCGACGCCACCCGCCTCGCATCATCGGACGACCGGCTGACCGCCGACGCCGCCCGCCTCGCACCGTTGGACGACCAACTGGCCGCCGACTTCTACCTCTACGAGGCACTGCTCTCGGACGAGGAACGAAAGATCCTCCTCAAGGCCCGCACACTGATGCGGGACGAGATAAAGCCCCTGGTCAACGAATACTGGGGCAGAGGCGAGTTCCCCATGGAACTGATCGAGAAGTTCCGCGGCAGCGGGCTGGCCGCCCTGGCCTACGAGGGCTACGGCGAACACCAGCCGGCGATCAGCCATCTGCTCGGCGGCATGCTCGCCATGGAGCTGAGCCGCGTCGACGCCTCGGTCGCCACCTTCTTCGGCGTCCACAACGGGCTCGCCTTCTACTCCATCCACTACGGCGGCGACCAGGAGCAGCGCGACAGGTGGCTGCCCGCCATGGCCTCCATGGACAAGATCGGCGCGTTCGCCCTGACCGAACCTCTCGGCGGCTCCGACGTCTCGGGCGGCATGCGCACCACCGCGAGGCGCGAGGGCGACACCTGGGTCCTCAACGGCGCCAAGAAGTGGATCGGCAACGCCACCTTCGCCGACTACGTCGTCGTCTTCGCACGGGACGTCGACGACAACAAGGTCAAGGGCTTCGTCGTCGAGAAGGGCACCCCCGGCTTCACGCCGGTGAAGATCGAGGGCAAGGTCGCTCTGCGGATCGTGCAGAACGCCGAGATCACCCTCACCGACGTCCGCGTGTCCGAGGCCGACCGGCTGCACAACATCAAGGGCTTCCGCGACGTCGCGGAGGTCCTGCGCGTCACCCGCGGCGGCGTCGCCTGGCAGGCCCTGGGCGTCATGATCGGCGCCTACGAACTCGCACTCGACTATGCCAAGGAGCGTATGGCCTTCGGCCGTCCGATCGCCAGGTTCCAGATGGTGCAGGACCTGCTCGTCAAGAGCCTGGGCAACATCACCGCGTCCTGGGGAATGCTGATCCAGCTCGCCCGCCTGCAGGACCAGGGCATCTTCCGGGACGAGCAGTCCGCGCTCGCCAAGGAATTCGTCGCGGCCCGCATGCGGGAGTCCGTCGCTTGGAGCCGCGAGATCTTCGGTGGCAACGGCATCGTCCTCGACTACGACGTGGCCCGCTTCTTCGCCGACTCCGAAGCCCTGTACTCCTACGAGGGCACGCACCAGATGCAGACGCTCATCGTCGGCAAGTCCATCACCGGCCACAGCGCCTTCGTGGGGTGACGGCGATGACCACCGAATCCGTCTTCACCGGCCTGAAGGTCCTCGACGCGGCGAGCTTCATCGCGGGACCGGCCGCGGCCACGGTCCTCTCCGACTTCGGAGCGGACGTCATCAAGATCGAACCGCCGGGACAGGGCGACCCCCAGCGGCGGTTGAGCTCCGTGCCCCCGAGCCCCCGGGCCCAGGCCAACTACGGCTGGCACCTCGCCAACCGCAACAAGCGCGGCATGGTGATCGATCTCAAGTCACCGGCGACCACGGAGGTCCTCAAGCGCCTCGTCGAGTGGGCCGATGTGGTGATCACCAACTTCCCGCACGGCACCCGCGAGAAGCTGCACCTCGGCTACGACGAGGTGTCGAGCTGGAACCCGAGAGTCGTCTACGCCGACATCACCGGCTTCGGCGATGCCGGCCCCGACGCCCGGCAACCGGGCTTCGACCTGACGGCGTACTGGTCCCGCAGCGGGCTGCTGGCCTCCACCCGGGACGCGGGAGCCCCGCCGACCGTGCCGGTCTGGGGCAGCGGCGACTACACGTCGGCGATCGCCCTCTACGCGGCGATCGCGACCGCTCTCTATCGCCGTGAGCGGACCGGGCTGGGGGCCGATGTCGGGACGTCTCTGCTGGCGGCAGGCGTGTGGGCCACGGGAACACTCGTGGCGGGCGCGCTCGCGGGCGGCACGCCCTTCGAACCGCACGACCGGAACGCTCCGGTGAACGCGCTGACCAATCCCTACCGGACCTCCGACGGCCAGTGGTTCATGCTGGCGACCTCGCCCGTGCACTGGCCCGGGCTGACGCGGGCCATCGGGTGCCCCGAGCTGGTCGAGGACCCGCGTTTCGCGGACATCGGGAGCCTGGTCGCGAACGCCGCCGCGGTGAGCGAGCTGCTGGACACCGCGTTCCGCTCGCGCCCCTTCGCCCACTGGAAGGACGCCCTGGACCGGGAACGCGTCACCTACAGCCGCATCCAGACACCGGAGGCGGCGGCACAGGACCCGCAGTTGCGCGCGAACGACATCGTCGTGCCCCTCGAAGGAGTCACGGGTCTGGACTACACGGTCAGCAGTCCGGTCACCCTCCGAGGTGTGCCGAAGGTGCCGGCGAGGCGTGCGCCCGAGCTGGGCGAGCACAACGACGAGATCCTCGCCGAGCTGGGATTCACTCCCGCCGAGATCGCGGAACTGCACGCCCAGGGAGTGGCTCCCGGGACGACGCAAGCGGGACCGGCGTGACGCACCCCGCGCCGGAAGCTACGACGGCACCTCCCGCCATGAGGCGGTGAGGTGCCGTCGCTCGTCCGCGCACCGCCCTGCGGCAGCGTGTTCCGGCGCCGAGACGCCACCGCCGTCCTGGCGGAACCGCACCGCGTGGCGGGCCGGCACCGGCGGCACGAGAGCGTGCGGACGCCTCCGTGCCGGCCGACCTCGGCCCTCCGGGTGTCAGTGGAGGGCGGCCTCGCCCGAGCGGACGGCACGCAGGGCGCGCTCGACGGTTTCCTGGTTCTCTCCGACCGGAGCCACGTAGTCGAGGACTCCGCGCGCGGAGTCCTCCCCGACCAGCCGGGTCATCACCCAGGTGGCGAGGTACTGCGAGGCCAGGCAACCGCCTGCCGTGGCGATGTTCCCCTCCGCGTGGAACGGCGTGTCGAGCACGGTGATGTCACAGGCTTCGACGAAGGGCCGGCTCTTCACGTCGGTGCATGCCGGCATGCCGTCCAGCAGCCCGAGCCGGGCGAGCACCAGGGCGCCGGAGCACTGGGCGCCGATCAGCTGTCGCGCGGGGTCGAGCCGAAGTGCGGAGATCAGCCGGTCGTCGGCGACCACGTCACGTGTCTTCACGCCGCTGCCGATCAGCACCGCGTCGGCCTCCGCCACGAACTCCATCGGGCGCTGTCCCGACACTTCGACACCGTTCATGGAGGTGATCACCGGTGTCGGTGTCGTGATGAAGGCTTCCAGTCCGTCCCCACGACATCTGTTGATCAGGGCGGAAGCGATGAAACTGTCGAGCTCGTTGAACCCGTCGAAGGTGACCACGGCTACCTGCATGACAACTCCTCCAAGGACGGCATCAGCTGTCCAGTCTCCGCCGGTGCGTCGTTCCGGCGCGAGAGCCAATCCGTGGCCGGTGGCACAGCTGCCGCCGATCGATCACCTGCTCGGCCTGGCCGGGGCCCGCGCGCCGCACGAGCTTCGGGACCGCTCCTGCGCCGAGGAGCCCTTCTGTCTCGAGTTCAGCCCGGTCCGCAGCGATCAAGTGCAACACGAACCCGGTCGAGCCCCTCCGCTCTCCAGTGGTTCCGGTCGGGCATCTGGTCGTCTCGGCGCCAGCGCCACGCCGAGAACATCGCCCAGTTCAAGGCGCGGCACCGGTGAATCAGGTCGTGGTCGGCTCCCGCATAGTGCTTTCCCACTTCTTCGGGCGCATGGGCGAGGTCGAACTCGATCGGCCCACGGCAGCACGTGGCGAGGTCGACGAAAAGCAGCCCTCGCTTTGTGTTCAGGAGGTTGCCCGGGTGCGGCTCACCGTGCAAGAGCTGGTCGTCGGCTCTGTCGACGCCGATCGCGGCGCTCTGTCCGCCCAGTGTGGTGCTGAGGAGTTCGCGGTCGGAATCGGGCAGGTCGGGTGACTGCTCCCGGTCGTTCACCACACGCAGTGCCGCGGCGACCCGATCGGTGAAATGCGGTGCGTCGAGCTCGATCTGGCGCAGGGCTGCATGGTGCCGCGTGAACACGTCTGCGTAGTCGGCCGGCGCGATCTCTGATCCCACAGGTTCGTAGTAGGTCCAGAGCGAGATGGCGAAGGCATCACGCACATGGACTCGCGCGCCTCCCCGAGGGGCGAGCTCGGCCACCGGAGCGTCGACGGCGGTCAGACGGTGGGCAACCTCCACTTCGAACGCGGAATCAGCCAGATGCCCCCAGGGCGCGACCCGAGCCAGAACATCGCAAGGGACCAGGCGCAGCGCGACGCGGTCCGAGTTGTGGATGACGATCACGTCGTCGACCTGAAGGCCCAGCTCCGAAGCGGTCGCCCGGCCTGCCTCAACTGCGCGGCGAAGTTCCGATGGCTCCATACCGTCCTCCCTCATCGTTGAGTACACATCCCCATCCGAGGGCAACAGCACCACCCCCGATGTCTTCGGGACCATCGTTGGGCGGGCGGACCCGGACCCGGCGACCAGCATCGCAACGCTGCGGCCGTTTCCGCCCGTCAATAAGTCACTGCGGCCGGTGGCGGGATCGTCGGCAGGACGTCCATTTTCCGACTGAGACGCCCCTCGGTACGGGATCTCTCCGATCAGTACGGGGGTCCCCCCGACTCAGTACGGGAGTCCCTCCGACGCGGCACCCACGGCGGCGAGCAGGCGTGCGGCGAGTTCATCGCCCGGAGCGTCGGGGTCGTCGGCGCAACGGCGGGCGAAGTCCTCGGCTGCCGCCCGCAGGGCACCGTTGAGGGTTGCCGCGTGCACTTTGACGCGAAGGTCGTCCGGATCCGCGCCGGATCGGCGGGCGAGGAGTGTCTGCAGGACGGGGAGTGCGTCGTCGTGGGCCTGGAGCCAGACGGCACGCAGTGCCGGCTCGGTGTGGGTCATCCTGACCAGTCCGAGGACCGCCGGGTCGGCGGCCGGGAGTCCCCCGCCATGGAAGGCGGCGGTGAGGAAGTCCACCAGGGTGGTGCCCGGCGGCCAGTGGCTCAACTGGTCGGTGGCGATGTCGAGTCCGGCGGTCAGCAGCGGTCTGACGCAGCTCTCCTTGGTCGGAAAGTGGCTCCACAGCGTGCGGGCGGGTCTACTGGCTGCTGACTTCCGGCGTTGCCGTGGTCGTCACCGACTACGTCGGGCTCGGCGCGACCGACCGCCTGCACGCCTATGTCAATCGCCTCGACGGCGGCCACGCCCTGCTGGACGCCGTCCGCGCCACACGCGCGCTGCCGACCGCGTCGATCACCGAACAGTCCCGGGTGGGCCTGTACGGCTACAGCCAGGGCGGCGGGGCGAGCGCGGCTGCCGCCGGACTCCAGCCGTCGTACGCTCCGGAGTTGACGCTCTCCGGCACCTACGCGGGGCGCTCCGCCCGCCGACCTGACCGAAGTCATCAAGGGCATCGACGGCAGCGCCCTCGCCGGTGCGCTGGGCTGGTCGCTCAACGGCTTCCTCCAGTCCGACCCGGAAGTCAACTTGACCCGGCCCTAAGGGGCCGGGTTTGGAGGTAGTGCCCAACTGGCTGCCGGGGTGGACTCCTCCGTCCAGACACCCCGCTATGGGGTGGCAGGGACGCGTGACTCACGCCCCGCGTTCCACACGCTCTCGCCACGGGTGGCGATGTTGTGGGAAGCATTCCGGTCCGCGTGGGCAACGACCCCGCATCCCCGGCAGATGAAAAGCCCCTGGTCGACACGGTTGCGTTTGTCGACGTGGCCGCACTCGGCGCATGTCTGCGAGGTGTAGGCGGGATCAACGAAGACCAGGGGCACCCCGGCCCGCTTGGCCTTGTAGACCATGAAGTCTGCGAGCTGGGCGAATGCCCAGGAATGGAGTGCGACCCGTTGGGGCTTACGGAGCCGTACCCGGTTGCGGATGCCCTTGAGTTCTTCGAGGGACAGGCCGCGTCCGGTGCGTTCAGCCTCGGTCACGATCGTCTTGGAGATGATGTGGTTCTGGTTGGCGGCATGCCGCGCCTCTTTGCGGGCACGGGCCCTCAGGCGCCGCTTGGCGGACTTGGTGCGCTTCTTCTGGAGCTTGGCCCGCAGGGCAAGCTGTCGCTTGCGGTACCGGGTCAGCCCCCGCCCGGCGGCGAGGTATCCGGTAGAAGTGGTGGCGATGTTCTCGATCCCGAGGTCCACGCCGATGAAGCCGTCCGGCTCGTAGGGCTCGGCCTCGGGCACGTCGCAGGTGGCGACGAGGTAGAACACGCCGTCGCGCCAGATCAGGTCGGATTCGCCCTGCCGGTGCGCCTGGAGCATCGTGAGCGCGTCGGCGGAACAAGCGAAGCGGATGTTCTTGACCCGGCCCTCCACAGTCCAGATGGACACCGTCTGCTGGTCGTACTGCCAGCTCAGGCACCGGTCGTCATACGGCTGGGCGGCCTCGGGACGAAAGGTGATCGGCTTGGACTCTGCCTTGCGGCGACGCCTGGAGCCTTCCTTGCCCAGGTTCCCCGCGCGGACGTTGGCCTTGAGCGTGGTGTACGAGTCGCGCACCTTCTTGATGACGTGTTGCGCGGCCTGCGCTCCCAGCCCACGGGCTTTGAGCTCGGCGTAGGTGTGCTTACGCAGCTCGTACTCACGCGGCACGCCGTGCTCGAACGCCACCCTTGACACTCGGTTCGCGGCGTCGTTGACCGTGCGCAGGGTCGCCTCAAGTGCCGGTGCCTGCAGGGCATCCGGCATGAGCTTGACCTGCGTCACGATCTTCACGGACACGATCGTATGATCCCTGTCACCACGCCGGGAGCCAAACCCCGATATCCGCAGGGGCCGTAGCGTCGTCGACACCCTTCATGCGCACGTGGTCTTCACCCCCAAGTACCGGCGCGGACCGTTCACCGACGAGATCCTTCAGCGCTGCAACGAGGTCATGCGCGACGTGTGCACCGACTTCGGTGCACAGCTGCGGGAGTTCAACGGCGAATCCGATCACGTCCACCTCCTCGTGCACTACCCGACTTCTGGTCGCCGTCCTACTTCGCCGCTTCGCGCGCAGGTGCCCCGCGCGCAGTCATCAAGGAGTACATCAAAAACCAGAAACGACCCGCCGGAGGCGACTCAGGTCAGCAGCGCAGACCCATGCGCCCGCGCGAGTCACCGCAGTACTAAGAAGCGCTTCCTCCCGGGCGCAAACGCCCGGGTTCCGCGCTAGATCATGCTGAACACCCGGCTCACGAACGCCACGCCGCCAACCGCCACCGTCCCGATGGCCTCCCCAGGTCCGACGCGGTAGGGATCAACTACTGGGTTCCACCGGGTCATTGGGGCTGAAGGTGCGGCGGTAGGCGGCGGGTGAGACACCGAAGGCCGACCGCATGTGGGCGCGCAGGGAGTTCGCGGAGCCGAATCCGGCCCGGTGCGCGACCAGGTCGATCGACAGGTCGGTGGTCTCCAGCAACTGCTTGGCCAGCTCGAGGCGTTGGGCGGTGAGCCACTGCACCGGGGTCATGCCGACCTCGTCGCGGAACCGCCGGGTGAAGGAACGCAGACTCATCCGGGCGTGCTCGGCGAGCCGGGCGAGGGTCAGCGGCTCGCCGAGGTGTTCCAGGGCCCAGGCCCGGGTGTCGGTCGTGCTGGCGACCGTGGGCTCGGGGACCGGGCGGTCGATGTACTGCGCCTGCCCGCCGTCGCGCCAGGGCGGCACGACGCACATGCGGGCGGCCCGGTTGGCGGCGGCCGCGCCGTGGTCGCGGCGGATCATGTGCAGGCACAGGTCGACGCCCGCGGCCACGCCCGCGGAGGTCAGCACGTCGCCGTCGTCGACGAAGAGGACCTCCTCGTCGACCTTGACCTTGGGATAGGCGCGACGGAACTCCGGGGCGAGGTTCCAGTGGGTGGTGGCCGGGCGGCCGTCGAGCAGCCCGGCCGCGGCGAGCACGTAGGACCCGGAGCAGATGGACACCAGCCGGGTGCCGGGCCGGATGCCGGCGATGGCCGCGGTGACCTCCGGGGGCAGCGGGCCGCCTTCGCCCAGCTCGGGCATCGCGTGGGTGGGCGGGAGGATCACGGTGTCCGCGGCGGCCAGCGCTTCGGGGCCGGCCGCGGGCTGCACGAAGAAGCCGGCGTCACTGAGTACGGGGGCGCCGTCGGCGGTGCAGACGGTGACCTCGTAGAGCGGGCGCCCTTCGGCGTCCTCCACGCTGCCGAAGACGCGGGAGGGGATGCCGAGCTCGAAGGGCGGGACCCCGGGCAGGGCGAGCACGGCGATCCGGTGCCTACGGGGGGCCTCTGCCGCCCGGTCCGGCTCGTTTTCCCTGGTCATCCACTGCGTGGCCGTCATGGCCAGATCCTGTCACATCATGGCCAAACGGCCAACACCACGGTGGGCCGGGCTGCCGGATCGTGGACTGCGTCGCGCCGGGGACCTCCCGGCGACGAGCGGATCGATACGGAATTCGAGGCAGACAGCATGCGTGCGGTGGTCGTGGAGCAGTGGGGCGGACCCGAGAACCTGGTAGAGCGTGAGCTCGATCGTCCGGAGCCGGGACTGAACGAGGTCCTGGTGCGGGTCCACGCGGCCGGCGTGAACCCGGTGGACTGGAAGACCCGCGCCGGCGGGGCTCTCATCGAGTGGGGCACCGTACCGGCGGTCGGCTGGGACGTGTCCGGCACGGTCGAGGCCGTCGGGCCCGGCGTGGGCGTCTTCCGTCCCGGCGACGAGGTCTTCGGGATGCCGCTGTTCCCGCGCCAGGCGGGCGCGTACGCCGAGTACGTGGTGGCACCGGCCCGGCACCTCGCCCCGAAGCCGGCGGGCCTGACGCACGTGGAGGCGGCGGCCCTGCCGCTGGCCGCGCTGACCGCCTGGCAGGCCCTGGTGGACGCGGCGGACGTGCGTCCCGGTGAGCGGGTGCTGGTGCACGCGGCGGCCGGCGGGGTCGGGCACTTCGCGGTGCAGATCGCCAAGGCCCGCGGCGCGTACGTGATCGGCACGGCCAGTGCCGGCAAGCACGACCTGGTGCGCCGGCTGGGCGCGGACGAGGTGATCGACTACCGAGCGGTGCGGTTCGAGGACGCCGTGAGCGACGTCGACGTGGTCCTGGACGGCCTCGGCGGCGAAACGGCCGAGCGTTCGCTGAAGGTGCTCCGCCCCGGCGGCCGGCTGATCACCCTGCCGGGCCCGGACGACGTCCCCGCCGCCCAGGACGGGGTGCGTGCGGCATGGGTCCTGGTCGAGCCGGACCACCTGGGGCTGCGCGAGATCGCCGCCCTGGTGGAGCGGGGCGCGCTGAAGCCGGTGGTCGAGACGGTCCTGCCGCTGGCGGAGGCCGCCAAGGCCCACGAGATCGGCGAGCAGGGTCGCACCACCGGCAAGATCGTCCTGACGATCGCCTGATCCGCGGGGCTGTCGGGCGCGAGGAAGCGGGGCGGGAGCTGCTGAGACTCCCGCCCCGCGGCGGCTGCGCGGGGACGAGGGCTCCTGACCGGCGACGGCGTCGTCGGTCAGGAGCCCTGTCACGGGGAGAGCCCGTGTCAGCCGTCGGACTCCGACGACGGGATGTAGGCGCCCGGTACGTCGTCCGGCGCGAAGATCTTCTTCTCACCGGGGTACGGCTTCGTCCACCCGTGCGTCTCGTACCAGGTGAAGTGGTTCATCTGCGCGGGGTTCGCGAAGTCGGGCACGGCGTGGGGCCCGGTCAGCCGCTGCTTGGACTTCCACTTGGCCCACTGGTCCGCGAGCGCCTGCTTCTCGGCCGGCACCTTCGCCGACGGCACGGCCGCGGCATTCGGGTTCTGCGGCGCCGGGGTGTCCAGGCCGCACGACGGCGGGGTCTTCAGGCCGTCGGTCAGCGAGGTCCGGTTGGGCAGCGCGGTGAACGGGGTGTAGTCCGGGTGCCGGGTGAACACCGCGCTCATCGGGCTGGCCGCGCTGTCCTTCTGGTTCATCGGGTGGATCCCGAGGATCTGCTCGATGGTCCGGATCGTCGTGATCTGTGTGTAGTAGCGGCTGTCGACGATGCCGTGCCGGGCCCAGGGGCTGATGATCTGGATCGGGGCACGGTGGCCGTCGACATGGTCGAGGCCGGCCTGGGAGTCGTCCTCGACCACGAAGATCGCGGAGTCCTTCCAGTACTTGCTGTGCGAGATCTCGTCGACGATCTTCCCGGTCGCGAGGTCGTTGTCCGCGACCTGGGCGGCGGCGTTCGCCGGTCCGCCGGTGTGATCGCTGGAGAGCCAGAACATGTTCAGGTCGGCCGGCCCGTTCTTCTCGAAGTCACGCTTCCAGATCTGGTATCGGTAGACGTCCGGGACGCTGGTGTCGAACTTCGGGAAGCCGTGCACCGACACGTCGTTGAGCGACGGGATCGGCGAGGACGAGTCGAGCGTGTAGGCGGTGTCCTGCCCGGTCGCGTCCATGTTCTTCGAGTCGCAGTACAGGTTCTGCCAACTCGCGCCCGACGGCTTGGTCAGGAACTGCTGGAACTCACCGAAGTCGCGCACGGACTTCCCCGCCGCCTGCGCCCCGGTCCAGATGAAGCCGGTGCGCTGATGGCCGAGAGCGTCGTCCTCGGTGTCGTAGCTGCGCGCGTACTCACCGGCCGAGGACTCGGTGTACTCCGGGTCGTCGGCCTGCATCAGCCAGTTGTGGCCCTCGGCGGAGTTCGTGCCGATGTCGTACGTGTTGTCGTACAGCCCGAACTGCTTGGCCAGCGCGTGCTGGTTCGGCGTCACGTTCTCGCCGAACTGGGTCAGTGACGGGTCGCCGTTGCCCTGCGGGACGTCGCCCAGGACCTGGTCGTAGGTCCGGTTCTCCTTGACGAGCAGGAAGACGTGCTTGATCGTCGACGGGTCGCCGAGCCGCTGCGGGACCGGCACCGGCTTCGCCTTGCTCTTGCCCTTGGTCTGCTCGACCGAGCCATGGGTCCAGCCGTTCTGCCGGAAGACCTTGGCCGTCTGGGCCCTGACGACGTTGTCACCCGGCAGCGTGAACCGCTGCAGGCTCGACGTGGTGTCGTGGGTGCCGTGCCCGGCGCTGGTGGTGGGGCGGCGGGCGTCGATGCCACGGGTGTTGGAGACGAGCACCTGGTCGCCGTCGGCGGCGATCTCTGCCGGGAAGTAGTCCGTCGGGAGCAGACCGATGTAACTGACGGGCTCCTGCGGGCTCTTGTACCGGTAGACGGCGACCGCGTCGGCGCGGCCGAGCGTCACCAGCAGGTGGCCGTCGTCGGTGAGCGTCACCGCGTCGGGTTCGTAGCCCACCGACGCCTCCGGCCACGGGCGGGTGGCGATGGTCTGCACGACCTTGTCGGTGGCCGTGTTCACGACCGACACGTCGTTCGTGGCGGTGTTGGTGACGAACAGCGCCCCGTTCTTGGCGTACAGGGCCGTCGGGTGCAGGCCGACCTTGATACTCGTGACCGCGGTGTCGGGCTTCGCCAGGTCGATGACGCTGACGGTTCCGGTGGTGGTCGCGGCGGTCACCGGGTCGGCGGGCACCTGGGTGTTGTACGAGTTGATCGTGGTGTCGCCGGGCTGCGCCGGGCGGCCGCCCTCGTTGCTGACGTACAGCTTGTCGCCGACGCGGACCATGTCGCGCGGGGCGTTGCCCACGGCCCAGCTCTGCCGTACGACGCCGGTCGCGGCGTCGATGGCGACCACTCGGTTCTGGCCGTTGACCGCGGAGTACACGGTGGAGCTGTCGGGCGAGAACACCGGCTCGCCCACCAGCGCGTGCTTGGCTCCGTCCGCCGCGATGGGGACCGACGTCGGGCTGGTGACGCTGCCGTCCGGGTTCACGGCGAAGCGGGTGTAGCCGTCGGTCTGGCCGAGCCACAGCTGCGAGCCGTCGGGCGAGTACGTGGGGCCTTCCTGGCCCACGGAGTTGCTCGTCAGGCGCGGGTTCGACGTCGCCGCGGTACCGACGAGCTGCTGCACCTTCCAGCTCTTCAGGTCCACGATCGACAGCGCACTGCCGCCGTCGGTGAGCGAGGCCGCGAGGTGGGTGCCGTCCGGGCTGACCGACGACGACATGATCTTGCCGTTGTCGACGACGAGGCGCTCGCCGTACGGGGCGATGTACTGGTCGCTGGAGACGACCTGCCCCTGACGGGTCGTCTGGCCGACCTGGTCGGTGCCGAACTGGTGCGTCTGGGCGAAGGCGGCGCCGGTGGCGACGAGGGCGAGAGCGGTGGTACCTGTCGTCAGCAGGGGGATCCGGCGGCTGAGACGTCTGCCGAGAAGGCCGGAGGGGCCCTTCTCGGCACGTCTGCGACGGCGTGTTACCTGCATGGAGTCATCCCTTCGAGGTGGCGAGCAGTTCGACATTGCCGTCGAACTGCCAGAGCGGGTTCGGTGCGTCTCCGGTCGGAGTGCGGACGAGGAAGTACCCGTTGACCTCCTTCGGTCCGTCGCCGTCGGCCATGAAGCGGCCGTCCGGGGCGACGTCGAGCTGGTAGATGGCCGTGCCCGCGGCCTCGACACCGGGCAGCTGCCAGGTGACGACGCAACGCCAGTCGTTGCCGGGGCCTTCGGCGCTGACCTTGACGCTGCCCTTGTCGCAGGACGCGGTGGCCTTCAGCCGGTCCTCGGTGACGGCCGGACGGTTGAGCTCATCGGTCTGCACGCGATAGAGGTGGGCGAACGCCGTGGCGAGCGAGGCCTGCACCTCGTCCTGCTCGATGCCGGAACCCGTGGCCCCGGTCGTCGCGGCGACGGCCGCGACCGTCACGGCGAGCAGCCCGGCCAGCGGAAGGACCCCGCCGGTGACCGCGCGACGTCCCGAGCCGTCGTAGCCGGCGTTGGTGAAGTCGCGCCGCAGGAAGAGCAGCCAGGCCAGGGCGGTGGTGGCGACGGCCCACACCAGGGCGACGACGATGCCGATCACCAGCTGGTCGAGCTGCGCCGGATCCGCGAACAGGCCGTTCCAGGCGATGAAGGCGTAGCCGGGCAGGCTGAGGCGGACGGCGACGGGCAGCGGCATCATCTGGGCGAGCTGCATCGCGAGCGCGACGAGCGCGGGCAGCAGCAGCCCCATCGGGGAGCGTCCCAGCGTGACCGACCCGAGCAGTCCGATTCCGGCGAGGGCCAGGGTCGGGGCCAGTACGCACGCCCAGGCGAGGAACACCTTCGCCGCGGCGTCCCCCGGTGCCAGCAGATGGCCGTCGAGACCGACCAACGGCTGGTTGCCGACGGCCAGGACGCCTCCGACCGCGCCGGAGCAGGCGAGTCCGGCCACGAGCAGCAGGATGACGGTGAGGCTGGACAGTGCCTTCGCCGCGAAGATCCGGCGGGGTGAGCGGACCGCGACGAGGAGGTGGCGCCAGGTACCGAGCCGGTCCTCGGAGGCGAACGCGTCGCCGGCGATCACCGAGGTCAGCAGGGGGAGCGCCCAGGTGCCCGCGAAGCCGAGCACCACCAGTGGTCCGGCCCATCCCGTGGCGTGCATCCAGCGGCCGAAGAGCGTGTCGCTGGGCAGTGTGCTCTGCCGGCTGACCGCGGCGACGAAGAGCGCCGGTGCGATCCAGCAGGCCAGGAGCAGCAGACGGATCCGCCATTGCGACACCAGTTTGAGCAGCTCGAAGCGGTAGCTGCGGGCGACCGTGACACGGTGGGCACCGGAGTCGTGGTCGACGGCGACGGTCGCAGTCGTCATCGGACACCCTCCTGCTGCTCGGTGAGGGCGAGGAACGCGGCTTCGAGCGGGGACGCCACGGGGGCGAGCTCACGCAGCGCGATGCCCGCGCGCACGAGTCGGACCACGAGTTCGTCGAGAGCGGGCACGAGGGCGCGCACGACGAGCCGCTCGCCGTCGCGTCGTGCGCCGTCGTCGACGAGGTGGATTCCGTCCGTCTCGGCGGCCAGCAGGCGAGCGGCGTGCGGGGCGGAGGTGAGCAACCGGTACTCGAGTTCGCGGTTCTCGGCGGCCAGCTTTCCCAGCGGGCCGGAAAACACGACCCGTCCCGTGGCGAGAATGGTGACGTCGGAGCACAGTGCCTCGAGGTCGTCCATGCGGTGGCTGGAGAGGACGACACATGTGCCGTCTGCGGCGAGCCGGTTGAGGACACCGTGCACGTGCTTCTTGCCGGCCGGGTCAAGGCCGTTGGACGGCTCGTCGAGCACGAGCAGCCGGGGCCTGGTGAGCAGGGCCGCGGCGAGTCCGAGCCGCTGACGCATGCCCAGGGAGAAGCCGCGGGCCCGGTCGTCGGCGACATCGGTGAGCCCGACCTGATCGAGCACGTCGTCGACCCCGGCCGTCCGCGCGTCGCGTCCGCGCAGAGCCGCGAGGGCGGCGAGGTTCTGCCGGGCGGTGAGGGAGGGGTAGAGACCGGGCCCGTCGACGAAGCCGGCGACACCGTCGGCAGCGGCGAGCACCCGCCCTACCGGCGCGCCCAGGATCTCCAGTTGCCCGCTGTCGGCGACGGCCAGCCCGAGCAGAAGGCCGAGCAGAGTCGTCTTGCCCGCGCCGTTCGGTCCCACCAGGCCGTGGATCTGACCCTGCGTCACGTCGAGATCGACATCGTCGAGCGCGACGACATCGCCGAAACATTTGGTGATCCCGCGAGCCCGGACCGCTAGGAGTGCGTCCATGCGTCCCTTCCTTAGAAATCTTCAGGGACCCTAAAGACTGCACACAACACGCTCACAGACCTCTGGCTTAACGCCGCTGGAACGGATCGTCAAAGGGTCGGCAAGTCGGCGCGCACAAAAACGCCCTCATCAGGCCAGAGTTGGACAACGGAACACCGTAGTAAGCCCTTACGCGAAGCACGAACGAGGTACCCGGCCCACCAGCGGTCTGTCCGAAATCGAGCCGTGGCACGATGCCTCGGTGATCACTTCAGCCGTACCACCCGTCGTCCCCGCGGGCCGCATGGCCGCCATGGACCAACCCGTGCTGCCCCTCGACTGCGGCCTGGAACTGCGTCCCTGGCGCGCCGACGACGCCGACGCCCTGGTCACCGCCGGCCAGGATCCGGCCGTCCGCCGGTGGAATCGGTTGATAGTGCCCTCGCCGGCGGAAGCACGCACGCGCATCGAGCGCATGCACGAACGCTGGCGGAACGAACAGGCCGCGATCTGGGCCATCGCCCCGCGCGACGACGGCCGGGCCGTGGGCTTGATCGGTTGGGGGGACATCGACCTCGCCGACGGCAGCGCCGAGATCGTGTACTGGATCCTTCCGGCCGGACGCGGTCGGGGCGTCGCCGTCGAGGCCACGATGCGCCTCAGCCAGTGGGCGTTGGACGAGCTCGGCCTGCACAGGCTGCGGCTGTGCCACTCGGTGGCCAACCCCGCGTCGTGCCGCGTCGCGGCGAAGGCCGGCTTCTCCGTCGAAGGCACGATGCGCAGTGCGCTGCTGCACGAGGACGGATGGCACGACCAGCATCTGCACGCGATGATCAAGGGCGACATCCGACGGTGACAGGCGGCCGGGCCACGGCTTGAAGGGGAATGGGCGATCGTCTCGCCGACGGCGCGGCCGACCCGTCTCGTACGGGTCCGCGGGCTATTTGGTCCGCAGCATGAGAGCGTGCCGCGTCTCGTCGCCGTACACGCCGGTCTCGTCGCCGCGAATGCCGTACCACTCCTGGAATCTGGCCACCGCCTCCCGGACCTCCGTGCCGTAGCGGCCGTCGATGGCACCGCCGTCGTAGACGTTGGGGATCTGAAGCAGACGTACTTGCAACTCGTACACGCCGTGGCCGCTGTCGCCCTGGCGCAGCACGCCGGTCCCCGGGATCTCGGGAAGCGAGGGATCCGGCGTGTCCGGCACCGGCTGGTGCAGCCGTTCGGCGGGCGGCGAACTCTCCTGCGGCACAGGCCGATTGCCGACCAGGAACGAGGACGCGAGAACCAACCCGCTCACGGCACCCACACCGAAGACACCGGCGACACGGGCTTCCCGCCGATGGACGAGGTACCGCCATCCAAGAGCTCTCTTGGCCGCGTGCGCGGGGCCCGCGTGGCGCGCCGCCGCCGGCCTTCCCTCCGGCGGGACCGGAGCAGCTTCCGGACGTGGGCCGTGCAGCCACAACTCTGCGACCACGATGTCCTGTTGAGCGCGGTGTCGACCTGGTCCGACGGTCCGCGGTGGCTCCTCTGGGCGCGGCGGGGCACCGCGGGATGGTCCCTGATCCGGGGCGGGGACACTCCTCAGCGGTTGCATCCGCGGACGCGGGGGCAGCGCCGGAGGCGGGACCGTAGCCGGTGCCGGGGCCGACACGGCGACCGTCACCGGCACGGGCACCGGCACCGGCACCGAGGCCGGGGCCGGCACGGCGAGGCCGGCGTCGGCGGCCGGTACGCCGGGCGGTGACGGCGTCAGGGCGTGCTCCAACCGCTCGTCGCCCGCGTAGAGGTCGGCGCGTGCCGCGTCCAGGGCAGCGAACACGGCTTGAAAGGAGTGCTGTATCTCCTGCGCGAAGTCGGGTCCGGAACCGGGGGCTTGCTGTGGTTCGGGGTCGTCGAGTCCCACCGGCAGTCCTCCTTGAGCACGTACGTCCGCGGCGATGGCCGGCGCCCCCAACGTCACTTCCGTGGAACGGAGTTGAGTCACGCGGAGCAGACCGCGCCCTGCTGTTGCGTCGTGATGCGATACGTAACGCGCCCGGCCTTGTCTCATCCGAGAGGCCAGGACGTCCGCCGCAGCACTCGGGGACCCGGCGGAGTCGGACGCCGCGACCGGCCAAGTCCTCGCCAGCGTGGGCGATCACGCCGCCGCCGGGCGGGTCCTCGCCCGGCACGCCGCGGACGTCCACGCGCACACCGTCGCCGTCGGGCGCTCCTCACGCGGTCCCCTCACCCAGTTCGCCGACGGCAGCCTCACCACCGCCCTCACCCACGCCGCCGCGTGCACGGTCGTCCTCGTCGACACCGATCACGCACCCCGGCAGCTGTCCGCCGCCACGTTGGCGGAGCTGCACGACAGCGCGGCCCGAACGCACTTCGGGTGATCGTCCCGGGCGGGCGGCACACAGGCGTGCCGCCGCCCCACGCCGTTCCTGCGCCGAGCCCCCGGCGTGCACCACGAGACGGGCAAGTCCCCATCGGGCGGCGACTGTTCGACCCTCCCGCCGACCGTCGCCAAGCTGACGGCGGTGAAGCGGCTCGTTCGCCACGAGACGACGCCGGCCGGCGGCACCCGGCCGGGCTCAGCTCTCAGTGGCAGTCGAAGCGCCAGTCCCAAGGGTGGTCGGGGCACTGGCTGCAATGGAAGAAGTAGACGCCGCCGCAGTCGCCCAGCTGGATGTCGCCCGTGATGGTCAGCAGGTGCTCCATGCGGTGTCCGCTCGCGCAGTCCGGCCAGTCGGCAGGCTGCGTCCAGGCGGGCCAGCCGCCGACCTTCGTCCCGATGACGTTGGAGTCCGGGGGCCACATGGAGCCGCCGGACGGCAACCGGAGACGAGGTTCCCAGGTGTCCCAGATGTCCTTGGGCAGATCGCGCCACCGCGGATAGTCCTCCGCCGTCGCCGGGGACAACGTGGACGGCACCGGCATGTTGTCGGGGTCGTACTCCCCCTCGCCCACCGCGGGGATCTCGGTGAGCAGTCCTCCGGCCACGACCTCCGCCTCGTTGCGCCAGTACAGCTTCGGGACGACCAGCCCTTCGTCCTGTTCATGGATCAGCGCGCACCACACCAACTGCAGCAGATCCTTCCCCTCCGGGAACTTCAGCCCCGGCACGTCCCGGGCGAACAGCTGGAGGATCGGCGTCATCGGCACCGCACCCGGGACGATCTCGGTGCGGTTGCGCCAGTCGGACCCGAACGTCCAGTGGTCCTCCTCCGCGCAGTACGGCCACGGCTCGTCCGCGGGCCACAGCACCGGGCCTCCCAGCGAGCTCTCCCGCACGCCGGGGTCGCCGGGCTCCGGGTTGAGGAGCGTGGTGTCCCGGACAAGGCCCGCGTACTCCGGTATCAGTGTGAGCAGATCCTTCGCGGGCAACTCGGGTATGGCTCCGGTCATCATGGCTCCTCGGACGGGCAAAGATCGACGGGACTTCTCGGCACGTTAGTACCAGCCACTGACAGCCCCCGTGCAGCGACCGGCCGCCCGCGGGTCCGTGCACACGACGCGCCGTGTGCACGGCGGTTGGCACGGCCTCAGGCGCCCACGGTCCCGTCGACGCCCTCACGCAGAAAGTCCGCGTGCCCGTTGTGGCGGCCGTACTCCAGGAGCACGTGCACCATCACCATCCGCAGCGACACTTCCTCTTCCCATCTCGGCTGGTAACCGGCCTGGTCCAGGGACTCCGCCTCCCGCTCGATCCGGCGCGAGTGTGCCACCTCGGCCTCCCAGGCCTGGAAGGCCTCGCCCCGGGTCGACGTGCTCGCGTCGTACGCAGCCTGAAAGTCGATCTTGTCGGACCACACCATGGGAACGTCGTGATCCTCGAACACGCGGCGGAACCAAGCACGCTCCACCTCGGCCATGTGCCGCACGAGACCGAGCAGCGACAACGTGGACGGCGGCATCGACTGCCGGCGCAGTTCCTCGTCGGTGAGCCCTTCGCACTTCATGGCGAGGGTCGCGCGGTGGTAGTCGAGGAACCCCCGGAGCATGTCGCGTTCGCTTCCGAAATTGGGCGGTCCTATACGGGTGTCGCCGGTCACTGGCAGGCTCCTCATGCGTGTTCTGTATGGGGAGCCAGTATTCACTCTTGTCCGCTGCGCCCGTGCGTGCGCCGTCGATCAAGCGTGGCTGTCACCAAGGAGATTGCGGCGCGAACGGAACCCGGATGAACCAGTCGCGAGCCGACGGCCGAGTCGTGGTCGCCAGGAGGCGGCCACCTGGAGCTACCCCTCCGCAACCGTGCACGACCGCGCCCACTGGCCCGTCGGCGCCTGGGACGCCCGTGTCGAACCGCGTGCCGCCTCGGCGAACAGGTGAGCGGAGCACTGCCCTCATCGCGCCGAAAACGGATTCCGCCCGCAGGTCGCCACCGGAGCCTTCTGCCGCCCGCTTAAGATCCGACCGTGACTGACATCCCCGACCACCTGATCAGCCTGGAATGCACGGCCGAAGCCGAACGGGCCAAGCTCGCCGGCCTCGCGGGCGAGGCGTACGACGCGCAGTGGCACGTGTGGCGGTCGGCCGCCGACGCGGTTCAGGCGGCGGTGTCGGCCCACGCCGAGGCGGCCCAGGTGGACCCGCACGAGGTGGAGCAGGCGGTCAAGGCCGCGGTGCGGCAGGCGCAGGAGGACCCGGCCGTGGAGTAGCCGGACACCGCGTCGTCGGCTCCTTGCCGTGCACACCGCCGTGACCGTGGGCGGCTCTCCGGCGGCTGCTCCGAGGACCCGCCGTTCTGACTCGGGCATCCCACAGCGGCGCCCCGGGAGCTCACCTCAATCCTCCGGCACGCGCAAGGACTCTCCCGTGCCCAGCCCGACCACGAATCGGGGTCGCATGGGTTCCGCTCCGCGCCGGCTGAGCAGCACCACGTCCTCCACCACGGCCGACAGCGCGCCGATCCGGGCGGACAATTCGGGGGCCAGATGCTTCGGGTCCGGGGTCCGGCCGAGGGACAGATGCGGGGTGAAGCGGGCGCCCCGGCCGCGGCAGAGCGGGAACCGCATGGCCAGCGTCGCCTGAAGCCGGGCCCAGGGCGCCAGGTCCGCGGCGGCCGGATCGAGCCACACCGTCGCGTCGTGCCGGTGCCGGAAGTACCGCACGCCGGCCAGACGCGCGGTGAACGGCGAGTTCTCCACCGCGGCGGCGCGCAGCAGCGGCACAGCCCGCTCGAACTCCTCCTCCGGCACGAAGCCGAACACCAGATTCACGTGCGGCGGCCACCGGCGCACCTGTGGATCGTGCTCCCAGCGGATGTCCTGGATCGGCGCCCACAGCTCCTTCGGTGGGAGCCACGCCACCGCCGTCCTGGCCGTCTGCGCCACCTCCAGCGTGTCCACCGGGGCCGCCCCACCGAAGTCCTGGTATTCGTCCACAGTGCCATGGTCCGGGCATCACGGGTCCGCGCCAGTCGACTCACCGTGCCGGCTGCTGCGCCCCGGGCGTCACTGCCTTCGGTGTTCTTGACCTTGCCCGAAGGTGAAGGCCGACAGTGTGCGTGGCAGTCGAGTCGGCGCGTCGGGCGCGCTCGGCTCAGTCCGACCGGATGAGAGGAGCCTGCACATGGAGGACGACGCTCTCCTGACAGAGCAGATGGCCTACTACGACGATGGTGCGGTCGAATACGACCGGCAATACACGGAGTACGAACAGCTGCGGAAGTTACTGACTGTCGTGGACGACCTCCCGATCACCGGGGACGTACTGGAGTTGGCCTGTGGAACGGGTCGGTGGACCGCGTTGCTGGCCGCGCGGGCGCATTCCGTGACGGCCGTCGACGCGTCCGCCGAGATGGTGGCCATCGCCCGGGCGCGTGCCGCATCGCCCAAGGTCCGGTTCGTCCGGGCCGACCTGTTCGAGTGGGAGCCGCCGCGGCGCTACGACACCGTGTTCTTCGCCTTCTGGCTCTCTCATGTGCCGCCGGCGCGGTTGCCCGACTTCTGGAGGACCCTGGCCGCTGCGCTCGCGCCGGGTGGCAGAGCGATCTTCGTCGACGACGGGCCCTCCGTGGCCGCGCAGGAGGAGGTCCTCGCGGATCGCACCGTCCCCGTGGCGATGCGACGGCTCGACGACGGCAGCCAGTACCGCATCGTGAAGGTGTTCCACGATCCGCGGACCCTGACGGAGGATCTCACCTCTCTGGGGTGGTCGGCCCGGGTCCGTCCGGTCGCAGGCCACTTCGTCGGCGTCGCGGAGCCGCCGTCCAACGGGGCGCAGGCCGTGGCCCGTTCATAGCTCCGCGTCCCAGCGCGCACGCAGTGACGCGCCGCCGGCGAGGCAGTCGTCGAGAAACTCCGACAGCTCTTGGAGGGCGTCCAGAGCACGCCGGAGATGGGGGCGACGCTCGCCCTTGGCGATGGCCAGGTGGAACCATACGAGGGGGTCGGCCCACACCCGTCGGTCCGGTTGCGAGAGGAGCTCGCAGAATTCTCTGTAGCTCCTGAGGCGTCCTTCGGGTTCGAGGATGACATCCGTGCCGAGGCTGGACTGCGTCGCGTAGTACACCTCGCAAGCGGCGAAGGCGACATGGACCTTCAGGATCAGGGCGGCCAGTCGTGTGTCGTCCTTCCCCGGCAACCGCAGGAACGGGATGTCGTGACGGGTGCGGGTCATCTGGGCAAAGAGGCAGGAAGTCATCCAGACGCTCGAGACCAGTACGACGCCCCGTCCGGCGAACCACGCGGCGTCCTTTCCGTCGATGTCCCCCGGTTCGTCGACGACCTGGGCCGGGCGATAGCCGCCGTGCCGGTCGACAGCGGTGGCGTACAGGGAGAGCCGGTGATGTGCTTCAGCGGTATGCCACCTGAGGGGGTTCAGGTATGACGTGTTGTGGGTCTCGCGTTGTGTGCGTCTGCTGTCCCGGCGTTGCTGCCGGCTGGTCAGCCACACGAGCCCCGCGGAGATGACGCCCGAGGTCAGCGCCGAGACCAGCGTCACCGAGAGCGTGTCCAAGCAACCATCTCCTTCGCGCGTGCCCACGCGGCAGCCCGAACCGGCTCGTCCTCACGAGAGGCGCGACCTGGACCCCCACCACAAGCACACCAGATCCACTGGCGGTACGGGCCACGCTCCGGAAACTCGTCTCGTCGCGTCCGGGTGCCGTCAGTTCGCCAGGAAGTACAGCCCGGCCACCAGCGATACGGCTCCGAGGACACCGAAGTAGACCCGCATGACGGTGAGGCTCCTCCAGGGCGTTCCGTAGCGGGTGCGCTGCCTCACCACCACGTCGGCCCAGTCCCAGACCCACACGTCGACACCGCGACAGCCGCAGGCCACCGTCGTGAAGACGACGCCCACGAGCAGCGCGAGCACTCCGCGAAAGATCAACGCCGCTCCTCCCTTCCCCAGTCCCGCCGCCAGCGTCGCGTCGCGGCGTTCTTGCAGCAGCCCCCCAGGCGGTGAGGGTCCCTTCGCCACACCTCGCGACCGGGCCGACGATGCGGCACCGGATGGAGACGCCCGACTTCAGCCCTGCCCTGCCTGCCGAAGTTCCTTCTCCAGCAGCGTGAAGGACTTGGGCGTACCGCTCGGCTGTGGCTTGCCCGCCTTGTGGCCCACGATGCGGTAACCGGCCTTCTGGTAGTAGGCGTTGAGTGGTGCATTGCCGGCCAGGCAGTCCAGGCGCACACGTGTCCGCCCCACCGCCGCCACTCGGTCCTCCGCGGCGCTCAGCAGCAGCCGCCCCGTCCCGGGCGCGGCTGCGCCCCGGTCCACCATGAGCCGGTGCACGTATCCGGCCACAGGCGGCTGCGGACCCCAGGCGGCCTCGTCGTCCCACCACAACTCCCAGGCGCCGACGACGCGCCCGGCCGCCTCCGCGACCCAGACCTCCCCGTCTCCCATGACCTGGCGGAAGTGGCCCTCGTCCAGCTCTCCCGGCTGCCACTGCCCGGTGATGCCGCGGGCCGACATCCAGCGTGCCGCATCGTCGCGGAGGCGCACGAGGACGGCCAGGTCGGCCTCTTCGACCGGGCGGACGCGTAGATCGTTCACTCGGAAATCCTTGCACATGCGCCCTGCGACGCTCTCGGCCTCACCTGCAGCTGCTCGAACCGGTGACCGGCAAGGCGCTCCCCGAGGGCGTACCGCCCCACCCGTCGCGGCAGTCGTGCCGCACACATCGCAGCCGTCGGCGGCGCGGAGACTCGTCAGTCCGAGCTACGCCCGAAGCGGGCGACGTCGTCGAATGTTTCCGTCCGGGCGGCGGTCATGTCGAGCAGGAGCATGGCTTCGTGGTCGAGGGCGACGTCCACTTCGACCACCGTGATCCCGCCATGGTGAGCCGGCTCGGCCGGGTCCGGCTCGACCGACGGGGCACCGAAGCAGTCGGCGGGCCCCGCATACGGCGCGGCCGCGACCCGATGTGTCGGGTCGCGGCCGCGTGGATCAGGCGGGAGCGCCTGCTGTCCGGACCGGTGTCGCACTCACGCCGGTTCGGGTTGGAGTTCCGGCTGCTGCACCGGTGCGGCCTTCGGCTCCCACAGTTTGGTGGTCCGCACGTAGCCGTAGACGACGGATGCCATCGCCAGAAGGAGAACGGGCCCGAACACCCCGGGATGCTCGGCCATTTCCGACGGCAGATAGCGATAGGAGATCAAGAGTGCGGCGAAGACGGCCGTGCCGTGGGCGACGAGCTGGGTTGCCTGGCGGTCCCAGCCCCGGGCGATCGCGCGCATCGCTGCCTCGATGGTGAGGGCGAACACCACACCGGCGATGATGTCCGCGCCGTAGTGGTAGCCGAATCCCAGGGTCGCGGTGAGCGTGGCGATCAGCCAGAACGTGCCCGTGTAGCGCAGCACCCTCGGGCCCTTGCGGGAGTGGATGAAGAGCGAGGTGGCCCAGGCCGTGTGCAGGCTGGGCATGCAGTTGCGTGGGGTGATCTCGTCGAACGAGATCGAGTGCAGGGCGATCGGCGGCGGGGTGTGGGGCCACAGGTCGGCGATCGCCCACTGCTGGCCGCCGGTGCCGAACGCGCCGGTGCCGTAGGCGAAGACGGGGCCGACCACGGGGAAGAGCATGTAGATCGCCGGTCCGAGCAGGCCGATGACCAAGAACGTGCGGACCAGGTGGTGGCTGGGAAAGCGACGCTCGACCGCGACGTTGCGCAGCTGGTACAGCCCGAAGATGGCCGCTGCCAGCGGGAGCTGGCCATAGACGATGTGGAGGGTGTGGGCGCCGACCGGGCCGGTGGCCTCGACCATGCGGCCCACCACCCACGACGGGTTGCCGAGCGCGTGATCGGCGGTCGCCACGTACGGGTCCAGGACCGCCGGGCGGGTCTTCGACGTGATGAGCAGCCAGGTGTCGCCGGTCTTGTGGCCGGCCACCAGGAGCAGGCCGAGTCCGACGCCTTTCAGCAGCAGTACGCGTTCCCGGCCGGTGCGCCGCGTGACAGCGATGACGGCGCAGCCCAGGATCACCCACAGCGCGCCGTTGCCGAAGTTCGGCCTTGCGTCGACGACCAGTCGCACGAGGCCGAAGACGGCGTCGATGCCGATCGCGGTACCGAGCGCGATGAGGCGCTGGCGCCAGGTGAGGACCACCATCATGAGCGCCAGACCGCCGTACAGCAGCGGCCCCGAGCGCGGGCCGAAGATCACCTCTTGCGCCTGGTTCGTGATCGGCCCGGGCAGGCCGTAGTGGCGCGCGGCGATCTCCAGGGCGACGAGGAATCCGATGACCGCCACGCCTGTCGCGGTCCACAACATCGCCCGCGGTCGGCGCCACGCGGCGAACGCAGTTCTGCTATCTATTCGCGAAAGTGCACGCGACGCTCTAGGTATCAATTGTTTGGCCGATTTGGTAGGTATTGGTTAATAAGTCACTTCTCGCGCCAGATAGCACAGTTTTCCGTAAAGGGTGGGCGATCAGGGCACTCGTCGTGAGTTCGATCATGTTAGCGGAGTCGCGCAAGCGACTTTCGTCGGTGACGGACAGATTGAATCCCGGCGAATCCCGTGCTTCAAGGAGCGCGACGGAAATGGCGAAGTGACGCTCGACGCCGGGCGGACATCGAGGACATCGGGCGCGCTCGACATCGACGAGAGAGCGTTTTGTTCATCAATGTTCTTTTGCTTCCGCTTTTCCGTGGCTCACGATTGTGGTGGCGGTGACGAGGTCCGCGCATCGGGGCATGTGCGGTGATGGCTGTGCATGCTGGTGCGCCGTCACCATCTGTGGTTACCTGACTGCATGACCGTGCTCGTGACCCGCCGCCACGTCGACTACGTGCGTGTCACCACCACGGGTTGTTCCGCCGTGAGCTGACGCCGCGCTCCGGCATCCGATCCCCCTCTTCACCACCGCGCCGCACTGTCCTCAGCGCTGCCCGCTCCCGGGCCGGACCGCGGCCCCGTGGCCCCTTCACGCACCCGTACGCCCCGCACAAGGGAGAACCATGAGCCAGCCGCTCGACTCCGTCACCGCCGGCCACACCCCCGAGGACGGACCGGCCGGGCCCGACACCTCGGCCTGGTCGTTCGAGACCAAGCAGATCCACGCCGGTGCCGCCCCGGATCCGACGACCGGGGCGCGGGCGGTGCCGATCTACCAGACCACCTCGTTCGTCTTCCGCGACACCCAGCACGCCGCCGACCTGTTCTCCCTCGCCGAGCCGGGCAACATCTACACCCGCATCCACAATCCGACCCAGGACGTCTTCGAGCAGCGGATCGCCGCGCTGGAAGGCGGGGTCGCCGCGGTGGCCCTGGCCTCCGGACAGGCCGCGGAGACCCTCGCCGTCCTGACGCTGGCGAGCGCGGGCGACCACATCGTCTCCAGCACGTCCCTGTACGGCGGCACGTACAACCTGTTCCGCCACACCCTGCCCAAATTCGGCATCGAGGTGTCGTTCGTCGACGACCCGGATGACGTCGAGGCCTGGCGGGCGGCGGTCCGGCCGAACACGAAGGCCCTGTTCGCGGAGACGCTCGGCAATCCGCGCGGCAATGTGCTCGACGTCCGGGCGGTGGCCGACGTCGCGCACGGGGCGGGTGTCCCGCTGATCGTGGACAACACCGTTCCCACGCCGTATCTGCTGCGGCCCATCGAGCACGGCGCCGACATCGTCGTCCACTCCGCGACCAAGTTCCTCGGCGGCCACGGCACCACCATCGCCGGTGTCGTCGTCGACGGCGGCACCTTCGACTTCGGCGCCCACGCCGACCGCTTCCCCGACTTCAGCGAGCCGGACCCCAGCTACCACGGCCTGCAGTACTGGCCCGCACTCGGCCCGGGCGCCTTCGCCGTCAAGCTGCGCGTCCAGTTGCTCCGCGACCTCGGGCCCGCCCTCTCCCCGCAGTCGGCGTTCCTGCTGCTGCAAGGCGTCGAGACGCTCAGCCTGCGCATCGAACGGCACTCCGCCAACGCCCAGGCCCTGGCCGAATGGCTGGAACGGCGCGACGAGGTCGCCGCCGTCCACTACCCCGGCCTGGAGTCCAACCGGTGGTACGAGGCGGGCCGACGCTATCTGCCGCGCGGCGCCGGCGCGGTCCTGGCCTTCGAACTGCGCGACGGGGTCGAGGCGGGCAAGCGGTTCGTCGACGGCGTCGAACTCTTCAGCCATCTCGCCAACATCGGCGACGTACGCAGCCTCATCATCCATCCGGCGTCCACCACCCACAGCCAACTCGACGAGGCCCAGTTGGCGGCGACCGGCACCTCGCCCGGCCTGGTCCGCCTGTCGGTCGGCATCGAGAACCTCGCCGATCTCAGGGCGGACCTGGAGGCCGGCTTCCGCGCGGCGAAGGGTGCGTCCTGAGCACCGTACGGACGACCACCGGGGTCCCCCTCCCGCCGGCCTCCGGGGCCTGGCGGGAGGGGGACCCTCCGGGGCGCCGCCGATGGCACCTGCGGGAGAAGCCGCTGCCGTTGGAGGCAGGAGGCGAACTGCCCGGTGCGCGGCTCGCGTTCGAGACCTGGGGGCTGCCCGCACCGGACCGCTCCAACGCCGTACTGGTGCTCCACGCGCTCACCGGCGACAGCCATGCCGCCGGACGGGCCGAACCCGGTCACCCCACCCGCGGCTGGTGGGACGGCCTCATCGGGCCCGGCCGGGCACTGGACACGGACCGCTGGTTCGTCGTCGCACCCAACGTGCTCGGCGGCTGCCAGGGCAGCACCGGACCGTCCTCATCACGGCCCGACGGACGGCACTGGGGCAGCAGCTTCCCCGCTCTGACCCAGCGCGACCAGGTCGCCGCGGAAGCCGGCCTGGCCGACACGCTCGGCATCGACCGCTGGGCCCTGGTGATCGGCGGCTCCATGGGCGGTATGCGCGCCCTGGAGTGGGCCGTGGCCCATCCGGAGCGCACGAACGCTCTCCTCCTGCTCGCCACCACGGCAGCCGCGAGCGCGGAGCAGATCGCCTGGGCCGGCACTCAGCTCCTTGCGATCCGCAGCGACCCGCACTGGAGCGGCGGCGATTATCACGACACCGGCCGAGGCCCGCACGCGGGGCTCGGCCTGGCCCGCCGCATCGCCCACGTCACCTACCGCAGCGAGCCGGAGTTGCAGGTCCGCTTCGGCCGCACACCCCAGGGCAAGGAGGACCCCCGCAACGGCGGCCGCTACCAGGTCGAGTCCTATCTCGACCACCACGCCGCCAAACTGGTGAGCCGTTTCGACGCGGGCAGCTATGTCGTGCTCGCGGACGCGATGAACACGCACGACATCGGTCGCGGTCGCGGAGGTACGAGCGCCGCGCTGCGTCGCGTGACCGCGCGGACGCTGGTCGCCGGAGTGAGCTCGGACCGTCTCTACCCCCTCGCCCAGCAGGCGGAGTTGGCCGCCGGAATCCCCACGGCGGACCACCTCCGGGTGATCGAGTCCCCCTACGGTCATGACGGTTTCCTCATCGAAGTCGAGCAGGTCGCCGCACTCGTACGCGAACTCCTCGACGGAGAACGCTAGATCACCCCGCTGTCGGCAGCCGGTCCGCCTCGGCGGCAGGCCCGCCGAGGCCGGGACCCGCACCTCACGACGACAGTGCGCCCACGCTCCGGACCGACGGCCGGACCGGAAGGAACACCCTGGACGCCGTCACCCCGGACCGTCGTCGCTCACACCGGGCTGCCGTCGCTCACACCACACTCACCGGATGCCGCACCACCGCGTCGAACAGGTAGCCCTGTGTGTTGGGCACGGCCGCATCCGGTTGAGTTCGGCCGGCTGTGTCCGTGGCGCGGGCCAGCAGTTGGGTGGCGCCCGGTGCGTCGGGCTGCCAACTGACCGACCAGCGGGTCCAGGTGCCGGCTCGGGGTCGGTCGTGCAGCCGGGCGGGCCGCCAGTTGGCCCCGCCGTCGGTGCTGACGTCGACCCGGGCGACAGCGCCGGCACCCGACCACGACCGCCCGTGCACCACGTGCCGCCGCCGCGCCGCGAACGTGGCCCCGCTCGCCAGCTCGAAGGCGCTCTTCGTCGTCTGCCGGGTGAGCGGAGCGCTGCCGCCCTCCGGGTAGGCGGAGCCGTAGAGCCGGTAGAAGGTCGTGTTCCACGGCGAGTAGAGCGGCTGCGCCGACACCTCGATGTCGCCGACCCACTTGATGGACGCGATGCCCACCCACGAGGGCACCAACACCCGCACCGGATACCCGTGGTCGTACGGCAGCGGCTCGCCGTTCATCTCGTACGCGAGCAGTACGTCGTCCAGCGCCTTGGCCAGCGGCAGCGGTCGGCGCACCCGCCCCAGGCTCTCGCCTCCGCTCACGTAATCGGCGTCCAGGCCGCGCGGCTGCACGTCCACGGCGTACGGGGAGAGCCCGGCCCTGCGCAGCACGTCGGACAGGCGCGCACCGCGCCAGCGTGCGACACCGATCGCCCCCAGCGTCCAGGCCGTGCCGGTGACCGTCTCGCTCTGTTGTGTCGTGTAGTAGGAGCGGCCGTTCCCGGCGCACTCGACGAAGGCGGTACGGGTGACGGCCGGCAGGGCCCGCAGATCGTCGTAGCCGAACTCCACCGGCCGGTCCTCGCCGGGGGAGCCCCGCAGTCCGCTCCCCCACAGCCGCAGCCGCCAGTCGTCGGCGTCCAGGACGGGCGTGGCGGTGTGGTTGCGCACGAAGAACAGCTCGTTGGGGGTGTGGTGGCCGGTTCCGCGCAGCGCCTCCCAGCGGGTCTCGGCGTTGGTGCCCCGCGCGATGAACCACTCGGGCGGCAAGAGCTTGACGATCGGCCCGTCGGCGGCGTGGACGGAGCGTGTGCCGCCCAGCGCGGTCCCGGCGGCCGTGGCGGCCAGCAGGGTGAGCAGCCGCCGACGGGTGACGCCGTCTGCTCTGGCCTCACCGGCGAGCCACTGACGCAGCCGGCGGCGGTCGTAGTCGGTTTCGTAGCGGTGACCTGCGGGGGTGGGAGAAGGCATGGTGGGTCCTCGGCATGAGGGGTGAAAGAACACGACGGGCGCCTGGCGCGCGACCAGGGCAGGGGCCTACGTCGATGGGACCCGCTGCACAACTGGCCTGCTCGGCAGGGCGAATGGCGAAGGCGTCAGGAGGAGCGCGATCAGCCGGTCGTGCGACACAGCGCGGCGGCAACGCGGACGAGGTCCACGGCACGGCGGCGGGTCAAAGGCTCCGACAGCGGCATGGCGGGATGCAAACACGTGGGGCGCAGGGTGTCAACGGGGCGTCCACGCGAGCACGCCGTGACACGGCAAGTGGTGAACGTACCTGTTCTGAACCGGAGTTGGCCGCTCGCATCCTCGACGGCCTCGCCCTTGACGCGCGCGGGTGTGGGCGCGCTCGGCCACGGCGTACGGCGCAGCCGGTGGAAGGCCCGGAACGCGGCCGCATTGTCCTCGCACGTCCGGGTGGTAAATGGGTGTCGCGGTCGGGTCTGCGTCACGATCATGGAGCAGTCACTGCCCGGTCCCCAGGAGGAGTCCCTCGTCATGCCCGTCCCCGCCGACCCGACAGTGCTCCATCCGATGCCCGAGCAGCCGCGGGTGGTGCTTCTCAAGCCGTTGGTGACGTCTCCGCTGATCGAGGTCGGGGAGTACTCCTACTACGACGACCCGGAGGACCCGACGGCGTTCGAGACGCGCAATGTGCTGTACCACTACGGGCCGGAGAAGCTGGTCATCGGCAAGTTCTGTGCGCTGGGCACGGGCGTGCGGTTCCTCATGAACGGCGCCAATCACCGCATGGACGGCCCGTCGACCTTCCCGTTCCCCACCATGGGCGGTTCGTGGGCCGACCACTTCGACCTCCTCACGGGCCTGCCGAACCGCGGGGACACCGTCGTCGGCAACGACGTCTGGTTCGGCCACGGGACGACGGTCATGCCCGGCGTGCGGATCGGGCACGGGGCGATTATCGCCTCGGGTGCCGTCGTGACCGGCGACGTACCGGACTACGGCATCGTCGGCGGGAACCCGGCCCGCCTCATCCGCACCCGCTACGACGAGCGGGACGTCGCCCGGCTCCTGGCGGTGGCCTGGTGGGACTGGCCGGCCGAGCACATCACCGAGCACGTGCGGACGATCATGTCGGGCAGCATCGCCGATCTGGAGAGAGCCGCTCCTGAGGCCCGGGATCTGTGAGCGGTCGAAGTGGACGGAGCGTGGCCCTCGCAGACGTCGGGGCCGGCACCACCGTCGTCGGTGTCGGTGCCCGCACCGCCGTCTGCCTCGCGTCCCCTGCGTTCTCCGACGCGTCCTGCGCGTGATGAGACAGCGGGTCCAACCCTCCGCGATCGACCGTGCACGCAGGCGCACCACGTGTGACCGTTCGGCTGAACGGCGGATCAGAACGCTGCACCCCGCTCAGAGATCCGGGCCGTTCCGGCCGTACGGAGCGCTTGCGCACGACACAGCCGAAGCCCACGGCGACGGAGTGGCGGAAGGCCGCACGCGGAGGCAAGTGCAAGGCTTGATGCATGGCTCTTCGACCGTGGACGGAGCTCCGGCAGTCCTGGCGGCCGGGACACGCGCCCGAGCTGGTGGTCATCCCGCTGGGCCTGATCGTCGCGGTCTGTGTGATCGACATCCTGGCCCCGTCGCACATCCACCTCGGTCCTCTGCTCGTGGCGGCCCCTGCTATCACGGTGGCCTTCGCCGGCGCTCGCATGACGGCCCTCATGGGAGCTCTCGCGGTGGGGGCCCAAGTGCTGATCGGTGCCGTGCGAGGGGTCCTGTCCACGGCCAACGTCATGGCCCAGATCGCCGCCCTGATCGTCATCTCCGTTCTCTGCGTCGCCTTCTCCCTGGTGCGCAGGCGGCGCGAACGGCAGTTGCACCGGGTGCGGTCGGTGGCCGAAGTCGCCCAGAGCGTCCTGTTGCAGCCGCTGCCCGCACGCAGTGGCCCGCTGCGGATCGCCGCCCGGTATCTCCCGGCCGAGGAGGAAGCCGATCTCGGCGGGGACCTGTACGCGGCCGCCCGGACCGCCCATGGCAGCACCCGGCTCCTCATCGGTGACGTCCGCGGCAGCGGTCTGGGCGCGGTCGACAACGCCGCCCTGCTCCTGGGGGCCTTTCGCGCGGCCGCTCATCGGCAGGCCACCCTCCCCCGCCTCGCCGTCCACCTCGACGCGGCCTTCCGCTGGGACGCCGGCCAGTGGCGCGGCGAGACCGAGCAGGACACCGACGAGGACTTCGCCACCGCGACCCTGCTGGACGTCCCCGACCACGAAGCGGTCGTGCACCTCATCTCCTGCGGTCATCCGCCGCCGCTCCTGCTCCGCGGCCGGAGCGTCACCACGGTCGCGGCCCGGGCGAGCCACCTGCCGATCGGTTTGGGCGGGCTCTGCGACCCCGACGACTACGACGTCGAGACCTTTCCGTTCGAAGTCGGCGACCTGTTGCTCCTCTACACCGACGGAGTCATCGAGGCTCGCAATGCCGACGGGGCCTTCTACCCGTTCGCCGAACGACTGCCCAAGTGGTGCGAGAAGGATCCCGAAGATCTTCTGCGCCACCTCCAGGACGACCTGCTCGCCCACGTCCACGGCCACCTCGACGACGACGCAGCCGTGGTCGCGATCCGCCGCCTGGCCGCATGATCGGCCTCTCGGCCTCGTCCCTCCTCCGTGCCGTCAGGCGAGGTCTTCGCGGTCGGCGATGATGTCGGTCTCGTACTGGTCGATGATCTGTTGCGGGCTGCGGCCGGTGTGGCGCGCGAGGTCGTTGACGGCTGTGGTCGCCCAGTTGGCCACCGACAGGGCCAGGGCCATCAATCTGTCGTCGCCGTAGGTGTTCTTGACGCCGAGCAAGTAGGCGAGATTCAGGCACGGGACCAGTCCGGCGTCGTCGTGGCCGGTGCTGGTGCGGAGCATCTCGATGGTCGTCCGCGTGGCTTCCTCGTGCTCCGGCAGTAGTCGCTGCTGTTCGACCTGCACCTGGGCGATCATCTTGCGGCGTGCGAACGGGTCCACGCTGTGCCCCTCTCCGCGGAATGCGTCTGTGCCGTGATCATGGGGTGGCGCGCAGGAGTACGAGCGAACCGTCGTAGCTCGGCCGGCCGCGGAGGTGACCGAAGGCCTCGTCCCAGGCGCCCGAGCCCAGGGCACGGCGCAGGGAGGCGTCGAAGGCCTGGCGGGCCCGGTCGTCGACGAAGCTCCAGGCCGAGCAGGCCTGGCGGGCCGCGGGGTCCAGGAGGAGTTCGGGGCGGCCGTAGTACGCCTCGTTGAAACCGTCGGTGCAGTCCAGCGGGACGGGCACCGACCGGAGGGTGGTCGTGCCGCCGAGTGCTGCGGCGAGCCGGTCGAGCGGCGGGTAGCGGCGGGCTTCGGTCTCCAGGACGTCGGGGGCGTACTCGTAGAGCCAGAAGTCGCGTACGCGCGCCGGATCGCAGGTCAGGACGACGACGGGGCCGCGGGTCACACGTCGCATCTCGCGCAGTCCGGCTTCGGCGTCGGACCACTGGTGGACGCTGAAGAGGGTCATGGCCGCGTCGAACTGCCCGTCGGAGAAGGGGAGGTCCTCGGCGACGGCGTCGATGGCCGTGGCGAGGCCGGCGGGGCGCCGGACCCGCATGGCCGGCGAGGGTTCGACGGCGGTGATCACGTGCGCGGCGGTCTCGTACGAGCCGGTGCCGGCGCCGACGTTGAGGACGGTACGGGCATCGCCCAGGGCTTCGGCGATCACCTGGGCGATGCGTTCGTCGGGGCGGCGGTACGCGGCGTACGTGGAGCCGATGGCGTTGTGGTCGACGTCGCCGGCGCCGCCGTCGAAAGTGCGCATGACCATGCTGACCTCGCCTCGTGGCCGGTCGGGGCGGTGACCTCCGCGCCCCGGAACACTTCACATCTTGCATCTGCCACGCAGAATCTCATAGAAAGTTCGCGTATGCCTGGCGGATCAACCAATGAGGACAGCATGTGCGCCGACACTTCTGGAGTTTGTGCCGACGTGTGGCGGGGCACCGAGGACAGGCTGATGGAGGGTCAGCGGCCGCCTTCCGCGGCGAAGTCGGGCAGGTCGGTGGACAGCAGGTCATCGGCGGCACCGTCGAGGAGCTCTGCCGTCCTCGTGGAGCGGGGAAGCATCGTCTTCTCGTAGGCGTGGACCGCGTCGTCGACGGTGTCGTGGTGTGCGAGAGCGAGGGCGAGTTCACAGGCGTCCAGCATGGCCAGGTTGACGCCGACGCCGAGCGGGGGCATGAGGTGGGCGGCGTCGCCGAGCAGGGTCACGGTGGGGTTGTGCTCCCAGGTGTGCGGGACGGGCAGGGCGAGGATCGGGCGGTCGACGTAGGGGCCGTCGTTGTCGGTGATCAGCCGGCGCAGGTGGGGTGACCAGTCGCGGTAGCGCGCCAGGAGGAGGGCGCGGATGCCGTCGGTGTCCAGGGGATCAAAGCCGGCGGCGCTGATCCAGTCGGCCGGGACTCGCTGGATGAGGTAGACGCGGATGTGGTCGCCGCTGTTGCGCTGGGCGAACAGGCCGCGGTCGCCGTCGGCCGCCGCGGCGCTGCCCTGGCCGACCAGTTCGGCGATGTGGGGGTGCCGCTTGTCGACGTCGTGGAACCAGGCTTCCAGGAAGCTCACGCCGCTGTACTGGGGCGTGGCCGGCGAGAGGGCGCGGCGGACCTTCGACCAGGCGCCGTCGGCGCCGACCACGAGGTCGGCTCCGACGGTGGTGCCGTCGGTGAAGTGCAGTTGCCGGGGGCCTTCGGCGGGGCCGCTGACGCTCCGCAGGGTGTGACCCCAGCGGACGGTGCCGGGCTGAAGCGAGTGGAGCAGCAGGTCGCGCAGCCGTCCGCGGTCGAGCTCCGGCTTGAACCGCTCACCTTCCTCGGGGACATGGTGGAAGAGGACCGTCCCGGCCGGGCCCATCTGACGCATCTCCTGCCCCTCGGGGCGGGCCAGTCGAAAGAAATCCTCCAGGAGCCCGGCCTCGCGCAGGGCGACCTGGCCGTTGTCGGCGTGCAGGTCGAGGGTGCCGCCCTGATCGCGGGCGTCGGGGCCGGGATCACGGTCGTGGACGGTCACGGCGATGCCGTGCCGCTGCAGGATGCGGGCGCAGGTCAGGCCGCCGGGACCGGCGCCGATGACGGCCACGCGGGGTGCGGGATCGGTGTTCATCAGGGTGTGCTCCGTTCGTTCCGTGCGGCAGTGCGGTGACTGTCGCGCCGGTGGGGTGGGTGGATCAGCGGGCCGTGGCGGCCACTTCGCCGGGCGGGGCCTCGGCGCGCGGGCCGACAGGAGGAGGGACGGGGCCGGGCAGCGCCTCACGGCCGTCGCTTCAGAAAAGCACATCAACTCAACAAGTGCAACGACTCACCTTTTGAAGTTGAGCAACCCAAGAGATAGAGTGCCGGTATGCCCAGCACCACGAACGACACCGCGGCAGGTGCCCTTCCCCCGCCGATGGGGCGCCGTGAGCGCAAGAAGGCCGCCACCCGCAAGGCCATCGCCGACGCCGCTCTGCGCCTGTTCCTGGAACGCGGATACGACGAGGTCGGCATCCGTGAGATCGCGGACGCCGCCGACGTGTCCACCACCACGCTGTTCAAGCACTTCCCGGTCAAGGAAGCCCTCGTCTTCGACGAGGACGCCGACCAGGAGGCGCGTCTGCTCGCCGCCGTCCGCGAGCGACCCGAGGGCCGGTCCGTCCCCGCCGCGCTGCGCGAACACGCCCTGACCATGCGGCTGGCCACCGCCGACAACGACCCCCGCTTCGCCGCCTTCACCGACCTGGTGGCCGGCACCCCCGCGCTGCGCGACTACTCCCAGAACATGTGGCTGCGCCACACCGCGGCGCTCGCCCAGGTCATCGCCGAGGAGAGCGGTCTCGCCGACGGCGACCCGGCCTGCACCGCCCTGGCCCACTTCGCTCTCGAAGCCCCTCGCGCGGCGGCCGCCCACGACGACCCCCGTCAGGCGATCACCCGCGCCTTCGACCTCCTGGAGAACGGCTGGAGCGCGCTCCCCCGGCCCACGGCATGAACGGGCGCCTTCGCGCGCCCGGCTCACCACCCACATAAATCGGCGCCGAACGGCATCGGCCACGCCCACCGCAAGCGACGAAGCAGCTCGATCCCTCACAACGGGCACCTGAGGGAACCGGCAACCCCGTGCGCTCCTTCGCCGCTCGGCTCGGCTCGCCGTCGCCCGACACCTCGAGAAGGCGGAGAAGACGACCATGCAGACCGACCCCGTCGACCACGAACTCATCCAGGCCGCGGCCCACGTCGCTCGCACCCGCTGCCGGGGCGACAACCACACCATGGCGGCCGCGGGCCGCGCCCGGGACGGCCGGATCGTCACGGCGGTGAACGCCTACCACTTCACCGGAGGGCCTTGCGCCGAACTGGTCCTCATCGGCGCCGCAGCCTCCCAGGGCGTCTACGAGCTGGACACGATCGTGGCCGTGGGCGATCGCGACCGCGGCGTCGTGCCCCCGTGCGGCCGGTGCCGTCAGGTCCTTCTCGACTACTTCCCCGCCGTCAAGGTCATCGTCGGCGGGGGAGACCGCGTGCGAAGCGTCTCCATCGTCGACCTGCTCCCCGAGAGTTACGTCTGGGCCGACCACCAGCTCGACGCCGAGCAGGACACCGCTCGGCGCGAACCGGCACCATCGGCCGACCATGGGAACGGTGCCTGACTCCGTACTAGTCGGCGGTGCCCGCGGAGGTGTGTTCGAGAACGGCCGCGGCGATCGTCTGCCGGTCGGCACGCTCGACCCCGTGTCCGGCGTCCTCCAGCGTCAGCAGCCTTGCCCCTGAGATCTGTTCGGCCAGTGCCTGACCGTGCCGCAGCGGGAACATCGGATCGGCGGTGCCGTGAATCACCAGCGTGGGCACCGCGATCGAGGACAAGGACGCATGCGAGAGGTCGCCGTCCGGAAGAGAGTCATGATTGCGGACCGCCGCGAAATCGTGCGCCCGCTCGACGTCGCGACGGACAAGGGCACGGGCGGCGGCCTCGTCGAAGGGGCGTCGCCCGCCCGCGAGTACGCGCGCGTAGGCCACCTGATGCTCGATCACCGATTCGCCGTCCGACCAGTCGACGTGTGCGGCCGAGACGAACCGCATGAACTCCTCGGTCGGCGAGGGCAGTCCGCGGTCGCCGGGCACGGCGGAGGACGTGCTGATCAGGACGAGCGAGAGCACCGACTCCGCGTGATCGAGCGCGAGCAGCTGCGCGAGCGCCCCTCCCGCCGAGACGCCCACGACGTGCGCGGCCTGGAGCTCGTGGGCGTCGAGCACGCGGACGGCGTCCCCGACGAGGTCCGCGCCGGTGTACCCGGGGCGGCCCGGCTCGTAGGTCGTCGACCGGCCGGTGTCGCGGTGGTCGTAACGGATCACGAACCGTCCGCCCTCGGCGAGCGTCCGGCAGAAACCCTCGTCCCACCAGAGCATCGAAGCCCCGGTGCCCATGATGAGCAGGACGGGCGGATCCGACGGGTCGCCGAAGGACTCGGTGCACAGTTCGATGCCGTCCACCGCGACCATGCGCTCAGTCATCGCTGCTCCCTTCTCTCCCGTCCCATGGTGCCCATGCGCCGAGGAATCGGTGGGGTGAATGCCGTGGCGGTCGTCGAATGGGCCCGGCGACAGCGGTGCCAGTCCTGTGCCGCGTCCGTGCCCGGTGCGCGCGGCCTCCGCCTCGGTCCGCCGGTCTCGTCCTTCAGTGCGGTCCGGGTGAAGTCCGGCCCTGTGCGGCCGCGAAGGTCCGAGCGGCCCGCGACGTCCCGCACCGTCACTCCCCCGGCCCCGGGGCCGGGACCACGACCGCCGCCGGAAGGGCGCAACCCGTACGCTCATGCACATGATCCAGCATCGAACGGTCGACGTGAACGGGATCCGTATGCACATCGCCGAGCAGGGCGACGGCCCTCTGGTGGTGCTTCTGCACGGCTTCCCCGAGTCATGGCATTCCTGGCGGCACCAATTCGCCCCGCTCGCCGACGCGGGCTTTCGTGTCGTCGCCCCCGACCAGCGGGGCTACGGACTCACCGACCATCCCGACGACGTCGACGCGTACACCATCCTGCACCTGGTTGGCGACGTCGTCGGTCTGATCCACGCCCTGGGCGAGGAGAAGGCGTTCGTCGTCGGACACGACTGGGGCGCGCCGGTCGCCTGGCACACCGCGCTGCTGCGGCCGGACATCGTGCGCGGGGTGGCCGGGCTGAGCGTGCCGCCTCCTTCCCGGGGAGCCGAGCCGCCGCTGGTGACCATGGACAAGAAGTTCGGCGGGCGCTTCTACTGGAACTACTTCAACCGCCCCGGGGTTGCCGACGCCGAGTTCGCGAAGGACCCGCGCACCGCCCTGCGCAAGCTCTTCCACTCGGCCTCCGGTGACGCTCCCGGCGACACCAAGCAGCCGCTGGTCGACGCCGACGAGGGGTGGCTCGCGGCCATGCCGTACCCCGAGGAGCTGCCCGACTGGTTCACCGAGGAGGATCTCGACGCACTCACCGAGAGTTTCTCCGACGGCTTCACCGGCGCCCTCAACTGGTACCGCAACCTCGACCGCAACTGGGAACTGACCGCGCCGTGGGACGGCGCCGTCGTCACCCCTCCCGCCCTGTACATCTACGGCGACCGCGACCCCGTACCGTCGTTCCCGGGTACGCCCGAGTTCATCGAGAGCCTCCCCGCCCGGATGCCCAACCTGCACCGCAGGCCCATCGAACTGGCAGGCTGCGGACACTGGACGCAGCAGGAACGGCCGGACGAGGTGAACGCGGCGCTCGTCGACTTCCTCCGCGCCTGCGCCTGACCCGTCCGCACAGCCCCCGAACTCGCCGCACGGCCTACCCGGTTGCCGTGCGCCCATGGTGGTACTCATGGTCCATGGCCGGCGGAGAGGACGAGAGCGGCAGCGCATCGGAGAGGGTCGGAGTGCGCCCCTGTTCCGAGGTCGAGGCCGCCCTCAACAAGCTCACGGGCGGGCAGGGAGCCGGGTCGCCCCAGTTCCGTGCCGGGGAGGCGACCGCGTACGAATGGGCGTTGGGGCGGTCGGCCGGTTCCCCGGTCACCGCCCGGACGGTCGAGGGCGTTCCCGATCTCACGGTGCTCACCGCCGAACTCGACGCGGTGACCGTCCGGTTGGAGGACACCGGCGACCTGCCCGGCGCCATGGACTACGTCCGCGGGCTCCACCATGGCCTCGCCTGGCTCTGCGGATACGGCAGCGCAGCCGGCTGACGAGCGGCCGGGCCTCGGCACCGGCGCCCTCGGGCCATGCCGATGAACCGGAGCGTGCACGTCAGCCCCGTCTTCACATTTCCCCCACCATCTCGTCACTCACCGATCACCGGTCGGTTATGCTCCTGACGCTCCATTCGCACCACCGAGGGGGGAATCCTCGTGTACATACGTCACGCTCTGGCTGCCGCGGCAGCTGCGGGCACGCTCGTCGTCGCCGCTGCCGCCGTTCCGGCCCAGGCCACCGAGTACTCGTCCGCGCTGAAGATCAAGGGCGTCCAGTACGACGCGCCCGGCAGCGACTCCAACAGCTGCTCCACCGGCAACAGCAAGGACGAGTACCTGACCATCAAGAACTACTCGTCCAGCACGACCGTCAACCTCAAGGGTTACGTCGTCAAGGACGCCGTCGGGAACCACTTCACCTTCCCGGCCAATCACTACCTCCAGCCGGGCGACTACGTGAAGCTGCGCGGCGGCCACGGCACCGACTCGGACACCAAGAACGTCGTCTACCGCCAGAACTGCAACTTCATCTGGAACAACGACAAGGACACCATCAACCTGGTCAAGTCCTCCGGCAGCAAGGCGGACGTCCACTCGTACACCAAGTCGGGCTCCGACCCCGACCGCAACGGCTACGTCACCTTCCACGGCTGACCCACCGCCGTCACACACGCACGCGCCCCGGGTGACCGGTCCAGGACGGACCGGGCCCCGGGGCGCGCTCCGTCGCCCGCGCTCGCACTCCCCGGGTCTCCCCGGCCGTCCTCGCTCGCCGGCGGCGCGCTCACGCGCCCAGGACCTGTTCGAAGTGACTGGGTCTGCCCTCGTGATGGATCAGCCGCCCCTGCTGCTCTCCGGTGGCACTGGGCAGGAGGGTCCAGGTGCCGTCGGTGCGACGCAGGGCCGCCGAGTGCCACGGGGTGGTCCAGGCGTCGGGAGCTTCGAGGAGACGGATGCCGAACTTGGGGGCGCCGACGGGCTGCGGGTGGATGGACAGGCGCACCGAGTGGGGGTGGTGGTCGGCGACGAGATCGCCCCAGGCGCGGCTGCGCCTGATGACGCCGTACGCCCGCCGTCGGCAGGCACGTTGCAGCGCCGAGCGGGTTCCCGGGTGGTCGGCGGTGTCCTCGACTAGGAAGCGGGTGATCCCGCGATACAGCGCCAGCGCGTGGCCGTCGGCGCCGATCTCGGCCCGCAGGGCCTCCAGGGTTGGGGTGTGGTGCTCGTCGACGTGGGCGCGTCGCTCCTGGGGCGGGAGATGGCCCAGAACGTCGCGCAGGTCGAACACCGACAATCTCGTGAGGCCCAGCCGGCTTATGAGCAGGCGCAGTTCGTCGGCGTAGGCGTCGATGTGCCCGTCGGTGACGCCGATGAGGTCGCCGAAGACGTGGCCGTCGGAGCAGATGACCATGCGGGCGCCGGGCGGATGGATGCGCTCGACGTCCCTGCACAGGGCGTCGAGGAAGGTGAGCGAGAGTCGCTCACCCATGTCGGGGAGGTGGCCGAGGACCTTCGCGGGATTGGGGGACTTGCAGGGGAAGGCGGGCAGCGTGAAGACGACGGGAGCGCCTTCGCGTACGAAATCGGTGATCCGGCGCAGCTGATGAGGGAACGCCTCGGCGGCGGCGTGGCCTGGGCCGGCCGTGCGGTGATGAGGCAGGAGCAGGTTCACGATCGCGGTGCCCGTGGCGACGGTGAGAGCGTCCGGCGTGGTCGTCGACGGCATGTCGTTCCTCCGGGAGGCGTGCGGGCATGGCGGTGCGGCGCGCCGGCAAAGGTGCCGGGCGCCGTCCGGTGGGTGGGGTCGGCCCGGGGCGTCGGGTCAGGCGGTACGACGACCTGACCCGCTCACCCGGAGGCAGGGGTCAAAGGCGCCGGTCGTAACCGACGGGCAGGTGGTGGGTTCCGCGGCCGAGGACGGCCGGCGTCCACTCGATGTCCCCGTCGTCGATGGCGAGGTGCAGGCCGGACAGGCGGGTGAGGAGGGTGCCGAGGGCGATCTGGAGTTCGGCGCGGGCGAGGGCGGCACCCGGGCAGAAGTGGATGCCGTGGCCGAAGGCGAGGTGGGGGTTCGGTGACCGGCCGAGGTCGAGGGTGTCCGGGTTGTCGAAACGCCGTGGGTCGCGGTTGGCGGCACACAGGGAGACGATCACCGAGTCGCCGGCCGGGACAGCCGTGCCGTGCAGGTCGTCGTCCTGGTCGAAGAAGCGCCAGGTGGTCAGTTCGAAGGCACTGTCGTAGCGGAGGAGTTCCTCGACCGCGCGAGGCAGGAGGGACGGCTGGGCGCGCAGGCGGGCGAGCTGGTCCGGGTGGCGGAAGAGAGCGATGAGAGCGGTGGTGATCTGGTTGGTGACGGGCTCCTGGCCGGCGACCAGGAGCTGGAAGATCATCGAGTCCAGTTCCTCCTGGGACAGGTCGCTCCGGTCGCGGGCGATGACCAGGCGGCCGAGCAGGTCGTCCTGCCCGTGCTCGCGCTTGTGGGTCACCACCTCGGCTATGTAGCTCTGCAGGCCGTGCAGACGGGCCTCGTACAGCGGGCGTCCGGGGTCGGTGGGGCCGACCGGCTGGACGACCTTCCCCCAGTCGCGGTCGAAGCGGGTCGCCAAGTGCTCTGGGAGGCCGATGACTTCGGCGAGGACCTGGAAGGGGAGGCGGGCGGCGAATCCCGGCACGAGGTCGGTGGGGCCGGCCTCGGGGAGCGCGTCGACGAGAGCGTCGGCGAGCTCTTGGAAGCGGGGTCGTAGCTCTTCGATCCGGCGGGGTGTGAACGCCTCCGTCACGAAGCGGCGCATGCGCGTGTGCTGCGGCGGGTCCTGGTGAAGAAGGTGGACCTGGAGCTGGGAGTGCTGGGGTTCCGGCATGATCGAGGCGCGGGCGCGCCAGCGGTCGTTGCCGCGGTCGTGGTTCTTGCCGAGGCGGTCGTCGTTCAGGGCGGCGTGGGCGGCGGCGTAGCCGGTGACGAGCCATGCCTGCACACCGCTGGGGAACAGGACCGGGTGCACCGGGCCCGCCTCACGCATCCGCTCGTAGAGCGGGTAAGGGTCGGCCTTGTACGGGCAACCCATGAGCGGGACCGGGTCCGCGGTCGTCCCGGGTTCCTGGAGGGTCATGAACGAGGCTCCTCAGAGGGCGAGTTCGGGTTTGTGGTGGTCCAGCCACAGGGCGAGGTCGACGACGCGTTCCAGCCGCAGCCGTCGGCCCCACTCCAGTCGGTCGGGCGGGGTGTCGAGGCAGGGCTTGATGCGGGTCTCGTCGGCGATCGCGCGGACCTGGTCGAGACAGAGGGCTTCGCGGGCCATGTCCTGAAGGCCGCGGTTGTAGTCGGGGTGGTGGGTGGCCGGGTAGTGGTTCTTGGGGCGCCACAGGACGGAGTCCGGTGCGAGACCCGCGCCGGCCGCGCGCAGCAGGCTCTTCTCGCGGCCGTCGAAGCTCTTGAGGGCCCAGGGAGTGTCGAAGGCGTACTCGGCGAGACGGTGGTCGCAGTAGGGGACGCGGACTTCGAGGCCCTGGGCCATGCTCAAGCGGTCCTTGCGGTGCAGGAGTTGGCGCAGCCAGCGGGTCAGGGAGAGGTGCTGCATCTCGCGCTGACGGTGTTCGGTGGGGCTTTCGCCGTCCAGGTGCGGCACGGCCGCCAGGGCGCTCGCGTAGGTGTCGTCCCGGAACTCGGCGATGCGCAGGTCGAGTTCGGGGTTGAGTGGCATGGCGGCCTCGTCGCCCGTCACCAGCAGCCACGGGAAGGTGTGCGCGGCGAGCGCCTTGGGGTTGTGGAACCACGGATAGCCGCCGAACATCTCGTCCGCCGCCTCACCCGACAGGGCGACGGTCGAGTGCCGCCGTATCCGCCCGAAGAGCAGGTAGAGCGAGGTGTCCATGTCGCCGACGCCGATCGGTGAGTCGCGGGCCACGACGACCGCCCTGCGATGCTCGGTGTCGAGCAGGGCGCGTGGGTCGAGTACGACGGTGCTGTGGTCGGTGCCGATGAAGGCACCGGCCTCGGCGGCGTAGGGCGTGTCGTGCCCGGTGCGCAGGGCGTCTGCCGTGAACTGCGCGGCCTGGTCGCTGTAGTCGACGGCGTAGGAGCGGATGCGGGCGTTTGCGCCTTCGCGCAGGCGGAGTTCGTCGGCGAGCAGCGCGGTCAGGACGGTGGAGTCGATGCCGCCGGAGAGCAGGCTGCACAGCGGGACGTCTGCTTCCAGCTGGGCGCGGGCAGCCGTGCCGACCAGGTCACGGATCCGCTCGGCGGTCGTGTCGCGGTCGTCGGTGTGGCGACCCGCCTCCAGTTGCCAGTAGCGGCGTTCGCGGATGCCGTCCCGGTCGAGGACGAGCAGACCGCCGGGTTCGACCTCCCGGACGCCCGACCACACGGTCGGCCCTGTGTTGAACAGCAGGCTGTACGCCTCCCGCAGGCCGTCGGCGTCCACGCGGGGCCGGATCTCCGGGTGGGCGAAGAGCGCCTTGGGCTCCGAGGCGAAGGCGAGGCCGCCGTCGACAGGCGCCCAGTGGAGAGGCTTGACGCCGAGGCGGTCGCGGACCAGCAGCAGCTTTTGGGCGCGCTCGTCCCAGACGGCGAAGGCGAACATGCCGTCCAGGTGTTCGGCGACGTCCTCGCCCCACTCGGCACAGGCGCGCAGGACCACCTCGGTGTCGCTCCGGGTACGGAAGCGGTGTCCCAGGTTCGCCAGTTGGGCCCGGAGTTCGTGGTGGTTGTAGACCTCGCCGCTGTAGCTGAGGACGAGGTTCGGTTCGCCCGGTCGGTCGGTCATCGGCTGGACACCGCCGGGGAGGTCGATGACGGCCAGCCGGCGATGACCGATCGCGGCGCGTTCGCCGAGCCAGACACCGCCGGCGTCGGGGCCGCGCGGGGTGAGGGCGGCGGTCATGGCTTCGATGGCCGGTGCCTGGGTGCGGGCGTCGTGGTGGAAGGACGCCCAGCCGGTGATTCCGCACATTCGGGTGGCTCCTGGATCAGTGGTGGGCGGTGACGGTCTGCTCGGGACGCGGCACGGGACGTCCGCCGGACCGGGCGAGCAGAGGGACGGCGAGACAGGCGGCGGTGGCGGCCAGGGCGAGTCCCGCCCGTGCCGCGCCGGTCAGGGCCCAGGCTGCGGTGGCCAGGGCCGGGCCGAGGGTGAAGCCGAGGCTGCGGGCGAGCTGGACGGTGGATCCGACGGTCGCCGTCCGGTCCGGTGGAGCGGCACTCATCACGAGGGCCTGGGTGGGGCCGCCGTTCAGCCCCATGCCGATCCCGCCGAGCGCGAGCCGCCAAGCCACGTCGACCGGGGTCCAGCCGCCGTGAAGGGGGATCACCACAAGGAGTGCCGCGGCGGTGAGCACGGCGCCGGCGACCGCGACCGGACGGGCGCCGTACCGGTCGGCGAGTCGTCCGCCCAGCGGGCCTGCCAGGCCCATGGCGAGGGGGAAGGCGAGGACGGTCAGGCCGGTCGTGGTGGCGCTCACCCCGTCGTCGCGCCGAAGGTGCAGGGCGACGACGTAGTGCATGGCGGCGAAACCGATCGCGGAGGTCAGCACCGCGCCGTGCGTCCACAGCAGGCCCGTCGACCGGAGCACACCGGTCACCGGGCGGCCGCCGGGACCCCGCAGCCACCACCACAGGGGCGGCACGGCCGTGAGCGCGAGGAGCAGCCACGGCGTGGCGTCCGACGCCAAGGTCAACGCCAGCAGCAGGACCGCGACTCCGGTGGTCACCAGCAGTGCGTCAGCCACCGACCGACGGTCGGGCGCACGCAGTCGCCCGTCCTTCGGCATCGCTCTCCGGGCGACGATCAGGGCCGGCACACAGAAGGGGATCTTGACCAGGAAGACCCAACGCCAGCCCAGATGGTCCAGCAGCAGACCGCCCACCGCCGGTCCGGTCACCGCACCCAGCGGCCCCAGGGTAGCGGGCACGCTCATCGCCCGCCCCCGCAGCTCGGGGCGTACGGAGTGGAGCGCGAGGACCGGCATGAGCACGAACAGCACCGCGCCGAAGGCTCCTTGCGCGAAGCGGGCGGCGACGAGCCAGGCCGCCCACGGTGCCACGGCGCTCAGGGCGCTGCACAGGGCGAAGCCGGCGGTCGCGGTGAGTACGGCCGGGCGCGTACCGACGCCGTCCAGCCACCGGCCGACGGGCAACAGCAGGGCGACTACGGGGAGTTGGTAGGCCAGCACGGCCCACTGGGCGGTGGCGGCGGACACGTGGAGACCGTCGGCGATGTCCGCGAGGGCCACGTTGACGATGTTCATGTCGAGCATCGCCACGAACGCCAGCGCGCCCGACACGGCGACCAGCAGCCAGCGGTCCCCCTCGTCGGATCCGACGGGTATGCCGCCGGACTGCTCCTTGCCGGGACTGTGGTGTGTCACCGTTGCGCCCCTCCCCGTCTCGGGCCGGGCTGCCGGACAGCAGCCTCGTCCCACAAGTCGGTGCGAAACCGGGGTGAGTTCCCGGCCGTCGGCGATTCCGCGACCCGACGAGTTCATAGGTGTGCGGGCTGGCCGGCTTCGCCCCGTCGCCCGGCCCGGCCATGTGTCACGCACCGGTGCGGGTCTTCTCCACCGCGTCGGCCGGCCCTGGGCCGACCGCTGTCCGGTGGTCGAAGGCGATCAGCGGATCGCCGGTGAGGGGATGGTCGACGACAGCCGCACGCACCCCGAAGACCTCGGCCATCAGGGCGGGGGTGAGCACCTCGCGCGGCGACCCGGAGGCGACCACGGTCCCGTCGTGCAGGACATGCAGACGGTCGCAGACCGATGCGGCGGCGTTCAGGTCGTGCAGTGACACCAGCGTCGTACGCCGCTGCTCCCTGAGCAGGGACAGCAGCTCCACCTGGTGGCGGACGTCCAGGTGGTTGGTCGGCTCGTCCAGGACCAGGACGTCCGGGTTCTGAGCGAACGCCCTTGCCAGCAGGACCCGTTGGCGCTCGCCTCCGGACAGGGCGGTGAAGCGTCGTCCGGCGTGGTCGCCCATGCCGACGTCGGCGAGGGCACGGGAGACGATGTCCCGGTCGGTGGCGTCCTCGCCGGAGAAAGCCCGCTTGTACGGGGTACGGCCCATGGCGACGACCTCCCGTACGGTCAGCTCGAAGTCGTCGCCCCGCTCCTGTGGGAGCGCCGCGACGTGCCGCGCCGACCGTGCGGGGGCCATCGCCCGGATGTCGGTGCCGTCGAGCAGCACCCGTCCGGCGATGGGCCTCAGATGCCGGTAGACGGTGCGCAGGAGTGTGGACTTGCCGCTCCCGTTCGGTCCGACCAGCCCGGTGATCTCCCCCTCGGCCGCCACGAGACGGGCGCCCGCGACGACCGTGCGGCCGGCGTACGCGATGTGCAGGTCCTCGATCTCGATCCTCAACTGCCGCTCCCCAGGCGCCGGTCGAGCAGGTACAGCAGGGCCGGGGCCCCGATGAGCGAGGTGACCACGCCGACCGGCAGTTCCTGCGTGTCCATGGCCGCTCGGCAGACGAGGTCCACGACGACCAGCAGCAGCGCGCCGAAGAGGGCGGAGACGGGCAGCAGGCGCCTGTGGTCGCCGCCCACGACGAGGCGGCAGACGTGCGGCACCATCAGCGCGACGAAGGCGATCGCGCCGGACACTGCGACCAGCACGCCGGTCAGCACGCTTGTCACCGTGAACAGTTCGCGGCGCAGCCGTGTGACGTCGATGCCGAGACCGGCCGCTGTCTCGTCGCCCATCAGCAGGGCGTTCAGGCCGCGGGCGCGCGCCTGGAGACACAGCCAGGCGACCGGTACGGTGATCGCCGGCACGGCGAGGAGCTCCCAGTTGGCCCCACCGAGGCTGCCCATGAGCCAGAACAGCACGCTGTGCGTCTGTTGCTCGTCCCCGGCCCGCAGGACGAGGTAGCTGGTGAAGCCGGACAGGAACTGTCCGATCGCCACGCCCGCCAGGACGAGTCTGAGCGGTGCGAATCCCCCGCCGCGCCGGGCCACCGCCCACACCAGCGCGAAGGTGGCCAGGGCTCCGGCGAACGCCGCTCCGGACAGCCCGAGTCCCAGCGTTCCGCCGGCTCCGAGGCCGAGCACGATCATCGCGACCGCGCCCAGCGAGGCGCCGTTGGAGATACCCAGCAGGTACGGGTCGGCCAGCGGATTGCGCACCAGCGCCTGTACCGCCGTACCGACAAGACCGAGACCGGCACCGACGAGCGCCGCCAGCAGGGCGCGCGGCAGCCGGAGTTGCCAGACGATCAGGTCGTCGGTGCCCGGCCGTGGGGCCTCGCCGGACAGGCGCCGCCACACGACGCTCCACACCTCGCCCGGCGGGACGGACGTCGAGCCCCGGGCCACCGCTGCCGTCAGGGCGGCGAGGAGCGCGACGCCCAGTGCCAGGGCGAACGCTCCGGACGGCACCGTTCGGACCCCATCGGCCGTCTCGCGGCGCCGCATCGGCAAGGAGGTCATGGTCAGCCGACCTTGCCCGGGTAGAGGGTTTTGGCGATCTCCACGACGGTGTCGGCGTTCTCCACGCCCGCGATGGTGGTTTGCTCGGATCCGATGCGCAGGAAGTGGCCCTCCTCGACCGCTTTCAGACCCTTGGTGGCCGGGTTGGACCTCAGCCACTGCTCCGCCTCGTCGAACGCCTTCTCGTTCGCCGCTGCGCCGCCCCGGTGACGAATCCCGAGCTGGATCCAGTCCGGGTTCTTGGCGATCACGTCCTCCCAGCCGACCTGCTTGTAGTCGCCGTCGCAGTCCGCGAAGACGTTGCGGGCCCCGGCCGAGGTGATCACGGCATGGGCGACCTGGCGGTTGCAGACGACGGTGGGCTGCTTCGTGCCGGCGTCGTAGTCGAAGAAGAAGTACGTCGGACGCTCGCTCTCGGCCGTGCCTCCGACGGCCTTCCGGACGGCGTCCACCTTCGCCCTCATTCCGGCGACGAGTTCCCTCGCCGTGGCGCCGGTGCCGGTGACCCGGCCGAGGGAGACGATGTCTGCCTCGACGCCGGACAGGTCGGTCACAGGACCCTTGCCCTGCGCCGCACAGGCGGTGGACTTCAGGTAGACGTGGTCGATCCCGGCGGCCTTGAACTCCTCCGCCGTTGGTGCGTCGCCCGTCCCGCCGCCCATGTTCATCGAGGCGAACGTGTCGATGTACAGGTCGGCACCGGAGCCGAGCAGCTTCTCCTTCGGGACGACGCTCCGGCTGAGGACCTTCACCTTCCGTGCCTCGGCGTCGAGGGCTGCGGGCAACGTGCCTTTTCCGGGCGGGAATCCGGTGCCGATCACCTTGTCGCCGACACCCAGGCGGAGCAGGAGTTCCAGGCTGGAGGCGTTGCTGGTGACGATCCTCCTGGGGGCGGCGGAGAACGTGGTCCTGGCCCCCGTGCAGTCCGTGACGGAGACCGGGTAGCCACCGGACACGGCCTTTCCGGCGGCGCGCTCGCCGGCCGTGTCCTGCTCTCCGTCGCCGCAGCCCGCCATCAACAGGCCGCCGAGAACGACGGCCGCCGCCACGCCCCACACGCGAGAACGCATCGAAAGTCTCCAGCTTCCACTCGGTACGCGGGCGAAGCCCTTGTCGCCCGGTCCAGAAGTCGGAGCGAACACGCCCTGGGTTCCCGGCGAGTCGGCCATATCGCGCGTACGACGCGGATGCACGGTTCCCGGCGCCCGCCCGTCGCGCCGCGCCGAGATCCGCAGTACCGGGAGGGGTGTCGGCGCCGATGCCGTGCCTACGGCACCGACACCCTCCGGCCTGCCTAGGCGGCCAGCGGAACGGATTCCTCGGCCTCGTCCAACAGATCCACCAGCGACGCCCGGGCCCGGGCCACGCGGGAGCGGACCGTGCCCACGGGGCAGTCGCTGACCCGTGCCGCCTCCGCGTAGGGCAGGCCGACCAGTTGGGTGAGGACGAACGCCTCCCGGCGCTCCTGCGGCAGCGCCGCCAGCAGGTCGAGCAGGGCGATGCCGTCGTCGAAGCCGGGCAGGTCCTGCGGCTGCGCGTTCTCGACGGCCAGTTGCCAGTCCGGTACGTCGGACAGGCGGGGGCGCGCGGCGGCGTACCGGTAGCTGTCGATCACCGCGCGGCGGGCGATGGACAGCAGCCAGGCACGGGCCGAGGAACGGCCCTCGAAGCGGTGCAGGCTGCCGAGCGCGCGCAGGAACGTGTCCTGCGCGAGGTCGTCGACCGCCTGAGGGTCGCCGCAGAGGTGGGCCACATAGCGCCGGACGTCACGGTGCAGGGCGCGCACGAAGCGGTCGACGGCGGCCCGGTCACCGTTGCGCGCGGCGAGCGCCCACGCGGTCGTCGACTCGTCCAGCGACATCGCCGCGTCGTGTTTCTCGCACGCGGGCAGGGCGGAAGCAATCACCTGGTGTCCTTCTCGGTCATCCGTGATCCGGACCGGGGCACGCGGCAGCGCGGCCGGTCCGGGGAAAGGGGGAAACGGCCGTACGGCACCTGCGTGGGCGTACGGCCGAGGCCCGAGGCGCTTGTTGAGCGGCCTCGGGACACCGGCTGTCGTCAGGCGACAGCGGTCCCCACTGGCGGACCCCGAGAAGTGATGGCGTGGACGAGGAGGAGGCGCCGTGCCCGGTCCGAGGTGCGGCGGCGCGCCCGGACGCGCGGACGCTCCGGGGTGAGGGGCAGGGCGAGCAGCAACCGCAGTGGCGCCGCCAGCCATCCGGCCACGGCGCGCAGGATGCGGAACGCGGCGCGCTCGCCGTACGCCAGCCACAGGCCGCACAGCAACGCGGCCAGCAGGTGGGCGGCCGGCATGCCGAACGACGCCGAGCCGGTCATGGAGGACTCCATGTGCCCCATGTCCATACTGTCCATGGGATGCATGTGCATCGACCCCATGTGCATGGAGCCCATGTCCATTGCGCCCATGTCACGCCGCGTGGAACCCGCTCCGCCCGTCGTCGACTGGGCGAACGAGAAGGCCGAGTGCAGTCCTGTCTGCGCGGCCACCACGGCGGCCACGATCGACGGCATCCCACGCTCACGGCCCGTCAGGCACCAGCCCGCGCCGCCGATCACGAGCGCCCCGGCGGCCAGCGCCCACCCTGGGACGTCGCTGCCGGACATCATCACGTGGCCAAGGGCGGCGAGCAGCACACAGACGGCCGCGAACATCGCGGCCCGTACCGTGCGAGAACACCACCCTGCGGTCATGGCGCCACATCCTCGCATCCGGGCGTCGGTCGTCATGCGGGGGTACGGAATGAGCCCCGGTGTCGTACTCAACACCCGAGACGTGATCCAGTCCACACCGACGGCCCGGAACCGGGCGGCAGTTCGGCCCGACTCCTGTCGGAGAAGGGGGCTTGGGCCGCGGGCACCGCGAGTCCTCGCGCCACCCGCGGCCACCACCCGTGCGGGGCGACGTATGTGACACCACCGGCACTCCAGGAAGCAGTCGGCTGCCGTACGGTCATGATGTGAAAGGCAGCCGGTCACGACGTCGGACGGACCACCACCGCGCTGGTCCTGACCGCCCCTCCACGCTCGAAGTGCAGCGTGAACGGCACGAGGTCGCCCTCTGTCCAGTCCCCCTCGGCGGCAAGCGTGACGGCCAGACCGCTCGGTGACATGGACAGCCCACGGCCCGCGGGGACGGCGGCCGAGGTCACCTCGGCCCTGGTGGCGGACCCGCCGCCGGTCATGCGGTGGCGGCTGAGAGTGATCTGCCCGCTCGCGGCGGAGGACGTCACCTCGACCAGCCGGTCGCCCGTGCCACCGGTGTTGGCGACGTCGAAGAACGCGGCGGTCTCCGTGCTGTCCCCGTACGGCAGGAAGACCCGCCCCTTCGCAACGGCGATTCTGGCCGGGCTGCCCGCGTTCCCCGCGCCGGCCCAGGTGGTCAGGCCGGCGAGGGCGATGCCGCACACGACGACGGGCGCTAGGGCGGCGAGCAGGGTGTCGGTGAGCCGACGACGAGTCGGCCGCCACGCGGACGGCTGAGTCATCGGTGCCTCCGGGCGGCGGGCAGAGGCTGCCGACCATGCAGCCGCAGGCTGTTGGCGACCACCAGCAGGGAGCCGGCCGCCATCGCGACGGCGGCGAGCACGGGGCTGAGCAGACCGACCATGGCGGCCGGCACGGTGACGACGTTGCCGCCGAACGCCCATACGAGATTGGCGCGGATCGTGCGCTGGGTGCGCCGGGCCAGCCGTACGGCATCCGCCAGGGCCTCGATGTCCCCGTGGACGAGGGTCACGTCGGCGGCGCCGATGGCCACGTCGGTGCCGCTGCCCATGGCGATGCCGAGGTCGGCGGCGGCCAGTGCCGCGGCGTCGTCGACACCGTCCCCGACGAAAACGACCCGGCACCCCTGCGCCCGCAACTCCCTTACCAGGCCCGCCTTGTCCTCGGGCGTACAGCGGGCGTGCACCTCGTCGATCCCCAGGTCCGCCGCGACGGCCCGGGCAGGCGCCGCACGGTCGCCGGTGGCGAGCACGGGCCGGACGCCGAGGCGCCGCAGCCGGTCCACGGCACGGTGGCTTCCCGGCCGCACGGCGTCCCCGATCTCGAACAGCGCTTCCGGGACACCGTCCACGCGCACCACGGCCGAGGAGTGCGCGGCGGCCTCCGCGACCCGCAGCGCCTCCGCCAGGACGGTGGGCAACTCACCGTCGGGGCCGAGTACTTCGACCCGGCGCCCTTCGACCCGGCCGAGGACCCCGCGCCCAGGCAGGGCGCTGAACTCGACGACGTCCGGCAGTACCTCCGGCGCCCGTCGGGCATGCGCGGCGATCGCCCGCCCCAGCGGATGCTCCGAGCCCTGCTCGACCGCACCGGCCAGCCGCAGCACCGCGTCCTTCTCGAGCCCGCCCGGCACGGCCGTGAGCCGGGCGACGCTCATGTGCCCGGAGGTGAGGGTCCCGGTCTTGTCGAGTACGGCGACGTCGACATGCCGCAGCCCCTCCAGCGCCTTCGGCCCGCTGACCAGGACGCCGAACCGGGCTCCGCGCCCGGTCGCGGCCATCAGCGCGGTCGGCGTCGCCAGTCCCAGCGCGCACGGGCAGGCCACGACCAGCACGGCCACGCACGCCGTGACGGCGGCCTGAGGGTCGGCCCCGGCACCGAGCCAGAACCCGAGCGCGGTGACGGCCGACGCCAGCATCACGGGGACGAGGACACCGGCGACCGCGTCGGCCGACCGCTGGGCCCTCGCCTCCAGGAACCGTCCGGCGTGCGCGAACAGCGGTACGCCGACGACCACTTCGAGGTAGATGTGCGCCACGCCGTCCGAGGACGAGGGTACGAGGCTGAAGTGCGTCCGCATGCCCGCGCCACCGGCACCGCCGAGGAACAGCGCGTACGACGACCAGAGGAAGGACGCCATGACGCCGAGGGACACCAGGGTGTCCATGGTGGCCGCGGAGTGCCGCAGTCCCCGGACCGCCCGCGTGTGGAACGGCCACGCGCCCCACACGGCGACCGGTGCGGCGAGCACGAAGCAGAGCCACTGCCAGTTGCGGAACTGGAGCGCGGGCACCATCGACAGCACGAGAACGGGCATCGACAGCAACGCGATGGCCAGGAGACGGTCACGCTCCTGCCGGGATTTCCCGGACTGCCTTTCGTCCGTGGGCTGTTGCTTCACCTGGGCCGTCACCGTTCCGGCGCTCATCAATGGCCACCACCGTGCTGGTCGCCCATGTCGCCGTCGTCCGTGCCCCCGCCGTCACCGGGAGCGCGTGTGCCGACGCCGTGCATACCGGGTGCGACGGGGCCGGCGGAGGCCCCGACGGCGTACGACAGCGCGAACATCAGGGCCAGCAGCAGGATCAAGCCGCAGAGCGCCGGAGGCGGCACCCCCCTGCGCAGCAGCGCGCTCATCCCCGCCCGGGAAGGTCGGGACTCGTTCATCACCGGGTTCTCCAGATCACGTCGTACGGCGTCGGTCCGTTCGAGCCGTACCGCTTCAGGAGTCGGACCGGCCGCGAGCCGAGTTCCGAGGCGTACGTGTGGTCCCCGTCATACCCCTCGCACGTACCGGCGGGCACCGGCCGAGCTCAAATGCGGTGCTGCTTCGACTCCCCAGCCGGACAGGACCTAGGCGAGCGGGCTGTGCTGTGCGGCGGCCCGGCTGAGGCTGTCCTCGATGCGGGCCAACACACCGAGCATGGCGTCCTGTTCGTCCGCGCCCAGGTCGCCGACGACGCTGTGTTCGAGCTCCGCCCAGACCTGTTCGACCTCCTTGCGCAGCGCGAGGCTGGCCGCGGTGGGTTCGATGATGGTGGCGCGCTTGTCCGTCTCGCAGGGCCGACGGCGGACGAAGCCGGCGTGCTCCAACCGCTTGACCGTGCGGGTCATGGTGGCGGCGTCGGAGCCGAGCAGGCGCACGAGATCGGTCTGACGCTGGGGGCCGAGGTCCCACAGCTGCATCATGACGAGCTCCTGCCCGGTGTGCAGACCGACGCGGCGCAGGAGTTGCCCGGCGAGCATGCGATGCAGACGGGCCACACGGAAGATCGCGTGCGTCATGGCTCCCGCTTGCACCGACGGCGGCAGCTGAGGACGCACCACGTCAGCGGATGACGACCCGGTCGGCTCGGTGTCCGCGTCTTTCGGCACGTCACTCCCGCCCTTCACGAGAATCTTGATCGAGCAAGTACAGCCTAGCGCGCCAGGCCTCCGCGCCTCGGGCGGCACCTACCGGCCGATCCGACGCAGCTGGTGACGCAGGTCACACGACTTTCGGAATGGAGGGAGGTAATTACTTGTTCGGACAGGCATTGGCATCGTGGCGATGCCGACCCACCGATCCGAACGGGAATCCTTCATGACCACAGCCTTCGCTCCCTACGATCTCGGGCGCACCCGCCTGCCGAACCGCATCGTGATGGCACCGATGACGCGCAGCCGCGCCTACGGCCCCGCGCAGAGCCCGACCGACCTGATGGCGACCTACTACGCACAGCGCGCGAGCGCCGGCCTGATCGTCACCGAGGGCACGCAGCCGTCGGTGGTCGGTCAGGGCTACCCGAACACCCCCGGCATCCACTCCGCCGAGCAGATCGCGGCCTGGCGCAAGGTCACCGACGCGGTGCACGCCGAGGGCGGCGTGATCTTCCTCCAGCTCATGCACACCGGCAGGGTCGGCCACCCGAGCCTGATGGGTCTCACCCCCGTCGGCCCCTCCGCGGTCACCGCGAAGGGGCAGGTCTACACGCACGAGGGACCGCAGGACTTCGTCACTCCGCGCGAGCTGACCGATGCGGAGACCGAAGAGACCGTCGCCGACTTCGCCTCCGCGGCACGGAACGCGATCGAGGCGGGCTTCGACGGCGTGGAACTGCACGGCGCCAACGGCTACCTGATCCACCAGTTCCTCGCCCCGAACACGAACCGGCGCACCGACGCCTGGGGCGGCAGCCCCGAACGACGGATCCGGTTCGCCGTCGAGACCGCGAAGGCGGTCGCCGGGGCCATCGGCGCAGACCGTGTCGGCTTCCGCATCTCCCCCGGCAACCCGCACAACGACATCGACGAGAGCGACCGTACGGACCTCGACGCCACCTACACCGCCCTCGTCGACGCCCTCGCTCCCCTCGGTCTCGCCTACCTCCACCAGTTGGAGATCGCCGGCACACGCGACCTGCTCGCACGGCTGCGCAAAGCATGGCCGGGCACCTTCGTGCTCAACCCCTTCACCGGCACGGAGCCCACGGGCGCCGACGCCTTGAACCTCATCGAGGACGGCACCGCCGACCTGATCGCCTACGGCGCTCTGTTCTTGGCCAACCCCGACCTGCCCGCCCGCCTCGCCGCCGGCGGCCCCTTCAACACCCCCGACCACGCCACCTCCTTCGGCGGCGACCACCGCGGCTACACCGACTACCCGACGCTCGCCTGACACAGAGGTGGGTGCGGGTGCCGCCTGCTCCCGCACCCACCCCACCAGCAAGGGTCCCTCCATACGGACGGTCCGCGCCACGCCCCCGAGAATTTGCCTGTCCGAGCAACTACAGACCCCGACCGGAGCACGCGGGCGCCTTGGCAGCCGGTCCGCATCATGGAAGCGCAGTCAACGACCGGGCACCCCGCCGCCGGCGACCAGCGGGCAGCAGGCAGCGGGCAGCGGGCAGCGGGCAGCGGGCGAGCCCAACAGCCCCTGACCCCACGGATGTTCTTGCGACCCAGCCGCGCGCGATGCTTCCGCGATTCAGCGACGAAGGCTCTTGTGCCGGGCCGCCGCAGGAACACGAGCCCACACCTCGGGAAGCTCACGCTCCCGGGCGCCGGCCGCGGACCTCTCCTGGCCGTACAGCAGGCCCCAGGTGAAGCCGGCCTCGCCCGCCGCGTGCGCAGAGATGGCCAGAGCCCTCAGGGTGCCGCAGGCCACGACGCCGTCGTGATGAGCGCCGCTCACCTGCTGTACGACCTTGGCGCGCTTGCCGAGGCGCCGCACAGGCTTCCCCAGGGCCGGCTGCGCCGCCTCCGCGGCGTAGCGGAGCCTCTTGGCAGCCTTGCGGGCGTGATGGATCGAGGCGTCACGCTCCGCTCCGGCGGGCATGTCGAGCGCTCGGTCCATGCGCCGGGTGAGCCGGTCGTACTCCTTCAGCAGCGCCTTGACCATGACCTTCTTGGGCTTGCCTGCCGCCTTGGCATGCAGCGGCGGGGCGTCGGCCAGGCGCTTCAGCCGCTCCAGCAACTTCAGGTAGCGGGCGGAAGCGAGCGCGTCGAGGGTGCGTCGACGGCCGTCGGCCCGACGTCCGGCGTCCCAGGCCTGCAGGCGTGCGCCGACGGGGCCGAGGACCAGTTCCACCGGCAGCTCCTGGATCCCGGAGGTCAGCCGCTCCCGGAGTACCTCCTGATCGCGTTCCGCACCGAGCTCGCGCGCGAGCCATCGCAGATCCTTCCGGATCGGGTCGGTGATCTCGCGGTCGAGAACGGACCGGTAGGTACGCAGGCATCCGCGCAGCCGGCGGGCCGTGGTGCGCATCCGGTGCACCGCGTCGGGTGCTGCGCGGCGGACCGCGGGGTCCAGATCCGTGAGGGCGCGGACCAGCCCGTCCACGTAGGTGAGTACGTGGTCGCCGGCGGATCCCGGAGTGATCCCGGCTCGTGGGTCCGTCTTGCGTCGCAGGAGGGGCGTGGTCTCCTCGATCGCCCGGAGCACCTTGGACGGGCTCGGGGCACGGTCGACACCGTTCTCGCGCAGCACCTTCTCGATGTCGTCCAGAAGTGCAGGGTCGCCGCCCTCGGCGAGTTCGATCTCCATCTCGTTCCACGTCGCATGCCTGTCGTCGTCGAGCAGCGAGTCGGCATTGACCGTGTCCATGCTCAGCTCCGCCAGGACGTCGCCGTCGGCGTCGAGGAGGTGGTTCAGGGAGCGGGTGGAGCGGATGCGGACCACCGGCCGCAGGGCTGCGCCACGGGTGCGGGAGAGCGTGAGCTGCCGCAGTTCGTCGGGGACATCCACCGACGACAGTGGGGCCCGGATCTCCTCACGGCTGTCGCCCGAGAGGGGAAGTTTCAGGTGCCACCCGGCATCCGTGCCGCCCGTCCGGCGCCGCAAGGAGGCGCGGGAGCGGACGATCCGCAGATCGTCGGTGTCGTAGTAGACGGCGTCCAGCTCCTGCACGCCGCGCCCCGCGAGCGACGCGACCCCGGCCACACGGGTCAGGTCGGACAGCCATCCGAGGTCGTCGGCCGCCGGCGCCACGTATTTGCGTTCGGTTTCTCGTGTCGAATGGGCCATACAGATCGCGTTGGCGTATTCGCGAAGCTCAAACCCGCACACACCCCCTCCCGTCGGGGTGCTTCGACCGTCGCCCGTCCGACCGCCGACACGCTAAGCTAACACGACCATTCGTTTTTTATCGCTTAGGATGGATCCATGCCAAAGGTCACCCCGCAGTACATGGAGGCCCGCCGCGCGCAGATCCTGGACGCGGCTCGCCGTTGCTTCCTGCGGGACGGATTCCACTCGACGTCCATGCAGGACCTGTTCGCGGAGTCCGGTCTCTCGGCAGGCGCGGTGTACCGGCACTTCGCCAGCAAGGAAGAGATGATCACGGCGATCGCCGAGGAGAACATGCGGGAGGTCGTGACGATGGTCCATAGTGTCGCCACGGACCGGTCCAGCAGTTCCGTCGGCGCGATGATGGCCGATGTCTTCGAGATGGTGAAGACCAAGACGGTCGAGCAGAACGTCGCCGGACTGGCCGTCCTGGCCTGGTCCGAGTCCCTGCGGAACCCCGCACTGGCCAGGCAGTTCAACGACCTGCTGGCCCGGATGCGTTCCGATCTCGCCGAGGTCGTCCGGGAGCACCAGGACAGCGGAGCCTTCCCGCGCGAGGCGACTGCCGAAGCGATCGCGGCCACTCTCATGTGCGCCCTGCCCGGCTACCTTCTCCAGTTGGCCATCGGCGGGTCCAAGGACGTGGAGGGAGTGCCCGACGCCTTGCGGGCGCTGTGGCCCGACGCGACCACATCCTGACACCGGACGATCCCCGCTGACCGGCCATCGGTTCCGGCGGGCGGCTGCCCCGTCGGATCGAGCGGTCCGGGGCGGCTCTTCAGCCTGCCTTCCGCTGTCATGACAGGACCGTCCCCGCCCGTGACGGCGGCAATCGAAAACGGGCTTCTGGTGCACCACGACCCAAGGGTGTCGTGGTGCACCAGAAGCCCGCTGCCGCGTCGTGCCACCGGTCGGGGCCGCTTTCGCAGGCAGTGCCGACGCTCCTTCGCCGTCGGCGCGGCACGGCGTCAGCCGGCTCCCGCCGCGGCCCGTCTCAGTGGTCTGCCGCGTGCCGGGCGTGCGAGCGTGCGGGGCTCGCTTCCAGCATCAGTGAGGGCGACTCGGAGGGCCCTTCGGGGGTCGGCTGCGAGTCAGGCGTCGCAGTTTCGCTCGCGACCGGGGCTTCAGACACCGCGCCGTCGGCCCTGTCCGGGTGTTGCACCGGCGATGCGTCCGGGGCGGGGCGGGTCCGACGGCCGAGGGCCACGGCCGTCAGGCCGAGGACGCACCACAGGGCGAGCACGGTGATGTGACCTTCGGAGCCGTTGCCGTCGAAGTAGGCCGTGCTGCGCAGAAGATTCGCGCCGGCACCCGGGGGCAGCCACTGGCCGATGGTGTTCACCGCCTTGGGCAGCATTTCCGGTGCGGACGTGACACCGGAGAAGGGGTTCCCGACGAAGACCATGAGCAACGCGGTGATCCCGAGCCCCGCGGGACCGACGAGCGTGATCAGGCCGGCGCTGGTCGCGCTGATGGCGAGCATGGTGAGAGAGACGGCCGCCCAGGTGCCCACCTGCTCGTGCGGCAGCGCCCCGAGCATGCCCTGGGCGACCAAGTAGGCGGTGAAGCCGGCCGCGGTGCACGCGGCGACCAGTTCGGCGACGCGACGCCACCTGGGCATCCGGATGCCGGACATCGTGAGGAACGACGCGATGAGAATGCTGCATATGGTGAGCGGGAGAACCGCCGAGTTGAACACCACTCCCCGGGGATCATCGGCAGAAGTGGGGACGACATCCACCTCCGTCACGACGACCTTGGCCGACGATTCGGCAACGGCCCGTCCGGCATTGGACCTTCCGACTTTGGCCCTTCCGGCTTTGGACCTGACGGACGTCTCGTCGGCATCCCGGGCTTCCTTGGCGGCCGACTTGGCGGCCTGCGCGGCGAGTTGCTGGCCGGACGTGTGGATCAGCTGGGCCACGGAGGTGCTCGCGGCGGAGGCCTCCAGCACGGTGAGACTGCCCGGAGTGATGACGAAGGCGCCGTAGACCTCCCGGCTCTTGATCGCGGAGCGCGCCGACGCCTCGTCGGCGTAAAGATGGAAGTCGAATCCGCCCGGCTTGCTGCGGGCCAGGCCTTCGACCACCTTCTGACTGGCCTCGCTCGTACCCACGATCCCCACCGGCAGATCACGCGGCGCGATGCGCGACGCGGGCCACGCGTACGCCATCACGGCCAACGAGACCACCAGTGGCAGCGCCACGATCACGATGACGGCCCGTCGCAGGGACAGCAATCGCACCAACGGGTTCTTCACGGTCAAGCCTCCAAAGGCGAATAATCATTCTTTTTTGCCGAGCCAGCATGGCTCGACGGTCAGGGAAACGTCAAGACGAATGTTCGTTTTTCTTCAGGCACACCCGTGCCGAGCTGGGTGAATCCGACCCGGCTACCTCCTCCAGCCGGCCAAGCTCGCCGTGGGGCTCGTGGACGGGGCCGTCGGCACGGTGCAGGCGCTGTCGCACGACCTCTCACCACGGGCCGACCGTCGGCGCTGCCGCAACAGCAGGACCCATCCCGCGACGCCGACCAGCCCGGGGGTGATCGTCCGGTAGAGGAGATCGGCGGCCGCGGCGGTTCCGCTGGCCACCCCGCCGTGATGCAGAGCGAGCACCAGGGCCGCGTCGAGGGCACCGATCCCCGCGGGCAGCAGCGGCATGGCCGACGCGGCGGCGACCCCGGCGGTGTAGGCCAGCAGGACCGTCCCCAACGCGGGCCGCGCGCCCACCGCGTGACACACGGCGAGCAGACACAGGCAGTCGCAGGTCCAGTTGAGCAGGGCGAAGCCGAATCCTCGCACCCAGAATCGGGCCGGCGGGTGCATCGCGGCCAGTTCGTCGAGCAGGCCCTCTGCCGACGCGTCGCCCACCGAGCCGCGTCGCACTCTGCGCCACAACCGGAGAAGGGCGTTGACGGGACGGCGCAGCACAGCCGCGTGGTGGATCAGAACCAGTGCGGCGCTCGTGAGCGCGCAGATCACCCCGACGTGGACGGCGATCCGGGCAAGCTGCGAGCCGTCCCCCGCGAGGGTCTTGCCCGCCCCGGCCAGTACGACGAGTGCGATCGTGCTCAGAACGCCGGTGGCCGCATGAGTGAAGCCGATCTGCGGCACGCTGGCGCCCCAGGAGCGCATGCGGCGTGTCCGGTAGGTGATCGACACCAGGCTTCCGCCGGGCAAGGTGGCGCCGAGGGCGTTCCCGCCGAACACCGTGGCGACGGCGGAGCCGAGCGCGACGCGCAGACCGCCGGTTCCCAGTGCCAGTCGTTGCAGGCGGGCGAACGCCATCATGGAAGCCATCTCGGCACCGAGGGCCAACAGGAGCCACATCGGCCGGACATGGGCCAACTGGCCCGCCGCACGACGCGCGTAGGGCGCCACCAGCACGGATTCCGTACCGAGCACGACCACCATGACGCCCGCGGTCAGCACGGTCCGTCGACGCAAGCGCGCCCGAGGGATGAACTCGTCCCTCGGGCAGGCATGTCCGTCCAGGACGTCCGCTTCCCCGCCTGGATCTTGTTCGCGATCCGCCCCGGCCTGTTGCGAGTTGCTCATCGTTGCATCGGCCAGTCGGGTATCAGGTGGGCCGGACCTTCCAGGTGCACCCGGCATCGCGTGTGCTCCGGGACGAGCAGCCCCCACAAGCCGGCCGAGAACCGTATGTCCACGTCGACGGCTGCGACTCGTCCGGCTCCCTTCCCCGTGATGGAGAGGTACGAGCCGCCGATGTTCAGCCGGACCAGGGTGGCGGCGTCGGTGATGCCGTTGAGGGTGAGGATGGCGATCGGGGCCGGTCGGACACCGGTCCCGTCGGAGAGATCGTTGCGGAAGAGCCGCACTTCCCCCCTGGATCCCGCGAGTTGATGTCCCAGTTCGGGGCGGCGCCACCAGGACGGCCGTGCACGGCCGGGGCGGTCGGCTTCGGCCGTCCGAAAGCGCAGGAGCCCCCCGGTCGGCCCTCCGGAATCATGACCGATGAGGAAGGCCTCCACCAGGTGCAACGGCAGATGTGAAGGCCCATGGCCGCGACGCTGACTGCGCATCCAACTGCCGGGCACACGGTTGCCGTTGCCCGGTCGCGCCCCCGGTGGCCGGGACCCGATGCTCGGGGTGTCTCCGTCGTCCGGGGGTGGCGACTGGGGTGGAACGAAATGGGTCATGGTGAGTCACCTGGGGGACGCTTCGCGTGGGGACTTGGGCGGTGCGCTCTGGAAGTGGCGTCGGTGTCGCGCGGGACATGCGTGGCCGGGCGGGCCCGGGACGTCCGCCCGAAGACGTGTCCGCCGAGGTGGACGCGGCCTGCGAGCGCACCGAAGAGCACGATGAGGAGGGCTCCCGCGACGGCGTCCGCGAGGTAGTGGTTGCCCGTCGCGACGACGACCAGCGTCGTGAGGAACGGGTAGGCGAGACCGAACCCCCTCAGCGACCCGCGGCGGGCGTGCCGGAAGAGGAGCCAGCCCGACCACACGGCCCAGCCGACATGGAGGGACGGCATGGCCGCGTACTGGTTGACGAGGCCGCCCAGCCCGTGCGGCGCGCTGGTCTGTCCGCTCCACCACCCCCACTGCTCGACATCGGCCACGGTGTCGTGGATCCCCGCCTGGGGAAGCAGCCGGGGCGGTGTGGCAGGGAAGCGCCAGAATCCGACGAGCGCGCTCAGGGTGACCGTGGCGAGCCAGGTGCGGGCCCTGCGGTAGTGCGCGGGCTGCCTGCGGTAGAGCCAGATGAGTACGGCGGGCGTGACGACGTAGTGCAGGGTGGCGTAGAAGTACGCGGCGAGGACGGCCAGGACCGGAACGTGGTGCAGTGCCTCGTTGAGCGACTGCTCCGGCGCCAGATGCACGGCGTCTTCCCAGCTCTGGATGCTTCGGCCGTTGCGGTCCGCGGTGGTGCTCCAGCCCCGCTGCATCCCGCGAGTGATCTCGTAGACCGCGTACAGCAGCCCCAGCAGCAACAACTCCACCCACCACCGTGGCAGCGCACGCCCGCCCGGTGTTCGCGAGGGATTCGGGGCCAAAGGGGGCGCGGGGGAGGCCAGGTCGACCATCGGGCGTCCTCACGCCGCGGCCGCGGGCTGCCGGGTGAGCCAGCCCTCGGTCAGCCGGCAACCGGCCTCGATCAGCCGCGGGGTGTCGCGGAAGTCGATCACGCTCGCGACGCGGGTGGTGGCCGCGGGCAGCCGGAGAACCGACCCACGGACGGCGGCGAGGTCCCGCCGCTCTCGCTCGACCAGAATCTGTTCCAGTGCCCGGAAGGCAACGCACAGGGCTCCGGGCCCATGGCCGGCCTGTCGCGTGACTGCCGCCGGAAGTACGTAGATGGTGGTCGCGCCGAGCGATTCGGCCTGCAGCACGGGCACGTCCGCCGACACACCGCCGTCGATGAGCCGGCGCTCCCCCAGGCGTACCGGGGCGTAGAGGCCGGGGAAGGCCGCCGAGGCGAGCAGCGCCGAAACGGCGTCGCCCCGGGACAGCACGACCGGCGCGCCGGTCTCGAAGTCGGTCGCCACCGCGTGCACCGGCACCACGGTCTCCTCGAGCCGGCCGACGCCGATGACGGCCCGCAACATCTGCCGCAGAGGCGTACTGGAGACCGCCGCCTCTCCCCGGCCCGCCACTGCGCGGACGAGGGTCCGAAGCGATATCGGTGCGACATGCCGTCGCCGGAGGCCCAGCCACAGCGCTTCCAGCCGGTCGATGCCCTCGATGCTCGGATCGGCGGCGAAGGCGACGCCGTTGAGCGCGCCGGCCGAGGAGCCCACCACGAGATCGGGCCTGATCCCCGCCCGCGTGAGCGCTCGCAACATGCCGACCTGCGCCGCGCACAGGCTGCCTCCGCCCTGGAGCACGAACGCCACGGTGCCGGACGGCACCGGGCCGGTCACGGCCGGCGCCCCGGCGTCCCGCGGAACCCGGTACGCGGTCATCGCCGACCCCCCGGTCTGTACAGGACCCATGTCGCCTCCTCCCTTTCCGAGAACGATCATTCGTTTTTGCGTTCCCCATCCTGCGACATCGATCATCGCGACGTCAAGACGAACATTCGTTTTGCTTGAATCGGCACCCGCCCCACCGCACGACAGAGTCAGGCCATGACCGCCACCACGACGGCTCCACCTGAAGCGGGGCGTCATGACAGCGCACCCCTCACCGATCAGGGCGCCACTCTTTGCCGCGCCGACACGGTGCCCCATATGCCATATTGCAGACATATCCTTCGACGAAAGGTGTGTCATGAAGGTCGCGGTCATCGGCGGTACGGGGCTCATCGGGTCACAGGTCGTCAAGGATCTGAACGCCGCCGGGCACGAGGCGGTACCCCATTCGAAGTCCACCGGAATCGACGTACTCACCGGTCAGGGGCTGGACGAGGCGGTGGCCGGAGCCGACGTCGTCGTCAACCTGACGAACTCCCCGACCTTCGACGAAGCCTCCCCCGCCTTCTTCCAGACCTCGATGGACAACCTCCTGGCCGCGGCCCGGAAGGGCGGCGTCGGCCACTTCGTCATCCTCTCGATCGTCGGCGTGGACCAGGTGCCGGCGCTGGACTACTACCGGGCCAAGGCTCTCCAGGAGCAGCTCCTCGCGGCTGGGTCGGTCCCCTACTCGATCGTCCGCGCGACCCAGTTCATGGAGTTCATGGACGCCGTCCTGTCCTGGACCTCCGACGACGACACCGTCCGCCTGCCCGCCACACCCATCCAGCCGATCGCCGCCAAGGACGTGGCCGAGGCGGTGGCGGAAGTCGCCGCGGGCGCCCCGCTGAACGGCATTCGCAACGTCGGTGGCCCCGAGATCTTCCACCTCGACGAACTGGGCCGGATCACCCTGTCCCACAAGGGCGACAAGCGCACCGTCGTCACCGACCCCACCGCCGGCATGTTCGCGGCCGTCGAGGGCGACGTCCTCACCGACAAGGATGCCCGCATCGCCCCCACCCGCTACACCGACTGGCTCTCCTGAACCGTCGGCTCCCCTTCGGACCCGCGGACACGGCGAGCGGACGGGAGGCAGACGGTCTTGGACGTCTATGAGGCGGTCACGAGCCGACGGGCGGTCCGCGGGTTCACCGACCGGCAGGTCCCGAGGGAGGTGCTGGAGCGCGTGCTGTCCGCCGCGGCCTGGGCACCGTCCGGATCGAACCTCCAGCCCTGGCACGCGTACGTGCTGACCGGCGCGCCGCTGGCCGAGCTCAAGCGGCGCGCGGGCGAGCGCGTGGCCGCAGGCGACCCGTGGGACGAGCGGGAGTACGAGATGTACCCTGCCACGCTGAAGTCCCCGTACCGCGAGCGCCGATCCGCCTTCGGCCATGAGCGCTACAGCGCACTAGGAATCGCACACGAGGACTGGGAGGCGCGCCAGCGGGCCGCGTCCGCGAACTGGGAATGCTTCGGCGCGCCCGCCGCCCTGTTCTGCTACATCGACCGTGACCTGGGGCGGCCCCAGTGGTCCGACGTCGGCATGTATCTGCAGACCGTCATGCTGCTGCTCCGCGCCGAAGGGGTGCACAGTTGCCCGCAGATGGCGTGGTCGGTGTATCGCAAGACCGTGGCGGAGGTCCTGTCGCCCCCCGACGCCCTCATGCTGTTCTGCGGCATGTCCATCGGGTACGAGGACGGCACGGTGGGCTACACCCGTACCGGCCGGGCGCCGCTCGACGAGACGGTCACGTTCGTGGAGGGCTAGCCGGGCTGCGGAGGGGTGACTGCGGCCCCGCACCGGAGGCCATCTCGGGCGCCCCGCGGTCAGCGCCCTGCACCCCGGCCAGTTCCCCGCTGATCAAGAAACGGGTCCCGGCCGACCGGCCGCGCCGGATCAACACCCGCCTGCCGAGAGCCACCTCCGACACCGAGGTGCCGGAAGAGCCGTAGGTCGTCGACTCGCCGTCATACTCGCCCTAGCATGCTGACCTGGTCGGATGCCCGCGGACAGGACGGAGTCGGCGACGTGCCCTTCGCGGCATCGGTCAGTGGCGGCGAGCCCGGACCTCCTGGCCCCGACGCCACGGCCGCGCAACGCTCCACGGCACCGCTGCTGGCGGTGTGCGCCGGGTACTTCATGGTCATCCTGGACGTCACCATCATCAACGTGGCGGTGCCCGTGGTGGGCCGGGACCTGTCGGCCTCGCTCACCGGCATCCAGTGGATCACGGACGGATACACCCTGGTCTTCGCGGGGTTCCTGATGACCGGCGGCGCGCTCGGTGACCGGCTGGGCAACCGGCGCGTCTTCTGTGCGGGCGTGGTGGTCTTCACGCTGGCCTCGGCCGCGTGCGCCTTCGCGCCGGGCACCGCCTTCCTCGTCGTGGCGCGTCTCGTGGAGGGACTGGGCGCGGCACTGATCGTCCCCGGCTCCCTCGCCCTGCTCCAGCAGGCGTATCCGGCGCCGGCGGCACGCTCGCGCGCCTTCGGGCTGTGGGGATCGATGGCAGGTGTCGCGGCCTCCGCCGGACCACTGCTGGGCGGGCTGTTGGTGTCCACGGTGGGCTGGCGGTGGGTCTTCCTCATCAACCTGCCCGTCGGCGTGATCTGCCTGATCCTGACGCTGCGTCATGTCGCGCCGTCCCCCCGGCGCGCCGACCGGGCACTGGACTGGCCGGCCCAGTGCGCGGTGGTGGCCGCGGTGGCCCTGCTGACCACCGCGCTGAACGAGGCCGGGCGGCGCGGCTGGTCGGATCCCGCCGTCCTCGCCGCGCTCGGACTGGCCGTGCCGGCCGGGGCGGCGTTCGTGGTGCGTGAGTGGCTCGCACGGCGCCCCGCCCTTCCGCTGCGCCTGCTGCGCTCACGCACCATGAGCGGCGCCGCCGCCATCGGTCTGCTGTTCAACTTCGGCTTCTACGGCATGGTGTTCACCGCCAGCCTGTACTTCCAGCACCAGCGTGGCTTCAGCGCCCTGGAAACCGGACTGGCGCTGTTCCCGGCGGTGGCGATGACCATGTTCGCCTCCGTCCTCTCCGGCCGCCTGTCCCGCCGTACCGGCGATCGCCCGCTGGTGGTCACCGGCATGCTCCTGGGCGCCCTGGGCCTGGCCGGCTGGGCCGCGGCCGGGGTCGATCCCGCCTACGCGCTGTTGGTGGCCCCGATGATGGCCGCCGGGTTCGGCACGTCCTTCGCGCTCACCGGATCCACCGCCACCGTGATGGGCTCGGCGCCGGCGGCCTACGCGGGAGCCGCCTCCGGACTGTTCAACACCACCCGGCAGATCGGCAGCGCCACCGGTGTGGCACTCGGAGGCAGTCTGCTGGCCACCAGCAGCGACTACGGCACCGGCCTGCGCGTCAGCATGGGCATCGGTGCTCTCGCCTACCTGACGGCCGCCGCGCTCGCCTGGCGGTGCGTGCCCGCCAAGGGGGACGCGGGCGGTGAATGACCGCCGGCCGTCCCGCGCGGTCCCGGCCGCGGCCGGGACCGACGGCCGTCCTGGACACCTTCCAAGTCCAGTTTCTTCGCGACGTGTTCGATGCGCTCAACCGACAGAGAATCGTCCTCTCCCCCGGACCCCATCGCCCTCGGACCGCTCGTCCTCATCGAGGGCGACCCTTTCGGCCTGTAACGCGGCGGGATGCTCCGTGGCAGACATTCCGACATGCCGACGTTCCGACATCCGCACCGTTCGATCCGGTGCCCCGGTGAGTTGTCGGCGGCATTTGATCGTTTCTGGGCAACCATGGCCACGGAGCGCTTCAGAAAAGCGTTCAGGGGTACTCCAGTCTGCGGAGGTTCACGATGTTCGAGGCAGCCGACATCCGCGAGTGGCGCGGTCATGACGTGAGGGATCCCGGCGGTCACAAGATCGGGGTCCTGGAATCGGTGTACGTCGACACCGCGACGGACAAGCCGTTCTTCGCCACGGTGACCGTCGGCCTGCCCACCCGCCGCCGACTGGTGTTCGTGCCGCTCCCAGGCGCGACCGTCGGTCCGGGCTATCTGACGGTCACCTACGCCAAGGACCTGGTCAGGAAAGCCCCAGCGATCGACACCGACGGCGAACTGCCCGCACCCGACGAGCCGAAGGTCTTCGCGCACTACGAACTCGACTACGCACCGGGCACCGGCGGCGAACGCCGCCTCGCCCGCCGCTGACCCGCCGGAACGCGCCAGGAGAGCTGATGAGCTGGTTTCTTTTCCTGATTCTCGTGGCCCTTGTCCTCGGCATCATCGGATTCGCCGTGCACGGCCTCTTCTACCTGCTGATCATCGGTGCCGTCGTCCTGCTCGCCGACCTCGTCTACGCCGCCCTGCGCATCCGGCGCGGCGGACGAAAGCACCGCATCGCCCGCTGAGGGGGTGGACAGGTCGCTGCGATCCTGCCCACCCCTCCGACCACCCGGCGCCTCAGAACGTGATCATGACCTTCAGCGCCTCGCGCTGGTCCATCGCCCGGTAGCCCTCCGGCGTCTGCTCCAGGGAGACGGCGCGGTCGAAGACCCGGCCGGGATCGACGGTGCCGTCCAGGACGGCCGGCAGCAGTGTGTCCATGTACGCGCGCACGGGTGCCGGGCCGCCGTTCAGGGTGACGTTCGGGCCGAAGAGGCTGCCGAACCCGACGGGTGCGTCCTCGTACTGCGGGACTCCGACCCGGCTGATCACACCTCCGGGGCGCACCACGCCGACGGCCATTTCGTAGGCGGGCATGTGCCCCACCGCCTCCAGCACGGCACGCGTGCCGTGGCCGCCGGTGAGGTCGCGGACCTTGGCGATGCCTTCCTCTCCGCGTTCGGCGATCACGTCGGTGGCGCCGAACGCGCGGCCCAGATCGGTACGGGCCTGGTGGCGGCCCATCAGGACGATCCGCTCCGCGCCCAGCTGCTTGGCGGAGAGGACCGCGAGCAGACCGACCGCGCCGTCGCCGATGACGGTGACCGAGTCACCCGGCTCGACGCGGGCTTGGTGGGCGGCGTGGTAGCCGGTTCCGTAGACGTCGGCCAGCGTCAGCAGCGACGGCAGCAGCGACGCGTCGACGCCCGCGGGCAGCTTCACCAGCGTGCCCTGCGCCTGCGGTACGCGAATGGCCTCGGCCTGGGCGCCGCCGACACCGCCGGCGCCGTAGAAGCCGCCCTTCGGGCAGGAGGTGTGCAGGCCCTCACGGCAGTACTCACAGGTGTTGTCCGCGAAGGCGAACGGGGAGAGCACCAGATCGCCGCGGCTGAGGCCGGACACCTCCGAGCCGAGTTCCTCGACGACGCCGAGGAACTCGTGGCCCATGGGCGCGGGTCCGTCGGCGGCCGACAGGGAGTGGTACGGGTGCAGGTCGCTGCCGCACACGCAGGAGCGGACGATGCGCACCACCGCGTCGGTGGGGTGCTCGACGACCGGGTCCGGCGCGTCCTCGACGCGGACGTCGCCGGCCTTGTGCATGAACGTTGCCCTCATGGGGACGTCTCGCTTTCGTGGGGGGATGGTGATCAAGAAATGGGTCCGCCGGACAACCGGGGGTCAGTGGTGGCGGGTGCGCGGCCTGCTGTACTGCTCGTCGGTGACCTTCTCCAGCCAGGTGGTCTCCGGCCGGTCGTCGCCCGGGCCCTCCCACATGGCCAGGTGCTGCATGAAACGTTCGGGTGTCGCGCCGTGCCAGTGCTCCTCACCGGGCGGGCAGGTCACCGTCTCGCCGGGGTGCGCTTCGAACACCGTGCCGTCGCGCGTGCCGATCAGGGCGACGCCCTCGACGACGTGCAGGGTCTGCCCCACGGCGTGGTGGTGCCATGCCGTTCGCGCTCCCGGGGAGAACCGCACCATGTTGGCGCGCAGCCTCGACGGCTCCTGACCGGCGTGGATCACGTCGAACCACACGTCTCCGGTGAACCACTCCCCCGGAGCCTTCGTGGTCGGCTTGGGCTTGACGAATTCCATTGGTTTCCTTGTCCTTCTTGGTACTTGGTACTCGGCGCCCGGCATGGGGTGCCGGGGTGCGATCGCGGGCGGCTGCCGCATGGTGCCGGGCGCTGCCACGGGCGCCTCACGCGCCTGCCGGGCAGCGCGGCAGGAGTCAGGCGGTCGGCCCGTCCGAGCTGCCGGTGATGTCCTTCAGCCGGCCGAGCGCGCTCATGGCGCTGGGCCATCCGGCGTAGAACGCGAGGTGGGTCAGCGCCTCGGCGAGTTCCTCGCGGCTCAGACCGTTGTCCAGCGCCAGCTTCAGGTGGAAGCCGAGCTGCTCGGTGCGATAGAGCGCGGCCAGGGTCGTCACCGTGACGAGGCTGCGGTCCCGGGGCGAGAGGTCCGGCCGCTCCCACACGTCGCCGAACAGGACGTCGTCGGTGAGCTCCACCATTTTCGGCGCGAGGCCGCCGAGGGCCTTCTGCGCTGCCGATTCATTCTCCGGCACAACCCACTTCCTTTCTGTTTCTCGCGGCGCCGGTAAACGTTCCGCATTTGATGCGAACGAATCTCAGTGCCGCGATTTTCAGGCTCGCACCGCCGCATGGGTGCCGCAAAGAGGAGAGTTCCTTCCTGGGCAGGAGACATCCTGGGAAGAAACTCTCCCCCTCAGAGGTGGCACGAGCGGTGACAGACTGGAGGCATGAGTCCCGACGCACGCCTCACCGAGCTGGGCGACTTCCTGAAGACCCGCCGCGCCGAGCTCAGCCCACGCGCCGTCGGTCTGCCCGACGGCGCCGGGACGCGCCGGGTTCCGGGCCTGCGCCGGGAGGAGGTGGCGCAGCTCGCATCGATCTCCACCGACTACTACACCCGCCTGGAACAGGGCCGGCTCTCCGCGCCCGGCGGCGTCCTGGACGCTCTGGCCCAGGCCCTGCGCCTCGACGACGACCAGCGGGACTATCTCTTCGGACTGGCCGGAAGGGCGAGCGCCCGTCCGCGGCGCCGGGCCCGCCAGAAGGTCCAGCCGCAACTGCGGCGCCTCCTGGACGACCTCAGCACGACGCCTGCCATCGTGATGGGGCGCCGTATGGACGTCATCGCGTGGAATTCGCTGGCCGCGGCACTCGTCACGGACTTCGGAAGAATCCCGGAAAAGCACCGGAATTACCTGCGGCTGCTCTTCGTGGACCCGGCGATGCGGTCGCTCTACGCGGACTGGGAGACCGTCGCCCGTACCTGCGTAGCCCAACTGCGCATGGAGGCCGTGAAATACCCCGACGATCCCCGGCTGACGGCACTCGTCGGTGAACTGTCCGTACGGGACCCGGACTTCCGCACGTGGTGGGCCGCCCACCACGTCGCCACCCTCGGTGTCGGCACGAAGATCCTCCACCACCCGGTCGCCGGGGAACTCGCGCTGGACTGGGACACGTTGACGGCCAGCACCGACCCCGACCAGCAACTGATCATCTGGACCGCCGAAGTCGGCACCCCCACGCACGACGGGCTGCGCATCCTCGCCTCGTGGGCCGCCGACCAGCATCTGTCGGCGACGCCGGTCGACTAGAACACGCGGCTCGTCTCAGGACGCCGAGCGGGCCCGTCCCGCGCCAGTGATCAGCACGCCATGAAACGGCCCAGCTCGCGTGAGCGGTCCCGAAGAGCGGCCGCCCACGCCTCATCGCCGACCGGAGCGAAGACTGACGGGACTTGGACATCGGACCGGTCGTCGTCCATGGCCCGGTCGTCCGTTTCCCAGTCGATCTCCAGGTCTGCGCGCTCGGCGAGGACGAGCATCGTGGCGACGAATCCTTCGGACAGTGCGTTCATGACGCCGTGGCTCGTCCTGCGGTGCTGTGCCAGCAGGGCGGCCACGAACATCTGGAAGGTGACGGGGTCGATCCGGGACTCGTCGGATTCCATCGGGCCGATGCCGGACGGCAGTTCCAGTTCGGCTTCGAATACGGACACCTGCCGCAGGAACAGCCGGGCCGCGCCATTGGAAGGGTTCCACAGGGTCCGGCCGTCCACCTCGAAGTACTGACTCACCACGCGTCTCCCCCCGCTGTTCAGGGCAGCAGCCTAATCCGCGGTGTCCACCCCGGACTGCACCGAGTGCGCAGGCCTGAAGCGCGGGGGCACAGACCCTGTACCGGATGGCCTGTCCATAGGATGCGTGGAGATTCACCCCCTCAGGAGCGGCTGGGCGTGAGCCTTTTCGCGCCCGCGGGGGAACCCGGTCGCCCACGCCTCGGCCCGGTCGACTGCACGGCGCCCCGCACTCGGCGTACGTTTTCCCCGGCGTTCACCGGCGGCCGGCGCCGGAGGACGACTCACCACGTACACAAGGAGCCCTTATGATCTTCATCACCGCCAAATTCCGTGTCCGCCCCGAAGACGCGGACCGGTGGCCGGAGATCGTCGCCGATTTCACGGCAGCCACCCGCGCGGAGCCCGGCTGTCAGTTCTTCGACTGGTCCAGGAGTGTCGAGGATCCGACGGAGTACGTGCTGGTCGAGGCGTTCCGCGACGACGAGGCCGGCGCCGCCCACGTCCAGTCCGCCCATTTCAAGGCCGCGCAGCAGACCCTGCCGCCCCACCTGGCCGCGACACCGCGCATTGTGAACATGAACATCCCGCAGGACGACTGGTCGCTGCTCGGCGAGATGGCCGTCGACTGACATTCCCGGCGGCGAAGTGCGATCCGCGGGTCCGCGGAGACGGTACCCGGGACGCGGCTGAATCCGGGGCTCGGTCCCGGCCGGCCGGGTCTCGGTCCGGGTGACCAGGGCGGCGTGTGATCGTGCCGCTTACGCACCCGGCGCCCCGGCCTCATATGCTCGGGGCATCCATTCGATTCCACAGGAGCAGAGCAATGAGCCAGAACGTCTTTTTCGAGGTCACCGCTGACGGCGAGCCGCTCGGCCGTATCGAGTTCAAGCTCTTCGACGACGTCGTCCCGAAGACCGCGCAGAACTTCCGTGAGCTGGCCACCGGCAAGCACGGCTACGGCTACAAGGGCTCCCCGTTCCACCGGGTCATCCCGGACTTCATGCTCCAGGGCGGTGACTTCACCAACCAGAACGGCACCGGCGGCAAGAGCATCTACGGTGAGAAGTTCGCCGACGAGAACTTCAAGCTCAAGCACACCAAGCCGGGCCTGCTGTCCATGGCCAACGCCGGCCCGAACACCAACGGCTCGCAGTTCTTCGTCACCACCATCGTCACCAGCTGGCTGGACGGCAAGCACGTCGTGTTCGGCGAGGTCGTCGAGGGCATGGACGTGGTCAAGGCGATCGAGGCGCTCGGCAGCCGTTCCGGCGCCACCTCCAAGGAGATCATCGTCTCCGACTGCGGCACTGTCTGAGGACCTGCTGCCCAGGTGAGGCAGGCAGCGACGCCGTCGCGCCCCTGCGCCTCCTGACGTCGGCGTCCGCGGCTCCATCGTGGGCCGCGACGGACACAGCCGCCTCGGCCCCGCCTCCCGGTCAGGACCGGGAGGCGGGGCCGGCCGACGTCACGAGCCGCTCCCCGACGCGACGCCACACGGCCTACGGTCGCCGCCCGCACGCAGACTGACAGGCGGCGGGTCGCCGCGGCGGAACGCCCCTGCCCGAGGGTGGGGAATTGACCGGTGTTTCCCGCACTGAATTGCACTCTCCGGTGGGTCTTTCGGCTTCATACAGTGGTGATCACAACGACGGCGCACCCGCTGCACAGCCGAAGGGGACACCACCATGAACAGCAAGAACGTCGAATTCCCGGCCCTTCTCACTCGCGCCGCAAAGGCCGAGACCTCCGCCGACCCCAGCAGTGTGATGACCCTGCTGGCCGACGCCGACGGGCCGGGCGGCGGGTTCACGACGTACCGCTCCACGTTCACCGAGGGAGCCGTCGGCGCTCCTGCCCACTTCCACACCAAGGCCACGGAGCTCTTCTTCGTGATCAGTGGATCCCTTCAGGTCCTGGTGGGCGACGACATCACGATCCTCGACGCCGGCGACTTCCTCGCCGTGCCCCCGCACACCCCGCACGCGTTCGCCGCGGCTCCCGGCTGCACCGCAGACGTGCTGTTCACCTTCACGCCCGGCATGGCCCGCTTCGACTACCTGCGGCTGCTCGGCAGCGTGATGCGCGGCGAGCGCGACCCGAAGGAGATCGCGGAGTCCTCGGAGCGTTATGACAACCACTACGTCGACAGCCCCGCCTGGCGAGACGCTCTCGCCGCGTCGTGACGGGGCAGAGCGCACGGCGAAGGACGCAAACCACTTGAGCAGCGCCCTCAGGGCCCCCATGATTCACCGTTCGTGACGACACCGAAGCAGACGACAGTGAAGTGGACGACAGTGAAGCACCTGCTGGTCCGGGCCGCCGCCCGCAACAACGCCGAGTGGTGCGCGGCGGTGAGCCGATCGCACGGCCTGACAAGCGAGTTCGGGCAGCACGCCTGGACCGCTCCGGCCCGCACTCCGCTGTACTACCCCGATGCGGTGACGCTGCTTCCGGACACCGACCCGGCCGCGTTGACGGGCCGGATCGACACGGCCGCGACCGGCGCCTCCGTCAAGGACAGCTTCGCCTGCCTCGATCTGACAGGGGCCGGCTTCCATGTCCTGTTCGAGGCCCAGTGGATCCACCGCCCGGCGGGTGCGCCCGCCATCGCGTCGGATCTCGTATGGGATGTGGCGGACGCCCCGGACACGCTGCGCGCCTGGGCGCTGGCGTGGGATCGCGGCGAGGGCAACGCAGGCCTCTTCCGGCCCGAACTGCTCGCCGATCCGGGCACGTTCATGCTCGCCGGACGCTCGGCCGACGGCCGTGTGGTCGCCGGAGCCGTCGCGAGCCGAAGCGACGAGGTCGTCGGCGTCTCCAACGTCTTCGCGGTGGACGGCGACCCTGACAGTGCCTGGCCGGGCGTACTGGGCGGGGTGCACCACCTGTTTCCCACCCTGCCGGTGGTCGGCTACGAGCACGGCGACGACCTGGCGTCCGCCGTGCGACACGGCTTCGAACCGATCGGCCCGCTGCGGATCTGGCTGCACGGCGGGTGACCGGCTCCAGCCGGGCGGCCCGGCCACCTGGCCTTCGCGCCGGTCGGTCGTGCCACTGTCCCTCGCGTGCGGCGCAGGCGTCCGCCCGTCGCGCGGCAGGGGCCCGAAGCGGAGGCTCGTGGCGCCGGTACTCGCTGCGGCGCCGGGGGCCTCACTAGAATCCGGGACATGGCGCCCACATCCACCAGGCGATTCCGCGGCGCCGACCCCCGGCACGAGGAAGGCCGCGATCATGCGTGAACTGGCCGACACCGCACGTCAGTGGGCGACCCAAGGCCGGACAGGCGTCCTTGCCCGTCCCCTCGCCGAGCAGGGCTTCGGCCCCCGGCACCCCGCGGACGCGCTCCTGATCGACGAGGACGGCCGGTGCCACGGCACGCTGTACCGCGGCGCCTTCGACGAGTACTTGGCGGCGGAAGCCACTGCCCTTCCCGCGGGGCACACCGCGGGCGTGCGGACGGTGTCCGTCCACGACGACGGTGTGAAGCGAGCCGGTCTGACGTGCGGTGGGCAGGCCGAGATCCTGCTGCAACCCCTCGACGCCGTTCCCGCCCGTTGGTGGGACCTGCTGGCCGAGGGTGCCGACGCGGCGCTCATCACCCGAGTGGACGACAGCCGGACCATGGCCGCCAGCACGGTGACCACACCCGAGGCCCCGGGCACGGACGGGCCGGCGCAGGCGGTGGATCGCGCACGGGAGCTGCTCGCCCGCCGCAGGGCCGGCCGCGACACCCAGTACGCCGACCAAGGACTCGTCCTCATCGAGACCTTCCCGGCCGTACCCCATCTCGTCATCGTCGGAGGGGGCGAGCTCGCCGACCTGCTGGTCGCGCAGGCGCGTCTGCTGGGCTGGGACGCCACGGTGGAGGCCGGCGCGCGGGAGACCGTCGGCCTGCTCGCCGAGCGCCCGGCCGCCGCCTGCCTGGTCGTCCTCAGCCATGAACCGGATGTCGATGTCCCGGTCCTGTCCGCGGCGCTCACCACCGGCGTCCCCTACGTGGGTGCGCTGGGCTCGCGCCGCACCCAGGCCCGCCGTGCCGCGGGACTGACCAAAGCCGGCCTCGGCGCGGAACACCTCGACCGCATCCACGGACCGATCGGCCTCGACCTGGGAGCCCGCACCCCGGCCGAGACGGCTCTGGCCATCTGCGCGGAGGTGCTGGCCACGCTGGACGGACGGGTATGAGGCACCGATCGCGCGCACGGGGAAGGACCAAGCCACGCGGACCGGCCGTCCGAGGTCACACGGTCGCCGACGACCCCCTGCACGCCGCGCGAGCTCGTCGCGTCAGACGTGCGACTCGGCAGGGAAACCGGTCCACCTGAGCTCGGTGGGCAGATGACGCATGTCGTTGGAGACGAGCAGCGAGGCGGGCCGGTCCGCCGCGTAGCGGATGACCGTCAGGGCGGCGTTGGCGTGGTTGAGGCCGAGCCAGCGCCACTTGGGCGCATACATGGCCTCCCTCACGAGCCAGGCGATGAGGAAGTTGTGGGTCACGACCAGTTCGTGCCGGGGCTCGTCGCCGTCCACCGGTCCTGTGAACCGGTCGAGCGCCTGACGGGCCAGAACGGGCCCGCGCTCGCGTTCCTCGGCGGTGGCGCCTTCGAGGAAGCGGAGGAAGAAGTCGGCGTGCTCCGGCGGGAGTTCGTCCCTGACGGGCATGTAGGGGACGTAGTCGCCCGCGATCTCGGAGGAATGGAGCGAGACGTCGCTCAGCTCATCGCCGATGAGCCGTGCCGTCTCCTCCGCCCGCGCCAGGGGGCCATGATGAACGGCGGCGAGGGGAACGTCCCGCAGCCGGCGGCCGAGCAGGGTGGCCTGCTCGCGGCCCGCTTCCGTCAACCCGCTCTCCTCCGAGGAGGCCTCGCCGTGACGGACGAGGTAGAGGTACCGGGTGGCCGTGCCGCTCATCGAATGCTCCTCGTCCTGCCGGCGATCTTGTAGCCGGACAGACGTTGTCCGCACGGCTCCGGTTCCGTCGGGCGTGACCGCCGGAGAAGTTCACCAGCAGACGGAGGCGAGCCGGACGCGGCCACAGAGTCCCAGGCGCGGCAGCGTGATCAGACCGAGGCCACGGCTTCGGATGCCCGGTGTGGGCTGCGCTCGTCCACCACGGCGGCGAGGTCCGTGAGGATCGGGTGTGCGGTGACGTCCTTGTGGGACACCACGCGGTCCAGGGCGATGGCCAGCTTCACCGCGGACAGGGACGTGCCGCCGCGGTCGAAGAAATGATCGCGGCGTCCGATCCGCTCGTGCAGGACCCGCAGGACCTGCGCCCAGGCCGCCGCCAGCCGCCGCTCGGTCGGTGTGACAGGTGACTCCTGATCCTCGTCGGTGGCGGCGAGGTCCGCGGCGAGCGCCTCGAGCGCCTTCTTGTCGATCTTGCTGTTGGCTGTCAGGGGAAGGGCTCGGCGCCAGTGAAAGGCCGAGGGGACCATGTAGGCGGGCAGTGACTCGCCCAGCCGGTCGGTCAGGGTTGTGGTGTCGAGGAGCTGCGGACCGGAGTAGAAGGCGACCAAGTGCTTGCTCCGGTCGGCGCGTTCGGTCACCACCACCGCGCCGTCGTGCACGCCGGGGACGCGGAGCAGGGTGTTCTCGATCTCGCCGATCTCGATCCGGAATCCGCGGATCTTGACCTGGGCGTCGCGGCGGCCGAGGAACTCCAGCTTCCCCGAAGGGTGCCAGCGGCCGTGGTCGCCGCCGAGGTAGAGCCGGGTGTCTGCCCGGTACGGATCGGCCAGGTAGGCCGCTCGGGTGCGTTCGGGGTCGTTGATGTAGCCGCGGCCGACACACGGCCCGGAGAAGGCGATCAGGCCCGGGGCGCCCAGGGGTACCGGTGCGAGGTGTTCGTCGACGACGTACACGCGCACGTTGTTCACCGGAGGGCCCAGGAGGGTCCGGTCCGGCGCTTCGCGCATGACCTCGTGGTTGGTGTCGTCCGAGGTCTCGGTGAGCCCGTACGCGTTGACCAGTGCGATCCCGGGCTGGGCGATGAACCAGCGTTCGGCGAGCTCCCGCTTCAGTGCTTCTCCGGTGACGGACACGTACCGCAGGCAGGGCAGCGTACGCGGGCGTTGTTCGAGCTCGGTCAGAACCGCTTCGAGGTAGGACGGTACGACCTGGAGGACGGTGACCCCTCCGTCGGCGATGGTGTCCAGGAAGCGCGGCACGTCGAGGACGGCGTCCTGTTCGACCAGCAGGGTCCGGCCGCCGACCAGCAGTGCCGAGATCAGCTGCCACAGGGAGATGTCGAAGCACTGCGGTGCGGTCTGGGCCACCACCTGCCCTTCGCCGATCTCGAGGTCGTCGATCTTGGCGTAGACGTGGTTGAGCATGCCCGCGTGTTCGCACATCGCGCCTTTCGGCTCGCCGGTCGAGCCTGAGGTGAAGTAGATGTAGGCGAGTTGGTCGGGCCGTACGGGGAGGCCCGGATCGTCGTCGGCGTGGTCTTCTTCGTAAGCCGCCTCGGCGAAGACCCGCTCGACCCCGGGCAGGGTGTCGAGTGCCCGGTCGAGCGTGGTGGTGCTTCCGGGTTCGGTCAGCACCAGGCGGCATTCGGCACGTGAGAGCGTCGCGGCGATGCGTTCGGCGGGGAAGTGCGGCTCGACGGGAAGGTAGACGCCGCCGGCCTTGAAGACGGCGATCACCGAGGCCAGCCAGTCCAGGTTGCGTTCGGTCACCACCGCGACGACGCCCTCCCTGGTCAGCCCGCGGGCCACCAGAGCGCGTGCCAGCCGGTTGGCGCGAGTGTTGAGCTCCGTGTAGGTCCACTGACGGTCGCCGTGCACGGCTGCGACGACGTCCGGATGCTCTCGCACCCGCTGCTCGAACAGCTCGTGCACCGCCGCGTCGGGCAACTCGCGCTCCGGTCCGGCCAGTCCGTCGAGCTGGTACCGCAGTTCTTGGCCGGACAGCAGACACTGGTGTGCGTGTCGGGCGTCGGGGTCGGCGACCAGGAGCGCGAGCGCGGTCAGGTGATAGCCGGCGACGCGGGCGGCGCCGGCGGCGTCGAGCACGTCGGTGCGGTAGCGCAGACGCAGGACGTGGCAGCCGTCGTGGTGGCCGACGCCCACCCGCAGGACGGTGCCCTCGGCGAGGTCACCGTCGATCGCGGTCGGATCGAGAATGGTCTCGAACAGCGGTCCGGTCAGGCCCAGTTCGTCCCGCAGAGCGTCGATGTGCTCGGGCGCGTCCTGCTGGTGGGACAGCACGTCCGCGACGATGTGCTGGGCGTGGTGCAGCAGTTCGCGCCAGCTCACGGGACCGGTGGTGAGCCGGCACGGCACCGGGCCTCTTCTCGCGGCGACGTAGCCGGTGGTGATCTCCCGCTCGCCGGACAGCGCCGCGAGCACCTTGGCATGCGCTGCCAGCAGGAGCGCACTGAGCGGCACCGCCGAGTCGCTCGCCAGCCTGCGCAGTCCGCGCATCGTGGCGTCGGGTACGGGTGTCTCGTACTCCCCCACTCCGGTCCGCGGGTCGAGGGCCCCGCGAGGGAGGGAGGTGAGGTTCCCGGACGTCAGAACCCTGCGCCAGTAGTCGCGGTCGGCCTGGCCGTGGTTCACCTGCGTTGTCATCGGAGTCTCCGTCGGTTCGGTGTCGGCGGGCACGGGTTCAGTCGCCGCGGCCCGAGGTGGAGAGAGGGGTGTCGGCCCGTCGGTGGTCCTCGGGACCGGGGTGGCCGTCCGGCATCTCCCGGGCCGGATTGCCTCCCCACCGAGCGTGGGCGGGGACTTCCTCGCCCTTCATGAGGAAGGAGTCGGGAGCGAGTACGGCGCCGTCGCCGACGGTCACGCCGTAGTGGACGAAGGCTCCGACGCCCAAGGTGCAGCCGCTGCCGAGGGCGCTGCGACCGGACTTGAAGGCGCCGTCCTCCTGCGAGTGGCACTGGATAACGGTCCCGGCGTTCAGCATGCTGTCGTCGCCGACGCTGACGAGGGTGCGCTCCGGGAAGAAGCAGCCGTCGTCGAAGACCCGCTTGCCGATCCGGGCACCCAGCAGCCGCCAGATCACGTTCTTGAAGGGGGTGCCGTTGAAGGCTTCGATGTAGTGGACCGAGGCCATCTTCCAGAAGCGTTCATGGCGCCAGAAGGAGGGCTCGTAGATCGAGCAGTACAGCGGCTTCTGGTCCTTGAATCCGGTGGAAGCCCGTTCGATCAGAGCGAAGTGGACGACGGTGAACGCGAGGATGACGACGCCGGCCAGCGCGATGGCCGGCGCACCGAGCACGGGGTAGAGATCGGCAGCGCCCATGGTGATGAGGGTGATCACGAAGAAGTGCAGGAAACGCGCCAGCAGGTACAGGCCGGCGGTCGCGGCGTTGTGCCTGTTCTTGGCGGCCAGGCGGCGGTGCAGCTCGTCGCCGGTCTGCAGGTGGCCGAACTGGTTGTCGCGCATCACCGTGCGCGGGATCTCGAAGCTGGGCGAGCCCAGCAGGCCCACGCCTTCGCGGACCGGTCCGTCGATGGGGACCATGACCTTCGTGGCGAGCAGGCAGTTGTCGCCGGTCCTGCCCTGCGACGGGTAGGTGATGCGGTTTCCGAGGAAGTTGCGGGGCCCGATGGATGTGCGGGACACGCGGAAGGATGTGCTCGAGAGATCGATGTTCATGATCGACAGCCCGTCGGCGATCATGGTGCCGGTGCCGACGGAGCTCAGATACGGGTTGTCGTGCCGTACTTCGGTGCCGAAGTTCGACCCGGTCTGCTCCACCTGGGAGAGGTCGTATCCGAGGTAGCGCAGGTAGTGGACGATGGCGGAACTGTCGCCGAAGAGCGTGGTGAAGAGCTTCCTGTTGGTGATCAGCTCGATCGCCCGCTGGATGCCGTAGTGGAATCCGTACAACGGATAGACCGTGCCCGGCCTGATGGCGCGGTTGAGCAGGCGCGGCACGAGGCCCACGGCGACGAGACCGGTCAGCAGGGAACCGAAGAAGACGACCACGGACATGACCAGTGCGTAGATGTAGAACTCCGGGCTGGTGAAGCCGGCTTGCTGAGGGGCGAGGAGTTCACGCACTTGTGGGGCACCGGCGAACAGGATGCTCAGGCCGCCGAGCGCGAGAGGCAGGTACACCGTCAGCAGAGTCAGTAGCTGCAGGACTCCGTAGGTGGTCCTCTTCGTCGTGGGGCGGTCGGTGGGGTCGACCGCCCGGTAGTCCACGTCGGTGGGCTGCGCCGGCGAGCCGTGCCAACGTTCACCGGCGGGCACCACCTGGCCGGAGTGCAGGGCGGAGGCATGGCCCAGCTGGGTGCCGTCGCCCATCGAGGTCTCGATGTCGAGCACGGTGTGCTCGCTGACGAGCACGTCGCTGCCGAGGCTCACCGGACCGGTCTGGATCACGCCGGCGTGAGCGCGGTAGCAGGACAGGAGCACGTCCTTGCGGATGACGGTGCCGTCCCCGACGGTGAGCAGGTCGGTACAGACGGGTGTCGACCGAGTGAGGATCGTGACGCCCTTGCCGATGCGTGCGCCGAGGGCCCGGAGGTAGAGCACGTACAGCGGCGAACCGACGAACAGGCGCAGCGGGCTGGTGCGGATCAGGGTCTTGACGATCCAGAAACGCAGATAGGCCATGCCCCACAGGGGGAATGCGCCGGATCGCCATCGGCCGACGAGCGTCCATTTGGCCGCGATCGGGACGGCACACAGGCCCAGGAAGGTCAGGACGGCGACGAGGACCGACCGCAGATAGATGTCGGGCAGACCCGACCCCGCGGAGATCCATTCGTATCCCTCCACGGCCACGAGCGCGGCGAGGCAGGAGTGCCCCAGGAAGAACAGGAGTTGCAGTGCTCCGCACAGGACATAGCGCCGTGTGACGGCCGCTCCCCTCGCCGCGGGCGGCGCGGGGGCGGCGGTCGGCGCCTGCGGCGGGGTCGGCGCCTCCGTATGCGCAGCCGGCGTCTCCGTATCCACGGCCGACGCCTGCGCTGGATTCACGGGCGACGCCTGCGCGGGTGAGACCGGGGCAGAGAAGGGAGCCGGCGTGACGTCGGCCGACGCGGTGGCCAGGCTCCGGAGGGTGGGGTGCCGGTAGATGTCCTTCATCGACACCGTCGGCAGGTCCGCCCGCTTCCGGACCCGTGCGCAGAACTGGGCCATCACCAGGGAGTCGGCTCCCAGGTCGTGGAAGAAGTGGCTGTCGGCCGGCACCTGCTCGACGCGCAGGACGCCCGCGAGCACTTCGGCCAGCAGCACCGCGGTGGCGGCGGCCGGGCCGGTGTCACCGCTGTCCTGGACGGTCGCGACACCGGCCGGATCGGCCGTCAAGGTCTCGACGGATTTCCCTGACACATGAGCTCCCTGGGGATGTTTCGGCGAATGCCGATCGGTTGGCGCGGATTCGTCGCGCCCGCCTTTCCAGTAGGCCCGGCCGGGCAATTTCTGTCCCGCCCCTGAATGTCGGATCTTGACAGGCGATATTGACCTTGATAAAGCGAGCTATTTGGCGGCCACCTTCACCCATTCCCTACGCTCCGTGCGCGAGGTGCAATTCTCCGTGCGCACGGTGACCGATTGCCGCCGCAGACCGCAGACAGGGGCTTCTCTTCCCGGAGGCACCCTTCGCTGAATGACGTGAACCCCTCCGCGTGGGTGCCGACGCGGCTTCGGGCAGCGGCTCCAGCCGCCCCCTTCGCCTTTCGCCGGGGAGCAGCCGTCTCGCATACGCGTGTACGCCTCGGACGTCAAGCCCCGAATTTCTGTGACGTGACCTGAAAACCGGACTCAGGCGTACTGGAGAGGCCCCGCCGAGTCGAAGTCGCCACCGGATTCTTCCCTGACCGATACGGAATCAATGGCCAGGAGGGGCTCCGCCCACAGCCGAGGAGATGACCATGCCCGTCATATCCGTTCCCCAGGATTTCAACGAGGACGACCTCTATGTCGATCTTGAGGGACTGGTCGGGCATCCGCTGTTCCTCAAGTGCGAGGGCTTCAACTTCGCCGGCTCGATCAAACTCAAGGCCGCCACCGAAATGATCGAGGCCGCCGAACGCGACGGTCTGCTGACGCCGGACTCCGTCCTGGTCGAGTCCTCCTCGGGCAATCTCGGCGTGGCGCTGAGCATGATCGCGGCCAGCAGGGGCTACCGGTTCGTCTGCGTGACCGACTCCCGCTGCAACCTGTCGACCAGGCTGACGATGGAGGCGCTGGGGGCGGAGGTGCGTGTCATCACCGAGCCCGACCCCGTCACCGGATTTCTCGGCGCCCGTATCGACCACGTCCGCGCCCTGTGCGCCTCCGACGAACGCCATGTGTGGCTCAACCAGTACGCCAATCCCGGCAACGGTCTGGCCCACTACCGGCGGACCGCCCCCGCCATCGCCCGGCAGTTCCCCGACCTGGACGTGCTCTTCGTCGGCGCCGGAACGACCGGCACGCTGATGGGCTGCGCGCGCTGGTTCCGTGAGTGGCACCGGCCCGTGCGCATCGTGGCCGTCGACAGCGTCGGCTCGGTGACTTTCGGAAACGCCCCGGCCCGGCGGCTGATCCCGGGTCTGGGCACGAGCCGGCGCCCCGAGCTTCTCGACGAGTCCCTCATCGACGACGTGGTGCACGTGTCGGAGCCGGACACCATCCGGGCCTGTCACCGACTGGCCGGGCGCGGTTTCCTGTTCGGGGGTTCCACCGGCACGGTGGTCAGTGGTGCGACGGAGTGGCTCGCCCGGCAGGAGGGACGGAAGCCGACCGCGGTGGCCATCGCACCCGATCTGGGTGAGCGATACCTGGAGACCGTCTACCAGAACGACTGGGTCCGACACCTGTACGGCGAGGACGCCTTGGACACGCAGGTGCCGACGGCCACCTCCCGGGCAGCGTGACGCCCACCCTCGCGGCTTGATGCCCACCCTCGCGGCTTGATGCCCGCCCTCGCGGCTTGACGCCCACCCCCTCCGGCCGTGGCCGGGGACTCCCGGCGCACGCCTGAAAGACCTCCGTGGACAACACTGCGCCGACTCCGACACGGATTCACGCCCATGGCCGACGTCGCACCCACAGACCCTCGGGCCCAACACACGGTCTCCTCCGGCGGATCCGGGCCTCAGAACCCCGGCGGGGCGCAGTTGTACAGTCGTCGCTGATCAGCGTGCCGGCGACATCCTCCTGACGAGAGCCTTCTTCGTCGCCGACTTCCGGGATTGGGCCTCCACGCCGCACGACTGCGTACCGGTCCCTGAGTGGGAGATTCGGCGATGCCGAGCCGGTGACACCGGCTCCGCTGTGCATATGCGACTTCGTCAACACCCGTCCAGCTCAAGGCAGTTCCCTGCCAACGTTGTCAGATCTGACTGGTCTACACCCTTGACTGGTACAGACCAAAGCGGTTGAGTGTGGCTCCACACCCCCCACCGCGGCCGCCCCGGACGCCGTGACCGGTCCTTCGGCACGTGCGCACAAGGCTCTGCCTTGCGTCCGGTGCGGCCTGGCCGCAAAGGATCTGATTCCGTGTCGAAGCGACGCCTCTCCGCGCTCATGGCCGCCCTCGTCGTCGGAACCGCCGCACCGGTGCTGCTGCCGGCCGCGGGCGCTTCCGCCGCATCCTGTTCGAGCTACCCGAACTGGGTCGCCGGCAAGTCGTACGTCACCGGCAACATCGTCCGGTACACCGACGGCAAGGCCTACATAGCCGAGCACGACAACCCGGGCTACGACCCCACCATCAGCACCTGGTACTGGGAGCCCTACGCCTGCGACAACGGCCCCACCAATCCGTCCGACGGCTTCGTCGTCAGCGAAGCGCAGTTCAACCAGATGTTCCCGAACCGGAATTCGTTCTACACCTACAGCGGTCTCAAGGCCGCACTGAGTTCGTACCCCGGCTTCGCCAACACCGGCAGCGACACGGTCAAGAAGCAGGAGGCCGCGGCCTTCCTCGCCAACGTCAGCCACGAGACCGGCGGGTTGGTGTACGTGGTGGAACAGAACACCGCCAACTACCCGCACTACTGCGACTGGAGCCAGCCCTACGGCTGCCCCGCGGGCCAGTCCGCCTACTACGGACGCGGCCCCATCCAGCTCAGCTGGAACTTCAACTACAAGGCGGCGGGCGACGCACTGGGCATCGACCTGCTCCACAACCCCAACCTCGTGCAGACCGACGCCTCCGTCGCCTGGAAGACCGGGCTCTGGTACTGGAACACGCAGTCGGGCCCCGGCACGATGACGCCGCACAACGCGATGGTCAACAGCGCCGGCTTCGGGCAGACGATCCGCAGCATCAACGGCTCCCTGGAGTGCGACGGCAAGAACCCGGCGCAGGTGCAGAGCCGGGTGGACGCCTACCAGCGGTTCGTGCAGATCCTGGGCACCTCGGCGGGCGCCAACCTGTACTGCTGATCACACCGCGGGGGCGGCCGGGCCGCCCCCGCGGCAGGCGGCGCACCTACGCTGCGACGTTCGAGGGAACCGCGCATGTCGCGAAGCGGGGTCGGCGGAATCGGCTCGTAGCTTCGACTGCCGTGACCTACCTGTCGAGTGATCGCGCATCCGGCCCCACCCGCCGTACCGCTCTGGCCGGGATCGTCGGCGGGGCGGGGGCCGCGCTGGCGGCCGCCGGGTGCACCTCGTCGGACACGTCGCTCGCCTCGGCACCCACTCCCGGCCGTACCTCCTCGGCCCCCGCCGTCCTGACGGTCGGTCCCACGCCCGGCGCGATGACCCTCTTCAAGGACGCCGTGTTCAATTTCAACGGGCTTCTCGCGCTCGGCGGCTCCGGCTTCGGTGCCGCCGAGGTGGGCGAGGTACTGACGGCCGTGAACACGATCAACAAGTCCGGCCTCTCGGCGCAGTCCTATACGCAGACCTTCAGGAATCTCGGCGATCAGCTGATGAAGGCACCCCAGGGCGGCAAGCCGGGAAAGGAGACCACCCGCTTCCGCGCCCTACGGGCCTCCCAGTACTACGGCCAGGCACTCTTCTTCGTCCTCGGATCCGACGATCCCGGCAGCGAGGAACAGCTCTACCGGGCTGGACGCAAGGCCTGGGACACGTACTGCAGGCTGTCCGACCCGGCACCGGTGACGGCGAACGTCCCGTACGGAAGGACTCCGCTGCCGGTGTGGTTCTTCCGGCCGGACACGTCCGGCGAACCGCGCCCCACCGTGATCCTCACCAACGGCAGCGACGGACAGAACGTCGACATGTGGACCTACGGAGTCGCCGCCGCGCTGGAGCGGGGCTGGAACGCGCTCGTGTACGACGGCCCCGGCCAGGGACAGCTGCTCTTCGTGGACCGCGTGGTGTTCACACCGCGCTGGGAGACGGTGGTGACGCCGCTCGTCGACTGGCTGACGGCCCGCCGGGACGTCGAGGCGGGGAAGATCGCCCTCACCGGGCTGAGCATGGCCGGTGATCTGGCACCGCGGGCCGCCGCCTTCGAGAAGCGGATCGCCGCCCTCGTCGCGATGCCCGGAGTCCTCACGCCCTGGCTGGGCTTTCCCTCCGAGATCCGGGAGATCCTCACCCCGGACAAGGCCAGGACCAACAGCACCTGGAACAAGGAGGTCGTCCCCGCACTGTCGCCGTCGGATGCGGCGACGCTGAAGAAGCGCATGGAACCCTTCTCCGTACCGGCGATGCTCGACGCCCGCGCGGGCAAGATGTTCACGGACTTCTACACCCCGGCCAAGCTCATCGAGTCGCTCGACATCACCGACGTCGTCGGCCGCATCACGACGCCCACGCTGGTCCTCGACTACGAGGACGAACAGTTCTATCCCGGCCAGCCGCGCCAGATGTTCGAGAAGCTGACGGCGCCCAAGGACTACGTGAAGCTGACCGCCGCCACCGGAGCGCAGTTGCACTGCTCACCGATGGCCCCGCAGCAGCACTGCGAGGTCGTCTTCGACTGGCTTCAGGGCAAGCTGTCCGGCAGTTGACGCCCCCGTGCCGTCGCCGCGACGCGAGTCGCGCGGGCCGACGACGTCGGCATCGGACAGGGCCGGACGGAACGTGCGCAAGTCTGTTCTAATGACTCCCTCATTCCCTGACGAAGGTGGGCAGTCGGTGACCCTTCCCGTTTCCCTGCGCGTGGTGAACGAAGGACTCGCGTTCCTGCTTGAGCTTCTGGCGCTCGGGGCTCTCGCGTGGTGGGGATGGCAGAGCACGGGCGGGATCTGGCGGATTCTTCCGGCTGTCGCCGCTCCCGCCGCGGCTGCGCTGCTCTGGGGAATGTTCGCCGCCCCTCGGGCGCGCTTCAAGGTGTCCGCGACCGCCGTACTGGTGGTCAAGTCCCTGGTGTTCGGCTCGGCAACCGCGGCGCTCTGGGTGGTCCGGGGGCAGGTCTGGGCCGTCACGTTCGCCCTGGTGGTCCTGGCGAACACGGCCCTTCTGACGATGGACAGGTCCGCGACCGCACGCCGGGCCGCCTAGGCCAACCACCCGTCCCGGACGACGAGTTCGGCGGTCTTCGAACACCGGGCACCGAAGGCCCGCTCTTGCGCGACGGGGGTGGCCGTTGTGCGTCCGGACACCTGTCGGTCGGCACCGGCCGGATGGTGCTGGGCATCGCCGCGAAGCCGGGGATCCGCGTCCTCGCGGTCGGCGGGGCCGGTGCGTTGCGCGGCCCCGCCGACCGCGAACTTCCGGTCGCCGACAACGACGCCCATGTGCCGGCCGCGCACAAGGCCGTCGCCGTGGTCGACGAAATCGGGACACCGGGTCGCGAACGCCACATCACGGTCGGCCACCACGACGCGCTCCCGTCGACCTGAGGTCGCTCGTCACCCGCGGCACGGATGGCGACTTCATCGCAAGCCGCGGGTTCGGCGACGGCTCTCACCCGTTCGGGTCCCTCCTGGATGCCCGTACCTGACCGGCGGCGTCGACTGAAGGCAGGCCGTCGGTTGGGAGCAGGCCGGGGAGCGGCCTGTACGACAGCGCCGCGTGCACCGGAATGCGAGGAAGATCCCATGGCTCATGAGACCACCCGTCCGTCCCGTCGCGCCTTCCTGGCGAGGGCGGCGACCGCGGGGGCGCTCGCTGCCGTGCCGGGTCTGGCCGCGTCGGCGTGCACCCGGGACCGGCAGACGCAAGCCGCTGCGGCCACACCGAGCGGCACCGGACCGGAAGGTGTGCTGACGTCCAACGGATACGGACACACCGATGCCGACTTCGCACGCTCGGGACTCGAGCGCGACAGCGTCCAGAGCTGGGAGGACGGTTTCCGCACCGCCGCGGACAACGCCGACCCGAACGTCTTCGAGTGGTGGTACTCCGACTTCACCGGGGACGACGGCACCGTCGTGTCCTTCACCCTCAGCACCCGCGTCGACGACGGCTTCGTACCCGAGCCGGGCGAGGCCGGCCGCAGGCCCAAGTCCAGCGTCATCGTCACCGACCCCGACGGCACCAGCCACGGAGGAGTCCACACCTACGGCTGGGACGAGTTCAGCAGCTCGAAGGACCACTGCAACGTGCGCCTGGGTCCGTTCACTTTCACCGGCGACCTGAAGACGTACCGCATGAAGGGCCAGTCGGGCGACGTGGCCGTCGACCTGACCCTGACCAGTACGGTGGCCCCCTTCCGCCCCGGCACGGGCATCATCTACTTCGGCGACACGGAGGACTACTTCGGCTGGCTGTGCGTGGTGCCGTCGGGGACGGCCACCGGCTCGGTCACCGTCAACGGGGAGAAGAGGTCGTTCACCGGGCTCGGCTACCACGACCACAACTGGGGCAACCGGCCCTTCCCCTACTCCGTCGAGCACTGGCGCTGGGGCCGCGGAGCCGTCGGCCCGTACGCGGTGATCGGCGCCGATCTCCATCTCCGCAAGGAGTACGGTTCCGCCGTCGTCCCCGTCTTCCTCGTCGACGACACCAAGTCCGGCGAGCGCCTGGTCGGAGCGTTCGACCCGCAGAAGGTCACGGCCCAGGAGTCCGACCCCGTGGGGCACCCCGATTCCGCCTACCCCGACGACTACTTCAGCACGGTCCGCTGGACCTACCGGAACGGCAAGGACCAGGCCGACTTCTCCTTCACCGACACCGATCAGCTCATCGTCGCCCGGCAGTACGTCACCGACCCCACCCAGGCGCAGAAGACCGCTCTCAAGAAGCTCGGCATCGACGAGATCTGGTACACCCGCTACGCCGCCCGCAACGATCTCACCCTCTCCCTCGCCGACCTCCACGCCGCGGGCACGGGAACAGGAACCCTCGAAGCGGCCCAGTTCGGTCTGCGCACCGCGCCGCCGAAGAACGCCACGTCCAGCGCTTCGCCCACGGGGTCCGCGTCCTGACGAGGAGGCGCGGCGTCGTCCCGTGACGTCGTCGGACAGGCGTGCGGTCAAGACACCTGGTGCTTGGCGTGGCGGATCATTCCCACGTCTCAAGTGGCCATGCCGGGTCAGGAGTTCACCAACAAGGACCAAAGGACCCGCAAAGCGGATGCCGAAGCTACGTTGGCGGCTCGTCGCGTGATCCTGGGAGCCGCCATGAGAATCGCCTTCTGGACCCTGCTCGCCGGTCTCCTCACTTGCTTCACCGGTTATGCCGTCTACCGAACAGCTCTCAGCGACGACCGGAAGACCTTCGTCAGCTGTGCGCTCCTGAGCCTGTGCTCGGGCTGGTACATGGTCACCAACTGGGGACGCGCCTGTCGGGCCGTGCGCGAACGCCCGTCCGGGCCCAGGAGCGGTCACGAGTCGAACGCCGGCTCGTGACCCCGCCGCCGGAACGCGCCGTGACGGCGACCGGCTCCCCACGGGAAAGGCAGTGCTCCGGCCCTCGTCCGTGGTCAGGGGACGGCTGCTGTGTCGCAGGGCTTGCGCTCCCAGGAGCACCGGGTAGCCCGCGCCCAGGAGTCTGACCGGCACGTGGGCCACGGGTGAAGCCGCCGGCACCGCTGCGAGACCCGCCACGGTCAGGGCGCCCCAGACCAGCAGCCCGGTCACGATGCCGCCCACGGTCCGCAACGCGTCGGGCGTGCCGGCCGCGATGGCACGCCGGGTCACGACAGCCATGTCGGGGCCGGGCACCATGACCAGCAGACAGAGCACACCGAGCGCGGCCACGAAGTGAGTCAGCACGCTGTCGGCCTCCTGCCGAGCGAGGTGACCGGTCCGGTCGGCTCCGCCCACTCGGTCGTCACCCCTCCGGCAGCGGGCAGGAGACCGTGCGGGCCGCGGGGAGATCGGGAGGAGGACACGTTCTCTGGCACACGCTCAGGGAGCGGAGGCCGTCATCGATCGATCCAGCGAAAGTTTTCGACCGATATCCGTGGAAGAAACCGAGCGTTCAGCGCGACCTGCGACGCCTCGGAGAACCGTGCCCGCGGGGGGCTCGCACGGCGGGCAGTTCCGCGCGGCCGTCGGGGACTGCGACCACCCGCTCGAAGACCTCGCCGAAGGCAGGCGACGGGACGTGAACAGCGCATCGAACGTCCGCCTCCGGCCGCGCCGAACGCCTCAGCCGGTTGTTCTCCCGCCCGGTCCGCCCGTCGGCAGGGCCGGTGGTGGGGGCGGGGGCGGTGACGACGGTCCTGGGGAGGACGGAGTCTCGTCGTCCAGGTCGCCGCGGACCGCGCCGACGGCGAAGCCCACCATGGTGACGAGGAGCAGCCCGGTGACCGACCCCCAGATCGCCGGAATCGCCCACATGGGCCAGTCATTGGCCGCCTGGGCCCAGAGCGTCAGGATGGCTGCCACGCCCATGCCCACGCCGTGCCACCGCACGATCCTCGCGGCTGTCGCCTGACGCCTGTTGTCGCGTGCGAAGAGGCCCCACACCGCTCCGACCAGGGCGGTCAGGCCGAACGAGAGGCAGGCGAGCGCACCGCCGAGGCGGTCTTCGGGCCACCCCACGGGCCCTTCGGACGTCTGCTGCCGCCGTCCGTCCGCGTCCCGTACCTCGACAACCTGCCCGTGCCAGATCAGCCCGACGACCTTGTCGTCGGGCTTCATCTCCGACACCACCGGATCGGCCTTCCGGAACGTGACGTGCCACGGCTTGCCGGAGGGCAGCGCCAACTGCGCCTCCGGAGAAACGCGTTTGCCACGGTGCGCGTCTGCCGACCGAACGGTGAACTTCTGCTTCCACAGGCATCCCGACGCGTGTACCGGCACGGAGGTGCAGGCGGGCGCGGTGCGGAACTCCCGTTCCCGCTCCAGCGCTCCGCGGATCCCCAGGGCCGATCCCACCCCTACGGCAAGCGTCGCGACTGCGACCAAGAGCCACATCACGTTCCGCGCCGAGCTGTTGTCCCCCGCTCCCACCGTGTCTCCTCAACTGTCTCGCGCACCCCCGCACGTGCGTGCGAGCCCGATTGTAGGAGCGGATGACCCAGCCGATCGCCTTGGTGACGTCAAGATCGCGCAAGCATTCCTGCCGGAGACCGGTCACCCCGGCGCAGGTCCGCCCGTCGAGACCCTGGGTCAGCGTCCGCGCGAGCGGATCTCGCGGGGCCCTCCGGTGCCCCGGTCGGGCGACCGGGGCACCGGCGCCGCGGCGGCCGCTTTCCTTGCACCGCGACGACGCCCGCCTCGCCTGACCCGGCGGTGCGGGCGAGCCCTGCTCCACCGGCCTCTGCGGCAACCCCGTCCCGTCCCACCGCGCCTTACGCGTCCGGGGCCGGATCCGACGTGCCGCTCGACGACGGGCGAGCCCAGGCTGCCGTATGGACCGGCCCCGCCGGAACCGTTCTCCCGGGGCGTCAGCATTGCGTAAGAACTCGTAGCGACGTGCACCGTCCGGCCCGCGCTCCGTGCTGTCGCCCGCCTTCCCCATCGTGGATACGATGACGTGGGAGATGTGACTGCCGGCGAGGCGAGGTCGTCATGAGCAGACGTGTCGCTCCCCGGCCCGCCGAGGGCGCCATGGGCCAGGGGTACGCGTTGCACTCCGGGGCCCAACACCACGCCGCCGACTACGGGATGCCCCTGCTGCACCGGGCGCTGGAAGTGGTTCCGCTCCCGGAGGGCGACGAGGTGTTCCGCGTCGCCGATCTCGGGGCCGCCGCCGGGACCAACTCGCTCGAACCCATGCGGGCGCTCGTCGAGGACATCCGGAAACGCACCAGTGCCGTCACGCCCGTCGTGGTGGTCCACACCGACATCCCGGCGAACGACTTCGACGCGCTGTTCTCCACCGTCACCGGCTCCCCCCAGTCGTACACGCACGAGCCGGAGGTCTTCGCCTGCGCCGAGGCCCGCTCCTTCTACGAACCGCTGTTCCCGCCCGCGGAGCTGCACGTGGTCTGGAGCGCGATCGCCGTGCACTGGCTGTCCCGTCTCCCCCGGCCCGTCCCCGACCACATCTTCTGCTCCCGGGCGACCGGCGACGTGCGCGAGGCGCTGCGGGCGCAGTCCCGGCGCGACTGGGACACCTTCCTCGAACTGCGGGCGCGGGAGCTGCGCGCCGGCGGGCAGCTCGTGGTCCTCGGCGGCGCGTCCGCGGACGACGGGTCCAGTGCCGCCGAGGGGCTGATGGACGCCGCCGACGCCGTGCTCGGCGATCTGGTGAGGTGGAAGGAGATCACGCCGGACGAGTACAGGCGGATGACCATCCCTACCTGGAACCGCACCGAGGAGGAGTTCCTCGCTCCGCTGCGCACGGGACCCGTGTCGGACGCCTTCCGGGTCGAGGAGCACACCCTCGTCGCCCTCCCCGACGATCTGCTGGAGCGGTTCGAGCGGAGCGGTGACGCGCAGGAGTTCGCGGACGAGGTGACGGCGTTCTTCCAAGCCGCCTTCCTGCCCTCCTTGTTCAGCTCGCTCGCGCCCGGCCGCAGCGACGCCGAGGTCGACGCGCTGGCGGCGGGGTTCGCCTCAGGTCTGCGGGACCGCGCGGCGGCGGACCCCGAGGCGGTCGAGACACATTGGCATTTCGTCGCCCTGCGTCTGACGCGCCGGTGACGGCAGCGTTCCCCTGGCTCTGAGACGCCGGTGCCGGGAGGGGTCCGCCCGAGCGGGGCGAGGAAGTCGGGCGGACCCCGGCACCGGCACACCCGGACGGGCGATCAGCCCGTCGGGCTTGCTACTTGGCCGTGCAGGCGGAGCCGTTCAGGCTGAACTGCCCGGGCTTGGCGAACGATCCGCCGTAGGTTCCCTGGAACCCGAAGGTCTGGCTGCCACCCGCCGGGATGCGCGAGTTGTACGCAAGGCCGGATGCCGTGACCGCTCCCGCGGCCGAAGAGACCGTGGCGTCCCAGGCGTTGGCGATCCGCTGTCCCGACGGCAGGACGAACGCCAGGTTCCATCCCTGGACAGCGGTCGAGCCGGTGTTGGTCACGGTGACGTCGGCCGTGAAGCCGCCGGGCCAGACATTGGTGCCGTACGTGACGGTGCAGGCGCCGGACGGCTGCGGGTCACCCGGTCCGGTCGGTCCCGAGGCGGTGTCGACGCTCGCGGAGAAGGTGTCGACGGCGAGTCCCGTCCCGTTCTCCCACGGCTCGAAGCCGGCCTGAATGCTCGTCAGGTACCAGGAGGGCTGGGCCAGTCCGCGGGACACCGCCTGGCGGACGAAGTCCATCACGTCGAAGCTCCAGCTGCCGATCGCCGAGGGAGCGACGAAGGACAGCACGTCGTTCGAGCCGTTGTTGCCCGACCACACCTGCCAGTCGCGGCCGGCGACCGCCGCGCTGCCCACCGGGGATCCCACCGGCTGGACCGGTCCCACGTGGTTGAACCAGACCATGATCTCGGTCTTGTTCACACCGTCCTTCCGCGGGGTCGGGTCGAGCCAGATGTCATAGGCGGCGTCGTAGGTCGTGCCGCCCACGTAGGTGTACGAGATGGAGGTCGGGGCGCTGGAGATGCTGTCCAGCCGGGCGGGGAGATTGGTTCCGGGTGAACAGTTCGTGTAGTGACAGCCGTTGTAGACCGACGGGTAGGACTTCGGAGCGCCGTTGGTGGGAACCGATCCGTCCGCCCGGCTGATCCGGTAGCCGGTGCCGGTGACGTCGATGCACTGCGGGGCGCTGGTGCCCCACCGGTTGTTCTGGACGACGTAGCGGCCCTGGATCGTGGTCGTGCCGAACGCCTCGCAGATCGAGGTGTCGGCCTGCGCGGAACCCGCGCCGATCGCGAGCCCCGCGAAGGTGCCCAAGGTCATGAGGAGCGCTGCACACACGGCGCGAACCGTGCGCGCTTGATGCCGGAGCGATCTCATGGTGGTCCTCTCTGTGGGGGTGCCGGGAGACGAGGACGATCGCGGGAGCGCTCCCACCCGTCGAAGCATGGGAGCGCTCCCATCTTCCCGGTTTGAACGAGACTGTAGAAGTAGGGCATGACCCTGACAAGGTAGGGCGCGGAAACTCCGTCGAACTGCTTTCGAATGGCCAGGTCAGGTGACCTCATGGCCGGCGGTGGGCCGGGCCGACGCTCCACACTCGCCCCGGCCCGACCGGCTCACCACACCTGCCTCGATCAGTCCTTGTAGTCGGGAGCGATGCGCTCCACGAGTCGCAGCAGTGCCGCCCAGGCCAGGTCGTAGGCGATGTCGTCCTGGAAGTCGGCGTCCGCCTCGCCGGCCAGCTGCTGCGCGGTGTACTCGCAGACCTGGGCGGGAGGCAGGACCAGCGGGGCGCCGCCGGCCTGGGCGGTGACCTGGATCTCGCATGCCTTCTCCAGGTAGTACATGCGCAGGAACGCCTGGGCGGCGCTCTCGCCGACGGTGAGCAGTCCGTGGTTGCGCAGGATGAGCGCCGGGTGGCGCCCGAGGTCGGTGACCAGGCGCTGCTGCTCGTCGAGGTTGAGGGCGACGCCTTCGTAGTCGTGGTAGCCGACGCGGTTGTGGAACTCCATCGACATCTGGTTGACGGGCAGCAGCCCGTCGCGCTGGGCGGCCACGGCGCAGCCGGCCTTGGTGTGGGTGTGCAGCACGCAGTGCGCGTCGGGTCGGGCCTTGTGGATCGCGCTGTGGATCACGAATCCGGCCGGGTTGACCGGGTGCGGGGTGGGTTCGACGGGGTTGCCGTCCAGGTCGATCTTCACCAGGTTGGAGGCGGTGATCTCCTCGAAGAGGAGTCCGTAGGGGTTGATGAGGAAGTGGTTGTCGGGGCCCGGCAGTCGCTGCGAGATGTGGGTGAAGATCAGGTCGGTCATGCGGAAGTGGGCCACGAGCCGGTAGACGGCGGCCAGTTCGCGCCGAAGCCGCAGTTCCTCCTCCGCGGTGGCGTCGGCTGCGGCGGGGGTCGTGAAGGTGTCGGTCACGCGGATGCTCCTTGCGTACGGGGCGTGCGGGCGGTGCTGTCGGAAGCGGGCGCGGCCACGCCGGCCGGGACGGTCACGGGCGTGTGGGGGCGTCCGGTGGTCCACCAGGCGATGACGTTGCGGGCGGGCTCCGTCGCGTAGGCGCGCAGGGAGGCGTCGGTGAGAAACGCGCTGTGCGGCGAGAGCAGAAGTCGCGGGTGGGTGCGCAGGCGGTCGGTGGCGTCGGGGGGTTCGACGGGGAAGACGTCGAGGGCCGCACCCGCGAGGTGCCCCGTGTCGAGCGCCGCGAGGAGGGCCTCGGGGTCGACGAGGTCGCCGCGGGCCACATTGACGAGCACGCCGCCCTGGGGCATCCGTGCGAGCAGGTCGGCGTTCACCATGCCGCGGGTCCGCGGGGTGGAGGGGATGTGCAGCGAGAGGACGTCGGCGTTCTCTACGAGGTCGTCCAGGTCGAGCCGCTCGACTCCGTCGGGCCAGTCCGCCGCGTGCGGGTCGTGTGCGGTCACCCGGCCGAAGACGGGGGCGGCGAGACGGGCCAGGGTACGGGCGATGCGGCCCATGCCGAGGAGCCCGAGGGTCATCTCGCCCGCCCGACGCGGCACTTCGCCGAAGTCGGTGCTCCAGCCGCCCGCCCGGACGACCGCGTCGGCCTGCGGGAGGCGCCGGGTCAGCGAGAGGGCCTGGGCGAGGGCGTGGACGGCGACGTCCTCGGTGGCGGAGTGCGGCAGGTTGGCCACCCACACACCCCGGCGGGAGGCCTCGACGGTGTCGATCATGTCGTGGCCGGCGGACATGGTGGCGAGCATCCGCACCTTGGGCATCCGGTCCAGCAGCGCGCCGTCGATCCGGGCGTAGCCCACGATGACGGCGTCGGCGTCATGAGCGGCGGCGGCGATCGCGTCCGCGTCGGGGCTGCCGACGACGCGGACCTCGAATCCGGCCTCGTCCAGAAGTCCGACTCCGGGTTCGGGATCGAGCTCCCCCGTGTCGGTGATCACGGCGACGGGTCGCGTCACACCATCCTCCATCAATGATTCGCTCGCCAATATGGCACTGAACCTACGTTTCGACAGCATGCATTGTCCAGCTCGGATGAGATGGTTGTTCCGGCGGCAACCGGACGACCGCGCCCCGCGATGCCGGAGCACCCCGCCGACTGACCGACAATGAGCGAACAGCCGCCCGGCCCCGGGTCCGGGCGGAGACCGAGCCAACGGAGGGGACCTTCACGTGGATCTCGACGAGACCGACCTGTCGATCGTGCGGGAGCTGCAGACGGACGGCCGCCTGACGTACGAGACGCTGGCCCAGCGGGTCGGCCTGTCCCGTCCGGCGACCCGCATGCGGGTCCAGCGGCTCCAGGAGTCGGGGGCCGTGCGCGTCGTGGCCATCGTGCATCCGGCCGTACGGCGACTGACCGCCTCGGCCCATCTGGCCATCGACACCGACGGTCCCGCCGCCCCGGTCGCGCGGGAGATCGCCACGCTCCCGGAGGCCCCGTTCGTGACGCTGACCAGCGGACGACGGTCGATCATGACGGAACTGCGCACGGCGGGCTTCGCCGAACTGGAGCGGACCATCGAGCGCATCCGTGCCCTGCCCGGGGTCCGCAGCGTGGATCCGCTGGTGGCGACCCGGCACGTGAAGGATCCGTACCTGTTGCCCGAGGAGCCCACGGTCGCCGTGCAGGACGGGCTGGACGACCGCATCCTCGCCGAGCTGGAGGAGGACGGGCGGCTGCCGTTCGCGGAGCTGGCGGGACGCGTCGGGCTGTCGGCCGGCGCGACCCGTTCGCGGACCCTGCGACTGCTGGACGGCGGCGTGGCCAAGGTGGTCGCGCTGGTCCGGCCCGACGTGCTGGGCATGGGCTACCTCTGCGGCTTCAGCCTGCGGGTGGCCGGACAGGCCGCACCCGTGGCCGAGCAGGTGGCGAAGTTCGAGAGGGTCACATTCCTGTCGACCTGCCTGGGCCGCGCGGAGCTGGTCGGCACCATCACGGCGGAGTCGTTCGGCGCGGTGCGCGCCACGCTGGAGGACATGCGCGCCCTGCCCGAGGTGCGCGAGGTGGAGAGCTGGCTGCATCTGGAGCTGGTCAAGGAGCGCTACGACCTCGGACTCCGGACCGCCTGAGGGGCGGTCGGGGCGGCGCACCAAGACCAACCGGGGGCGACGCACGACGGGCGACCGCGGGGGCGACGCACGACGGGCGACCACGGGCGCGGCACGACGGGCGAGCGGGGCGACGAGAGGACCGATCGACACCAACCCCTGAGTGCCGACAGTCGATACGTAAGCCGAGAAGCGATTCGACCTTACAAAAATTCTTCAGTGGACCCTCTGGTCAATCAGTCGTTCGCTCTTTATGGTTCAGCGAGTCGAATCGTCTGTCGACGTCCTCCTGTACCTCCCCGGTCGAAAGCAGGCCTGCCATGCCCCGTCCCCCCGAGTCCTCCGAGCGCACCCTGCTCGTCACCGGTGCCGCCGTCGCCGCCGCCGGCACGCCGGTACGTGCCGAGGCGCTCGCCGTCCGCGGCGACCGCATCGTCCACGTCGGCACCGTCGAGGACGCCCGCGCCTCGCTCGGCCGGGTCGACGAGGAACTCGCCCTGGACGGCGGCCTCGTGCACCCCGGATTCGTCGACGCGCACTGCCACCCGGTGATGTACGGGCAGGCTCTCGCCTGGGTCGACCTCCGGCCCGAGCGCGTACCGGACATCGACACGCTGGTCGACGTGCTGCGCGAGGCCGCACGCACCCTGCCCGCCGGTGTGCCGGTCCGTGGCTTCGGTTACGAACACCGCCGCCTCGCCGAACGCCGCCATCCCACCTGCCACGACCTGGACCGCGTCGCCGACGACCGCGAGGTCTACGTGATGAACGCCTCCGGCCACGGCGGCGTCGTCAACTCCCGTACGCTGCGCACCTGCGGGATCACCGCGGGCACCCCCTCCCCCGAGGGCGGCAGCATCGGCCGCTTCCCCGGCGGCGAGCCCGACGGGCAGCTGTGGGACGCGGCCTGCGATCTGCTCACCGGCCCGGCCGGAGTGAAGATCGGCAACCACGGACCGAACTTCCACCTCTCCGAGCCCGACGAGATCATGGCGGACCATCTGCTGCACGCCCAGGAGGTCTTCCTCGCCGCGGGCGTCACCACGATCGGCGACGCCCAGGTCTCGCGCCGGGAGATGGAGACGTACCTGCGCGCCCACCACGACGGCAGTCTGCGGATGCGGGTGTCCGCCTACCTGACTTCCGCGCTGCTGGACACCGCGCTGGAGCTGGGCGTCGTACGAGGCTTCGGCGACGACCGATTCCGCGTGCAGGGCGTGAAGTTCTACGCCGACGGCACGCTCGGCGGCTGGACCGCCTACTTCCCGGAGGGGTATGCCGCCGACTGCTGTCACCACGGCCAGCTGTACCACTCGGTCGAGGAGTACGCGGACATCGTGCGCCGCGCCCACGCGGCCGGCCTGCAGACCGCCACCCACGCCCAGTCCCCCTACGCCATCGGCATGGTGCTCGACGCGATCGAGAAGGCGCAGGCCGATCGGCGCCGCCCCGGCATGCGCCACCGCATCGAACACTGCGGACTGCCCACCGACGAACAGATCGACCGCATGGGCTCGCTCGGCGTCGTCCCGGTCATGCAGCCGCAGCACCACCTGCGCACCGGCGACGGCACGCTGACCGCCGTAGGCGAGCTGGGCCACCGCTACAACCCGGCCGGCCGCTGTACCGAGGTGGGCGTCCCGGTCGTCTTCTCCTCCGACGCGCCCGTCGCGCCGCCCGCCCCGCTGGAGGCGGTCGCCGCCGCCGCGACCCGCCGCACCGTGCTCGGCACGGTCCTGGGCGACGAGTCCCTGCGGCTGCCGGTCGGGGCCGGGCTGCACGCTCACACCGCTGCGGCGGCGAGCGCGCTGCACCGCGAGAAGGCGGTCGGTGCTCTCGCGCCGGGCCTCCTCGCCGACTTCACCGTCCTCGACACCGACCCGCTGACCGTTCCCGCCGAGGAACTGACCGGCGTCCGCGTCCGTGAGACCTGGGTCGGCGGCAGCCGGGCCTGGACGGCGCCGGGGCGCTGACCTCCCGCGCGGCGCCCGACGTTCCCGTCCGTGATCCGGCCGGCGAGCGCGTCGGCGCCGTCCGACCGGACACGCGCGAGTGGACACCACCCGCGTCCGCTGCCCCACTCGTGTGTCCCGCCGCTTCACCCCGGGTGTTCCGGACCTCGATTCCCGGTCCGGCGGCCCGGCCCTCCACCTCGGGTGCCCGGCCCTCGTCTCCAGGCCCTGCCCCCGCTCCTGTCCCCAGTCCGCTTCCTGCCGGAGGTCCCCATGTCGGACCGCACCACCCCACGCACACCGCAGAGCCCGTTCAGATCGGCCCTCGCCGCCCTGGCCGGCACGTCCATCGAGTGGTACGACTTCTACGCCTTCGCCACCGCCGCTGCGATCGTGTTCGACGACGTCTTCTTCCCCGCCGACATGCCGACGGCCCTGAAGACCATCTCCTCCTTCGCGACCTTCGCCGTCGGCTTCCTGCTGCGCCCGCTCGGCGGCATCGTGTTCGGCCACATCGGCGACCGCGTCGGCCGCAAGAAGACCCTGGTCATCACGCTCCTGATGATGGGTATCGCGTCGTTCGCGATCGGCCTGCTGCCCACCTACGAACAGGTCGGGGTCCTCTCCCCCGTCCTGCTGATCACCCTCCGCCTCGTCCAGGGCATCGCGATCGGCGGCGAGTGGGGCGGCGCGGTGCTCATCGCCGTCGAGAACGCGCCCGAGGGCAAGGCCACGTTCTTCGGCTCCTTCGCGCAGCTCGGCTCCTCCGTCGGCGCCCTGCTCTCCACCGGCGCCTTCAGTCTGATGAACCTCTTCGGGGACCAGGCGTTCGACAGCTGGGGATGGCGGGTGCCCTTCCTCGCCTCCGCGGTCCTCGTCGCCATCGGCCTGGTGGTGCGCACCAAGCTGGAGGACTCCCCGGTGATGGACGACATCCACGCCGACCGGGCCGAGCAGGGCGATCGCAGGCTGCCCGTCGCCGAGGTGCTGCACAAGAGCTGGAAGACGGTTCTCACGGGCGTGTTCGCGCTCGCCACCGCGACCGGCGGCTACTACGTCGTGACCAGTTACCTGCTCTCCTACGGCACCGACGACCTGCACCTCTCGGAGTCCATGCTCCTCAACGGCCTCACCCTGGCCGCGTTCCTGGAACTCGTGGTCACCCCGTTCCTGTCGCTCCTGGGCGACCGGATCGGCGCGCACAAGGTCGTCGTCGCGGGCCTCGTGGGCGTCGTACTCCTCGCGATCCCGCAGTTCATGGTCATGGACGGCGGAAGCGTCGTACTGATCTACCTGATGATGCTCGCCATGCGCCTGGTGATGTCCGCGCTGTACGGGCCGATCGCCGCCATCCTGGCCGACGGGTTCGCCCCGTACGTCCGCTACACCGGCATCTCGCTCTCCTACCAGATCTGCAACCTGGTCTTCGCCGGCTTCGCACCGGTCACCGCGGTCTGGCTGTCGTCCCTGGCCGGAGGCGCCTACTGGCCCCCGGCGTCCGCGCTCATGGCGGTCTCCGTCATCGGCATCTGGTGCACCCTGCGGCTGCGGACGTACCACCTGCGGCGCATCGCCGCCGAGTCCGCTCCGGGAACCGCACCTGCCTCCGTGTCCGCGTCGGCGGTGGCGTCGACCCGAGCCTGATCGAACATCACCGTCTCTGGGCCCGGCCGGCTCCGCCTCATCGGCGGCGCCGGCCGGGCCCACGGCGTTTCCCCGTCCTCGGAGCCCTGTCCCGCCGTACTTCGCCGCGGCGCGACCACGTACGTACTCGCGAGTCGGCCCGGGACGTCTGCACCTCGGACGAGTCAGGCCGGGCTCAGGGCCGTAGCGGGAAACTCTGAATGATGGTTCACTTCTTGCATGCCCTATCGCAAGACCCCCGCCGAAGTCCGACGGCTCGAAGCCGCCCGGGACCACCTCGTGGCCTGCGCCACCGCGGTCGTCGCCGAGGTGGGCTGGTCGCAGGCGTCGGTGACCGCTGTCGCGGACTCGGCCGGGATCGCGGCGGGCTCGGTCTACCAGCACTTCGCGTCCAAGTCGGCCCTCGCCGTCGAGGTGTTCCGGCGCGCGGCCGGACGCGAGGTGGAGGTGCTGGGGCAGGTGCTCGACGGACCCGGCACGGCCGTGGAACGGCTCGCCCACGGCGTGGAGGTCTTCGCCCGTCGCGCGCTGGAGAACCGCGGACTCGCCTACGCGCTGCTCGCCGCGCCGACCGAACCCGCCGTCGGCGCCGAGCGCCTCGACTTCCGCCGCCGCTACCGCGCCCTGTTCGCGGAAGTGGTCCGCGAAGGCATGACGGCGGGGCTGCTGCCCGCCCAGAACGGCGAGATCACCGCCGCCGCGCTCACCGGCGCGATCGGCGAGGTGCTCGTCGACCCGCTCGGCGCACCCGACGAAGACGCCACCGACGAGCTCCTCGCAGAGCTCAGGGCCATGGCCCTGCGCTGCGCGGGCGCCCCGTCCGTCTGACCCGACCCGCTCCCAGGAGGCCCGATGTCCACGCCCGCACCGCGCAGCCACCCTGCCGCCGTGACGCACGAAGTGACCAACCAGCCGCCGCCGTTGGCCGGGCACGACGTCGCCGACGACCCGGTGCTGATCGAGGGCGTGCGCCGCGAGGGTGCCGCCTGGTACCTGGACGACCTGCACCGGCTCGGCCGCCGCACGGGCAGCGAGGAGGTGCAGCGCTGGGCGGAGGAGGCCAACCGGTACGAGCCGGTGCTGCGCACCCACGACCGCTACGGCCACCGCGTGGACGAGGTCGACTTCCACCCCTCGTACCACGCGCTGATGGACGCGGCGATCGGCGAGGGGCTCGGCGGCAGCGCCTGGGCCGACGAGCGGGAGGGCGCGCACGTGGCGCGCGCCGCCGGGTTCATGGTGTGGAGCAGCGCCGAGGCCGGACACGGCTGCCCCGTGTCCATGACGTATGCGGTGGTCCCGGCGCTGCGCCACACCCCCGATCTCGCCAAGGCGTACGAGCCGCTGCTCACCAGCCGTGTCTACGACCCCGGTCTGCGCACCCCCGCCGACAAGCGCGGCCTGCTCGCCGGGATGGGCATGACGGAGAAGCAGGGCGGCACCGATGTGCGCGCCAACACGACCACGGCCGCCGAACAGCCCGACGGGACCTGGCGGTTGCGCGGGCACAAGTGGTTCACCAGCGCGCCGATGAACGACCTGTTCCTCGTCCTCGCGCAGGCACCTGGCGGACTGTCCTGTTTCCTCGTCCCGCGGGTCCTGCCCGACGGCAGCCGCAACACCTTCCGCATCCAGCGGCTCAAGGACAAGCTCGGCAACCGCTCCAACGCGAGCAGCGAGCCCGAGTTCGACGACACCGTGGCCTGGCTCGTCGGGGACGAGGGCAAGGGTGTGCGCACCATCATCGACATGGTGACCATGACCCGGCTCGACTGTGTGCTCGGCTCCGCCTCCGGGACCCGCGCCGCGCTCGCCCAGGCCGCTCACCACGCACGCCACCGCACGGTGTTCGGCGCCAGGCTCGTGGACCAGCCCCTGATGCGCAATGTGCTGGCCGACCTGGGCCTGGAGTCGGAGGCCGCGACCACGCTCGCGCTGCGGCTGGCCGGGGCCACGGACCGGGCCCAGCGCGGCGACGCCCAGGAGCGCGCCTTCCTGCGTCTTGCCACGGCGGTCGGCAAGTACTGGGTGTGCAAGCGTCAGCCCGCCGCCGTGGCCGAGGCCCTGGAATGCCTCGGGGGCAACGGATATGACGAGGCCTCTGGCATGCCGCGCCTGTACCGCGAGGCCCCGCTCAACGGCATCTGGGAAGGCTCCGGCAACGTCAACGCCCTCGACATGCTGCGTGCCCTGGCCCGGGAGCCCGAGTCGCTGGAGGCGTTCCGTGCCGAGATCGAGGCGGCGGCCGGTGCCGATCACCGACTCGACACCGCCTGGCGGGAGTTGCAGGGCGAACTCGTCCTGACCGAGGACGCTCCGCTGCGCGCCCGCCGTGTCATCGAGCGGGCGGCCCTGGTGCTCCAGGGCTCGCTGCTGGTCCGGCACGCGCCGGCCGCGGTCGCCGACGCGTTCTGCGCGTCACGTCTCTCCGGGGACCGGGGCCTCGCCTTCGGAACGCTGCCGCCCGGCTCGGATTTCACGGCGCTGCTGGAGCGGCTCCCCGTCTGACGGGATCCGGCGCGGCGCCGTCGGCCGCGCCCCGCCCTCCGCACGGTGGGGGTGTCCCCCGGGCACCCGCACCGTGCGCAGGCACCCCCCACCCTGGCTCGTCATGGGCCTGTTGCGAACTTCCACCGCGGCTGGTGAGCGGCGGCTCGTACGCCTTGGCGTGTCGCCGGTGACATGGACGGCGTCGGCTGTCCAGAAGTCCTTGTGGCCCACCTTCTTCTTGTCCAGGTAGGCGGTGAGCGAGCGCTGGCTGTCCGTGGCCTTCGCGCGCAGTTCCTTGAACGCGGCCGTCGTCCTGGCCTCGTGCGTGTGCTTGGCGCGGGCCGCGGAGAGATCGGCCTGTGCCTTCAGGACGACGAAGAAGGACGCTTCTCGACCGTTTGCGACCGCGTCACGCAACGCGGAGTCGACCTTCGGGCTCTCGGCCGGCGGCGACGAGTCGGCTGCCGCGCGCGGCAGCCCCGTCATCAGGGCCGCTGCGGTGAGCGCGGCCGCCGCCCACGCGGCGACAGCGCGCCGGGGCGATCGGGACAGGTGCATCGGGGGTGCTCCTCCAGGGACGGAACGGGGGAGCACGGACGCTAGGAGGAGGCCGTTACTCGCTCATTACAGGCCCCGGAGCCTCACCCGCCGCTCCCCCGGGCGCCGTTGGAGCGGCGCGGCCGAAGCGGGCTGGGCACGTGGGTCACGTCCGCCCGCGACGCACCGGCTCATCACCCCGTGGGCTTTGAGCCGGGGCGATGTCCTTCCACGACGGTCCTGTCCGCTCCGCCGCGAGGTTCCCCGCCGCCCCGGGCACGCGGATCATCCGCGCAGGGGCATGACGAGCCCTGCGACAACCCGCCTCGCACCGTGTCCGCTGCGCCGCCTACGACTGCACGACGAAGCGATAGACCTTGGAGTCGCGCCCCTGGAATCCCAGACGCTCGTACAGTCGGTTCGCCGCCCCGCGGGACGGACGGGAGGTCAGGTCGACCGTCCGCGCCCCGGCCGCCTCGGCCAGGCGCAGTGCCTCCGCCGTCAAGGCTGCTCCGACGCCGTGCCCTCGGGCCGTCTCGTCGACCACGACATCCTCGATCCGGCAGCGCAGGCCCGACGGCAACGGAAACGTGATCAGGGTGAGCATGCCGACCACCTGGCCCTGGATCCGGGCCGTCAGCAGCGAGTTGGCATCACTGCGCAGCAGCTCCGTCACCGACTCACGGTCGGGTTCCTTCGCCGTGCTCGAAAGCTGCGGCAACAGGCGGGCGACCGCCCCGACCACCTCGTCGGTCGCCTCACGGACGACCTGCACCTCAACGCTCATGATCGGGACCCTATCGAAGGCTCGATCGAGGCGTTCCGATGTTCGGCCCGTCGTCCAGCAGGGCGCTCAGCGCGACGAGAAACTGCTCCCTGGCCCGCTCGACATCGTCCTGTCGGGCGTCACCACCGTTCCGGAGCTCCCGCAGAGCGCGGGCCGTTGACAGCACGGGACGCCACGGTGGGTCGTCCGCTTCGTCGGCGGATGCGGCGGAGCTCGGGGCGGCGAGTCGTTCCAGCCGCTCGCACCGGTGGATGACCGTGCGCAGGTTCTCGTCGAGGACGCGGTCGAAGCGTAGGTCGGAGAGGCGGCCCAGAGCATGGGCCAACTGTGGTCGTAGGCGTTCGAGTTCCGTCCGGACAGCAGTGGGCCGCGGAGTTTCCGTCGCGGGGCGCGACGGCGTGGCGTCTTCGGTCGGGGACACAGGAGGCGGCTGGGGTGCCGAGGGCACCGGCTTGGCCACACCTTCGAAGGCGGCGCAGGCGTGGGCGGCCAGTTCCAGGAACCAGCGTCGTTCGCGCTCGGTGGTGCGACGCGTGACGAACATCAGGGCGCAGGCCTGAAGAGCCAGCAGGTACTGGGGGCGCCAGTCGGTCAGGGAATAGCGCCTGCGGTGGCGCCACTCGTCCGGGGCGGAGCGGGTCTGCCGCACCATCGTGTGCAGGCCGGCGGGCAGCAGGTCCTCGTTCGGGTCGGGTGGCGCGTCCGCGACGAGGAGTTCGACCAGGTCGTCGAGGGCGCGATCGCCCAGTTCGGGGAGGTAGTCGCAGACCAGGCACAGCGTCAGGTGGGCCGGGTCCCGTGCCAGCAGGCCCTGTTGCTGGAAGCGTGACAGGTCGACGAAGCGATGGGCGTCGGGGACGAGTGCGGGGATCGTCTCCACCATGATGTTGCCGGGGTGCAGGTCGTAGTGGGCGCGCCCCAGGGCGACGGTGGGCGGCTTCAGCCCGGCCAGCGCAGAGCCCTCGAAGCACAGGGGGTTCGGCAGGGACGCGGAACGGCCCGGCAGCGTGATGCGCGGGCGCTGCGCGTCGGCGCCCAGCAGGCCGGTCGCCGTGCGCGCCAGTGCGCTGTCCGGGGCCGCCCGGTGGCCGAGCGCCCTGCGCAGGAATTCCAGGGCCGTCATGGAGTGATCGGCACCGGGATCCGGGTTCCATTCGCTGAGCACCGATCGGATGACGGCGGCGGCGACGCCGGCACGCTCCGTGGAGGAGGTGAGCCGGCTGAGCGGGGTCAGTTCGTGATCACCGCGGTCGTCGAGGGCGATGCCGAGGAACATCAGCCAGGTGTCCGCCACCGCCAGCGGCGGGTAGACCTGCCGGACGAGCCGGCGTTCCGGGAAGTCGAACGTACGCGCCCCCTTGTCGAACGACGGACCCGACCTCCATGCGATGTCCAGGTCGTACGGTTCGGTGACGGCGCCTTCGTCCGGAGCGCAGAGTTTGATCAGCAGCTTGTGTTCCGGGTGGTCCGCGTCCCCGTCGTGGTGGAAGACGGCCAGCCGTGCTCCGCTGCCGCCGTCCGGCAGCGCTTCCACGAAGTCCAGCGTGGGCCCGCCGCGCTGCCACTGCTCCAGTGCGGCCGCCGCGTCGTCACCGAAGTAGGTGCATGCGCTCATCGGCCCAGTCTGTCCGAACCGGTCCCGCCGCGGCTCGGGTTGTGGTGATATGCCTGCGGAACATATCGGGGGAACTGGCAATGGCGCGGCGTGACGACATGACCCGGCTGCAGCGTGCGGCGGCGGCCGGAAGGCCCATCAGGGCGAGCAGGCTGGAGGCCGCGGTGGTCGGCCACGATCCGGCATCGGGTCCGTTCCGGTTGCGGGGTGCGCGCGTGGTCGGGCCGGTGGATCTGACACACCGACAACTCGCCTTCGGACTGGAGTTCGTGGAGTGCCGCTTCACCGACTCGCTTGATCTGCGGGGTCTTTCGGCGGGGTCGCTGGATCTCGGCGCCTCACGTCTTCCCGCACTGGTGGCCGACGGTCTCGCGGTCGAGGGCGATGTACGGCTGGCCGGCTGCCGTATCGGCGGGGAGCCCGGCAGGCCCGTCCCGCTGGGTGCCGAGGCGCGCCCCGTCCGCGACGGGGTGCGGGCGCCGCGCCGGGTCGCGGAGGCGTCCGCCGAGGCGCCGCTGCGGCTCGCGGACGCGAGGATCGCCGGCAATCTGGTGGCCGAGGAACTGGCGCTGTTCTCCACGGGCCCCTGGTCCTGTTTCGCTCCCCGGCTGCGGGTCGAGGGCGCCGTGCAGGGGCAGTCGCTGACCGCCACCGGAGCGCTGTATCTGCGCGACGCGAGGGTCGGTCACGCGCTCGGCCTGAACGGCGCGCGGGTCGGTGGCCTGGACGCCACCGGACTGGCCTGCGGTAGGGGGTTCTACGCGGACTGGGGTTTCCACACGAGCGGTCAGGTCCTGCTGCGCGGGGCGACCGTCGAGTCGGTGGTCACCTTCCACGACGCCACCCTCGCCGGTCCGCACGCGGGGCTCGTCCTCGGCCGGCTGACGACTCCGCGGCTGCGTCTCGATCTGCGCGGCGCCCCCGAGGGACGGATCGTCCTGCGCGACGCCCATGTGGGCGCGCTCGTCGACGATCCGTCCGCCTGGCCCCGAGCGGGCAACCTCGACATCGAGGGGCTCGTCTACAAGCGCCTCGGGTCCACCTCGCCCTTGGACGTGAAGGGCCGGCTCGGCTGGCTCGCCCTCGACCAGGAGGCGGGGGTCGGCGTCTTCGAACAGCTGGCGCTCTCCTACCAGTCCTCCGGGGACGAGCGGGCGGCGCGGACCGTACGGCACGCGCGGGAGCGGCACCTGCGGCGCGGGGACCGCCTCACCGGCCGGATCTGGGGCACCGTGCAGGACGTCCTGTTCGGCTACGGATACGCCCCGCGGCGGGCGCTGCTGTGGCTGCTGGCCCTGGTGGCTGCGGGCTCGTCCTGGTTCTCGGTGCGCGCGCCCGCCCCTGTGGGCGGATCGGGCCAGCGGGCCTTCGATCCGGTGCTGTACTGCGTGGACCTCCTGGTGCCCGTCGTCTCGTTGGGCTACCGCTCGGCCTTCGATCCCGCGGGCTGGGACAAGGCCGTGGCCGTCTTCCTGATCGTGTCCGGCTGGCTGCTGGCGACCGCCGTGATCTCGGGCGCCAGCCGCGCCCTGGGGCGCGTGTGAATGGCAGGAGGCGTGCATGAGGAACGTTCACGCCCCGTTGTGCGCCTGCCTCACCACCATGCGCCTTCACTCCATCTGCGCGGGTCGGAGCGGAACCAGTGGGGCACGAGGCAGCGTTGTGGGTGGCATACATCCAAGGCGCCTACGGAAAGCGGGTGCACGAACAGTTGAGGTTTCCGGCCCACGGCCGACCGTACGCGAACGGACCTGAGGGACTCATGAACGAAGACGAGTACTGGGTCGATCTGTGTCAGCACGATGCCGTGCTGGGCGGCGGCTTCTTCATCACCCGTTTCTTCGTCATGACACTCCTCGAGTGCGTGCAGCCGCTCGACGGCGGCTCCACGCTGGTCCTGGAGCTGGCCGGCGAAGAACCGGTGGAGCTGGAGGGGCGCGTCGTCGACCTCCAGCCAGAGGCCGGCCTCGCCCTGATCCTGGTGGTGGCCCCGCCGAGCCAGGTTCTGCCCACCCCGCGCATGGATCATGTCGTCAAGGGTGACGACTGGCTGGCTCCCTACACTCCCCCGCGCGTGCGGCGCCCGTTGCACGGCACGGTGGACGGCGTCGTGCACGACCACGCGCAGGACGCCCCGTGCCGTACGACTCTGCAACTGGTGCTGGACGGACCGGCCAAGGACTACAGCGCGTTCGGCGGCGGGCCCGTCGAGAGAGCGACCGAGGACACCGAGCAGACGCTGGTCGGCGTGCTCATGGGGTCCAGTTCCCCGCGCTCGGCCGCGCCCAGCGCGCCGGACGGAATGATCGCCACGGCGATCGACAGCGCGATGGAAGCGTTCCCCGGGCTGTCCGCCCTGAGTCTGGCGCAATGGCTGACCGGCACGGGACTCCCGCCGGCCCATCCGGCCACGGCCGCCCCGTCCGAGGAAGCGGTCGTGGTCCCCGGCACCGGGCAGGCGCACGGCGCGCAGACGCGCGCCGGAACACACCCTCAATCCCCTCCAGTTTGCACCGATGGGGGTTCCAGTACTGCCACTTTGGACATATCCCCCAAGGCAGAGGTCGCCTCGTGGTCTCCTCAGGACATCAGGGACCCGGTGGTGGCCCAGCTTTGTGCCCGGACGGAGGACTCACTCAAATTTCTCGACCACCTGGGCGACAGCGGGCTGGTCGACCCACTGGACCTGGACGGGTTCCGTCTACGGTTGCTCGACGACCTCACGGAGGCGTTGGGCGCACACGGGTCACTCGGCGGCGACAAGGGGGGTGAGGAGGCATGATCGACTCGTACGAAGAGGCTGTCGCGTGTGCTGAGGCGGCACTGCGTGATGCCCGCCGAGTCACGGTGCCCGATGCGCTGAGGACGTTCACGGCCCGGTGGGCCGAGGGGAAGTTCCCCGCCTACGGCGACGACGACCTGGCATCCGTGATGCGGCTGGCCTGGCTGCTGTACCAGATGGGGGTGAACGACGCCTCGTACGCCCTGGTGAAGCAGCTCGTGACCCACCCGCCCCAGGGACGCCCACCGGGCGGAGACCCCAACCGGTGCGCGGTGTTGCTCACCTGCCTCGGCCGCCCGGAAGAGGCGCAGCAACTGCTGGCGGGCGATCAGACGGACGCGGTCCTACCCCCTCGCGGAATCGAGCAGGACAGCACAGCCGGCGCCGAAAGCCCTGCTGCGGCGCAGGAGGACGGCGCTCGGCCCGCAACACCACCGGCTCCTCGGCCCGGCGGCGCCGGCCGGCCGGGCTGGTCCCGGCTCCGGGCTCTGGCCAACCTCGCCGCCATAAGCGCCCGTACGCAGCCGACGCAGGCGGCCCACTGGCTGACCCAGGCCGAGGGCCACCTCGACGCCGCGCCCGGCATGCCACCGGCCGGGATCCGCCAGCTCCTGGCGGGAGTACGCGTCAGCCTGGCCCGCCGTGAGAAGCCCCAGGACGTCGACGACGCGCCCATGACCGAGCTGCGCGACGCGTCGCTGGCCGCCCTCGCGGCCCTCGACAGCCGCGACCCGCAGGGCTATCTGATCGTGGCCCAACTCGCCCTCGCGTACTTCGAGTCGGCCCGCGACGCGCAGTCCAGCGACCGGCTGGAACACGCGGCGGGAGTCCTGGAAGCAGCGAGCCAGCGTCTGTCCGCCATGCTCGGAGCCGACCATCCCCGCGCCCTGGTGGTGCAGGGCAAGCTGGCCGCCGTGCAGGTCGAGTGCGCGCGGGCCGCCCGGTCGACGGCACGCCTGGACCGGGCGACCACCCAGCTGGCCTTCATCAGCACGCGCCTGTCCCGCCGTCTCGGCGCCTGCCACCCGCAGTCCCTCGCCGCGACCGGGAACCTCGCGGTGGCACGCCTCGAATGCGTGCGCACGACCACCGAACACACCCGGTCGGCACAGATCTTCCAGGACCTGGGATGGCAATGCCGTGCCGTCACCGACCTGGTCGGCGCCGACCATCCCGTCGCACGCCTGGTCACTGCCTCCTACACGGTGTGCAGAAACCTCCTCGACCGAGGTGGTGACAGCTGGCACGGCGTCCCGTCGTCCTACCGGCCGCACCGCCGGCACGGCGCGTCCGGCGCCGTCTCCGTCCACGCTTCCGCATCCTGGCAGGCTGCCGCGCACAGCCGTCCGGGGGCGGCGCGGCCTGCCACGGCGGCGACCGTGCAGCCGGTGCAGGCCACCGTGCCGGCCGTCGCGGTCAACGACATCGGTGNCGTCGACGGCGTCATCGTGAAGGTCGACCGGGACGAGGTCCTGCTCGACATCGGTTACAAGACCGAAGGTGTCATCCCGAGCCGCGAGCTCTCGATCAAGCACGACGTCGACCCGAACGAGGTTGTCGCCGTCGGTGACGAGATCGAAGCCCTCGTTCTCCAGAAGGAGGACAAGGAAGGCCGCCTGATCCTCTCGAAGAAGCGCGCTCAGTACGAGCGTGCCTGGGGCACCATCGAGAAGATCAAGGAAGAGGACGGCATCGTCACCGGTACCGTCATCGAGGTCGTCAA